>JBBIOU010000015.1:0-82163 GCA_037443205.1 Flavobacteriales bacterium | reverse complement strand
TTGTCATCCCAGACGGATTCAGTCCGAACGGAGACGGGATAAACGATGAGTTTGTGATATTAGGGATAGAGAAGTATCCAGAGAACGAGTTATACATATACAACCGCTGGGGCGGATTGGTATACAGTGCGAAGCCATATCAGAATAACTGGAAAGGCGAGAGCAACACCACCACGTTAAAGCTGGTAGGGGATGAGGTAGTAGACGGCACGTACTTTTACATATTAAAGTTAAATGCCGAAGAAAAAGGCAAGAACGGATACATAGAATTAAGGAGGAAATAAAGGTATAATAAAAAAAAATGAAAAAACCATTTATTATGAATAAGAAAAAGCTTTTATTAATTAGCGTTATATGTATAAGTGTATGGAGTTACGGACAGAACCAGTTTAACGTATCGCAGTATATGCTGCACCATACATTTATAAACCCAGCGGCAGCCGGCAACAGCAATGCATTAAACGGAGCGATGTTTTACCGCAACCAATGGACCGGGATGAGCGGAGCCCCAGCCACGATGGGAATAAATTTGAACAAGCCTTTGGGGAGTGGCAAAGCTACGGTAGGCGGTACCATCATGCACGATAAGATAGGAGTAAACAAGAACTTTGAGTTTTCGGGATTATTTGCATACAGATTAAAAGTAGGGTTAAACAAATACTTAAACTTTGGGTTATCGGCCACGGTAAGCATGATACAAAGCAATTTGGCGGGAGTAGAGACCATCCAGGAGAACGATCCTGTATTCAGTGCAAATACCCCCACGTTTACCATGCCCAACAGCAAGTTTGGGATATACTATTTTACGCCCAAGTTTTACGTAGGATTTGCTATTCCCAATTTATTGGAGAACAAGATAGTTTACGACAATGCATACAAAGGCAAGACCAGTTTTAACCCCGAGAATCTGCATTATTATCTGCAAGCAGGCTACAGCATAGCCCTGAGCGATAAGTGGGATTTAAATCCTTCTACGTTAATCAAGCAGGTAAGCGGAGCGCCCATGCAAATAGATTTGAATGCCCAGGTGGTATACAACAAGAAAGTAGGGGGAGGTTTTTCATTCAGAACCAGCAAAGAGCTGATAGGTTTGATTAATTTTCAGATTACCCCGATGTTCAAGCTGGCCTATGCATACGATTTTAACTGGGGTCAGTTAGGGAGCTATTCCCGGGGCTCACATGAAATCATGCTGATATTCCAGCATCTTCAGTTAAGTTCAAGGCCGGTAATAGAAACACCCCGTTTTTGAGCCGGAGTTATAGATTAAGAACACCCCTGTCAAATAAGAGAAGAAAAAAAGCCGTGAGGAGGCTGAAACAATTATTATAATAAAAAACACAAACAAGTAATGAGGAGAACAACACTAACGCTGCTGAGCATACTGCTGATAATGAGCAGTGCATTTACCCAACCCAAGAGCAACCTGGCACAAGGAGATGATTATTTTAAGCGCAAGATGTATCCCGAGGCGATAGAATCATACAAGAAAGCGCTGAGCGAAGACATAGTAAAGAACAAATTTTACATGACCCAGCAGGTAGCCAAGACTTACAAACACCTTTTTGATTACCGCAATGCAGCCGATTGGTATGAAAAGCTGATGGCGTTTAAGGAAGAGAACCAGCCGGAGAATTATAAGGAATATGCCGATATATTAATGAGTTTGGAGCGATACGAAGAGGCACTAAGATACTACAAGGAATACTGCAGTCAAATAAACCGGAGCGATTTAGTTTCGTTTTATGAGAAGAAATGCGCCTGGCCTTCGTTCAATAAAAATCTGGTGGCTAAATACGATGTAGTTCGCACCAATCTTCAAAGCGGCAACAAAGGCTTGGGTATTATGTATTACCAGGAAGGATTGTTATTAGCCGTTCCTCAAAAAAGCGAAACGGAGAATAAGAACAAAACGGTGTATTATGATATAGCCTATAGCAAACGGATAGACTCGGCCGGATTTGCTGCACCGGAGAAGATACAAGGCAGCGTAAACAAAGATTTTTATGAGAGTTCGCCCAGCGTAACAGCCGATGGGAAATACCTGTTTTATACATCGAATGCTTCAACCAAAACCAGTTATAAACCCAACAGTAAGAAAGACAATCCCTTTGGGAAAGACGGATTAAACGTATTAAAGATATTTCGGGCGGAGAACATCAACGGCAAATGGGAGAACGTGGTAGAGTTGAGCATCAACTCGATGGAATACTCCTGCGCTTATCCTTATATCAGTAAGGACGGGAGCACGCTTTATTTTGCGAGCAACCGTCCCGGAGGCAAGGGAGGATACGATTTATACAAATGCAGCGTAAACGCAGCGGGTAAATGTTCCGAGCCGGAGAATCTGGGAGACGAGATAAACACCTATGAAGATGAGTTGTATCCATACATCAGCGGAGAATATTTTTATTTTTCATCGCGAGGTTTACCCGGCTACGAGCCGATATATATATTTAAAGCTAAATTAATCAACGGCAAACCTGTAGAGCCCAAAAACTTAGGCAAACCATTTAACTCCAGCAAAGACGATTTTACCTTTATTACCATACCTAGTATGAAGGAAGGCTTTTTTACATCGAACCGCGATGGAGACAATACGATGGATCAGGTATATTTTTTCAAGAAGCAGATAGAGTTAGACACCCTGCGTGGTATAGTGCTGGATGCGATAACCGCCAAGCCTGTAGAAGGAGCGAAAGTAGATTTATATATGATACATGATAACGGAGACAGTACGCTGGTAAAGACCAAATATACTGCCGGGGATGGCAAATGGGAATTTATCATACATCCGGAGAAGAGATACAAAGTACACGTAACCACACCGGGATATGTGCCGCAAGTATTTAATGTACCATCTATGGAAGACAACCCCACAGCCAGAGATGAGGTACGCAAAAAAGTAAACCCCATACGTTTGAAGCCCGAGGTAAAGAAAGGCAACATAGTAAAGATAGACAACATCTATTTTGATTTTGACAAAGCGACATTAAAACCCGAGTCGATACCGATATTAGAGAACCTATACACGTTTTTGGCAGAGAACCCCAATGCCAAGGTAGAGCTATCAGCCCATACCGATGGTATAGGCAGCGATGCTTATAACAACAACCTATCGCAGAAGCGTGCACAATCGTGCTACGACTGGCTGGTAAAGAAAGGCATAGCACGCGATAAGATAGTAGCCAAAGGATACGGAAAAACCAAGCTGCTAAACAACTGCCGCAGACAAAAAGACTGCCCCGAAGAACAACACGCCATCAACAGACGAGTGGAAGTGAAGTTTTTGTAATGGCAGCAAACTGTTACGGCTCGGAAAACAGGATAATAATACAACAAAGCTCTAATATTTAATGGTGAATTTGGTTCAAAAAACCAGCCAATTCATGGCAAAGTTTTTCTTTTTCTTCTATAAAACACATATGCCCGCTTTTTTGCATCTCTACGAAATATGTTTGGGCAGTAATATTTTTTTGTGCAATAGATTTTTCAAAAGGTATGATGTTGTCGTATTTGCCGGCAACAAACAACAAGGGTAATTGCTGTTGGATAAAATAACGGGAGTAGTCTTTTCTTTCTTTCATCCCTCTTAAACAAGCAGTAATGCCGTTATCAGGCATTTGCAGAGCGGTTTCTTTTAATGTATTGATTTCGTTTTTAAATTTAGAAATATTATCGGGAGCAAATAAGTTTGGAATAGCCTCGTTAATAAATACAGACTTATTAGTTTGTATAACTTTTATGGCTCGTTCTCTGTCTCTTTTTTTCTCATCGCTATCAGCATAAGCCGTTGAATTTATTAAAACAACACCTTTGCATTTTTCATTGTATCTGTCGGCAAATGCCAGAGATACATAGCCGCCCATGGAATGACCTATGATGGTAGCTGCAGATATATTTTGTTGTTTTAATATTTCGTTTACACAATCTGCCATTAAGTTCATAGAATATATATCGCCAGGCATCAATGATTTTGAATTACCGGGTAAGTTAATGCAAATAACTTTATAAGTGGGTTCCAAAAATTTTATTAAGTCATTCCAGATAGAATCATCTTCTAAAAAACCATGTAACAGCACCAAACAATTTCCTTGACCATATATATTGTAATCTATAGAACCTCCGTTAAAAGCACAAATCATTTTTTCTTTTTGTTATTGTTTTCATGCATAAGTGTTTCGATTTCGTCTGCTTCAATAGGGATATTTGCCATTAAATCAATGGGTTTTCCGTTGGTAACCAAAATATCGTTTTCAAGACGTATTCCTAAATTTTCTTCACGGATATATATGCCGGGTTCGCAGGTAAATACCATGCCCGGTTGTATGGGTTTATTCCAAAGCCCAACATCATGCACATCTAAGCCAAGAAAATGTGAGGTTCCATGCATAAAATATTTTTTGTATGCAGGATATTCGGGGTTTTGGTTTTTAATATCGGTTTTGGTAAGTAATTTTAATTTAATTAATTCAGTTTCCATTAATTTGCCTACTTCTTTGTGATATTCTTGCAAATATGTACCGGGGCGAAGCAATTTAATTGCTTCACGCATTACTTTTAATACCGAATTATAAACTTCCTTTTGTCTTTTGGTAAATTTTCCGCTAACAGGCACACAGCGTGTCATGTCAGCATTGTAGTTGGCATATTCTGCGCCTACATCCATCAATAAAATATCACCGTTTTTACATTTTTTATTGTTATCCGTATAGTGCAATACACAGGCGTTGTAACCGGAGGCAATTATAGGTGTATAGGCAAATCCTTTGGATTGGTTTTTTATAAACTCATGTGCATATTCGGCTTCAATTTCATATTCCCAAACATCAGGTTTAATAAAACCTAAAACTCTTCTAAAACCCTTTTCGGTGATATTACAAGCAGTTTGAAGGAGGTCTATTTCTATAGAGTTTTTTATCGAACGCAGGTGATGTAAAATTGGCGCACTTCGTTCCAGTTTATGCAAGGGATATGTTTCTTTAATCCATTTAATAAAGCGTGCATCGCGAGTTTCTACTTCAACATGGGCACGTAAATGTTCATTGGTATTTAAATAGATATGTTCTGCTTCGAAGGCTAATTTTTTAAAAATGGATTCAAAATCTTTAAGCCAGTAAACAGTTTTGATGCCGGAAGTTTTAAAAGCACTTTCGCGGGTGTGTTTTTGACCTTCCCAAATAGCTATCTCGCTGTTGGTTTCTTTTAAAAAAAGTATTTCGCGATGATTTCTTTCGCTGGCGAAGGGAAAAATTATTAAAATACTTTCTTCCTGGTCAATACCCGAGAGATAAAAAATATCGCTGTTTTGCTTAAAAGGCATGGTACCATCGGCACTGGTAGGCATAATGTCGTTGCTGTTGAATACGGCTAAGGAATTAGGTTTCATCATTTCAGCAAAACGTTTACGGTTGCTTTTAAATAAATCCGGATTGATGGGTGTGTGACGCATAATAATATTTTAGGCTAAGATAAAAAAAAACTGTATGTCCGTTATTTTTTGTTCTGAACTAAGCGTGTTAATGCTTAATTCTTGCTATATGAGGATTGAAAAATTCTATGCAGGCTATCCATTCAGTTTGCCTTTGGAGATAATGTGTGTTTAGGTTTACTTTTTTACACCGATTTCTACAAGTCCGCCAGATATTCTTAATAATTCAGTATGTACGTCTATAAGATTATAGGCGGATTCTAAGCGAACAAGTGCAGCATTAAGGTATGCCAGGTCAATATCGCGTTTATTAAAGGAATTAATGGTTCCGCTTTTAAATCTTTCTTCGGCTAGTTGAAGGTTGGTTTCGGCTGATTGAAAACTTTCGGAAGAAAGTCTTAGTATTTTTTTACGTGTTAAAAATAATTCATATAAATTTTGTAACTGATTGATTACAGTAAATTCCATCTCATCATAGTTGGTTTGTACTATTTTTTCCTGAATGCGTGCATTTTGAATAGCTCTTCGGGTTTTGCCTCCGTTAAAGATGTTGAAGTTTATTGTAAAATTAGCATAGTAGTTTAGGTTTGTTGCGTTTCCTTCGAACAAAGAAGTTTTAAAATAACTGAATTGATTATTAGTACCTAAACTAAAACTAATTACCGGATACATTGCAGATTGAGCCAGTTCTATGGCTGTTTTTTGCAGTTGCAGGTTAATATATTGATTAACTAATGAAGAATTATTTTTTTTAACGAGTTCTTTTAATTCTTCGGGTGTAAATTTAATATCGGGTGTTTGTAAAAAATCGGTAAGTAAATATTTCTTTTCGGAGTCTTGCCCCATAAGCAGGTTTAAATTACGTAAAGAATTATTTACAGCCAATTCCTGAATTAAAGCATTGGTAGAGTCGGCCAGCATAGCATTTTTATACTGCAAAAGTTCAAAGGTAGAGTTGGTGCCTAAATCTTTTTTCTGTAAAAAATATTCGTATTTATCTTTAGATAGTTTTGCCACATCTTTAATCACCTGTAATTTTTCGATTTGTAAAACTGCGTTGTAGTAAGCTAATATTACAGACTGTATGGTGTTTTCCATAACCATAACGGCATTTCCTTCGCTTTGTGCTTGCAGCAGCTCTAAACGTTCTTTGGTTAAATTTACTCTAAAACCCGAAAACAGTACCCAATTTACGGAAGCGTTTAAACTTACACCGGCAGTATAAAATTTATCGCGTATAAATGATTGCGGGTTTCTGCTGGGATCGGCCATGGTATTGTTTTGCCCTATAATTAAATCGAACGAGGGCCATCTGCCTGCTTCGCCCCAGTTATTGTTGTTTCTGGCAATAGCCAGATTATCTTGTGCAGCACGCATTTTAAAATTGTTTTCTAAAGCAATTTTAATAGCCTCTGCTAAGGAGAGGTTTTCCTGCGCATTTATTTTATTTAAAAATAATAAAACAATAGCTATATAAGTGGCAATATGTTTCATTGATATTTTGGAATGTGTGTAGTTATTCATGTAATATTCCTTCGGCTTCAATTTGTTTTAATTTTTTTAATTCTCTCAGGGCAGGTTCTACTTCTTCGCGTTGAGGCATATTACCGGTCCATATAAATATTAATAATCTACGGAGGTCATTATAAAATAATATTAACGAAGGAAAGAAAAACAAGATAAATAATGTGCCAAATAATACACCATGGGCTACTGATATAGCCATGGGAATTAAAAACTGTGCCTGAAAACTTTGTTCCAGTATTAAGGGATATAACCCGGCTACGGTAGTGATAGAGGTAAGAATTACTGCCCTGAATCTGGATCTGCCAGCTTCAAAAGCGGCATCTATGGCTTTCATTCCTTCTTTAATATAACGGTTGTAAGTGTCTAGCATTACCACCGAGTCATTGATAATTATTCCAACTAAAGCAATAACTCCCCAGGCGCTTAACAAAGAAAAGGGTCGCCCTTCTAAACCGTGGCCTAACATAGCACAAAAAAATCCGATAGGAATTACACTAACAATAATTATTGACTGCATGAGCGAACCAAAATTCAGAGCCAATACCAGTGGTATAAACAGTAATACCAGCAACACAACAATGATAAGCGGACCTGCTGATTCTTCGGCACGTTGTGCCTGCCCTCTGAATTTAATTTCTACTGTGGGAAATTTTTCTTTTAGTTTGGTTATAATATTGTCTTTAATTTTATTTGTAATTTCAATGGTTGGGGCATCCATATTTGTTTGGTCGGCTTCAACTTTTATTTCTTTTTTGCCGTTGTAGTGATTAATTCCAACTTCACCTCTTTCAATTTTATAATCGGCTATTTCGCCCAGCGGAAAGTTTTCTCCGGTTAGTGTTTTAATACGCATATTTTCAAATTGTCCGAGCGAGCTCCTGTCTTGTTTAGGATAGCGCACCCAAATTTTTACTTCATCTTTGCCAATGATTATTCGTTGGGCTTCTTCACCAAAAAATCCCTGGCGTATTTGACGCATTACTTCGCCCTGAGTAAGCCCTAGCATATAGGCTTTAGGTTTCAGATGAACAATTATTTCTTGTTTTCCTAAAGGGCTATCATCGGTAACGTCTTTTAGTTCGGGCATTTTTTTTAATTCGCCTTTTAAATATTCTTTGGCTTTTTTTACCGTGTTGTAATCTTTATCGGCAATGGCAATTGAGATAGGTTTGCCAAAACGCACTTCGCCTCCAACCACAAATTTTTCGGCATCTTTTACTTCGCCAATTTTCTTGCGAATACGATTGGCTATTTCATTACTCGAAACTTTTTTATTGTTTGCATTGATGTTAATTCTTACCAGGCCTGCATGCCCGCCATTTTCGCGTAAACTTTCGGTATTGCCCACCGAAATAGTGGTATATTGTATCAATGTGTCGCCCGTTTCGTTTATCAATTCTTGGTTAACTTCGTAAACTTTTTCCTGACAATATCTTAAAAATGCTTCAGTTTTTTCTTCTCTTTCTCCGGGTTTAAATGCAACTTCTATTTTAATGTCTTCGAATGGAATATTCGGAAAAAATGTAAGTTTTATAAGTCCTGTAGCGATTAAGCCAATAATAAAAATAATAAAGAGCAGAGGAATAAAAACAGAAAAGCGGTAGTATTTAACTGATGTTTTTAAAACAGAGGCATAAGCATCTCTTAAATATGTTAAAACTTTATCGGTAAAATTTCTGAATTTCTGATACCAGTTTATTTTAACCGGTTTTAAAACATAACTGTGTGCCAGGTGTGAGGGTAACACCAAAAATGCTTCTACCATCGAAAACAATAAACAAGCCGACACCGAAAATGCCATTTCGCGCATCATTTTAAGTTCTCCACCGGCAAACATCAATAATACAAATGCAACAACGGTTGTTAATACAGAAGTTATAATAGAAGACATTACTTCTACCGTGCCATCATAGGCTGCGCGTATAGGCGATTTGCCTTTTTGAAAATGTGTATATACGTTTTCGGCAATAACAATACCGTCATCTACCAATATGCCCACAACCAATATCATCCCAAACAGTGAAATCATATTTATGGTTATGCCGTATAAAGCGCCAAATGCAAACATTCCTAAAAATGAAAAGGGAATGCCAAATGCTACCCAGGTTGATAAGCGTAAACTCAAGAAAAAACCTAAACAAACCAATACTAAAATTAATCCTATCCAGCCGTTCGATACCAAAAGATCTATGCGTTCCTGAAGCATATCTTCGAACTGAAATAGTATTTTTAATTCATATTCTTTATTTTTCCGGTTAAACTCGTTAACATATTTTCTTACTTCGTTTGCAATGCTGCTTAAATCTTCTTCGGGTAGTTTTTTAATAAAAAAAGTAATGTTGCGTTTATTGTTTAAAAAGGAGTAGTTGGGTGTTTCGCTAAATTGAAATTTTACTTCTGCAACCTGACCTATGGTAATTATATCTCCTCCGGGTGCAGCGCGTAATACAATGTTTTTTATTTCTTGTGCAGTATTTTTTTTTGACCGTAATCGTATAATATATTCTTCTTCGCTGGTTTTTATTGTGCCTCCGGTTAAGTCTATATTGCCGGTTCTGATAGCGTTTACAACCTGATCAAAACGTAAATTATAGCGCAATAAATTTTCTTCCGATACTTCGATTGAAAATTCTAATGCCGGGTAGCCGAATACTTCAATTTGCGAGATTGCTTTGGTATTTAATAAATCATCTTTTATTTCATCCGCTATTGTCTTTAGTTTCATAATATCGTTAGGTCCGAGCAATGAAACAAAGGCCGCGGTACCCGACATGCCGCTGGTTTTTACTTTAGTGATAACCGGTTTTTCGGCACCTGCCGGAAAACTACTGATGCTGTTTACGGCATTTTCCACATCCGAAAGCAGGTCGTCCATATCGGCATCTTCTAAGCCTTCAACGCGTATATTGGCTAAATTCTCGTTAGAGGTAGATGTAATTTCTTTTACTCCTTTTATTCCTTCCAGTGCCTGCTCTATTTTTGTAGTAATTCCTTCTTCTACTTCTAAGGGTGATGCGCCCGGATATACTACATTTACATAAATTGTTTTCGGTTCCATTTCGGGGAAGAAACTCGAACGCATGGTAAGCAAACTTAATATTCCGAAAATTGCCGTTAAAAAAATTATGGCATTACCCCAAATTGGATTTTGAATAAAAAATGCTATTAGTTTTCTCATTTTACTAATTCGGGTGTTACTTTATTACCTAATGCAATGTTGCTGCCTATGGGCTCAACGGCTATGAGTGTGTTATCTTGCAATCCTTTTACATATACATGCTCAGAGCTTGTAAAAACAATATCAATGGTGGTTTTTTTCAGGATACTGTCTTCAACATAAAATACATCTCTGCTATTTAATGCTCTGCGAGGCAATTTAAAGCAATTGTTTATTACACCGGCACTTATTTGAGCTGATAAATACATACCGTTATAAAGATTAATGGATTTTGTGTCGTCAATTTTTATATATACAGGTACAGACTGTGTTTGTGTATTGATGTGGTTGCCAACTCTTATAACTTTACCGGTTAAGTTTTTATTTAAGCCATTGATAAATAATTTTACCGGCATACCACTAGAAACATAAGCTATGTTGTTGGCATCTACGGCCATTTCCATTTCCAGTTCTTCAGTTTTTATGATGGTAGCAACGCGAGTACCGGGGTTAACTATTGCGCCTGTTTCGGCATATACATCGGTAATAGAGCCATTAAAAGGAGCAACAAAAAAATATTTTTTTAATCTTTCTTCTTCTGCACGAATTGTGTAATATTCACTAAAAATATTTTTAACTGAAATAAATGTACGTTCTTTTACGTTATTAATAATTGGTATTTCGGGAAGTGTTTTTTCGGGTTCTATCTGTTCAAAAAAATTTTTCCATTTATCATAGCTTTCGGAAAAATCTATTTTAATGTCAGGTAAAATATTTGCAACCAGGTTCATAAAAATACTTTTACGTGCCTGCAGGGCAAGTCGGGCTTCAGTATCTTTTATGCCAAATATAATTTGCCCTTGTTTAAAAGCAGTACCTGCTTTAAGCGTAACACCTGTATTAATAAGTTGCCCCTGAACCTCGGCACTAACATCTATTTTACGCGATGATATTATTCTGCCGGTTCCTTCAATAATAATATGGTTCGTGTCATTTTTTACTTTTGCAACCTTAACATACTTGTTTAGTTCCGTTGTTTGCTCTTTTTCGGGGATATCAAATTTTTTTGCATTGTTACTTAATCGTGTTATTATAAACACAAACAATAGCAATGACACTAGACATAGTATAATTATTTGGCGAGTCTTCATTTATTATATCATTTTCGGGGGGCTAAAATAATTGTATTTACAAAAGTGACTGCCAATATGTTTTATGATTGGCAAAAGTCGTCCATGAACGGAGTCTTTGGACGTTAATTTACCTGCATTTTCTATTTAGCATATATTTTCTAAAGACAGGTTATGACTATTATGGAAGTATATTTAACCCGGATTAATCAGTAGCAGGCAAGGCACGAGCCGTATAATTGATTAATTTGGGTTTACATTAAAACAAGTTAATAACTTTGTTGATAACAGTCGTGTAGTCATATTTTTATGCCCTGCATAATTAAGGTAACTTTGTATGCAATGAATGTTAAAGCATTCCATTGAAAATGGCACTACTCACTTTTATCACCCGTAAACGCATCAGCGAACAAAAGTTAGCAAGCGCTTTTGTTAATTCTTTGGTAGAATCTGTAGAAAGAGGATTTCCCGAAGTTGCCGAACTAATTAACAACGATCCGGACTTTGTTACCAAACCCCGCCTGTCAGCGCATGATTATGAACACTTCCTGATGCTGGTATTAGCCGGTAATATTAAAATGATAGGCGATAGCTTTGAACCCGAACTTGAAAAACCACTTACCGAAGATATATTTGAAAAGTGCGCAGAAGTTTTTAATACCGATAAACAAAGTTTTATTAAACTGTATAAGGAATATTGTGAATTTATGAACCGTGTGAATCATCCTTCAAAAAACATACTATATTCGATGAGTAAAGCTGTTTTTTTTAAGTATGACCTGAATAAACACCAGGTTGAATACTTTAGAAATCTTAATACACCCAACCCCATTTTTCTAAAACGAATGAATGAAATTATGAATAATTTTATCTGGAGTTGGGAAAGCTTTTTCGAAAAATATAAAGTTGTAATTTAATAGCATTAAAAAATATTTAAAAAACTGTATTTCAGATAGTTATAAGCAGCTTATTTATTGGCTAAATTAACAAGCGAAAGAAGATCCATAATTCTGAAAATAAATCCTAAATAAGATTTTGTTTTTTATCAAAGGAATATATACCTTTGCAGCCCTTTAAAAACAAAAAACGCAATACCATGTATGCAATAGTTGAAATAGCCGGGCAGCAATTTAAAGTAGCTAAAAATCAACGCCTTTATGTGCACCGTTTAGCGGGCCAGGAAGGCGATAGTGTAGAATTTGACCGTGTTTTATTGTTAGATAATGATGGTAAAGTTGAGGTGGGTGCACCGGCCATCGCAGGTGCTAAAGTAACCGGAAAAATTTTAAAACACCTGAAAGACGATAAAATAATAGTATTTAAAAAGAAAAGAAGAAAAGGTTATAAGGTTAAAAATGGTCATCGCCAGCATTTAACACAAATACAAATTGAAAACATAAAAGCTTAATTTTTAGAAATTTATAATAAAAATTATAAGATATGGCACACAAGAAAGGCGAAGGTAAAGTAAAAAACGGCCGCGAATCGGAATCTAAACGTTTAGGCGTAAAAATATATGGCGGGCAAAAAGCTATTGCCGGCAACATCATCGTACGCCAAAGAGGAACACAACACCATCCGGGTAAAAATGTAGGTATGGGCAAAGACCACACTTTATTTGCCTTGATAGACGGTGTTGTAAAATTTGAAAAGAAAAAAGAAGGCAAATCAATAGTGTCAGTTATTGCATAGCCTAATCATTTGTTTTCATGGTTTAAACCCTTTCTATGTAGAAAGGGTTTTTTATTTTTACCAAAAAAATAACAACAATGCTCGAAATACAGGTACTCAGAGAGAGAAAAGACGAAGTTTTAAAAAAACTCAGCAAACGCAATGGTCTATACACAGAAACAATAAATAATATAATAGACATTGATGCACAACGCAGAAAAACACAAAATGAACTGGATGCTCAATTGGCGGAGCTAAACCGTATTTCGAAAGAAATCGGAAAACTTATGCAACAAGGCAATAAAGCCGAAGCCGAAGCCGCCAAAGAAAAAACATCCCTGCTTAAATCTTCAACCCAGGAATTAAAAGATAAATTATCATCACTAGAACATCAGCAGCAACAATTGCTTTATAGCATACCCAATACTCCTCACGAGCTTGTGCCACAAGGTAAATCGGCCGAAGATAATCAGGAAGTATATAAACACGGAGCAATACCGGTTTTACACAAAGATGCCGTTCCACATTGGGAATTAGCCCATAAATACAATCTGATAGATTTTGAACTGGGAGTAAAAATTTCAGGAGCAGGTTTTCCGGTATATCGAAACAAAGGCGCAAAATTACAGCGCGCACTGATTAACTTTTTTTTAGATGAAGCTACCCGTGCCGGATACGAAGAAACCATGCCTCCGCATTTGGTAAACGAAGCATCCGGATACGGTACCGGTCAATTACCCGATAAAGAAGGGCAAATGTATCATATTACCCAAGACAACCTGTATTTGATACCCACAGCCGAGGTGCCTCTTACTAATCTGTATAGAGACGTGGTATTAAAAGAAGAAGATTTTCCCATAAAAATTACCGGCTATACACCCTGTTTTAGAAGAGAAGCAGGCAGCTACGGCAAAGATGTACGCGGACTGAATCGTTTGCATCAATTCGATAAGGTAGAAATTGTACAAATAGAACATCCCGATAAATCTTATCAAACACTGGATGCAATGGTAGAACACGTAAAGCAATTATTAATAAAACTGGAATTACCTTTCCGCATCATGCGTCTTTGCGGTGGCGATATGGGTTTTACCTCGGCACTAACTTACGATTTTGAAGTATTTAGCGCAGCACAACAAAAATGGCTCGAAGTAAGTTCTACCTCCAATTTCGAAACCTTTCAGGCAAATCGCCTCAAACTTAGGTACAAAGACAAAGATGGAAAAATAAAATTAGCCCACACCCTAAACGGCAGCGCACTGGCATTACCCAGAGTAATTGCGGCAATTCTGGAAAACAACCAAACACCTCACGGAATAAATATCCCTGAAATATTACATCAATACACCGGATTTAAAACCATTGAGTAAACAAAACATGAAGAAAAATACCCTCTTACAGATATTGCTGTGTTTTACGGTTATTTCGTGCGGAAACAGTTATAAACAAGAAATAAAAACCATAGACAGCTTAGCAAACGAAATTAATCTATGTTTGAAAAAATATGAAACACTTGATTTGGATAATTTACACCAAGTTGCACTTAAAGCCAGAAATAATACATCGCGTTTAAAAGAAATAGTGCCGGATACAATCGATCAGGAATTAGGACGGATAATGACCATTTACAAAGACTACAGAAAAGCTGATATTGATTTCTACCGCAGATTTTTACAGATAAAAGAAGAAATGCTCTACTGCCAACTACAGCTTAAAAATCTATCGGCCGATTTGAATAATAATATCATAAATAAAGACTCGGTGCGTTATTATTATGAACTGGAAAAAGATGCAAGTGTACAGGTAATAAAAATGTTCGAAAGTATGAGCCAAACCTTACCTCAATACTATCAAACTTTTGATTCGGTAAATGCCTTGCTCTTAAAAAAAATTGAGTATTTAGACAGTATTAAAAAAATAAAATAAACATTGACAAAATACTTTTTTATCATATTACTTTGTATCCCTTGTAAATTATCGGCTCAGCCCAACACCGATCAGCAATTGGCTGTACAATATTTTCAGAACGGAGAGTTTGATAAAGCAGCACTTTATTATGAGAAATTATACGATAAAAACCCTAACGATATATTTTACAACTATTACCTGAAATGCCTGATAGAACTAAAAAACTATAAAGAAGCAGAAAAACTCATTAAAAAACAACATAAACGATTTCCGGAACAACTTAAATTTTATGTTGATTTAGGTTATTTATATAAGTTACAAAACGATATATCAAAAGCAAAAAAAGAATACGAAAACGCCATCAAAGAATTAAACGGAGATTATAACCAATCAATTAATCTGGCAAACGCATTTAAAGAAAAAGAAGAATACGACTATGCTTTAAAAACCTATGAAAAAGCATATAAAATAAATTCGCAAAATACTTACAACCTGCAAAAGGCCGAAGTATATGCTGTTAAAGGTGATTCGCAACGTATGATTGATGAATATTTAAACTTGTTAGATATCAGTGAAGGATATTTAAATACCATACAAAACAATTTATCATACGTCATCCCTTTTGAACAGGCAGACAATGAAAAAACGGAAATATTAAGAACCGAAATCATTAAACGACTGCAAAAAAGCCCCAACAGCTTTGTTTATAATGATATGTTAATATGGTTCTATAAACAAAAAGGTGATTTTGCATCCGCCTACACTCAACTAAAAGCCATTGATAAACGTACCAAGGCTGACGGACAAGCCATGTTTGAGTTTGGCATTAGTTGCTTAGATAATGAACAATTAGATATAGCTGTTAAAGCCTTCGAATATGTGGTAGAAAAAGGAGATTCTTATCCGTTTTACAACGACAGCAAGGTGCAATTACTTGAAGTGCTTTATAAAAAAATAGTTGGCAAAGGAATTTATTCGAATGAAGAACTTATACTACTGGAAAAAAATTATGAATTAACCCTGCAAGAATTAGGAAAAAACACTTCAACAGTAAATTTAATACGCTCCTGGGCAAAGGTTAAAGCTTTTTATACCCATGATATTGAAGGAGCAACTAACCTTTTAAATGATCTGTTATTAATGCCGGGCATAAACCCCAAAACCAAATCGGAAATAAAACTCGAATATGCCGATTTGATGCTTATAAAAGGAGAAATTTGGGATGCCTCACTGCTTTACTCGCAAGTTGAAAAAGCAAATAAAAATGAACCGATCGGGCACGAAGCAAAATTCAGAAACGCAAAGATTTCATTTTATACCAGCGATTTTAACTGGGCAAAAGCACAATTAGATGTATTGAAAAATGCAACATCCAAACTTATAAGTAACGATGCCATGTATTTGTCATTATTAATTACAGATAATATAGGAATGGATTCGCTTGTGGAGCCGCTGACTTATTTTGCCCGTGCCGATTTATTAAAATTTCAAAACAAAATACAGGAAGCAGAACAAGTATTAGACACCTTAACCGGCAAATATCCCTGGCACTCATTAAAAGATGATGTACATTATTTACGCTACGAAATTGCCAAGAAAAAAGGTGATTATGATGCAGCAGCAGCTCAGCTAAAAAAAATAATTGATGAACATTCGCAGGATATTTTAGCAGATGATGCACTCTTTAATCTTGCCGAATTAGAATTATATTACTATAAAAACAATCAAAAAGCTGCCGAACTATATAAAAAAATAATATTTGATTATCCCGGCAGCCTTTACGTTGTTGAAGCAAGAAGAATATACCGCGAGCTTAGAGGAGATGATAAAATTTATAACAACAATAATTTTAATAAAGAAATCAAACAATGATTTTATACAATATAACCATCAATATTGATGCTGATGTGCACGATGAGTGGCTTAAATGGATGAAAGAGGTGCACATACCCGATGTGATGAAAACAGGCATGTTTATAGAAAATAAAATATGCCGCATACTTGCAGAAGAACAAGGCGGAATAAGTTATTCTATACAATATCTATGTAAAGATATGCCTACATTTAAAAAATATGAGTTGGAATATGCTCCGCAGTTAAGAGAACAACATGCCTTGAGATATGCAGGTAAGTTTGGAGCATTTAGAACTTTACTGGAAGTGGTTCATATTGACAGTAACAAATAAATGCCGGTTAAACCCAAAAAATATTTAGGACAACATTTTTTGCACGATAAAAATACTGCACAAAAAATAGCAAATACCTTAACAGGATATGGTGCATACAATAATTTATTAGAAATAGGTCCGGGTACCGGTGCGCTTACTCAATACTTAATTAAATTACCCTATAAACTTAAATTAATCGAAATAGACAAAGAATCGGTAACGTATTTGCGCCATCACTTTAGCAACAATAACATACATATCATCGAAACCGATTTTTTAAAGAGTAATTTATCAGAAATTTTTACCGGTGAACAATTTGCTGTTATTGGTAATTTTCCTTACAACATTTCTACACAAATCGTATTTAAAATTTTAGCAAACAGATGTTTCATACCCGAAATGGCAGGTATGTTTCAGAAAGAAGTAGCACAGCGTATATGCGAAAAGCCGGGCAGCAAAACCTACGGTATTTTAAGTGTATTAACACAGGCTTATTATCAGGTAGAGTATTTATTTACGGTTAACGAAACAGTGTTTTTGCCTCCGCCAAAAGTTAAATCAGGTGTTATACGCTTACAAAGAATAAGAACAGCATTGCCCTGCAAGGAAGAATTGTTTTTTACATTGGTGAAAACAGCATTTAATCAACGCAGAAAAACTCTCAGAAATTCCATCAAATCTATTAACACAAACAAAAAAGAACATTGGCTGTTAGATAAACGTCCGGAGCAATTAAGTGTAGATGATTTTATATATTTAACACAGTTTTTAGAAACTGCAAAAGATTAAACTCTATACGCTCATCTTTCACAACATTTTTCTGAGTTGCGAAATCAAGTAGTAAAAGTCAATCATAAGCGGGTATATCGTGTTTATAAAAAACGCGTGGATCCGCTTTTGCGGATAGATTGTGGATTAGGTAAAACATATCTCCCGTGCAATTCAAAACCGCCTCTGCCACTGCTGGCTTTGCTCAGGTCAGAAATATTAATATCATAAGCAAAACCAATGCTATATCCTCCCCATTGTAACAGGGTGGTTAAACTCACTGCATCGCGATTTCTGTACCATATTCCTAAAGACATGGCAGCGCCTGTAATAAAGCCGGTATATTTAGCGTCTTCCTGCAGGCGATAACGCAATGCAGTACCAAACAATAGCTCGCGCGCAGGTCCTTGCAGCGCGTACATTATACCGGGAGTAAAGGATACTCTTGAGTTGGGTACTCCTATGATAGCATTGGTGTGAAAAATGTATTTTCTGTAAAGCAGTTCTTTAGCTCCGTAAAAGGATATGTTAGGCTGATGCACATGAGACACAGAAAATCCAACATTTGCTGCAAAGTGATCATTTCCTGTAATGTATTTTTCTTCCTGCCTGTATGAATAGATAATGCCTGCAGCAGCATCTAAATAACTTGTGCTAAAGGAGTTTCCAAATGGTTCACCCGTTGGCAAAGCGGGGTTGTAATTAGTACCGTCATATTGATTTCCCCACATCAATGCACTACCCCCAGTTAATGAACGTTGCGCGAAACCGGTATTAATACCTAAGCCGATGGTTTGTTCTCTGTTTAAAATAAGATGATATGCCGCAGCAAGATTAGCTTGTGTAATACCCATTTTAGAATCGCCCGCGCGGTCGTTGTAAAAATTTATACCCATGGCAAAAATTCCTGATTTTGATTTAGATAAGCGCATGTCGTAGCTTCCGGCAATGGTGCTGTAAGGATTGGCAACCGAGCGCCATTGATTGCGATAATTTAAAGCAACACGTAAATCATTTTCAACTCCGCAATTTGCAGGATTGATATTTAAAGGAGAAAAATGAAACATACTAAAATGTATATCTTGTGCTTTAAGACTTAGCACAGCCAAGTTGATGATTATTATGCAAATAATTTTTTTCATAGTCATATCAATTCAATAATTAATTATTACCTGATTAAAGTGATGTTGCCCTTTTTTTCGATGGTTTCACCGGTAGTAAGGGTGGCTTTCAGAATGTAGTAAAATACAGCGGGATTCATGGGCTTGCCTCTGAATATTCCATCCCAGCATAGTGAGGTGCTTGTTGCTTCAAATACTTTTTCACCCCATCGGTCAAAAATCATAAAATCTAATGACAGGAAACAACCACCCAAGATACATAATTTATCATTTTGCCCGTCATTATTGGGCGAAAAGGCATTAGGCACAAATATTTCACCACAGGGTAAATCTACATATACAATAACACTATCTGTTCCAAAACAGCCGTTGGCATCAACTCCGCTTACGTAATATACGGTAGTTTGCGAAGGGCTGGCTGTAGGGTTGGGGCAGTTCGTGCAACTTAATCCGCTGGCGGGTGTCCAGGTATAAGTTACTCCACCGGTAGCGGTTAAGGTTGTACTTTCACCTTGTGTGATAGTAACAAACGGGGGAACAGCATTAATGTTTGCAGTGTTGATAGTTGTAATATTTGCCGTAGCATTTGCAGTACATCCATTGGCATCGGTAATATTTACACTGATGGGTCCTGCAGGTAAGTTATTTACTGTTTGTGTGGTGGCTGTATTGCTCCAGGAGTAAGTGTAGGGACCTGTTCCACCGCTTGCATTAGCAGTGGCAGTACCGTCAGAGGCTGCACAGTTAGAAGGACTCGTGCTGATACTTACCGTAAGTGGTGCAGGTTCAGTAATAGTAATGCTTACTGTTGCAGAACAACTGTTTTGGTCGGTAACTGTAGCTACATAGGTTCCCGCAGGCAGATTACTGGCTGTGGTTCCTGTTTGCACCGGGGTAGTATTCCAGGTAATAGAGAGTGTTCCGGTACCTCCGCTGGCGCTAACGGTTGCGCTACCATTAGTATTTCCGTTACAGGTAACGTTGCTTTGAGATACCAATGAAATGCTTGGAGCGTTTGGATTGGTTACTATGGCTGTATCAGTAGCTTGACAGCCGTTGGCATCGGTTACGGTAACTACATAGGTACCTAAACCTAAATTATTGGCTGTTTGTGTATTTTGAATCGGTGAAGTGTTCCAACTGTAGGAGTATGGGCCTGTGCCGCCAGTAGGGTTGGCAGTAGCAGTTCCGGTATTGGCTGTACACGAACTGTTGGTAGTAGTAGTGCTTACAGTTAAGGCGCTTGCCGGTTGCGTGATGGTAACATCAATGGTTGAAACACATCCCGCAGCATCGGTTACAGTCACTGTGTAGGTTCCTGCGCTAAGATTGGTTCCAACAGGATTGTTTCCGCCACTCGGGCTCCAGGAGTAGCTGTATGGCGTTTGTCCACCCGAGGCAGATATGGTAGCCGAACCATCATTGCCTCCAAAACAACTTACATTGTTTTGCGATTGGATGCTTAATGTTGGTCCTCCGGTGCTGCTTACAGTTATGTTTTGGTTAGCCGTACATCCATTGGCATCGGTAACGGTAACCGTATGGGGTCCTCCCGGCAAGTTATTGGCTGTTGGTCCGGTTTGCCCGCTTGGGCTCCACGAATAAGACAATGTTCCGGTACCGCCACTGGCACTTACCGTTATGCTGCCGTTGCTATTTCCACAAGTAGCAGGTGTATTGTTGGTTACATTAATATTTATGGCAGGAGGGTTATTAATAACTACGGTTGTTGTACCTGTACAGTTGTTATTATCGGTAGCTGTAACGGTATAAGTACCCGGCAATAAATTGTTTTGTGTAGCTCCGTTTAAATTTCCCGGTGTCCACAAGTAGGTATAGGGTCCTGTACCTCCGCTGGCATTTACTGTTGCTGAGCCTGTGCCTCCGTTGCAGGCGGGTTGGTTGATAGAACTTGTGCTTACGGTGATAGTTGGGCAAGAGGTGCAGTTAGGTAGTGAACCTAAATTATTGATGGTAAATGTTTGCCCGGTATTATCTTGCACCTGAGCAGGAAATTGAGTAGGTGCGGGAGCATTGCTGCCGGTAGCGTAGGTTTGATAACCGGCAGGTACATTGCATGTATTAACCGGTATAACGCCATTTAAACATTGCCCGGGTGGAGGAAAAGCAAGCCATGTGTAAGAGGGGTTACAAGAAAGACATTGCGTTTGATTAGTAATAGGCGTTGATCCTCCCGGATTCCATTGGCTCCAGGTATACGGCCCTGTTCCTCCGCTTACGGTGAGGGTGCCGTTTTGTTCTACACATACAGATAGCGGAGAGCAGTTGTTTACGGTAATTTGTATGGAGTCGGCACCGCAACCTAGTGTATATATGATTGTATGTGTACCTGCTCCTGCAGTTGAGGGATTAAAGGTACCTGCTGAATTAATACAAGTACCGCAAGATGCCGACCAGGTTCCTCCGGGTGTCATTACGGTAAGATTTATAGCCGGATCGGTAGTACATAGTGGCCCGGCATTACAAATGGTTGCATCGCAGCAAACTATGGCTTGCGGGTTACAGGCAGAAGCCGCAAACGATTGAATGCTACCGGTGCGTGTGGCAGAGTTTTGGTTACCGGTAGAACCGCAGGCAATTACTTCGCCCCCCGAATTTACCTCAACATCATACACATTAAACGAAGTGGCAAAAGAACCGGTTTGTGTTAATGATTGATTAAATCTATATACACCATTTGTAGAGCCTACATAAATATTTCCGCAGTCATCTATATCAATTCCGCTGCATCCAACTTCATTTCCGCTTAAGAATACATTGTTAAACACACCTCCGGGAATATTTGCTGTTGCTACAACTGCTGCAGTGTTAAAATCTCTTTTTTGTAATTGATTCCCTCTATGTACAAATACAAAACCGTTATAATAAGCCAAAGCCATAATCCCGGTATTGTTATATCTGAAATTTTCGCATTTATAACCCAAATCTATTCCGTTGTTAACATGAAAAGGTTGTCCGCCTTGTAAGCAACTGCTTAAACTTTGGTGGATATAACCAATGGTATCATGGGTTAAAAAATAATATTTACCATTGTTGCAGGGGGTAATAGAACGTACTTCTTGTGTACCGGTAGGTGTTATAGAACTTCCGCATACCTGCTGGCTGTTTATTACATTTCCATTAGTCATGTTTATACGGTAAATGTAAGGCAGCGGAGGAAGTACGCCCCCTGTTCCTGCAATAACCAATTGTGTTTGATCGCAGTTAAAAGTAATATTCCAAAATTCGGTAGAAGTAAAAATACCGCCCGGATTATTATTGTTCCAGATAGTTGCTCCGGCCGTACTAACACTTCGTATTCTTGCAGGTGAACCATTGGCTACGTATGAGATTCCGTTTAAGTCGGTTGCAAATGTTCCTAACCATTCTGTTGTATCGTAAGTAGTGTTATAAATCCATTGTTGTACTCCTGCCGCATTGTATTTTCTTAATTCTAAAGGTGATGTACCGCCTATAATATATACATTCCCGGCACCGTCTCTTTCACATTCCCAAACGCTGTCCCAGTTGGTATTCGGAAAATTTGGCGTTTGGGTCCAAGGGTCTATGATAATGGTTTTGCTTTGATCGTAATCACCAATTTTAAAACTGATTATCCCATCTTTTAATTCGTATGCCGAGGATATAATTTTGTTTTTATTGTTTGCATAAAATGTTACCGGTTTATGGTCAATTATATCTCCGAATTTTGTGGGTGTTTCTATAGTTCCGTTTAACAGTAATTTACAGTTTTTTGAATACTGAAGTTTTACACGGCTTAGTTCAGCGCCAGGTTTTACTACCAGCGAATATTTTAATCCTTTAACCGGATGGAATTCGTATATTACATCAATATTCGGGTAAATATTTTTATAAATTAATTTATTGTAAGAGGGAATGTAATTGATGTTTATTTCATCGCCTGATTCGTTTTCGATGCAGTAACTGTGATAATAAGTGTTTTTTTGCTCGGCAATAATTTCTACTTGCGGGTTGGCGTCAATCCAGTTTGCAAACAAATATTCGCGATGGTCTTTAACTTTTCGCCAGTTTCATATTCATAAAATTCTTTATCGGATGAAAAACCTTGTTTTTTTCTTTCTTTTCTGGCAGCTCTTTCTTCGGGGGTTTTAATGATTTTTTCTTTGTTGATTAATTCTATTACTACTCCCTGAGGCGTAAACAAATACCGCTCGTTATGACCGTCAAAAGCAAATTTTATTTGAGCGTTTAATTCTTTATTGTCTGATACTTTAAATTGTCCGCGGTTTTCGATAAAGCATTTTACATCGCCAAAATCTGCTTTCCAGCTTTTATTTGTTTTTTGTATATTCTGAGCACTTAATAAGCCGGTAAATATTAAAAACAGGAAGAATAAATTTTTTTTCATACTCGGGCAGTTTACTGCAAATTTACTGAGTATCAAAAATGGGGGCATGAGGGGTAACCCCTCAATGTAGCAAGTTAATATGGTTATTTAACGAATAAGTATAAAGAACTGAATTATTTAACCTTTAAATTTTTCTATTGCCTCCATACTTACACCGGTAGTTGAATAGCCACCATCATGGTAAATGTTTTGCATGGTAACCATTTTGCAAAGGTCAGAAAATAAAACAACGCAAAAATCTGCGCAACTTTCTGCACTTGCATTACCCAAAGGCGAAAGTGATTCGGCAAAATGAAAAAAATCGTCAAACCCTTTTATACCTGTTCCTGCAGTAGTTTTGGTAGGCGATTGCGAAACTGAATTTATACGTACTTTTTTAGCTTTTCCGTAGTGATAACCAAAACTTCTTACAATGGATTCGAGCATGGCTTTTGCTTCGGCCATATCGTTGTAGAACGGGTAGGCTCTTTGTGCAGCAATGTATGATAGCGCTACTACACTGGCTTCCTGATTTAATGCATCCATTTTATAAGCCACGCTTAACATTTTATGTAAAGAAATAGCACTAACATCTATGCTTTTGTTGTAAAAATCATAGTTTAATTCTGTATATGGAATATTTTTACGCACATTAGGCGACATACCGATAGAGTGTAAAACAAAATCAATTTTACCGCCTAAAACCTCCATGCTTTTTTCATACAGATTTTTTATGTCTTCTATGTTGGTAGCGTCAGCGGGTATTACACTTGAACCTGTTGTTTCGGCCAGTTTATTTATTTGCCCCATACGCATAGCAATGGGTGCGTTGGTTAATGTAAATTTTGCTCCTTGTTGGTGTGCCCTTTCGGCTACTTTCCAGGCAATAGAGTTTTCGTCAAGCGCTCCGGTTATAATGCCTCTTTTTCCTTTTAAAAGATCTTGTGCCATAATTTTATTTATTGCTTTGGGACAAATGTGCAATTTTTCTGTATAGCAACAAAATACGAATGTTAAATATTTGCTTATCAGATAATTTTATATCTTAGCCAATTATAAAACAATTTTTAAATACTCAATTAATTAATTAATAAATAAAGATTATGAAAAATTTAACCTTATCACTAGCATTCTTATTGGTTGCCGGTATGGCCATTTCGCAGGAAACAGAAAAAGAACTGAAACGCCCCGGAGCTGTTGGCGAAAGCGGTATAGATGGCTTTGTTGGTCAAAGTTTTGACGTTTACGAACCAACCCTTAAAACCGAGAAAGACTTAGCAGCTATCGAAAAAGAATTAGAAAAAATGGAAAACGAAGGACATAAAATTAAAAGCGATGCGGAAATATTAAAAAGGCTCTATCACATACAAAACGAGGTAAAATCACGCCCCGACAAAATAGCTGATTTAGATAACAAAGCCAAAGACATGCTCGAAACAGCAAAAAACATCAATCCCAGAACCAAGGCTCCTACAGCAATAAAGGCAGTAAATACAGCAACCAAAGCATTATCCATCTCAAAAGATAAAACCCCCGGGCAAGCAAAAAAAACCGAAGAATTAATTTCAAGAGCTAATAAACTTATCGAGCAATAATAGCCGTAGGTATATTTGTTTTAACCTGAATTAACTTCGGTTTTGTAATTAAGCATTTTTAGCCGAATTAAATAATCCGGACTATATTTGTTTGGATGAGAAGTTCATACTTAATCTGCCTGTAAGTAGCCTGATTTTTTTAACCTGTTTACGTTAAATAATTATTCTGCAACAGATGTGTTTGGTATTTAAAAAAATAGTAAATTAGGGGTTAATTTAATGTTAATTTTATGAAATTTATTTACCGTTCATTCTTCATTTTAACTTTATTATTTACTGAAAACTTATATGCACAGGTAGTAATAAACGAGTATTCTTGTGCGAATCTCAATGGTATTCAGTCGGCCGGAGACAGAGATGATTGGGTAGAATTTTATAATCCGGGCAGCACAGCGGTAAATTTAACAGGTTATTATTTTAGTGATAAAGCCAACAATCCCACCAAATGGCAATTCCCTGCAGGAACAAGTGTGCCGGCTAATGGATATTTGCTGGTTTTTTGCAGTGGTCGCGATGCGGTTATTGCCCCCGGTGTGCATACAAATTTCAGGTTAAACCAAACACAACCCGAAAATCTGGTATTTTCAGATCCTTCGGGAACAATTTTGGAAAATATTACTTTAAATCCAACACAAAAAGATCATTCCCGCGGCAGAACAACAGATGGTGCAACGAGTTGGAGTTTGTTTATAACGCCAACTCCCGGAGCCGCAAACATAAACGCACAACCGGATTACGTTGCCCGCCCCGTTATGAGCATCAATGCAGGATTTTACTCATCGGCACAAAATGTAAGTATTACCTGTGCCACACCCGGTGCTGAAATTCGATACACCACCAATGGCAGTGAGCCAACGGCAGCTTCTACGCTTTATACCGCTCCCGTAAATATTGCCACAACCACAGTTTTACGCGCAAAGGCATTTTTAGCCGGTACACCGGCAAGTTTTACAGAAAGTAATACGTATTTTATAAACGTAAACCATACTGTGCCTGTAGTTTCTATATTTGGCGACCAAATCGGTACACTTTTAGGTGGCAGCCAAATTACCCCGGATGCAGGTATTGAATATTTTGGTGCAGATAAACAATTTAAAACCGAAGCCGTTGGAGAAGCTAATAAACACGGCAACGATTCCTGGGCATACGGACAAAGAGGAATAGACTTTATAACCAGAGATCAACATGGCTACAGCTATGCACTGAAACATAAATTTTTTAATTCTAAAAACAGGCAAACATTTCAGCGCATTATACTAAAAGCGGGAGCTTGCGATAATTACCCCTTTGCACCCGGTAACGGTGCTCATATCAGAGACGCTTATATACACACGCTTTCAGATATCGGAAATTTAAAACTGGACGAAAGAACCTCGCTGTTTTGTGTGTTGTATGCAAATGGTCAATACTGGGGTGTTTACGATTTACGTGAAAAAGTAGATGATAAAGATTATACTTCGTATTATTATGATCAGGACGAAAAATATAACGGCTCTCCGGAATACATCCAGTTTATTAAAACCTGGGGTGGTACGTGGAATGAGTATGGAGGTGCAGCAGCCTCAACCGACTGGAATACTCTAAGAACATTTATTATGTCGAACGATTGTTCCATACCCGCTAACTGGAACTATGTAGACAGCTTGCTAAACTGGCAAAGTCTGGTAGATTATTTCTGTATAAATTCATATACGGTAAATAAAGATTGGCTTAATTGGAACACCGGCTGGTGGAGGGGATTGAATCCTTTAGGAGATAAAAAGAAATGGAGATATATATTGTGGGATTTAGATGCAACCTTTGGACATTATGTGAATTTTACGGGAATCCCCAATTCTTCCCCAACTGCAGGTCCTTGCGACCCAGAGAATCTTCCTAATCCGGGTGGTCAAGGTCATACGGACATTATCTCTAAATTAATGGAAAATCCTATTTTTAAACAATACTATATTTCCCGATATGCCGATTTGGCAAATACAACTTTCTCATGTCCTCATATGCTTCATGTGTTAGATAGCATGGTGGCAGTGATAGACCCCGAAATGCAAGCGCATATTACCCGCTGGGGTGGTTCTTATGCAACGTGGCAAAGCAATGTGCAATTAATCAGAGATTTTATTAATCAACGTTGTGCAGCATTTTCGCAAGCCATGATAGATTGCTACAATTTAACCGGACCATACAATATTACCGTGCTGGTTGATCCACCCAATTCAGGAACAGTTGACATAAATTCCGTACACATTGAAACTTTTCCATGGTATGGAACCTACTACGGAGGCATTGAAACCTTACTAAAAGCTGATGCTTATGGCGGGTGGGAATTTGATTATTGGGAAATGGCAAGCACACCTACTCCCAGCGATAAAGATTCTTCCATTAGCACTACCTTTGCTGCCAATGATGTAATTATAGCACATTTTAAACAACCGGCCGGAGCAGCCATACCCAATGCATTTTCGCCTAACGGAGATGGTATTAACGATGTTTTATATGTTTTAGGCGAAAACATAATCGGATTGAACTTTACCATTTATAATCGCTGGGGCGAAAAAATATTTAATACTACCAGTCAAAGCGTAGGTTGGGATGGTACATACAAAGGACAAAAATTAAACAGCGGAGTTTATACATACAAACTTTACGCGATATTGAGTGACGGTTCAGAAATTAACCAAAGCGGAAACATAACTTTAATGCGATAATTAATATGAAAAAGTTTATTACTATCATGGCAATTATCGCCTGTACAAAAACATCCTACTCACAAGATGTTCATTTTTCTCAGGTATTGAATAATCCGCTGCATATCAATCCTGCCGAAACAGGAGGCTACGAAGGGTATGAACGGTTGGTAATGAATTATCGCACACAATGGTCGGCAGCCAATGCACCTTATAATACTTTAGGATTTTCATTTGATATGCCCCTCTTTCAGGGGATATTTAAAAACAAATCGCACTTAGGTTTAGGAATTAATTTTTTCAGCGATAAAGCCGGTGATGCTAAAATGGGTTCAAACCAAGGAAATCTTTCTTTAGCGGGCATTGTAAAAGTAGATAAAAACAGCAAATTTGTAGCCGGCATCCAAACAGGTTATGCTCAAAGGGTAGTACAACTTGATAAACTAAGATGGGCCACTCAATTCAACGGTCAGGAATTTGATCCAACGTTACCCTCTTACGAAGGCAACATGCTTGCTTCGCACGGATATATGGATTTTTCAGGCGGTTTGCGCTACGAATACAGAAACAAAAGCAGCCATATTAAAGGATTTGATGTTAAATACATTAATTTGGGTGTAGCTATGTTTCATATCAATCAGCCTAATATAAAATATCATTCAGGCAGCAACGAACAGTTATATATGAAGTTGGTAGCACATGGCTCGGCTTTATTTGATATACCCAATACCGAGTTAGGTGTATTGCCTTTTTTTACATTTTTTAAACAAGCAACTCAGCAGGAAATTAATATCGGTTTAATGATGAGGTTTGATTTAACACCCGGTACAAAAATTACCGGTTTATTAAATGAGTCGGCTTTATATGCCGGTGTTCAATACCGATACGGTGATGCAATTATTCCTACTTTTGAATACAGATTTACGTCTTTCGCAGTCGGATTAAGTTACGACATGAATATTTCTACCTTAAAAACTGCAACCAATATGCGCGGAGGACTTGAAGTATCTTTAAAATATCACAACCTGAAGGGCGCAATTTTTAAACGTAGAAACAACAGCAGAATTTACAGCGAATAATTTTATTGATATACACTTACCGATTACGATTTTTCTAATTCGTAATTTGGGTTTAATTTGCGATTATGCAGGTTCTGATGCAGGCAGGTTCTTAGTAAAATATTCGGCAGCTTTAAGTAAGCGGCTTCCGTACCAGGAAAACATTTCTCCGTCAACCAGCAAAATTTTAGTGTGGGGCAATATTTTTTTTAATTCTTCCTGATGCTTATATTTAAAAGGATAGGGTTCTGAAGAGAGCAAGATATATTCGGGTTGTAGTCTTATTATCTCTGTCAATGTTAATGTGGGGTAGCGGTTTTTTTCTATACAATTAAAATAACCTGCATAGTTCATCATATCATTTATAAAAGTGTCTTTGCCTGCAGCCATATAAGGATTTTTCCAAATCAGGTAAAGGGCTTTATGTTTTTTTTTAGAGGGAATGCTTGCAAAAGCTTGCTCAATTTTACGGATTAGATTTGTAGCATTCATCTCAGTTTGAGTTAAGATACCTAGCTGTGCAATCATATGTAATGCTTCTGATAAATTGCGGATGTTGCTTATATAAACCGGGTATTGCGTTTGTAAAAGTTCAATATCCGATTGGCTGTTTTCTTCTTTGTTGGCAATAATTAAATCGGGTTTTAAGGCGGCAATTTTTTGATGATTTAATTTTTTTGTTCCGCCAACATGAACTTTGTTTTTATACCAGTGAGCAGGATGAACACAGAATTTTGTGATTCCAACTATTTTATCTTCAAGTCGCAGATGGTATAATAATTCGGTTTGCGAAGGTACTAAGGAAACAATGCGCGAGGGAGTTTGGTTTAATTCTATATAATGCCCGGTTTGGTCGGTTAACTTCATGTTTTATTTGGCTAAAACATTCATAATATCATGTCGGGTAATGATGTATGATTTATCAGTTTTAAAATCGCGAACCAACACAGCAGGGTTTTCGGCAGTAAGCATATCTTTTAGTGAATCTAAAGGAGTAGAAATATCTACAAACGGAAAAGCAGCCCCCATTACTTCGCTAACCGGTTTTTGTTTGATATCTACATTACTGATAATTTGTTTAAATAAGTTGTTTTCGTTAAGTGAGCCAACAATTCTGCCGTTTTGCGATACCGGTATTTGCGAAATATCTTTTTCTATCATCAGTTTAATGGCAAATTCAACCTTATCGTCAGCAGCCACAGTAATCAGTTCTGAACTTTTTCCGGTGTTTACCAAATCTTTGGCGGTTAAGCCTGATTTATCAAAAAATCCTTTTTCGCGCATCCATTCATCGTTAAACATTTTGCCTACATAGCGAGAACCATGATCGTGAAATATTACCACAACCACATCCTCTTTTTTAAATCGTTCTTTCATTTGCAAAATACCTGCAATGGCTGCACCTGCCGAGTTACCTGCCCATATACCTTCTTGTTTTACTATTTCGCGGGTATAAATGGCAGCATCTTTATCTGTTACTTTTTCAAAATGGTCAATGATATTAAAATCTACATTTTGTGGTAAAAAATCTTCGCCAATACCTTCGGTTATGTATGGATAAATTTCATTTTTATCGAATATTCCGGTTTCTTTATATTTTTTAAATACTGAACCATAGGTATCAATTCCTAAAATTTGTATGGCCGGATTTTTTTCTTTTAAATATTTTCCGGTACCGCAAATGGTTCCACCGGTTCCAACGCCTACCACCAAATGAGTTATTTTTCCATCGGTTTGCTGCCATATTTCGGGTCCGGTGGTTTCATAGTGTGCCCGTGCATTAGAAGGATTATCGTATTGGTTGGCTTTCCATGAGTTGGGTATTTCTTTTTCTAATCTGGACGAAACGGAATAATACGAACGTGGGTCTTCGGGTTCAACATCGGTAGGGCAAACAATTACTTCTGCACCAAAAGCTTTAAGCGCATCAATTTTTTCTTTAGATTGTTTATCGGTAGTGGTAAAAATGCACTTATATCCTTTAATAATTGCGGCAATGGCTAATCCCATTCCGGTATTGCCGCTGGTGCCTTCAATAATTGTTCCGCCCGGTTTTAGCAATCCTTGTTTTTCGGCATCTTCTATCATTTTTAAGGCCATGCGGTCTTTGATAGAATTACCCGGATTAAAGGTCTCAACTTTTGCCAGTACGCTAGCCGGTATTGCGCGGGTAATTTTATTTAGTTTTACAAGGGGTGTATTTCCAATACATTGCAATATATTTTCGTAATAGTTCATTTTTGCATCTTTGACACAAAGGTAGCGCTTTACTTAAACCCAAAAAAGTCATTACACATTTTTCTTTCAAACCGAATATTTAATATTTTCTTATATTTTTTTATTACTTAAGTATATAAATACTAACAAAATCTAGAGCAGGGTTTATCCAAATACCGCACACATACACATTACCGCTCCATGCCTGGCTAACGACAAATTTGGTTTATTAATTATTTCATAATCATGTTTATTAGTATTATGAATATAATACTGATAATGATGTAAATTGCCAAAAAATGAAAAAATGTATATTTAGGTTTTGATTTCATATGGTTTAAATTAATGATAGTTATAATTTGTGATTTACAGGGTTCCAACCCATAATTAAATACAGCAGTATATAGCCAACGATGTAGGCTATTATTACATGCCAGGAATTTTTTAAATATTTGATAGCAGACTGGCTCTCGGGAAATTGGTTGGTTAAGGCTACACCGGCTGAGGAACCAAACCAAATCATAGAGCCTCCAAAACCTACGGCAAAGGCTAATAATGCCCAATCGTAGTTGCTTTGTTCAAGACATAATTTAGTAAGCGGAATGTTATCAAAAAATGCCGATATAAACCCAAAAGAAAAGGTGCTTATTACCGATGGCTGGGGTAAGTCTTCGATAGGCATAAGCGAGGCCGAAAAAACAAGGCATAATAAAAATAAGGTGCTTTTAATCATTTTTAACGACTCTTTATACGGTATGCTAGTATAAATGCCCGAAATAATTATTCCTGACCAAACACCTATTGAGGGAAAATCTAATGCATAATTACCTGCAATGGTTAAAAAAATAATTATTACAACCGAGAGCAATTTTTGGGTTTTAATTTCAACTCCGGGTAATACATCTTTTTGAATAGGCTGGTGTTTTTGCTGAATATAAGAAGCAATAAAAGCAAAAGATATAAACGACCCTATAGATGCAATATAGGCAGGTAATACTGTAAGAGGTGATATGCCATCAATCCACATCATCGTAGTAGTGGTATCACCAATGATGCTACCTGCTCCACCGGCATTACTTGCGGCAATAATAGAAACAATATACATTATATGTACTTTGTTTTGATAAACTCCTGCAGCTATTGTGCCGCCTATCAGTGCAGCCGCAATATTGTCTAAAAATGAAGATAGAATCAGGATAATTAATAATAAATAAAATCCTCCCAGCCAATTATCCGGTAAAATTTTGGGCAATACTTGCGGCACATTACTTGTTTCAAAAATTTTTGCCAGCACAGCAAAGCCCGGTAGCAGCAAAAATAAATTAAGCAAAGTTTTCCATTCACCTTCACCGAAATTATTACCGGTAATATGTTCCGCCAAACTGAAATTTGGATATAAAGACAGTTTACAGGCTGTTATCAATATTAAGCCTGTTATTGCTACTAAGAAAGCTTCTTTGTGAAAAACAACAATTCCCAATAAAGTTAAACCAAATAAGATAAACTCTATTTTTATTCCTGCAATTTCTGCTTTAGTTTGCATATTCGCCATAAGCACTACAGGTATAAATAATGCAAACAATAAAAACACGATTTTGATTTTTAATTTCATGATTTTTGTATTTAATATTAATAAATGTATATCATATTGACAGTCAGATTCTGTCAAATTACTAAATGCATCACGCATTTAATTCAGTGGAAGTACAAAAATCAAATTCTGAAATTTCTTACAGAGAGATATATTTTTCTTTGCAAAAAATAACCGCTGTGTTTACGATGATCTTGCGTATATAAATAATAGCAAACATTACTAAAATAAAGTAATAGAAATAATATGAAAAACAGATGAGAATAGGTAGATAAAGAATTACATAAATTATGCGTTTCATTTGTTTCTTTTGCCAATGGATGGTTGTAATCATCAGCAGAAATTATACTTGCAGTTTGTGTGTTAACTTTACATTCGTTAGCTTTATCACATAAGGATTTACCTTCTATAACAAAATATAAAAATAATAGACTAACAATAAACAAATAAATTGGCGGGGAATATTTCAGATAAAGTTTTTTAGACATTAATTATTGAACGTAACAGCACAAAGATAGGTCAGAATTATACATTTAACCGGGAATAGAGCATAAAAATATTTTTTTATTAAAAAACATATACTTATGCAAAAAAATCGTATATTTGCAGCCCGAAATTAATTAACCGGGTTTCGGACCCTTAAACAATTAATAAATATGGCAACAAAAATCAGATTACAACGCCACGGAAAAAAAGGCAAACCATTTTTTCACATTGTTGTGGCAGACAGCCGCTCGCCCAGAGATGGTAAGTTTATTGAAAAACTGGGTATTTACAATCCCATCAGTAATCCTGCAAGCATAGAATTAAACTTTGACAGAGCATTGCATTGGCTTGGATTAGGAGCACAACCTACAGACACTTGCCGGGCAATCTTATCATACAAAGGGGTGTTATATCGAAACCATTTATCAAAAGGCGTGGCAAAAGGTGCCCTTACCGAAGAACAGGCTCAAGCTAAATTTGATAAGTGGTTGCAAGAAAAAGAAGCCAAAATACAAGGTAAAAAAGACCGTCTTGCAAACGAAAAAGCTCAAAACGCTAAGAAACGCCAGGAGGCTGAATCTAAATCGCGTGCTGAAAAAGCAGCTAAAATAGCTGCTGCTACTGCCGCTAATTCAGCCGAAGCAGAAACACCTGCCGAAAACGCAGAATAATTTATTCTTGTCCCCATGGATAAAGAAAAATGCTTTAACCTTGGGAAGATTATACGTGTACACGGCATTCATGGCGAAGTAGTGGTTTTTAGCAATACCTTGCCTCATCAGCTTAATTTATCATCTAAAAATATTTTCCTGGAAAATTTTGATTCTTCCCTGTATCCGTATGTTATTGCTAATTGCAGAAAAATAAAAAACAATCAGCTATTAATTAAAATAGAGGGAATTAATACCATTGATGAGGCACAAAAAATAAAAGGCTATGCCCTGTGGATACCCTTTGAATACTTACCCGAACTAACAGCCCATGAATTTTATTCGCAGGAAATAATCGGTTTTAAGTTAATTGATGTACAATCGGGCGAAGTAGGATATGTAAACGATGTGTTTGACATACCTTCGAATAGACTTATACAGGTTATCAAAAATAACAAAGAAATATTAATACCGGCAGCTAAACAATTTATTACAGAAATAAACCGTGTCGAAAAAACACTGATAATGGATTTACCGCAAGGTTTATTAGAGGTATATCTTAATGATGAGTAACCCGGATTTTTTTCGTTTTAAGAAATTTACGGTACAACATAAGTTAAGTGCCCTTAAAGTAAATACCGATGCCGTACTTTTAGGCGCATTAACAAACACCTATAACCATAAATATTTATTAGAAATCGGTACGGGTTGCGGTGTTATATCGCTTATGTTGGCTCAGCAAAATGAGCAAGCACAGATTACGGCTATTGACATTGATGCAAACTGTGTTGCTGAGGCACTTTATAATTTTAACCGGTCGCCCTGGAAAAACAGACTTGCCGCTGTACACACATCTTTACAGGATTATGTTGCACCGCTTAAATATGATTGTGTGTTTTCTAATCCACCTTTTTTTAAAAATTCTTTAAAACCCGAAAATATAAATCGGGCAATAGCTAAACATGATAATATGCTTACGGCAGAAATATTTTTTAATTGCGTAGCCCGATTGCTTACCGATACTGGCATGGTTAGTATTATTGTTCCGCAAACACGTGTAAATGACTTTGTGCATTTTGCAAAAACTAATCAATTGAACCTTATCAGGAAAGTTGAAATATTTTCTAAACCCAATACAACTCCTTCCAGGGCTGTATTGCAATTTGCATTTAGTGAGCATGAACCGGTAAAACAACAAATAATTATCAGAGATACAAATGGAAATTATACCCCAAACTATAAATCATTACTAAAAGACTATCTGATTATTTTCTAAAGTAGCGATAAATTACTTTGCAGTATTTTAATGGTTTCTATCAGGCTATGATATTGCTCGTCTCCTATAAATATTTTTCCGGTAAAATATATTTTATTGTTGTCGCGGTGTGTAGCGTAAATATAGATGCGATTGATGGTTGATTTCATCTCTAAAAAACTTTTTATCATAAAACCATCCGGAGAAAATGTGGGAATTGCATTGGTGTAATTTTCTAAACTGGAATAGTAAAAGTAGCTGAAGCCTGTTTCTTCGGGGCGTGGTATTTGAGTTATAAAATTTGTATCAACCGAAATAGCCAGATGTTTATCAAATATTTTAAAATACAATGAATAATCGCCCGGCAGCATGAGTTGATAGTAGTTTGCGTGTTTTATAAGCACAGTGTCGTTTAAATAAGCGTTTAAATCTTGCATTATTAATTCTTTTGAATCTATGGAATATGCCAGCCGCAAAACAGGCATGTAAAATGGAAGTTTTTTGTAATCAGAAACAGTTTTATCACTTTTAGTAAGATATATATGGCTTGAAACTACATCATTTGCGTAAGCATATACTGATTGTTTATTATGTGTTTGGAATAATTTTTTTAAAATGTATATGCTACTGACTTCCTTTGGCAGCAGTTCCTCTATTTTTACTGATAATAAACCTTGAGAGGAATAGATGGCAAAATTATTTTTTTCAAAAAACGAAATATCCCCTGTGCATATTATTTCATTGTTTATATTACCGGTATATGTCAAACAAGCGTTTATGGTAATGGCATCTTTATCAAAAACTACACCCACATCAAATACATGATTGTTATCTTCTAAATAGTATAATTCCAGTTGTTTTTCTGATTCATATATGTCAGCAATAATTTTTTCTGATAGCGTATTTTTTTGTGCTAACCATGAGGCCATTTTTTTCTCCGTATCCGAGTCAGTCTTGTTTAGTTGGCAAATAAGTATTTCATTGTTATAAAGTATTTGCTGGTGATTATTTGAAGCAAAAAAATAGGGAGCTCTGTTTTGAATTACAAATGATTTTTTCTGTAAAAACTTTTCAAAATTTAATTTGTTTTTTAAATCAGCAAATAAATATATTTGTTTATCATCAATTAATATAGTTGCTTTACTGTTTAAATCAATGCCCGGGTTTCCTTCCTTTAACAATATATTTTCACCCTCAGCTTCTTCTGATATGAGACTTTGAAAATCTTTTTGATTAAAACAAGCAATTTGCATAATATTATTAGCAAAAGATTTGGTATTTATTACAAATAATAATTTACTGCTATCGGGTAAATAATGGATGTGTTTAGGTTGGTTTTTAGAATTAATAAACCCCAGCACCCACGTTAATATTGCCAGAAGTATAAAAATAAAAGCAAGTCGTAAACAAATTTTTATCATTAAAATACTAATTAGCCGCTAAAATAAATAAAATACATTCAACGTTATATGTAAATTTGTAAAAAGATTAAATTTAAGTATTATCAGATCATTTGTTTATATATTGTTTTTTTTGCTGTTGAGCATACCTGTGTCAGCTCAAAAAGTTGGTCTGGTACTTAGCGGAGGCGGAGCAGCAGGTATGGCACATATAGGTGTTTTAAAAGCGCTTGAAGAACACGGAATACCCATAGACTTTATAACCGGTACATCTGCCGGAGCTTTGGTAGGTAGCATGTATGCTGCGGGCTATAGTCCGGCAGAGATTGAGGCGATGGTAAAGTCAGAACTTTTTTTAAAAATGAGCAAGGGCGAAATGGATGCCAAACATAAATATTATATCAAGCAATTTGAAAATACTCCTTCCTGGGTAACTTTTAGATTTAAGAAAGACTCATTAAAACAATCTGTGCTGCCCTCATATTTTGTTTCGCCAGCACTTATGGATTTTGAAATGATGAAAGGATTAAGTATGGCAGCAGCGGCTGCAAACTATAATTTCGACAGTCTGATGGTGCCTTTCAGATGTGTGGCATCAGATATTGTAGATAAAAAGTCTATCGTGTTTTCGTCCGGTTACCTGCACCAGGCAGTTAGAGCATCCATGTCTTATCCTTTATATTTAAAACCTATTAAAATAAATGGTAAACTTTTGTTTGACGGAGGATTGTATAATAATTTTCCGGCAGATGTTATGTATGATGCTTTTTTGCCTGATGTTATGATTGGAAGCAATGTGTCCGGTAATACTCGTCCGCCCGAAGAAGATAATGTATTCTCACAAATTAAAAACATGATTGTTCATCAGCAGGATTTTACTTTAAATTGTAAGTATAGCGTGCTTATTAAACCCGATACCCGCGATATGACTACCTTTGATTTTGATCAGGCCGAAGAAGCTATAGAGAGAGGTTATCGTCAAGCGCTTTTATTGATAGACTCAATTAAATTATTGATAGGCGATAGAAGAGTCAGTGCCGAAGAAATCAGACTAAAAAGAGAAAATTTTAAAAAGAAATTCTATCCGCTCGTTTTTAATAAAATAGAAGTAAGCGGTTTAAACTCTAAGCAGCAGGTATATGTAAGACGATTATTACAAAAGGGCAAAGAAAAAAACACTACATTAACTGACATTGAAAAAAGATATATGCGATTGTATAACGATGATAAGATAGGATTTATGTATCCCATAGCCGAATTTGATAGTATTACAAAAAAATACAAATTTCAGGTACAAGTAAAAAAAGGCAAGGAAATAAGTACAGAATTTGGCGGTAACTTTTCTTCACGACCTGTAAATACCGGATACATTGGTGTCCAATATCACTTGCTTGATAAAGCAGCCTATACCTTAACTTTGCGTTCGTGGTTTGGTAAATTTTATGCGGGCGGATATGCCTCGTTAAGATTTGAACCCGCTTCCAGAAATCCTTATTATTTTGAACCCGAATATGTAATTCATCGCTGGGACTATTTTAAAAGTTTTGCAACTTTTTTTGAAGATGTTAAACCATCCTATTTAATACAAACAGAACAATACTCAGGTTTAAACACCGGCTTTTCGGTAACCAATAAAAGTAAGATTATTTTAAACCTTAGGTATGCTGACATATTACATGAATATTATCAAACCGAGCAATTTCGTACCACAGACACTGCCGATAAAACGCGCATTTACGCCTATTCACCGGGATTATATTTTGAAAGGAGTTCACTCAATAAAAAGATGTTTGCCAATCAAGGCAGATACTTTTTTTTAGGTGCAAGGTATGTTTATGCGCATGAATATACCATACCGGGTTCAACTTCATTAATAAGAGATACTTCGGATAAATATCATAATTATATTACGGCAAAATTAGAATTTCAAAATTATTTTGTTGAAAAAGGTGCTATACGTTTAGGATTTCATGCAGAAGGAGTATTTTCTACGCAAGCATTTTATAATAACTATACATCAACCATTTTAGAGGCTCCTGTTTACCAGCCATTGCCGGAGATGAAAACAAGATTTATGCCCGACTTCAGAGCGCATCAATACATCTCGGCCGGCATTCAAACAATAGTTCATTTCAAAAAAAATATTGATTTCAGAATAGAGGGATATGTGTTTCAGCCTACGTTTAACATTCGGTCGGATGAAAACAACCTGGCTTATTACAGCAAACCACTTAGCAGGCGCTATTATGTGGCCAGTGGTTCGGCCGTATATCATAGCCCGATCGGACCTATTGCCGTATGGCTAAATTATTACCCCGAACAAGAGCAACCGATTAGTTTTGCATTTAATGTGGGATATGTATTATTTAATCGCTTTGCAATAAAATGGTAAACTTAATAATTACTGTTAAGCACTTAATCAATCATTCCTTCTTTTACTTTATTTTTTGCAAGTTCTGCTGCAAAATCAATAAATACTTTGTATGCAGCCGTAAAAATAAATCTTCCTTCGGTGGTTTTTTCGATGATGTTTCGCCTGCTAAGGGCATTGATAAAGGTAGCTCTGGAGTCGTGGTCGCGCAGTTGTTTATTGCTATGTACTAATTCAATATATGTAGTATTGTCAAAATATTGATTAATACGTTCCATATCCCATTCCGAATATTGTATTTCTTCAATAAAATTTCGCCCGTCTCGGTCTATTTCATAACTTAATAAAGCAAAGAAAATACATATATCTCTTGAAAGTGTTTCGTTGGTTTCGGTTGATAATAAAAACGCAAAATCGTTGTTAAACCGGAGTTCATAATTAAACGATTCTTTAAAAAATTGTTCGTAAAAATCGCGGTTATCTTTTAATATTTGATAGAGCGGGTCGCTGTGCAGCATAAATTTCCCGTCTAACAATTCTTTTACGATGTGTTTGTGTGATTTAGGATATTCCATGTTTATCAATTTTTACTTTAGGTACGTGTAGGATAGCATCTTCTAATTGTAGTTGGGTGTGTGGAGCATTTTTATCGGCTTCCAGAATCATATCATCTTCAAAAATTAAACTCACCAGCGAAAAGAATTTTTCCTGATTTAATTCATGAAAATCTTTCTTTGCTGTTTTTCCACACCATTCAAAAAAATCTTCTATAGGAAGTTTTGCTTCGAGTTTGGCCTTGTATAAATCGCGGTTAAAAATCCAGCGTTGTTGAAAGGCAGTAACTTCTTCTACCATTACAGGCTCATCTACTAAAAATTGCTCCAGATATTCTTTTGCTACCAAGTAGAAGTTACGTTGATAGGTGTTTTCTCTGGATGTTTTGAATAATCGGGGAACTTCGGTATGATATGGCCTGCGCAAAAATTCAATCCACCCCGAAAGTATCAGCGACTCGGTTTTAATTCGTTCAATGAGCGGCAGTAATTCATTGGTAAGAATTTTAGATTGTCTTAACAGGTCGTCATTGGTTTGGATTAAAAACGAATATAATTTTTCAAACTGAGCTCTTACATTCTCGTCATGAAAATCTAAGCGTTTAAGATTAACAAAATAAGCTACTTCGTGTAATTGGTTGGTTAGTGAACCATGTTGATTTACATCGAGTATCTCGTTTAAAGGAACAATGTAATGCTCAATCCACCCGGATGCGCGGTGTACTTTTTCCCGATAATCTATTTTTTCTATATTCGATTTTAAAGCGCGTGTTTCCTGTAATAGTTTGGTGGTATTTTTTTCTATTGACTCAACAAAGTGTCGCACTTCCGACAGCACATCTTCTATACGTTTGATTAAAATTTCTTTATCGCCATTAATGCCTTCTTTTATTTTTTTAAATAAGTTGGTTATAGAAAATCCGTATTTTTCTATGGTTTCGGGCAATACGGGTTTAAATTCGTTTTGTACAAATTCAACCAGATTAAAAAATACAGGGCGTATTTCAAAATCTTCGTTTATGCTTCGAAGTATTTTGTATTCGTGTAGTTTATCCGACACATCATGTTCGTATTTTTTTAAAATATTTGCCAGCGATTCTCTGCGCAAATATCCTTTTTGCATTTGTTCTTCAAACAGCTCATTCAGCAAGTCGAAGTGATTCCACAGGAAGTAAAGTATGGTGCGTGCTTCTGCTTTCATGTTTTAGTTTGTTTCGGCTAAAGGTTCGCTGTAAACTGCATTTAGTTTTTCGTTGATGTTTATCTTTCCTTTTGAAGGATAGATAAAGTAATATTTGCCAAATCCGGGTACAGGGTCCGGGGCGGCAAAAATTGGTATAAAGTTGTGTTCGCGGCAAAATTTAACCAACTCCGGACGATTGTGTTTGTCTATGGTTGCTACTTCGTCTATAAAGAGTGTTATGCGGTTTAACTCGTGGTTTACGGCCAGGCGGTTAATAATAGACATGATGATAACCAAACGTATCATACGGTCTGTTCCGTCTGATTCTACCTGATTGGCAAGGTCAACTTTTTTTACATGTCCTTTAAGTGTAAGATGTAGTTCAATGTCAAATAATTCGTCAAAATATACGCGTTTAGAACTATCCAGATAATTATTTAAGATAGACAGGTTTTCGCTTTGGTCGAACTCGAGCATCATTTGTCCGTTTAGTTCCTGGATAGAACTTATCATTTTTATGTCATTGAGTACTCGTTTGTTATCAATTAACTCAATTTGTAAAGATTCTATATCGGATATACGGGTTTGTGCAAGTTTTTGATTGAATTTATTGTAAATAAATTGTTTAAATTCTTCATAGCGTTTAATAAGTGTGTATGCGGGGTTTGCAAATTGTGTAGAGATGCTTTGCAAGAGGCCGTCAATACTTTTTTCTTTATCTGCAAGGCAGGCTATTTCTTCTTCAAAATAGTGAATAAAGCTGTCTTCATCGGCAATAGAGCTTTTTAGGTGGTAGCGTAAATTATCGAAAGCTTTATCTTTTTGTGATTTTAGTTCCAGTCGTTCGCCATAATATTTTTTTAATTTATTATAAACTTGTTCTATGCTTTCAGTTAATTCGCAGGGTATTGGTTGCAGATTCAAAAAGTCAACTTCTTGTTTGCGTTCGCGCAATTCATTTAATTTTTCTTCGGCTTTTTTCTTTTCTTCTCTCAATAAGCCTAAGCGTAATTCTTTTTGATGTATATCTTCGGCAATGTCTTTCAGTTCGGCTTCGATGGTTTCTTTTTCTTCGCGCGTTTCTTCGTATTCCAGGCGCAGTTTACTTAGGTTTTGTTCCAGTTCGGGCAGCGAGCGTATTTTTTTAATTTTTTCTTTGGTATCGTCAATTTCTTGTTTGATGAGCGTTAATTCTTGTTGAACTGTTTCGCTGTCGGTTATGGTATTTAATAAGTTTTCGTAATGTTCTTTTTCTTTTTTCAGTTCTTCCAGCTCGGCTGTCATTTCTTCAACGGTGGTAAAATCTTTTAATTCAATGCCGCTGATGTCTATTTCACCGTCAAATATTTTCAGGTCGCGGGTAGCTTTGCTTATTTTGCTGAGTATTTTATCGGCAGGCAATCCGGTTATTTTTTCGGAAAGTACGGTGTTTAATAATTTTCGTGTATGCTCGTCATTCGAAATTTTATGAATAAGCAGATTATTAAAATTATTGATACGGTTTTCTTTTTCGCGTATCGAGGCGTTAATTATGTCTAATCTTGAACGGATTTGTCCGGGAGTGTAATTACGAGCTTCAACAGTAGTAATCTGTGCTTCTATTTCTTTGCGTTTTCGCTCTAAATTTTCGAGCGCTTCGGTTAAAAATTCAAAGCCTTCTAATTGATGTATTTCGTGTATTTCTTTTTGTTGTTTTTCGATGGCTCTGAGATGTGCGGTAAGTTCCGATTCTTTTTGTCCCAGCCTGCGGTTGTTTTCTTGTTCACGCGGGCGAAGAAAATCCTGAACCTGGCTTTGTGTTTCACTTATTTCTTTTGAAAATTTATGTATCCGTTCATCAAGTTCGGGCAGATTTTTTTTGTATAATTCCTCAAATGCATAGGTTAGTTCTGCTAATATATGATTGCGTGAATTGTATTCGTTTACTATTTCACGAAATTTATAGAAATCATCTTTAACGGCTTTAATTGCTTTTATTTCATCGTTTAGTCGCAATAAATCTATAATGTCTTTCTTGTTTTTTTGCGAAAAGTTCAATACTTCATTTTCTCTGTTATCAGCAATGATGAGGGCTTCTTTTAACGATTTATTGGTAATTAATTTAGAATTAATCAGATAACGGTAAACTTTTGAGAAATTATTACTCAAACCATCCGATTTAACGTTTTCTTCTAACCATACTATTGCGTCATTATCGGTACCGCGCTGATATACATAACTGAATACTTCTGATTTATTTCTGAACTGAGTTAGTTCTAAACCGCTGGCGGCCAATTTTTCCTGTACTTCATCAAACTTTAGCAGGCGTTGCTGCGATCCGTCTTCCCGAAAGAAAAAATCATCGCGATATTCACTATCAAATCGGTAATATTCTAATTCACCATCGGTATCGCGTTTTACCAATACGCAATAAGTACGTATTTTATGTATTTCAAAAACGATATAACTTTGGTTGGGAGTAGGGAAGTAGTGATGTATAGTTTCTTTATCACCTTTGCGTTGACCGCTGAATGACATTTTATTACCATCAATAATAAAGAGAAAGTTCAGCGCATATATCAGTGTACTTTTTCCGATGTTGTTCGGGCCAACTAACTGAAGCGAGTCGCAATCATCTACGCGTACCACTGCTTTTCCGTATACGCGCGAGTTTAATACAGCAATTTTACTAAGCATTTTATTTATTTTTATAAACAACAAATATAGTCATCACCCCGGGTACAGTTTAATCTTAAATCAGGTAATTTTTTAACACTTCCTTACAACTTGTTAAAGGATATGAACAAGTTTTAGCATTTTGTTGATAACCTGTTTTTTTCCTACATTATGCATTAGTATACGTAATGCTCGCCTGAGAGCGGATAACCCAAATCCCGCCCCTTTGTCAAAGCACTCAGTCCGCCTCTTGCGGAAAATTTGAAATAAATCCAAATTTCTAATGCTGAATTTGGGATAATAATGAACTAAATTTGATGAAAAAAATTAACCGGCATTAAGCAATACAAACAATATGTGTTACATTTTATTGAATTGAGTTTATCATTAGATATCTTGATTTATAACAATAAAAATAAGCTTTAAGATAATAAGACATTATACAATGGTATTATCCCGCTTAAAATTTTATAAATTGGCAAATGCCTGTAAAATTTATTTTTGAAACTATTTTTAGAACACTATAATTAGAATAGTATGGTACAAAAAATTAATAAAGAATTTACTGCTAAACTAAAAGTAGAATTTTTAAAAAACTTAAAAGTTCGTTTTGAAAAAAATATGCATAGGCATAAGGCAATAGACTGGACTAAGGTAGAATCAAAATTATTATCTAACCCCGATAAACTTTTTTCACTTTACCAAATGGAGAATACAGGTGGTGAACCTGATGTAGTGATATATGATAAAAAATCCGGTGAATATTTTTTTTACGATTGTTCAATTGAAAGTCCTGTCGGACGCAGAAGTTTTTGTTATGATGAAGCTGCTCTAAATTCGCGTAAAGAAAATAAACCTAAGAACAGTGCGTTAGGCTTCGCAAAATCTATAGGTGTTGAAATACTCAATGAAGAGGAATACCGCTATTTGCAAACCTTGGATAAATTTGATACAAAAACATCCAGTTGGTTAAAAACGCCCGATGATATCAGAAAACTGGGAGGTGCCATTTTTGGTGACTATCGGTATGGTAAGGTGTTTGTTTACCACAACGGTGCAGAGTCTTACTACGCAGCCAGAGGCTTTCGTGCATCTTTACGGGTTTAATTGTTTTTTTTATACTTATCCTGCTTAAATGATAATTGCCTGGAAATTATATTTCAGTAAAGGTAAAAATACTGTAGTGTTTTTTTTCACTCTTACATTGCTGGTAATAGTGCTTTATTGTTTTACTTATTTTCTTATATTTAATGAAAGCAGAAGAGGGTATGATTTTAATGATCCGGTTTTAAGTTTGTTTACTCCCATAGATGTTTCGATGTATATCTTTGTTTTAACCTATGTTGTTTCAATAACAGGTATAATACTGGTATTACAAAAACCTGTTTTATTTGTACAGATCTTACAAGTGTACACAGGCATACTTTTACTGCGTATGTTTACCATGTATTTGTTGCCTCTTGAAGCACCTGCTAGTATCATTCCGCTTAAAGATTTTTTTTTGGAAAATACATTTTATCAAAACACAACTGTTTTAAAAGATTTATTTTTTTCAGGTCATACTGCTACCGTATGTATGTTTGGTGTTTGTTTTAGAAATAAAACACTCAAAATCATTTTTTATATGTTCGCAGCAATGATAGGTTTTTTATTAATATTACAACATGTACACTATACCATAGATGTGTTAGCGGCACCTCTATTTGTATTTTTAGCGGTATATTTACAAAAGCAAATTAATCTTTTAATAAACTTCTAGAAATAACAATTTTTTGCACTTCGCTGGTACCTTCATAAATTTGAGTAATTTTAGCATCACGCATCAATCGTTCAACGTGATATTCTTTAACGTAGCCATATCCTCCGTGAATTTGCACGGCCTCAGTGGTAACCCACATGGCTACACGCGAGGCATAAAGTTTAGCCATACTACCGGCTAAATCGTAGTTTTTATGTTGGTCTTTTAACCAGGCGGCTTTTAAACAAAGTGCTCGGGCGGCCTCTATTTCGGTAGCCATATCTGCTAATTTAAATTGTATGGCCTGGTGTTGAGAAATAGTTTTTCCAAAAGCTTTTCTTTCTTTTGAATAAGCAAGAGCAAGTTCATAAGCACCCGAAGCTATTCCTAAAGCTTGCGAAGCAATACCTATTCTTCCGCCCGATAAGGTTTTCATAGCAAACTTAAATCCAAAGCCATCTTCGCCAATACGATTTTGTTTAGGTACTTTTACATCATTAAAAATCAATGTGTGGGTATCTGAGCCTCTGATGCCCATTTTATCTTCTTTAGCTCCTACGATAAATCCTTCCATACCACGTTCTACAATAAGCGCGTTAATGCCTTTATGTCCTTTTTCGGGATTTGTTTGTGCAATAACCAGGTAAACAGAGGCGCTGCTGCCATTGGTAATCCAGTTTTTAGTGCCGTTAAGCAAATAATAATCACCTTTATCTATGGCTGTAGTTTTTTGCGAAGTAGCATCGCTACCTGCTTCGGGTTCTGATAAGCAAAATGCGCCAATTTTTTCGCCTTTTGCTAAGGGAACCAAATATTTTTGTTTTTGTTCTTCGGTGCCAAAAGCTTCTAAGCCCCAACACACTAATGAATTATTTACACTCATACACACCGAGGTAGAAGCATCTATTTTAGAAATTTCTTCCATGGCCAATACATAAGAAATTGTATCCATGCCGCTGCCCCCATATTTTGGGTCAACCATCATGCCCATAAAACCAAGTTCTGCCAATTGTTTTATTTCGTCAGCCGGAAATCGCTGATGTGTATCACGCTCAATAACTCCGGGTTTTAAAACATTTTGTGCAAAATCGCGGGCTGCATTGCGCACGGCAAGATGTTCTTCTGTTAGCTGAAAATTCATATACTTTAAAATTTTTATTTGGCTGGCAAATGTATAATTTTATGCGGTTTTATACTAATTTATGTCCATATATCATGTTTTAGGTTTAATGTCAGGCACTTCGCTGGATGGCTTGGATGTAGCCTTGTGTAAGTTTAATGTCAATAAAAAAAATAATTTTCATATTCTGCATGCACAAACTTTCAAATATAACAACGTACTAACTAAAAAGTTGCGCAATGCTCATCATTTGTCAGCGCTCGAGCTGGGAATATTACACAATGAGTTTGCCTGTTTTATGGCAGAACGGATAAATTTATTTTTTAAGAAATATAAATGCAAAGTTGATTTAATAGCTTCGCATGGGCATACCGTTTTTCATCAACCCGAAAAAAAAATTACCCTGCAAATAGGCTCGGGCGCTGTGTTAGCAGCCGAAACCGGGGTACCGGTGGTTTGTGACTTTCGTTCGGTGGATGTGGCTTTAGGCGGGCAGGGAGCGCCCTTGGTTCCGCAAGGTGATGAAGACTTATTTGCTGCTTACGATTATTGCCTCAATTTAGGAGGTATAGCCAATGTGTCTTATAAAGAAAAAAAACAAAGAAAAGCTTTTGATATTTGCCCTGTGAACATGGCCTTAAATTATCTGGCTAATCAAAAAAAACTTGCTTACGACAAAAACGGTATGCTTGCAGCTAAGGGGATGGTTTATAATAAACTTTTAAATCAATTAAATAAATTACATTATTATAGTTTACCTGCTCCTAAGTCTTTGGCAAGAGAATGGTTTGAGTCAACATTCAAACCTCTTTTAGACCAAAGTAAAATATCTGTTGAAGATAAACTGGCAACGGTTTGCCATCATATTGCCATGCAAATTTCGGCTGTTTGTAATAAACAAGGACTAATGCTGGTAACCGGGGGTGGCGCACATAACCTCTATTTAATGGAAAAGATTAAATCTCATTTTTCCGGTAAAGTTGTTGTACCTGATAAAATTATTGTTGATTATAAAGAAGCCCTGGTTTTTGCCTGGCTGGGTTTATTACGATTTTTAGCAAAGGAAAATATACAAAAAAGTTATACCGGTGCAAAAAGCAACAGTATTAGCGGAGCAATCTATTTGTAATTATTATATAAAACAAGATGTTTTTTATCACACATTACGCATGCTAATGGGTAATGTTCGCCTGATGGCAGATAACCCAAATCCCACACGACACTCAACACACTCAGTCCGCCTCTGGCCGAAAATTTGAAATAAATTCAAATTTCTAATGCTGAATTTGGGTTTATGATGTAAATCATATCTCAAAAAACCCATTTTTTATTTACTTTACCGAAAATTAATATTATGTCAACAAAACATGAAGTACATTACAGTGATTACCTGCAACTGGATAAAATTTTAAACGCCCAACAACCCGAAAGCGATTTGGCAAAGATTAACGCACACGATGAAATGCTGTTTATCATTATTCATCAGGCATACGAATTATGGTTTAAACAAATTATTTACGAAATAGATTCGATAGCAGCCATTATGTCTAAACCGGTAAATGACAATTCGCCCGAATTACAAACAGTTGTGCACAGAACCGATAGGATAAACACAATCTTAAAAGTTTTGGTACATCAAATTGATATTATGGAAACGATGACACCCATGGATTTTCTCGATTTTCGCGATTTGCTCAGACCTGCATCTGGTTTTCAGAGTTGGCAGTTTAAGATTACCGAAGCAAAATTGGGATTACGATATCAGCATCGTTACGGACAAGAATATTATGTTTCTCAACTACGAGAAGCTCAACGCGAAATGATTAAAAATATAGAAAAACAACCCACGCTTTTAGAGTTAATAAATGCTTGGTTAGAGCGTATGCCGTTTTTTGATGAGCCGGAAAACTGGAAAAATTTTAAATCCAAATATCCCTACAATGAAAAGATGCATGTTTTTTGGAGCGACTATAGGAAAGAATACGAACAAAGTCTGGTAGAAGGAGAAAAACAAAACATAAAACTTTTTGATGAAATATTTTTTGAAAACAATGCCGAAAGGTCATTATCTGCAAAGGCATCCAGAGCGGCATTATTTATCATGTTATACAGAGGATATCCTATCTTACAACTTCCTTTCAGATTATTAAATAATTTATTGGAAACGGATGAACAACTTTCTACCTGGCGTTTCAGGCACATGAATATGGTGCACCGCATAATAGGGTTGCGAACCGGCACCGGTGGCAGTACAGGCAAAGAATATTTAAAAGGAGCATTAGATAAACATTATATATTTAAAGAAATAGCAGCGCTTACCAGTTTTTTGATAGAACGCAGAAAATTACCCGAACTAAGTCCCGAAATGCAAAAACGTTTGGGTTTTGTGTAAGCACTTAATATTTCATTATTTTTCGCAAATTTTTTCTTTATGACGTTAATCAAATCCATATCCGGAATTAGAGGCACTATCGGGGGAAAACCCTCAGAAGGCCTCACACCTATTGATACTGTTAAATTTTCGGCAGCTTTTGGATATCTAATTAAGCAAAAATATCCGAATCAAAAAATTAAAATCGTAATAGGTCGCGATGCCCGTATTTCCGGAGAAATGATAAATAATTTGGTAGTAAATACTTTGATTGGTTTAGGAATAGAGGTATTAGATTTAGGTTTATCTACCACGCCCACTGTTGAGATGGCTGTTCCATTAGAAAATGCACAGGCAGGAATTATACTTACAGCCAGTCATAATCCTGCTCAATGGAATGCATTAAAGTTGTTAAATGAAAAAGGAGAATTTATTTCGGAACAATGGGGAGCCGAAGTTTTAAAAATTGCAACAAACGAAAACATTGAGTTTGTAGAGATAAATGAATTGGGCAATGTTAGGTACGATGATAACTACCTGAAAAAGCACATAGAAAGCATTTGCAAGCTACCCTTGGTAAATATATCGGCTATTGAACAAAAAAATTTTCATATTGTGTGCGATTGTGTAAACTCTACCGGAGGAATTGCTGTGCCTATGCTGCTGGAAGCACTGGGCGTAAAAAAAATTACCAAACTATATTGCAATGTTAATGGCCATTTTCCGCACAACCCCGAACCTTTACCCGAGCATTTAACCGATATATCTAATGAAATTAAAAAATTAAAAGCTGATTTAGGCATAGTGGTAGATCCTGATGTTGACAGGTTGGCTTTGGTATGCGAAAATGGAGATATGTTTGGCGAAGAATATACACTGGTAGCCGTTGCTGATTATGTATTAAAACATCAGAAAGGAAATACAGTATCTAATTTGTCATCAACCCGTGCTTTACGCGATGTTACCGAAAAACACGGGGGCACTTATTTTGCTTCGGCCGTAGGAGAAGTTAACGTGGTAGCAATGATGAAAAAAGTTAATGCCGTAATAGGAGGGGAGGGTAACGGTGGTATTATTTACCCGGATTTACATTATGGTCGAGATGCTTTGGTTGGTATAGCATTGTTTTTATCGCATTTGGCACTGAGCCATAAAAGTGCAAGCGAGTTGCGCAATACTTATCCAAACTATCATATTTCGAAAAATAAAATTGAACTCACACCCTCTGTAGACGTTGAGAATATACTAAAATCCATGAAGGAGAAATTTAAGTCTCATCCCTATAACGAAACGGATGGTTTGAAAATAGAGTTTGATAATGAATGGGTACATCTTAGAAAAAGTAATACAGAACCCATTATTCGTATATATGCCGAAAGCCGGTCAGAACAATCGGCTAACGCATTAGCTCAAAAAATTATGCTGGAAATCAAGCAATTAGCAAAAACTAATTAATTCTAAGTTTTTGACCGATTTGTAGGGTTTTATTTTGAGATATACCGTTTAGTGTGCAAAGTTTTTTTACGGATGTTCCGTAGCGGCTTGCTATGCCCGACAGTGTATCGCCACTTTTAACGGTGTAATACTTAGTGTCTTTAGTGGCGGGTTTTACTACTGCATTATGGGATGAATGTATATGTTTGCTGTTTGATTGATGTGTTTGTATGTAGTTTTTTCTGGATACTATTTTATAATCAAACATTCCGGGATGGATAAATAAATTTTCGTCTTTAAGTTTTTTGTTTTCAAAGTCAATAACTTCATAGGGATCAAAGGCGTGGTCGTAAAAACGAACTTCAAAGTGTAAATGAGGACCGTAAGCTCTGCCTGTTTTTCCACCTAATCCAATCAACTGTCCGGCTCTAACTTCCTGATTTACTTCTACTTCAATTTTTGAAAGATGAGCATAGTAGGTTTCTAAACCATTGTAATGACGAATGATGACCAAATTTCCAAAGCCACCTTTGTTATATTGTGCATAGCGCACTACACCGTTAAAAGCTGCTAAAACCGTATCTCCCACATTTAAATCTATATCTACACCGTGGTGAAACCTGGAACCTCTGTATTTAAAGTTAGAGATAACAGCACCGGGAACAGGTATGCAAAAATCACGATGATTATCATCTACGGTACAAAGCCAAATACTGTCTTTTAATTTACTTATGTCATTATCATAAGTAAAACATATATCATTCAGCCAGTGTAACTTAAAGTTAACTGAGGTATCTGAAACCTGCCGGTGTATTTCAGGATACAGATTGCCGTCAAAATCGGTGCGGGGAACATACATCCAGGTGCGATCGGCAAAAAGTATAACACTGGTATTGTTCATTTTAATGGTGTCTATTATTTCTTTCCCTTCTATCATTTCTCCCCCCTGAGCATTGGCCAGGGTACCATAAAGAAAGGTTAATAATAAAACAATAAACCCCGGAATTTTCTTCCCTGTAAAATTCATTATTATTAAAATTTAATTACACCCCCCTCATTTTAGGGAGCTTGAAGTTAAGTATTTCTGTTTTTTTATGAGCAGTAAAAGTTGTTAAAATATTACGAAAAATAAGTTGATAAAAGATAAATATTTGATATTCAAAATTTTAAAATACTGTTTAAAATTTTATCAGCCTCTAAATAGGCATTGGATTTTTGTAATAAAATGCTTTTTTTAGCTTCATCCAATAATTTTTTAGCTTTTTCTGAATTTATAAAATGGTTAAAAAGGGATTGTTCAATGTATTTATTAAGCCGGTACAGTTCTTGTTTTTTTCTTTTTTCTTCAATACTGTTATAGGCTTGCTGGTGCAGGAAGTAATTATCAATAATTTTGCTTATGTTTTCTATTCCTTCGTTATACAAAGCGGAAACAAGGGCTGCTTTTACCATCCAGTTATCGGCTCTGGGAGGAAACAGGTGTAAGGCATTTTTGATTTGGTTGAGGGAGTTTTTGGCTGCTGTTTTTAAATCACCGTCATATTTGTTTACCAGAATTATATCAGCCATTTCCATTATTCCTCTTTTTATTCCTTGCAGTTCGTCACCAGCGGCCGGTCCGGTAAGTAAAATAAACAGGTCAACCATATTATGCACTTCAGTTTCGGATTGGCCTACCCCTACAGTTTCAATCATAATTATTTCATAGCCTGCGGCTTCGCATAGCAGTATAGCTTCGCTGGTGGCGCGTGCTACTCCCCCTAAAGTACCTGCCGAAGCGCTGGGTCTGATAAATGCCCGGGGATTAACTGAAAGTTTTTCCATGCGCGTTTTATCGCCTAAAATGCTTCCTTTAGTAATTGTACTGGAAGGGTCTATAGCCAATACGGCTATTTTTTTTCCTAGCTCGCAATAATAATTACCTAATGCTTCAATCAAGGTGCTTTTTCCTGCACCGGGGGTGCCGGTTATGCCTATGCGCCATGATTTTCCCGATAGGGGTAAGCACAATTTAATTAATTCGCTTGCTATACTGCGGTGCTTTTTGTTATTACTTTCAATCAGGGTAATAGCTTTGCTTAATGAAAGGGTGTCATGCTCTTTTATACCGGCAAATAACTTTTTTATATCGGTGTTATTCGTTCGGTTTAGTTTAAAGTCGGGATTTATATGTGTGTGTTCAGGTGTCAATTATTCCATGTTTTTATATTCTTCAATCCAGGTAGAATCACCAATATCTTGTAAAAAGCGATAAAGATTTTCTCCGTAAATATAGTCGGTAAATGATTTGAGATGGTATCTGTTTATTAAATATTCCATTTGTTTGGGAGAGGGGCGATAATATAATTTTGCCCACCCCGAGTCGTCTCTGGTATCTGCGGCAACTGGATTGCGTTTATAACGTACCCTCCATAGGTTTTGTATCAAGGGGCAGTCGAACCCCGCATATTTTAATTTAATATCATCGCATCTTTTACTTTTGGCAGTTTCGGGGTCGTAGCAAAATTTTTTACTCCTTATAGTGTCAAAATAGGGTTGGCAATATTTTATATTGTTTTCGGTAAACAGATTTTTTAGTTGGGTATTAGCTTCGCATAATTGCGTACCCGACATATATAGCAAAAATTGATCAAGGGTAATTTGTTTGGTAAAAACAATTCGGTTTCCGGCAACTTTAACAATGGCAAAAGTACCAAAGGTGCTGTTGGCACTATAGTTTAAAGATATTGCAAATACAGGTGTAGCATATTGTTCTTTATAATTTATAAAAGATGAGGTTGCCCAAAAAATAATTATAGTGCTTGATATTTTAAAAAAAATATTCACTAAAAACTTTTACATAAAGTTAAACAAAAAATAATAAACAATAATTAAGCCGCTTTGCAGATGTTAGTTTTTTTTAAAAGCATCTATATAGCTTTTTTCGCTGCAATTAATAATTGTTGTTTGGCGGCTGTCGGCATATTTTTTTATGGTATGATAAGCCTGAAAGGCTAAGTATAATTTACGTAAAATTTCATGTATAAAAAATGGTTTCCCGTCTAATTTATACATTGGCATAATAACTTTTTCCTTGTCGTAAAAATGAGTATGGTTAACCTCTATTTGATTATGGGTAGTTATTTTTAAATCTTCGTGCCAGGAATGGTCGGCACCATAAAGCATTATTTTTTTATACGACATGTTGATGGCAAGCATTAGGGAAGGGATAAGTACATTGTGCGGACGAGGAATGCCCAGATTGTGTCGAAAAAGAAAATGCGAAATTGCAATATTCCCTTCTACAGGGGTTTGGTTAAAATATATTATGCGGATGTTTGAGGGTAACTGGTTTTTTATTTTTTTCCAATAACTTGATTTTTGGGCAGCATAGGGAACAAAAAATATCATCTCCCAGTTTACATTTTTCAAAGCCTTAAATAAATTTTCGCGATATTCTTTATGTATTTGCGTGGGAGGTTCGGGTAAATAATATTCGGGTGCATTTATTACGTAATACTTTGGTTGTATTTTCATAAACCAATCTGAAAAAGCAAAGTTGTTAACGCAGAGTGTATGAGCTTTAATAAATTTTTCAGCGTGTTTATTCAGCGATTCATTCAGTGAGGGTCCGTTTGCTAAGATATATAAATGCGAAACATTGGTACGGGGTAATTTTACAACCCAGGCAGATTTTAAGATAATTTTTAAAATAGATAAAAAACTGTTAAACATATATGCAACTTATATTCCAAATAAAAATCCTTGTATTACCCAACAACGTACTTTTATGAGCCACCATCCTTTAGCGGGTTTTAATTGCAACAAAAAAACAAAAAATAAAACAAACGAAGCGAATAATTTAGCAGTGTATTCTATTAATTTGGCAAATAACATAAGTTTTTCATTTTTAAAACGAATGCGTTCGCTGGCACCTATGCCATGACTTATTTTTTTAATAAATGCCGGAGTTAATCTTTCTTTTTCTACAACATGGTGTACTATCAAATCGGGTAAATAGATAACTTTTTTATTATAGGTTCTTCTTAATCGTAAAAAAAAATCACGTTCTTCTCCGCCTAATTTTTTATCACCTATTCTGCCGATTTCGGTATTAAATCCGCCAAGTTCTTCGAGCATTTTTTTTCTGATTATCATGTTAGAGCCGGGCGGATAATTATCTAAATCATATTCTTTTTGTTTATTACCATGGTCAATATATCCTACCAGTCCGCCATTGTATTTAGTCATCCATTTAGGTTCGCCATCTACATAACGCGGAAATATTTTTCCGCCAATGGCGCTTACATCGGGATTATTGTCTAAAAAATTTTTGGCGGTTTGCAGGTAATTCTTTTCTGCAACGGCATCATCGTCTAAATACAATACTACATCACCTTTTGCTTCTTTATAACCTCGGTTGCGGGCAAATGAAAGTCCTTGGTTGCTTTCTGTAATATATTTAAAGCTGTGTAAACGATTCTTTGAAATAAATTCTTCACAAATTTTTCGGGTATTATCGGTACAATTATTGTCAACTATAATTATCTCAAAATTATCAGGGTGTAAATGCTGTTCTACCAGACTTTGCAGAGCGTCTAAAATAAATCTTTCACGATTATAAGTGCATACCACTACCGACAAATAACAATCGTTATTCATGCTTGATGTTTTTTTTGCTTTTTATGCCCAGCCAGCTTAATGATATTACCAAAATCAGTAAAATAAAATTAGAAGCCCATGTAATATTTTTAGCTTTTGTATAACTATCGGGTTCAAATTTAAATTCGATGACATGTTTACCCGAAGGTATTGCCATGCCTCTTAATACATAATTTACATTAATGTGTTCGGCAGCTATGTTGTCTATGTAGGCTTTCCAGCCTTTGTTGTAATATATTTCAGAAAACACGGCAAATCCGTCTTGTGAGTTGTTGCTTTCGTATATCAAATGGTTTGGAAGGTATGATAAGAGTGAAATAGTTGCGGTGCTATCAACAGTATATTCGTCTTTATTGATGATTTTTTTAAATTGATTATTTGCAATGGCTGTTTCTCTTAAATTATTTTTACCCAATTCTGTAATTTCTTCATTTGCATTGTTTACCCATTTGATATTGTTTACAAACCAGGCGTTTCCATATATATTTTTGTTTTGTAAAGGAGTTGCATTAGGGTTATAGATAATATATTTTGTGTTAAGCATATTTAATATTGGTATGTTTGTTAACACAGAATCTAATTTTTCGGGTGTAAGTCCGTTTTGTAACTGTTCAATAATAAACTGGTGTTCTTTGTTGATATAAAATTCTATCAGTTCCTGATAACGTTTAAGTTTTGCTCCGTGATATCCACCAATTGATTTATGAAAATAAGATACTTTAGAACTGTTAAAAGGGTTGCCTAATTCTAAAACGCGATAATTGGTATTAAAATTAAGGGTGTAAAATACCGCATCATCAATTTGTTCCTGACTTGGTTTTTCACCCGGATTAGTATTTAATTGTGTGTTTTCTTGAATTTGTTTTGCCAGTTCGGGATTTGCGCTTGCTTCCATAGTCAGAATTTCATAGTCAGCTTTGGTTGCATTGTACGCAGCAGTTCCTTTTTTTTGCCAGGATATATATCCGTTATTATTTTCTTCGTTATTCAAAAAACGCTTATCAACTACCCATAAATCAATTGTTATTAAAACTGCAAGTGAGCTGTATAATACAATTTTATTTTTAATATTTCCGCGCAGATAAATATAAATTAATCCTGCAGCAGATAATATAAAGGCCAGGCTTCGCCATGCATCTTGTCTGAAAATATAGACACGCAAATCTTGTAATCCGTTTTTTATTTCTTCGTAAAAAGCTATTTGTTCCGGATTGTTTGTTTTTGGGCTAAGCATTTCTGCTTCTTGCTGGCTTATAAAACCGATAAACGACCTGGGGGTTGTGATTATCAACAACATGATGCCGGCAAATACCAAAGAGGATGTTATGAATTTTTTAGCGAATTGTTTATTTTCCTTTTCTGCTTCGAGTTGTTGTAAAAATAACACGGCCATAAAAGGCATCAGCAACGAAACAATAACCAGTATCATGGTTACTGCACGAAACTTATTGTATGCCGGAAAATTATCCAGAAAAAACTGCGTAAATCCCATATAGTTTTTACCCCAGCTTAACAATATCATCACTATGGTTGCTAAAAGTATAGGCCATTTGATTTTATCTTTTACAAAAATGAAACTCATTATAAATAAAAATACTATGATGGAACCCATATAAAAAGGACCGGAAGTAAAAGGCTGATCTCCCCAATATGAATTAAAATCATTGGCCGACAAAACTTGCCTGAAGGTAGGATTTTCTACCTGAGAGAGAATATCAGGATACGTTTGTTTTAAATATCCGCTGGCACCGCCTTTAGCACCGGGTATCAAAAACGTAAATGTTTCATCTTTACCATAGCTCCAATTGGTAATATAATCTGCATCCAAGCCTTTTTCAGCTTGTTTGGTGCTGCCATCGGGGTTTATAGTTAGTTCGGATGAGCCGCGCGTAGTGTCTTTGCCATATTCATAAGTGCTCCATAAACTTACCGAATTTGCCATTATTGCCAGTGCGGTGCCCACTCCCAGCAGAGCAAAGCGCGAAAGCAATGATTTTAATTTATTTTTTTCTGTTGTTTGACCAATCAAACTTTGATTAGGTATAAAAGCAAAAATAATTTCGCCAATTACTATAAAGATAAAAAGCATAAACATGTAGTAAGTTATTTGCGGGTGGTTGCTCATTATCTGCAAAGCAAATGACAGAGAAAAAATTGCTGCACCACACCATTTATTTCCTCTTAAGGTAAGCAATAATCCTCCCAGTACAGCGGGCATATAGGCTATGGCATGAACTTTTGTGTTATGTCCTGCTTCTACAATAGTTATAAAATAAGTTGAAAATGCAAAAGCAACCGCTCCGGCAATACCCAGCCAGGGACTTATTTTTAAACTGAGCATGAGTATATAAAATCCCACAAACAACAAGAAAAAGTACCCAATCACACCCGAAAAGCCCAACATTAATATTTTATCAATATAACGTATGGGTATATCATTATTAATATCTATTTGATAAGCAGGCATACCTCCAAACATAGCATTTGTCCATAATGGGTCTTTAGCAAATTGTTTGCGGTATTCTATAATTTCTTTGGCCATTCCTTTGTAGTTTACTACATCGCCCTGGCGTAGTTCGTAGCCCTCGAACAAGGGTGAAAAATAGACGGCAGTAAGCAGCCAAAAAATTGCTATTGCAGTAAGGTGCGGAATAAATTTTTTCCAATTAATGTTTTTCATTAGAATTATTTTAGATAGAGGGGTTCAAATATAGGAAAATTAGCAGGTTAAAGTTTTATGCGTAAGAATATTAACAGATAATTAGGTGGGTTAAAATTTTACTATCATTTTTAAGTTAATTCTTCTGGCGGTAAGATAATTAGGAACGGCATAACTTAACCCGGCAGCATCTTCTATCCAGTTGTATGATATGGTATTAAATATACCCAATAAATTAAACACTTCCAAACTAAGCCACAGATCTTTAATTTTATATTCGTGCATTTTTGTTTTATCGCGTTTACTAAAAAATTGATAACTGAAACCAATATCAACTCTTCGGTACCAGGTTGTGCGCAAGGTGTCTTTATAACGCAGATGGTCGGGTGGTCCAAAGGGTAGTCCGCTGGCAAATTGCATATTTAGATGTACTTTAAATTGTTCTAATCCGGGCATTTCATCCTGAAAAAATAAATTAAAAGAAAACAATTGGTCGGTTGGTCGGGGAATATAGCCCGGATAAAATGTTGCAGAATCTACCGCGACATTATTAAAGGTATATCCGGGAATAATTCTTTCTCCGTCCGAATTATAATAATGTGTATAAGAATCGTTTTTTATGTCTTCACGTGTTTGTAAAAAGGATAGAGTAGCCCACGACTCTATTCCTTTAATAAATTCTCCGTTTATTTTAAAATCCCAGCCGGCTGCGTATCCCCTTGCATCATTGTTGGCAAAATAACGTAAACGTACATTGTCTACTTCGTAGGGTACAACAAAATTTAAGTGTTTGTAGTATATCTCTGAGGTAAATTTAAAAGTGCGTTCCCATAAATTAAAATAAATATCTCCACCGGCAATAAAGTGTATAGAGCGTTGTGCCAATAAATTTTTATTTAGGTTACCCGAAAAATCTCTTAATTCTCTGTAAAACGGGGGTTGGTAGTAATAACCGCCCGTTAATCGCAATACAGTATTAATTCTTTTAATGGTATCTATACTTCGTTTATACCAATTTGGAATAAATACAATACCCGCCCTTGGCGCAATAACAAATTGATTGTTTAAACTCCAGTAATGACCTCTTACACCTACATGAAAATCTATCGAGCCTTGTGAATTGAATATTGAGTCGTTGTAAGATTTAACTTGTTGTATAAATTTTGTGCGTTTATATTGCAGGTATTCGCTTATTCTGTATGATTGCAGTTTAACGTTAGATTTTATTACGTCTTGTAAGATAATTTGATCAGCGGGTTGCTGAGGAATTGAAAAACCGGCAGAGTCTATAAAATTCCATTCGCTTAGCCGGTCGTTAATAATTTCTGCCTGATATTTTACTCCCCAAAGTAAACTCCCTTTTTTAAGTAAATAGGTGCCGTTATGTGAGGCGTTGTATATCAAAGCGTCCAATTTGTTTCGGGCATGGTTCAGATAAGTGCCGATGCCTCTGATAAATAATATTTCTCCAAACTCATCCGAACCTAAATCGCGGTTTAACTCGGCTAAACGGTATTGGCCTAAAATATCAAAATATTCTTGCTCTATGCTTCTAAAAAAAGAAGTATTGAAATTAAGAGTGTATTTTTTCTTTTTGATATTGGTACTGATGGCTGTTGTATAATTTTTGTATCGGGTAATTTCCTGACCCTCGTAATAAACTATAAGTTTTAGAGCCTGATTAATTGTGCCAAATTCGCTTTCGCGTGTTTGGGGCACAAAGCGAAAGATGTTATCCGAGTAATGAGCCAATAAGCTGACATCCCAACTATCGCTGAGAGAGTAGGTAAGCAAAGTTTGGGCATCGGCAAATATAGGTCGGTAGTCACCTTTTGTAGGCAATGAATTTAAAATATATGAATTGTTTCTGTAACGTATACCTGTAAGGTGTGTAAACCTGTTGTTTTTTGTTTTTCCGGCCAGATGCAAAGAACCATCCATTAAACCAAGGGATGCTGAACCGGATATTTTTTCGGTAGGCCGTTTATACTGAATATCTAAAACCGATGATAATTTATCGCCATAACGTGCTTCAAAGCCACCTGCCGAAAAGAAAACTTGTTCAACCATATCAGGGTTAATAAAACTTAAACCTTCTTGTTGGCCGGCCCTAACCAAAAATGGTCTGTATATCTCTATCCCGTTTACATAAACCAGGTTTTCGTCAAAATTACCTCCTCTAACCGAGTATTGTGAACTCATTTCGTTATTAGAGCGTACGCCTAACCCGGCTGTTTTAATAATTGATTCTACTCCGGGTATAAGCATCGGTGCCGTACGGGGATCAATTTTAAAATAATCTTCCCCGCTAAAAACATCTTTCTTTTTCCCATACACATCAATATCTTGTAGTGTTTTTATGCTCAATTCAATTTTTGTTTCTAACACATCATTTTCTTTGAGCAAATAATTTAATTGCTTGTTTTCGTACGAAGGGTGAGAAATATAAAGTGTTATTTTTTTATTAGCCGGTACTTTTATTGTAAAATACCCGCTGCTATCTGTAAATGTTATGGCTTTATTTTTTTCTATTCCTATGGCTGCTTGTTTTACCGGCTCTTTAAGTTCGCTAAATACAATGCCTTTAAGGGTAGCAGTATTTTGAGAAAATAATACATAAGCCTGCAAGAGTAAAATTAATACTGGTAAAAAAAATATCCGGAAAATGTTAAACACGGGTTCAAATGTAATAAAACTATAAACAAACGATGAATAGAGATAAATAGTGTATCAAAACCTTAACCAGCAAATAATTTTTTATTATTTTTGCACTATGATTATGCAAAAACATCACCATTATTTTAAACTCACCTTGTGAGCAGTGGCGGTTTTTGTTTTAATCAAATGATATTTTTTAACCCTCTGCTCAAACAGCAGGGGGTTTTTTGTTTAACAACCTGATAATAAAATGTAATTATGATACGATTAGCTATCCAAAAATCCGGCAGACTCAGCGAAAAGTCGCTCGAACTCCTGGAGCAATGTGGTATAAAAGTTAACAACGGAAACAATGTACTTAAAAGCGCAGCCCAAAATTTTGATATGGAAGTACTTTTTTTACGTGATGACGATATACCTGAATATGTACAAGATGGCGTGGCCGATATTGGCATTGTTGGGCAAAATGTAATTGCCGAAAAACAAAAAAATGTTACGCAGCTGCTGCCATTAGGTTTTGGCAAATGCCGTTTGTCGCTTGCTATCGCTAAAAACGAAAATTATACAGGGCTTAGTTATTTTCAGGGTAAGCGAATAGCTACCTCATATCCGGTGATATTAAGTGATTTTTTGAAAAAAAATGGCATCAAGGCGCAGATACACGAAATCAGCGGATCGGTAGAAATTGCACCGGGTATAGGTTTAGCCGAAGGTATTTGTGATATTGTAAGTTCAGGCAGCACCTTATTCAGCAACGGATTAATAGAAGTAGAAAAGGTATTCCAATCGCAGGCGGCACTGATAGGCAGTAAACAAATAAACCCCGAAAAAAGTATCCTGATAGAAAAACTGCTTTTTCGTATAAAAGCAGTAATAAACGCAGAAAGTAATAAATACGTACTGTTGAATGCTCCTAACCATAAATTGCAGGATATTTTTGCCATCTTACCCGGAATGAAAAGCCCTACGGTTTTGCCCTTGGCTATTGAAGGATGGAGCTCTGTACATTCGGTTATTCAGGAAGATCAATTTTGGGAAATAATTGATAAATTAAAAGAGGCAGGCGCACAGGGAATATTAATTGTTCCTATCGAAAAAATGGTTTTATGATGTCAAGTTTTTTGTTTATACCTATCATTTAATATTTGAAGATTATTTTCTAAGATGTAGCTTTGCAATCCGAAATGAGTAAGAAATTTAAAATTTTACAGTGATGATTAGAATGATTGTTAACCCGGCAGAAAGCAAATGGAAAGAGTTATGTGCGCGTCCGGAAACAGAAAATACACAATTAGAAGATACGGTTTCGATTATATTTAATGAAGTAAAATCTATGGGCGACCGTGCGGTTAAAAAAAACATAAAGCGCTATGAAGGTATAGAAATAGAAGAGTTATTCGTATCGGCAGAAGAAGTAAAAAATGCTTCGTCTAAACTTAACAGACAACTTAAAAATGCCATAGATGTTGCTTATAATAACATTGAAAAGTTTCATGCATCACAAAAAGAAAGATTAAAACAGGTAGAAGTTATCCCCGGTGTAAGCTGTTGGCGCGAAAGCAAAGCAATAGAAAAGGTAGGATTATACATTCCGGGAGGAACAGCGCCATTATTTTCAACTGTATTAATGCTCGGGATACCGGCAAAAATAGCAGGTTGTAAAGAGGTGATTTTAACTACTCCGGCTGATAAAGAAAAAAATATTCATCCGGCCATTCTGTATTCAGCCGAACTTTGCGGAATAAAAAAAATAGTAAAAGCAGGTGGAATACAGGCCATAGCAGCTTTAACCTACGGTACCGAAAGTATTCCGGCAGTAAGTAAAATTTTTGGTCCGGGTAATCAATATGTAACCGCAGCAAAACAATATGCTCAACGTAAAGGTGTAGCTATTGATTTACCGGCAGGTCCTTCAGAAGTATTGGTTCTGGCAGATGACAGCGCTGATGCTGAATTTATTGCTGCCGATTTGCTTGCCCAAGCCGAACACGGAACCGACAGCCAGTGTGTATTGGTTACATTTAATGAAAAAATGGTCAATCAGGTTAATGCAGCTATAAAACAGCAACTCCAAATCTTAGAACGTAGAGAAATCATAGAAAAATCACTGAAAAATAGTTTTGCAGTAGTGTTTCAAAATAAAGAACAAGCTATAGCTTTTGTTAATGAATACGCTCCCGAACATTTAATAATTATGGTAAATGACGAAGGTGATTATCTCGAAGAAATAGTTAATGCAGGCAGTGTGTTTTTAGGGATTTACACTCCCGAAAGTGCCGGTGACTACGCATCAGGAACGAATCATACTTTACCTACCAATGGTTTTGCTAAAGCATATAGCGGAGTATCATTAGATAGTTTTGTAAAAAAAATAACTTATCAACGTATTAGTCCAAAAGGTTTGCAATCGCTCGGGCAAACTATCGAAACTATGGCAGCAGCCGAAAATCTTACAGCACATAAAAACGCTGTCAGTATCCGTTTAAATAAGATAAACCGAAATTAACCGCTCATGCGAATTAACCGGCATATTTCTTTATCTTAGGCTTTTTATTTGTGTAATGCATGGGTTTTAATTTAGAAAAAGTACTGCGAAAAAATATTAAAGCAATCGTTCCTTACTCTACGGCACGCGATGAGTATCAAGGCAAGGCAGATATTTATTTAGATGCTAACGAGAGCCCATTTAATACCGGATTAAACCGTTATCCCGACCCTCATCATAAGGAATTAAAAATTAAAGTTTCGGCAATTAAAGGCATTCAGCCAGAAAATATTTTGCTTACAAATGGCAGTGATGAGGCAATAGATCTCATTTATCGCACATTTTGCAATCCCGGTAAAGATAATGTGCTCATCGTTGAGCCAACCTATGGCATGTATAAAGTATCAGCTCAAATTAATGATGTGGCAGTTAAATCTGTTTTATTGAAAGACGATTTTCAACCCGATACGGAAGCTATTTTTAAAGCCATAGATAACAACACTAAATTAATTTTTTTATGTTCGCCCAATAACCCTACCGGCAATGCTTACAGCAGTATTAAAATTAATTTTATACTTCAAAATTTCGAAGGTATAGTAGTTATAGATGAAGCTTATGCAGACTTTTCCTCGCATAGCAGTTATCTATTGCAGTTAAATTCGTGTCCTAATCTTATTGTATTGCAAACATTTTCTAAGGCATGGGGTTTGGCTGCAATCAGGCTGGGTATGTTGTCTGCATCTGAAGAAATTATCAAAATTTTGCATCAAATAAAACCACCTTATAATATAAATCAACTTACACAAAAAATTGCTATTGAGGCTATCAATAATGTGGCACAAAAAGACAGTTGGGTGAAAGCTGTTTTAGCTCAAAAACAAGTGGTAGAAAATATTTTAAAGACGTATTCTATAGTTGAAAAAGTTTATCCCAGTGATGCTAATTTTTTACTCGTTAAATTTAAAGATGCGCATAAAATTTTTGCCGATTTGATGCGCCATGGTATAATTGTCAGAAACAGAACAAAAACACCTCTATGCGAAAATTGTCTTAGAATAACCATTGGTACCATGGAGGAGAATTTAAAGTTACTGCAAATACTCAAACAGTATTAACCCCAAAAAGTCATTACACTTTTTTCCCGGCAAGCCGGATGTCTAATATTTTATATGCTCTCCCCCTTTGGGGGAGATGGAGGGGCGTATTAACCCCCATACCGCCCACATTCTTAAACACTTGCATCTGCCTACGAAAAATTCGTTGGCAAATGACAATTTTGCGATTAACACAGGTTCAACTTGCTATGAAAAAGCCTGAACAATTTTAGGGTAAACTTACTGATTTGTAGTAGAGGGTTAACGAATTAAGGTTACCGTGCCGGTATAAACCTGCATCACATTATCTCTGTCGGTTACTTTAACAATGTAATAATATACACCATCATCTGCCTTCTTATTATCCCTCAAGCCATCCCATTTACCATTTTTATCATTGTACCCATACACGTAATTTCCCCAACGGTCGTAAATATCAACTACCAGTTCATTGATGCATCCGGTTAATACTTTAAAATAGTCATTTACATTGTCGCTATTAGGAGAAAATACATTGGGTATAAAAAGTTTATAAGGTTCTTCAATATATATACTGGTATTTAAGGTGTCTTTACAACCGTTTAAAGCAGTTACAATCAGCGATACTTCGTAGTTGCCTGAATCGGCATAGATGTGATCATGATTAAGTTGTGCAGTATCAGTAATGATATTACCGTCTCCAAAATCCCAAACCCAGTTTATGATTGGCATAGCTGTATCGCCCGGATATGATTGGTTATAAAAACTAACAGCTCCCCGACCTAAGCATTGCGGTGCATTATGAGTAAACGATGATACAGGCGGGGCAGTGTTAATATAAATATTGGTATCAAGAGTAACTGTACAATTTGCCCCCGTAAGCGGGGTAACAGTTACTGCGTAATATCCTGATTGGGTGATGGTAATTTGCTGGGTGGTATCTCCGGTATTCCATAAATAGCCTGCAGCACCCGGAGGCCCGGTAACCACTACACTATCAGAGCATACGGTGCTTCCGGCTGCCAGTTGTATCATGGCAGGTTGGCACGAAGCTTCAACATAAGCATAACCATAATGTCCGCTAAGTGAACAATCACCAACTGTAAATTCAACTGTTACATTTTGATTTTGATAGCCGGTGAGAGGCACAAATAAAGTAGTCCAGGGTTTCCATTGTATCCCTCCCGAACCTGATACATTCCAGCCGGGTTGACCATCGCCCGAATATACGTTTACCGTACCGCAAGAAAGCTCGTTGTTGTTTTGGTCATATACCCTTATTCTGAAATAAGGCATTTCGTTGGGTAAATGGCCTGATGGATTTTCTAAAACCGCTGCATAATTTATAACAAAAACCGAGTTATTACCCGAAACTAAAAATGTTTTACGCATACTCGATGCAAGTGCACCTGTTCCGGTATAATCGCCCAACATGGCTGAGCACACACCCCCATCGGGGTTTAGCATAGGGAACCCAAACTGATCATTACCACTGGCGGCATTAACAATGTAATGCTGATCGGATGAACTGGTTCCCGAAAAAACGCTCCAGGATGTAGTTGGAGTTACAAATGCATAAGCAAAAGGTGCACTACCGTCATGGGTACCGGTAGTTAAATCCCAGTCGGTAAAATCGCAGGTCTCCATGTCAGGATTCAGGCATGGACCATTAGCTGCTTTTAATGTCAGGTTATTTTCTTTATGGAGTTTATTCTCATTAAAACTATTATAATCGCCATTTTTTAATATTCTATAAATTTCCAACATTTTCATAGAGGATTTGATAATGAATTTTTCTATATCGTGGTCTGTTGGGTATAATCCGTTTTTGTAATCACACACAAATTTTCGCTTAAATATATTCAACTTTGTTTTAATAAAGTCATCATATTCTGATTGTATCTTCTCGATAGGATCACCACTTAAAACACTAAGTTTTTCTAATACAACTGAATAACTAAAATGGGTATTAATAAGTTGTTCTGCCTGTGAGCCTAAATCCAAATTTCGGTTAATTTGAATGAAACCTTCAGTTGTATGTTGATGCTGTTGAGGAGTGGCTAGTGTATGAATTGCTGCAAAAAGCAGAATATAAACAAGTTTTATGAATTGCATAAATACTGAATTTTTAAATGGACGATTTTTAGGGGCTAGAGGTTGCATCTATTTAAATTGGTATAAAATTTGGTATTCAAAAATAAACCAGAATAATTTATGAAAAAAATACAAATCACCATCAGCTTAACAGCAATTGCTGTGTTATTAATAACAGCCTGTAAACGAGAACCCAAAGAAATTGATAAAGACACTACTCCGGCATCTGATAATGCTATGGCCGAGCGGTTTTTTAATGAAATAAAAACCATTGCCGACCAGGCATATTCAGGAACTTTATCCCTTTATAAAAGTACCCAGGATACCTTGGTTTTTGGCTGCGCAACAGTTATAAGAGATACGTTAGCAACTCCCAAAACAATTACGGTAGATTTTGGCGCTACCAATTGCCTTTGTAATGACAATAAAACACGCAGAGGTAAAATTATTATTACCTATACCGGTATGTACAGAGATTCTGGAACTGTAATTACTCATATACCACAAAATTATTTTGTAAATGATAATCAGATAACCGGTCAGAAAATTGTTACTAACAAGGGTAGAAACAACAATGGAAACCTATGGTATGAAATATCAGTAAACGGTACGATAATTAAAGCGAATAACGGAGGTACTGTTTCCTGGAACTCTACTCGTCAACGCGTATGGATTAGCGGTGAAAACACCCTGTTCAACTGGTTGGATGATGAATATTTAATTACCGGAAGCGCAAATGGTACACAGGCTAACGGCAACACATTTGTTATTACTATAACTTCTCCTCTTAAGGTTAAATTAAATTGTTGGAACATTGTAAGCGGTGCCATTAAAATTTCGCCCCAAGGTAAATCAGACCGCTTGATTGACTATGGTTCGGGTACATGCGATAATCAAGCCACCGTTACAATAAACGGTAATACTTATAATATTACTCTGCCTTAATTTATAAAGTTGAATGCAGTATGAGAGATTTAATAGTTCAAGTCTCTCATACTGAGTATGTTGTGTTGTACTTGTTATATAAGTTATTCCCCTTGATTTAAAACAGAGTATCTAAAAAACATAATTTTGGATATTAAAAGTGTACAATTAAAGATTATACATTAGCTGTTAAACAGCCCTAAACACCGACTTAACTATTAAAAAGTATTTTTGGTCGTAAATTATTTATTTTGAGAATTGATATAATTTTTATTACTTGCACCTTGTTTTTAAAAGTACATGCGCAATAAATATGAGTAAAAAAATTAATCAATTCGTTTATTTGGCAGCAACAGCCGTTGTTTTAAGTATTGCTGCTTGCGGAGATTCGACCAACAGTGGTGATCCGGACATTACTAAAATTGACGATAACCTGTTAGATACCACACAAAATCTTACGGTTAGTTTAAAAGGTAAAATTTTCAGTATTCCTTCACCCTTCCAAACAGCCGAATTAATCAAAAATTCAGGAGCACCTTATAATTCGCAAATGCTCAATCCACCCAATAGTGTTACTTCTTACTCAAGTCGTTTCCATAAAGCCTTGAATTTAGGGATTTACGGTGCTGATTTAGGCTATGTTACCATGTATGATAATACCAATGATGCGCTTTCATTTCTTAATTCGGTGCAAAAATTATCAGACGAATTAGATTTAGGAGGAGCATTCAGTAAAGAAATTATTGACCGTTTTAGTAACAATCTCGGCAATCGCGATTCTATGCTGGTAATTGTGAGTGATGCTTACCGAAGCGGTGATGAATACCTCAAGAATAATGACCGACATGATGTCGCAGGCCTTATACTTACCGGTGGCTGGATAGAAGCTTTATATTTTTCGTCAAATACATTGAATCATAAAAAAGATAATGAAATAATTAACCGCATCGGAGAACAGAAAACAACACTCTCTAATTTAATAGAATTACTGGAAAATTTCAGAAACGAAGAAAGCTACAGTATTCTGGTGGATGAACTGATAGATTTATACCATGAGTTTGACGGGATAGAATTTACTTACGAATATGCTGAACCGGTTACAGATGCCAACAATCAGATTACTACATTTAAAAGTAAAACAAAAGTAAATTTAACCGAAGAAAACTTAAAAACCATAAGCGAAAAAGTGAAAGCAATTCGCGAAAAAATTGTAAACTCAACACTATAGCATCATTTCAACATCATGAAAAACATAAAACTTTTAACACTTTTAGTTATTGCAGTGCTTAGCACTGAACATGCGTTTTCACAAAGTTGCGATTCATTGGCCAGTATATGTAAGAGCTATTTGAATACACCGGCTAAAAATGACAGTAAATCAGTGTTTATTTCTGATGGACAAACTTACAGGGCCTTTTTGGATGAGGACCAGACAGCCGAATTTACAACCACTTTTTATGGAGGCTCTACATATAGGGTGGCAGCATCGGCCGGAACAAAAGACAATTATGTAATTTTTGAAATCTACGATAAAGAAAACCATTTGCTGTTTAGCAACATTGATTATAAAAATGCTCCTTATTGGGATTTTAAAGTTGAATCAACAATTGATATTAGAATTGAGGCAAGACTCGACTCAAATAAAAAATCTTCAGGCTGTACAGTTTTATTGATTGGATTTAAACAAAAGAACAGAAAATAATTACGCTAAACAATTAGCAACATAACTTTAAAACATGAGTGAGCGGATATTAAAAGCCTTGATGCAACTTTTTGCTATTATTGCAAGGGTTGAAGACGAAGATGGACCGGAAGCCGGCCATGGTTCAGGACACGGAGGAGGCCGAAGAATTGTAGAGGTTTTTTTAAAATCGCAACTTAACCAGGAACTTGTAGATGAATACCTGCAACTTTTTGATGAGTTTTTAGAACAACACCAGGGTAAATCAGCAAAAAAAGACGGTGCTAAAAAGCGCACATCGGTTAATTCGGTTAAAGTACTTAGAATATGTACCCAAATTAACGAAGAACTCGCACAAAAGCAAAAACTCATCGTAATCATCCGCATTCTGGAATTTGTAAATGCAAATGCTGCAGTTACCGAGCAGGAACTGGAATTTGCCAAAACAGTGGCCGAAACATTTAATATCAGCGAAGATGAGTTTGCACGTTGTCGCGGACTTGTAGACAGTAAAGAGCACGATATCGAAGATCATCCAATGCTATTATACATTGATAGCAACAAAGAAAAAAAATATACAGCGGCACATCATATTTATTCAGAAGGTATTCAAGGTCATATACGCGTATTACGACTGCAAAGTGTGGGTATATACGTATTAAAATATTATGGAACAGCCGAACTATATTTAAACGGGTTAAACATAACCCCGGGAAGGGTATATATACTCAATCAGGGATCATCTATACGCAGTTCGCGCGTACAACCTATTTATTACAGTGATATCATCAGCCATTTTTTAAGCGACTCATCCGCGCAAAAAATTGTATTTAAGGTTAATGATATCCAATACCATTTTAAAGCCGGTAACATAGGTTTACATCCACTTTCCTTTGCTGAAGAATCAGGTAAATTATTAGGAATTATGGGAGCCAGCGGGGCAGGTAAATCAACCTTGTTAAATGTGCTTAACGGAAATTATACCCCTACACACGGCAGTGTTACTATCAACGGAATAGATATACATAGGCAGGCTAATAAAATTGAAGGCGTAATTGGCTACGTATCGCAAGACGATTTATTGATTGAAGAACTTACCGTATTTCAAAATCTGTTTTATAATGCAAAACTTTGCTTCGGTAATTTAAACGATACCGAAATAACCAAATTGGTATTAAATGTATTAAATGCCTTAGGGCTTTATGAAAGAAAAGATTTGCGCGTTGGCAGCCCCTTAGATAAAACCATTTCAGGAGGACAAAGAAAACGCTTAAATATAGGTTTGGAATTGATTCGTGAACCGGCCGTACTTTTTGTTGATGAGCCTACATCGGGCTTATCTTCAAGAGACTCTGAAAATATCATGGACTTACTCAAAGAACTAGCCCTGAAAGGGAAATTGGTATTTGTAGTAATACACCAGCCTTCCAGCGATATTTTTAAAATGTTCGATAAACTGTTGATTTTAGATACAGGCGGTTACCCTATTTATTACGGCAACCCGGTGGATGCAGTTATTTACTTTAAACGACTGGTGAACCACGTAAATGCCGATGAAAGCGAATGTATTACCTGCGGTAATGTGAATCCCGAACAGATTTTTAATATCATAGAAAGTAAAGTAGTAGACGAGTATGGTAACTTAACACCCAACAGAAAAATATCACCCAAAGAATGGAATGAGTTTTATTTACAAAACCTTGCCACCGGCATTAATAATGCTCCTGATTACAAAGAAATTCCCGCAAGCGGCTTTAAAATACCCAATAAATTCAAACAATTTTATGTATATACCATACGCGATGTATTATCTAAGCTTACCAATAAACAATATGTATTAATTAATGCCCTGGAAGCACCGGCACTGGCATTAATTCTTGCATTTTTTGTTAAGTTTTTTGACAGCCAAAGCGGAAAAACCGGGGATTACATATTCAGACTCAGCGAAAACTTCCCGCAATTTATATTTATTTCGGTTGTAGTAGCTTTGTTTTTAGGATTAACCGTATCAGCCGAAGAAATTATCAAAGACCAAAAAATTCTCAGAAGAGAAAAATTTTTGAATTTAAGTAAAGGCAGTTATCTCTTTTCTAAAATATCAATCATGTTTGTTATATCGGCCATACAAATGTTTTTATACGTTGTGGTAGGTAACTATATTTTAGAAGTAAAAGGAATGACCTTTGCACACTGGATGGTATTATTTTCTACCTCCTGCTTTGCCAATATTTTAGGTTTAAACATATCGGCCAGTTTTAATTCGGCCAAGGTAATTTATATACTTATCCCTATTTTAATCATTCCGCAATTATTGTTTAGTGGTGTAATCGTTAAATTCGATAAGCTACATCCATGGTTTGCCTCGCAAAGCGAAGTGCCCGTTATCGGAAATGTGATGGCTTCCCGCTGGGCATACGAAGCCATGGCCGTAACAACCTTTAAAGACAATAAGTTTAATAAAATATTTTATAAATACGAAAAAGTAAAACAATTTTCTCTTTGGAAAAAAGACTATTGGCTTAAAGAATTAGAAACCCGATTACAAGATGTTATACTCGAATTTCAAAACCCCGACAAAAAACAAGAAAATGAACGCAGGCTATTGGTGTTGAGAAACGAAATTAAACTGGAACAAAAATTTTTACAAAACAAAAAAATACCCGCACCCAACATAGATAATTTAACCTTAGAAAAATTGGATAGTAAAACCATTGCAGCTACACAACAATATTTTGAAATCCTTAAAAGACATTACAAAAAAAATGTAAACGACAGAACAAACGAAATAGATAGCATAACCCGCGAAATGACAAAAACAGAGGAGGGTAGAGCAGCTTATTTTACACTTAAAGATAAGTACACCAATGAAAGTCTTGAAAGTTTTGCAACCAATAAAAACAGTTTTGAATTTATAATCGAAGATAAAGGTCGCTTAATACAAAAGAAAAACTTAATATACAGAGACCCTTACGACAAAGGATTTTTATCAGCACATTTTTATGCGCCCAGAAAATTGTTTTTTGGCAGATACATTGATACCTTTTGGGCAAACCTAATTGTGATTTGGTGCATGACAGGAGTATTAATTATTACGCTATATTTTGATTTGTTAAAGAAAACCCTCGATTTTTTTGGTAAAATAAATATACCGCTTTTAGGTAAAAAGAAATAATAAATTGCTTTTCTGATATCATGTATAGATATATTAATGTAATTTTCTGTGTACCTATTTCTTTTTTGTTTATTTATACTTCAGCTCAAACACAAACTGTATATTTTGAGGATTTTAATAACAAAAGAAATCGTTGGTATGAAAAATCTGTTGATAATGTTGCGTGTGAAATATCGCAAGGGCACTACCAGGTAAACCATAAAATTGATGGCTGGCTTTGGCAATCGGTTAATAAAGTATTGATTGATACAGAAAACGATTTTATTTTAATTACACGGTTTAAACCCGAATGGTTTGAAAATAATTTTATTTTCGGATTGGTATGGAATTATAAAAATATAAATAATTCCTGCACATTTTTATGGGATGCCAGCGGCAAAATTGCCGTAAAAAAAACTATCGAAGGAAATTCAGAATATTTGGTTAAATGGACAGGCGTTAAACATAAAATGGTAAAAAATACCTATGTAACACTAAGTATAAAATACAATAAAAGCAATAAACAGTTTTATTATAGTATAAATAACGAACTTGTTGCACAATCCGCACCCCTGTTGCCCGAATACGACAGATATGCGGGCTTCCATTTTCAAAACAAAGGTCATGTGCAAATAGATAATTTACAACTTTTGCAAGACAGAGGCAAAATAAATCTCGTACAGGATGCATTTACCAATGCTAAAAAAGAAAATTTGGGCACCAAAGTAAATACAATTCATTACGAAAAATCTCCGCTTATTACACATGACGGAAAAACACTTTATTTTGTCAGATCAGGCGATCCTAATAACACCGGCAATCCCGAAAATGATGATATCTGGTACACAACACTTGATAATTTAGGTCAATGGACTGAGGCACAAAATATAGGTAAACCGCTCAACAATTCAGGCCATAATACCATTATTGCCCTCACATCTGACCATAATACTGCATTTGTTAAACATCATTACGATCAATCAGGCGAGTATGAAGGACAAGGTTTTTCGATTACGCAACGTAACGCCAAAGGCTGGAATGTACCACAAAAAATTATTGTTCCTAATTACTATAATAACTCCAAATACACAGAAGCAACTGTTAGCCCCGATGGAAAAGTTTTGTTATTTACTGCTCAACGTGACGACACACATGGAGGAAAAGATATCTATGTATCTAAACAAAATCCGGATGGTTCATGGTCAGAACCTATTAATGCAGGAACAGAAATAAACTCCTTCGGCAATGAAACAGGCCCCTTTATTGCCGGTGATGGTAAAACCCTGTATTTTGCTTCTAACGGGCATCCGGGATTTGGCGATATGGATATTTTTATGAGCAGACGTTTAGATGATAGCTGGACTAAGTGGTCAACTCCGTTAAATTTAGGCAATACCATTAATACAGAAGGCTGGGATGCATATTTTACCGTAGATGCAAAAGGCGAATGGGCTTATATGACATCTAACGAAAACAGCATTGGCAATCTGGATATTTTTAGGATTAAACTTCCTAAACAAGCTAAACCCGAACCGGTTGCTATTATTCATGGATATGTTTACAATGCTAAAACCAATAAGCCTCTTATGTCAGAAATATCGTTTCATGTTCTTGAAAACGACAGCACCTTGGGAAAAATTTACACCAACCCTTCAGATGGTTCCTTTACCATTATTTTAAAAGAAGGTTTTCATTATAATATTCTGGCTAATTATCCGGGCTACATAGCCGAACGATACAATCTCGATTTAAGTCAGCTTAACGAATACACCGAAAAACAAATTACACTCTATCTGAAACCAATAGAAGTAAATCAAAGCATTACGCTGAATAATATATTTTTTGCGCCCGATCAGGCCGTATTACTCTATGAGTCACGCTGCGAATTACATCATGTAGCCCGCATTATGAAAGAACATCCCACCATGCACATCATGATAGGCGGACATACCGAAATAGCTCAGGGTTATGAAAAATATCATCAAAAACTTAGCGAAGATAGAGCTAAAGCTGTTTATCATTTTTTACATCATCATTTGGGTGTTGATAAACATAGAATGAGCTACAAAGGATTTGGCTATTCAAAACCTATATATAACACTACCGACAAGGCATTAAATGCGCAAAACAGAAGAGTGGATTTTACCATTGTTAAATATTGATATTAAATACTCATCACGCAAAAAGGTATATAAAATATTTATCTAAAAAAGTCCCGTTTCGGGATAAAAAATAACACAAAATTTGTTGATAAAAACCTTCGTATATCTGTTGTTTTTAGCTTGTAAAAGTCTGTAAAAAGAAGTATTTTTGGTGTCCGGTAAATACAAGGCTGAAAACTTTATATTTACTACAATTACAGGCAAATTTACAAACTACAAAAGCAATAAAATAAATTTAATAAATCAAACATTGAAATGAGTGAGTTGGAAACCAAACAAGTAAAAGAATATTCGGCAGATAGTATTCAGGTATTAGAAGGATTGGAAGCCGTTCGTAAACGTCCGGCAATGTATATTGGGGATGTTGGAGTTAAAGGATTACATCATTTGGTTTATGAAGTAGTTGATAACTCAATTGACGAAGCGCTTGCCGGATACTGCGACACAATTACCGTAACCATTTTAGAAGATAATTCAATTTCGGTAAAAGATAATGGCAGAGGCATACCGGTAGATTTTCACGAAAAAGAACAAAAATCGGCACTTGAGGTAGTTATGACTGTGCTTCATGCCGGAGGTAAATTCGATAAAGACTCGTACAAAGTTTCAGGAGGATTACACGGTGTGGGTGTATCTTGTGTAAACGCCTTATCTACAGCTTTTAAAGCTGAAGTACACAGAGGGGGTAAAATATATGTTCAGGAATATTCTATCGGTAAACCATTGTATGACGTTAAAGAAATAGGTACAACCGATTACAGAGGAACAATTATTACATTTAAACCCGATGCAAGTATTTTTCATACCACCGAGTATATATACGATACGCTCGCAGCCCGTATGCGTGAACTGGCATACCTGAATAAAGGCATAAAAATTACTCTTACCGATAATCGCGTTAAAAATTCAGAAGGGAACCCTCACAGCGAAACCTATTATTCAGAAGGAGGATTAAAAGAATTTGTTAGATTTTTAGATGCCAACAGAGAACCGCTGATTGGAGATGTAATATATATGGAAGGCGAAAAATCAGGAATACCGGTAGAAGTAGCCATGATATATAACAATTCATTTAATGAAAATATACACTCTTATGTAAATAACATCAATACCCACGAAGGAGGAACACACCTGGCCGGATTTAGAAGAGGATTAACACGAACACTTAAAAAATATGCCGATGAATCAGGAATGCTTAAAAACCTGAAATTTGAAATTAGCGGGGATGATTTTCGCGAAGGATTAACAGCCGTGGTATCAGTAAAAGTTGCAGAACCATTATTTGAAGGACAAACAAAAACTAAACTGGGTAATAACGAAGTAATGGGAGCCGTTGATCAGGCAGTAGGCGAAATGCTTACTAATTACTTAGAAGAAAATCCCAAAGATGCCCGGCAAATTGTGTCTAAGGTAATCTTAGCTGCCCAGGCACGCCATGCAGCCCGCAAAGCACGCGAAATGGTACAACGCAAAGGTGTGATGAGCGGTACCAGCCTGCCCGGTAAACTAGCCGATTGTTCGGAGAAAGACCCAGCTATGTGCGAGCTCTTTCTGGTTGAGGGTGACTCTGCGGGAGGAACAGCCAAACAAGGACGCGACAGAAGATTTCAGGCAATATTGCCTTTGCGTGGTAAAATATTGAACGTTGAAAAAGCCATGTATCATAAAATTTTTGAAAATGAGGAAATAAAAAATATGTACACTGCATTGGGCGTTAAAGTGGGCACCGAAGACGATAGCAAAGCGCTTGATATATCCAAACTACGATACCATAAAGTAATAATAATGTGCGATGCCGATGTTGATGGAAGTCATATAGAAACGCTTATACTTACTTTCTTTTTCCGATATATGAAAGAAATGATAGAAAACGGTTATATATACATCGCTACCCCACCTTTATACCTGGTTAAAAAAGGCAATCAGGCAAAATATGCATGGAACGATGAACAACGTGACGCACTTATACAAGAACTTAAAGGATCGGGCAAAGATACCAGTGTAAATGTTCAACGATACAAAGGTTTGGGTGAGATGAATGCAGAACAACTGTGGGAAACCACTATGAATCCCCAAAACAGAACATTGAGAAGAGTTACCATAGAAAATGCAGCCGAATGCGACCGTATATTTTCTATGTTGATGGGCGATGAAGTTCCCCCTCGAAGAGAATTTATTGAAAAGAATGCTAAATATGCCAAAATAGATGCATAGTGTTTTTATTTACACTTTTATTCATAAAAATACACTAAGCAAAGGTTTTAATTGCATCATATACGAAAAAAATAACACCAATTACAACAGTAATTGGTGTTATTAAAAAAGTAAAATGTAAATGTTTAGCTGATTAAGCTAATTCTTCAACTTCAATCATTTTAAAAGGTATGCTGATAATTGCCTGGTAATCTTCACCGGCTTCCAGCATATCTTCATCATCTTGTTCATAGTACCAATTAATAGTCATATTGGTTCCGCTTACTGTTTCCAGCTTCTTAAATACATCCAAAATACATTTTGATGAGCTGGTATTAAAATACTCCAATTTAATATTTACGTGTGTTTCAGACTTTGGACTTTTACCGTAAGCATCAATCCAGTCAATTAATGGTTTATAAAACTCTATGGAGTTTTCGGGTATGGATCTGCCTCTGATTTCTAATACACCATTGTCTTTATCAAATTTTACAGCGGGTGTTTTCGGGGTTCCTTCAATGTTAATGTTTTCCATGGTGAATGCTTTATTTAGGTTATTGTGCAACTTTTACGTTTAAAGAGAAAAAAGAATTTTCTTCATCAATGGGTAAAAATTCATAATTTAATTTTTGCCCTGATTTACGGGCTATGTCAATCATACCCAGCCCGCCACCACCTTTGGCTGACATTTGCCCGTTATTGAGTGTTTCTTTGTAATATTCTTTTAATTGTTCCTTATCCATAGAATTAATAATGTCCAGCTTATTTTTTAAGCCCGAAACATTATTGTTGGGCATAAAATTTCCGGTAAGAATAAAATACTCGTCATTTTGTTTACCCATCATAAAAATAGCTTGCTTAGGGTTTTGATATAGCTCGGTGGCAGGTATATCTTCTATATGGTGATATAGATTTTGCAAACATTCTACCAGTACATTAAAAACTTTCTTTTTAATTTTAGGAGGTTCATCGGTACTGTCGAGTTTTGATTCCATAATTTGCAATATGGAGGTAAGTAATTCAGAGGTAACTGTACCTTTAAAACACAACATTATATTGTGTTTTTCCATTTTATCATAAAAATCGAACAAGTCTTTGTTCATTCTTTTAAATATTAGTCAAATATATAAATAATTCTTATTTATTGCATCGAAAAATTAAATACCCTGTCGTTGATGGTAAGCGTGGCGGTATTGTCGCAAGTGCCGTTGCCAAAATCAATAATACGGGTAGCCAGTCCTTCGGGTTTAATTTCTAATACACCGCTTGAGATCCATTTGCAGGAGTATTTTTTTATGAGTGCACTTGAAGTAGTTACAGTAAAACTTTTACCCTGACGGTTAATGCCTGTAGAGTTTTCTGTGTAGGAGTAAATATCATCTGTTAAATCGTTTGGCGTGTTATAGCCGCTAGTCCAGCTAAAGGTAGCGGTTCCATCGTATTTAATAGTCCAACTATTATTAGAGCATACACCGTTTGTAATTGTGCGTGTATAACTGTAGTTTCCGTTGTTGGTGAGCATAATGGTGCCATCATATTTTACATTATCTACATAGTAATTATCGGGGATAACTTTTACGGTAGCGTTGGCATAGTGAAAATTATTATAAAAGTATAGCCATAATATGCCTTTTTTAGTTCTGCCGTCATTGTCCAGACAGCCGTTGCCAAAATCAGCTTTAAATACGAGTGTATCGCCATTGGCCGGCCAATTGGTTGTATCGCCCGAAATTCGGGTTACAGTAGCGCAGGTGTAAAGTGCCCGTTCTAATCCTTCTTCATTTACGGTAATACCGTTAGTGAGAGGTAAAAAGGTGTTGTAACCCATTTTGGCTACGGCATAATCGTTTGCCGATTGTGTGTCGTTGTCTATTTTTTCTTTTTTACATGAAACTATCAAAACTACGGCAAGCGCACAAGGTATAAAGATATTTTTCATAGATGCTCTTTTTTCTTTGCCCGAATTTATAAAAAAAATTAATATCAAAATTAATATCTTACACCAATAATTAACACGTCATCAACCTGTTCCAGCTCTCCGGTCCAGGAATCAAAGATTTCCGAAAGGCGGTAGTGTTGCTGGGCCATGCTTAAATCTTGCATGTTGATTAAAGTTGTTTGTAACTGCTTGAGCATAAACTTCTTAGACTTAGGCCCGCCAAATTGATCGGCAAAGCCGTCAGAAAATATATAAAAGGTATTTCCTTTAGCGAGTTTTCGTTGATGGGTAGTGTAGGTTCTGTGTAAGTCGAAATGAGCACCGCCAATCGGGTATTTATCACCTTCAATTTTTTCTAAGGATTGGCCTTTGATTAAAATGAGTGGCCTGAAGGCTCCGGCATAATAAAGAGAGTCTGTTTTTTCATCTATCACACAGAGGGCAACATCCATTCCGTCTTGGGTTTCTTTTTCTTTGCCTTGTTGTTTTAATGCTGTTTTTACAGATTCGTTGAGTTGCATTAATATTTGAGAAGGGTCGGTAATTTTTTTCTCAAGGATAATTTGATTTAAAAGATTGTGCCCTATCATACTCATAAATGCTCCGGGTACACCGTGACCGGTGCAGTCTACCGCGGCAATTATTTTTTTATTTTCAACCATACCATACCAGTAAAAATCGCCACTAACAATATCTTTGGGTTTGTAAAGTATAAAGGATTCGGGGAGGTGTTTGTAAATAATTTTTAGTTCGGGCAGCATGGCTTCTTGTATGCGTTTGGCATATTCTATACTGCTCATGATATCATTGTTTTTTTCGGCTAATTCTTTGGTTCTTTGTGCTACTTTTTCTTCCAGAATGCGTTTTTCTTTTTTGATGCCTGCTATCCGTAATCTGATAAATATAAAAACCAGTGTTAATCCGCAAAATATAACTAAGCTGTAAAAGAGTTTTGTTTTATAAAACGGAGGAATGATATGTATTTTTAATTTTACACCGTTTTCGTTCCATACACCATCATTATTAGAGGCGCGTACGTGAAAAACGTAGTCTCCTCCCTCAAGCCCTGTATAGCTTGCAAATGCGCGGTTTGAGGGAACAGACCATGTGTCGTCTAATCCTTCCATTTTATAAGAATAGAGGTTTTTTTCGGGTAACACAAAATCAAGTGCAGCAAATTCGAACGAAAAGAAATTGTTCTTGTAGCTTAGTTCAATATCGCTGGTGTAGGTAATGGCCGAGTCTAATTCATATTGTTTACCGAATACCTTAAAGGAGGTTATCACAACAGGAGGAATATTGGGATTGTCTACGATATTTTCAGGATAAAAGTGATTAAAGCCTTTTACACCACCAAAAAACATTTCACCTTTCTTGGTTTTAAAAAAAGCTCCTTGATTAAATTCATCTGCTTGTAGTCCGTCTATCGCATAATATCTGCGCGTTGCGTTTTTATCTTTTTGGTTGGGGTTAAAGCGTGTGAGTCCGTTGTTTGTGCTCAGCCACAGATTGTCGCGCTTGTCAAATAAAATACCTAATATAAAACTGTTTGAAAGACCGTCTTTTTCATAGTAATTAGTAAATGATTCGTTGCGTGGGTTAAATTTACTTAATCCGCTTCGGGTTGCTATCCATAAGTTGCCTTGATTATCTTCTTTGATGCAGTATATGGTATTGCCCGCAATAGAATTATTTTCTGATTTAGCATAAATTTTTATTTGTTTGGTTTTTAGGTCAAGTTTATTTAACCCCCCGCCATTTGTGCCAATCCACAGGGTTCCTTTGCGGTCGTTATGTAAGCAGTAGATAAAGTTATTTGATAATCCGTCTTTTTCACGGTAATTTATAAAAGTATCTTTTTTAATATCGTAATAATGTAAGCCGCCAATGGTAGCAAGCCATAGATTACCTTTTTCGTCCGGTTCAATGTCAGTAATATTTTTATTCATCAGGCCTTTTTTTTCGAAGTCTTTTACAGGCCCTGAAAATTCTTTTTTAAGATGGTCGTAGTAGCCAAGTCCTTTTCCCCAACTGCCTATCCAGGTTTTGCCGTTGAGGTATTGTAAAGATAGTATGTTGTCGTGCAATTTATTTACGGATTTTGGATATGAAATGAAAGATTTATTTACGGGATTAAATTTAATTAATCCGGCACCATAGGCAGCTATCCAGATTTCGCCATTGAGGTCTTCACTAAAGGCAAAAATTACATCCGAGCCAATGTTTTCGAATCCGGGTGTTTCGCTGTTTACGGTGTTAAATACGCCCGAGCTTCTATGATATACGGCAACGCCCGATGATTCGGTGCCTATCCAGATGGAGTTTGCTTTGTCTTCTAAAAAACATTGAATATTATCATCGCGCAATGAATAATTTTTTTTTGATTGAGAAAAAATGTATTTAAAATCTCCGGTTTTATCATCATAAATACTAATGCCTTTGTTGGTGGCTATCCAGATTAATCCAAATTTATCCTGAATAATTTGATTAGCTCTTTCGCCCGATACTTTAGGCCCGTTAATTTTTTCACCATAAAAATATCGGAAGGATTTATTTTCTCTGTCAAAAATGGCAGCACCCGAACCATCGGTAGAAATCCACAAACGTCCTTTGCGATCTTCAAAAATATTTCTTATTTTATTGGAGCCGTGAACGGGATATGTTCCATCGCTATTTTTAGGGGTAATAGATGTACACCGATTATTTTTGGGATTGTATGAAAACAAACCCTGTTTGGCAGTGCCAATCCAAAGTATGTTGTTTTTATCTTGATACAAACATTTTATAAACTTGTCGGGTAGTTGGGTGTTTATATCGTTTAGGCGGTTAAATTTGCCCGAATGAATATCAAACAGGTTTATGCCTTTATCAGTACCTATCCACAGTGTGTGTTCGTCTTTTTTAATAATTGAAGTTATATGATTGCTGCTTAAACCGGTTTGAACGTTTTCTTTGAATATATAGCGTGTAAAATTGTCTTTGTATTTATTGTAAACATTTAATCCGCCTTCGAGTGTACCTATGTATAGTGTTCCGTCATCGTGTAAATATAATTCGTTTATCCAGTTATCGCTGATTGAATTGAGATTTTTGATATCGTTTTTATATACTATGATGTTTTGCCCGTTATATTTATTTAACCCGTCATCGGTAGCAAACCAAATAAAACCCTGTTTGTCTTGCAGGATGCTGTTTACGCGGCTTTGCGATAAACCTTGTTCTTTGCCAATATGCTTAAACCGATAATCTTGGCTATACAAAACAGTATTTATACTGATAAGAAAAAGTGATAAAAGATATGTGTTAAAAAATTTCATTGCGATGATTGGTTCAAAACAGATTGTACGGCAAGTGTGTAAGAATTTAAACCAAAGCCTGCTATGATCCCTTTACAATGCTTTGCAGTTATGCTGTGATGCCTGTATTCTTCGCGTGCATGAATATTTGAAATATGTACTTCGATAACGGGTTTTTCGATAGCTGCAATGGCATCGGCAATAGCTACTGAAGTGTGAGAATAACCTCCCGGATTAAGTATAATAGCTTGTACCTTTTTGTTAAAACCATATTGATGCAGCAGGTCTATTATTTCGCCTTCTATATTGGTTTGGTGATAAATAAATTTAATCTGCTTGTATTTTTTTTGCAATACATTAAAAAACATCTCAAATTTTTCTGAACCATAGATGTTTTTTTCGCGTATGCCTAAAAGATTTAAATTAGGGCCGTTTATAATTACAATATTCAACAACATTACTAAAATTATTAATCAAAGATATAAATGAATTGGCAAATAGCCATAAGGGGATACAAAACTTATTTGCAATTAGAAAAATCATTGTCGGATAACAGTGTGCAAGCGTATTTATCGGATATTGATAAATTGCACAAATACTTAGAACCGCTGCGAATTTTACCCGCTGATGTGAAATTGCAAGATATACAGGGTTTTATTAATTATATTGCCGAAATAGGTTTGAGTGCAACCAGCCAGGCTAGGATTATTTCGGGTATCAGAGGTTTTTACGATTATTTGCTTATTGAGAATGCCATTAAACAAAACCCAACAGAGTTATTGGAGATGCCCCGTATAGGCAGAAAACTACCTGATACCTTGAGTTATGAAGAAATAGAAAAAATAATTTCTTTTATTGATTTAAGTAAACCCGAAGGAGAGAGAAATAAAGCCATGATTGAAGTTTTATATGGTTGTGGTTTGCGGGTTAGCGAATTGGTAAATTTGCAGTTGAGCAATGTATATTTTAATGATAAATTTATTCGTATTATCGGTAAAGGTAATAAAGAGCGTTTAGTGCCTGTAGGCAATGCGGTGTTAAAACAAATTAATAATTATTTAGAACACTCACGCAATCATATTACACCTAAACCGGGTTGTGAAGATATTTTGTTTTTAAACCGAAGAGGCGCGCAACTTACTCGTGTTATGATTTTTACTATTATTAAGGAATTAGCAATTAAGGCCGGCATAAAAAAAAACATAAGTCCGCATACTTTCAGGCATTCGTTTGCCACACATTTGGTAGAAGGGGGTGCTGATTTGCGTGCTGTACAGGAAATGTTGGGACACGAATCAATAACTACTACAGAAATTTATACGCATTTAGATAGAACATACTTACAACAAACCATTGCACAGTTTCATCCGAGAAACAGTAAAAATAATTAGAAATAATTTTGCCGGAATCAAAAAAATGTTATATACTTGCATTAATAAAAACTGATTCATACATGAATAATTTTCTTGCCCCCCCCCCCCGCAAACAATAAGCCCAAAATTTATTCTATTTAAAACATCTTTGCTTATATTCATGGGTGTTTTGAATTGCTTATATACAACAGTAAGTGCACAAAATTCTAGCTACTGGACAGA
>JBBIOU010000014.1:0-82682 GCA_037443205.1 Flavobacteriales bacterium | reverse complement strand
TTTCGTTATAACCCGGCCTATTTTCATGGTATGTAATTTACAAAGCGGAATGCGCGATCAAGAAAGAAAAAAATTTTATTTACTATTTTTCTGCTAATGTATATTTTACCTTACTTTCTTTTGTCTTAGAAACAAAAGAAAGTAACAAAGAAAAGTTCAAGACGCAAATAAGCTTCAGCGCTCTCTAAAAACTTCTTAACGCAAATGCATTACATCTGCATTTGCTAAAGTTTTTATTCACGCTATGCACACGCCCGCATTTGCGTCAGGCTTACGCGCTTTAAAAACCTCTGTGTTACTCTGTGCTCTCTGTGGTTAAAAAATTTTTCCTTAAATTTGGCTAAGCAGTTTAATGACGAGTAAAACATATATAACCAATTATTCTCCCTTTGGCGTCCTCCTACAAAACCGAAATTTTACGAGTGAAAAGTATAGGTATGGGTTTAATGGGCAGGAGAAGGATGATGAAATTGCTGGAAGTGGAAATTCATATACTGCAGAGTATTGGCAATATGTTACTAGATTAGGTAGGAGATAGAATTTGGATCCGGTTGACCAAGTGTCTGTGAGTAATTATGCAACATTTGCTAATAACCCGATTTTTTATATTGATGAAAAGAGAGAACATCCTGCAATATATTTTATTTATGCTGGTGGAGAATTATTAATAACTGGGTTAGTTGCCTGGCTTGTAGCTAAAAAAACAACTGATTTTATTATCTATTTAATGAATAATCCCCCAAAATATCTTGAGTTATATACGGGCGATGCTTTTAAAAATGATGCATCATTAGGTAATCCGGGGCATTCTGACCCTGGTTTTATTAGAGCACAAGAAGCTAGAAAAAGTTGAATTAGCAGTAAATTTATTGACTGCAAAACAAAATAACGGAAATGGGTAATTTTCCAAATGATGATAATGACCCTGATGCTTGGAAAAAATTTTTAGAAAATACTAAAAAAATCCATACACATTTGCTACAGCAATCATTGTAACTACATTGCACGTTGCAAAAACTATTTTAGTAAATGATGAAAAAATAGCCGCTATGGAGGTTAACAATGCTAGAAAAAAATTAGAAGATGAACAGAAAAAAAGAGATGTTTCAGTTGAAGGTCAACAAAAAATAAATGAACTTAAATCTAATTTAATAAGTGTACAAAAAAATCATCAAGCAATAATTGATGCAATAGAATTAATAAAGGATGATATCAATGAAATAGAAGTTAAAATAGAAGTGGAAAGGAATAAAGATAAAGACAATACTAAAGTTAGTAACATTAGAATAATTGAAATGTCATCAAAAAAAATGATGAAAACAAAATTATGGATTAAAACCTATAGCGAGATTAATTCTTTGTATAGAAGCTTTGTTATATGATGCATGGGGTAGTCCGGTGTCAAATATAGCATAATCACCTTTATTTCTTAAGATAGTATTTTTATGATTACAGGTAATTACAGAATCATCATCTAAATCATAAAGACATAAATGAAAAGCTATATGGCTATTCGTGTGTTTATGCTCTAAAAGATTAGATTTTGACTGTAGCTTAACAATAGCAGAGAAATAAACATTAGGTACTTTTGTAAGGTGTTTTATGATGGCTGGAAAGTATTCCTGAGGGTTATACCATTTTATCGGAAAATTTTTTTTATATAAAGGAAATCCGCTCCATGCCCCGTTTTGGGTAATATCTATTCCCAGTTGTTCCGAATGTATTCCCTGGTCCCTGGCATACCACTCAATATGCGAAGAATAGAATAATTCTTTTCCGTCAATAAAATTTTTAAAATAATCATTTGTGAGATATGCATTATTTACATCTTTTAAAATTGAATCTAAATCATTTTTTATATTTAATAAATAGGGAAAATCATTGATATTATAAAACATGTTTAAATATTTTTTTTAGATTATTTTCTGTTTTTAAGTTATAGTATAAGTTTTTATCAACGTAATACAAAGCTTTTGTGTTATCATTAAGCCGTATGCCGGGAGAGTAAAAATATAAATTATAATTGTTATAAAAATATTTTGAAAAGCTTAAAATATTAGGGTTTTTTTGTTGTAATAAATAATTGTGTAAATCATTGCTATTTTGGTTAGAAATATTTATTTTTTGAACCTTATCGTATTCGGTATATTCAATGCCATTAATAGCAAATATATTAGTTATATTCTCGCATTGAAAATACTTTAACAAAAATAAAATATTATGAGTGTTTTTAAAGTAAGCATATTTTTTTTTACAGTAACCAGTATCATTTTCTTCAAAACACAAGCCAAATGGCGAAGGTAAATTTTCTTCTTGTACGATATTACTAAACGATAAATCATGTTTTATTCCGGGCATTCTGATGTGTACATATTTACGTATATATATATTATTGTTTTTAAAATAACATTTTAAACCCAGTGTTAATCCTCTATGGATATATTGCGGATTATCTGATGGATACCAATATTTGGAAACGGTGTCGGTTATGTTTTTGTTTTCAATGAAATTTCTCAGACATTCAAAAGCATTTTCAAAAAAATACGAAAAGTAAAATTTTAGAGAAACAATGTTTGTATTATTGTAGTTTATTCCGAAATAAGTGGTAAATAGTTTATCGGTTTCTCCTTGTTTTAAAAGTAATAATATATTTTTTTTTATTTCAACATTATTTATTAGCTGATTAAACTCATCAATAAATTTATTATGCTCTGAAACATCCATAAAGTAATAAAAGGATAGTATAATGTTTAGTTTTGTAGCTTAACAAAAATATTAAATTATTTTAATTTCAGAATTAAGTAAATGTCAACAACAACCACCGCCATCGTAAAACCAGGTAGAGGGAGATATGAATATATCATCTCTTTGCAGTTTTAACAGAGCCTGAGCTGTTTTATCACAAACTGCAAGGGGTTGGTTTTGTTTTAATACATGCCCGTTATGGTCGTCAAAATATTCTTCGTTACCGAAATAAATCGCAGTTTTACCGGTAAACACACAGGGGCCGTCTGCCGGCATTGGGTCTTTAATGGCACATACTTCAACGCTTTCTATATAAATAATTTCATCGGTGTTGTAGTGATTGGGGCTAAGTATGCGATATGGTCTTTTGGCTCTTACTTCAATGGTTCCAAAACCCACCGATGTTATCATATCAATATATTCTTTTAAAGGCAATGAACCGGTTAAACACAATGCCCGTAAGCGGTCATCGTTTCTTAATTCTTCACTCATAGGTTGTTCGCATACAGGGTCGCTCATTACCAGTTTGCCATGAGGCTTAAGTACTCTGTACATTTCTGCCAAAGCCAATTTTAAATCATCTGTTTTAAAAATATTAAATAAGCAGTTTTGCGCGGCTACATCTATGGTGTTATCATCAACCGGCAGGTGTAGTGCATCGCCTTTTCTTAAATCAATAAAATCGGGTGTAAACCATTTATTTAATTTTTCGGCTTCAGAAAAGTTTTTTTTACTGGCTTCTAACATTTCGTCAACAATGTCAACCCCAATAACACCGCTTTTTTTACGGCTGAAATAGGAAAACTGCAAGAGTTCCATGCCTCCGCCAACCCCCACATACAATACGCTGGGATTGTTCGATAAATCACGGGGATGAACAGTAGAGCCGCATCCATAATTCATTTGTTGCATAATAACCGGAATTTCTAATTCGGGTAGTTTCCATATGGGGGTGGTAGTGCAGCATAAACCTACATCGGGTGTCAGTGCTGCAGCTTTGTAAACATCTTTAGTTGCTTCTAAATAATTTTTCATAATTATAATGGGTTAGTTTTTTTACGTACAATCATTAATCCATCTCTTACAGGTAAAAGTATATTTTCTACTCTTGGATCTGCATGAACCATTCTTGTAAAATTAAACAAAGCGCGGGTATCTTTATCCATTTGATTTTCGGGTACAGTTACTTTTCCGCTCCATAAAACATTGTCGGCAATAAGGTAGCCACCAGGTTTTACTTTATCAAACACTATGTTATAATAATTTTGGTAGTTTTCTTTGTCGGCATCAATAAATACCAAATCAAAGATAACATTAATTTGTGGAATTATATCTAAAGCATTTCCAATACGATAATCTATTTTATTATCAATATTAGCTTCTTTGAAATAATTTCTAACTCTGTCTTCGAGTTCGGCATTGATATCAATGGTATATATTTTGCCTTTTTCTTTTAAGCCTTCTGCCAGGCAAATGGCAGAATAACCTGTGTAGGTGCCTATTTCCAAAATATATTCAGGATTAATCATCTTGCTTAACATACTTAGTATTCTACCTTGCAAGTGTCCGGATAGCATACGAGGCATGAGTACATGCAGATGAGTTTCTCGGTTTATTTTGTGTAATAAGGCTGTTTCGGGCGTTGTGTAGGCTGTTGCATATTTTTCTATTTCGGCTGGCAAAAAATCCATGCTAATTTTCGGGTATATAAATTAGTAAACTTAATTTGTTTTCATCAAGTATTTCGTTTGATACCTGCATAAATTCATCAATAGTAATTGCATCAATTTTTTTATATATTTCGTTAGTAGAAAATATTTTGTTATATAACAAAATGCTTTTTCCGGCACCCAGTAGCCTGTTTAATCTGTTTTCTTCGGCAAGTGCAATTAAACCTTTGTATTGTTCTTTAATTTTTTCAAATTTAATTTTAGATATTTTTTGCCGGGTAATATGTTTTAATTCTTTATATATAAGGCTAAGGCATTTATCTAAGTTTTTATGATCGGTGCCAAAATAAATGGCAAACATACCTGTGTCAGAGTAAGGTGCATAGTTTGATTCGATGCTGTATACCAGCCCGTTTTTTTCTCTAAGCAATATATTTAAACGATTGTTCATTCCGTGCCCGCCTAAATAATTATTCAGTAGTGAAAATGCCAACCGCTTTTTATTTTTTGCCGAATAAGCGCGGGTTCCGATTATAGCATGGCATTGGTGTATGGGTAATTTATGTTTTACTTCAAAGGGTTTATTTTTTATTGAAGTATAAGGTTTATTTATTGTTGCGGATGAATAATATTTTTTTTCTGCAAAGTATTTTTCAGACAAAGCGATAAATTCTTTTGCCTTGATATTACCCGAAATAGCCAAAACCATATTATTAGTGCGATAGTTTTTAGCAAGGTACTCAAAAATCATTTTACGATTAAATTTTTGTACGTGTTCGATGGTTCCTAAAATATTGTGGCCTAATGATGAACCGGCAAAGAGCATACTTTCATATTCGTCAAAAATTCTTTCTGCTGGCGAATCAAGGTAAGATAGTATTTCGTCTATAACAACGGTTTTTTCTTTATTTATTTCTTTTTCGGGGAAAGTGGAGTGAAAGGTAATATCACTAAGTAACGAAAATGCTTTTTCAGTATAAGGTTTTCTGAATGATGCATAGAGGCAGGTTTCTTCTTTGGTTGTGTAGGCGTTTAATTCTCCTCCCACTTCGTCCAGTTCGCTGATAATTTTATAGGATGTTCTTTCTTCGGTTCCTTTAAAGAGGCAATGTTCAATAAAATGAGCTAATCCTTGTTGTTGCTTATTTTCATGGCGCGTTCCTGCACCTATGGTCAGGCACAGGTGTATGATGTCTGAATGTTGATAGGGTATATAAACAATCCTAAGGCCATTTTTAAGCCTTGATATAATTGATTTTTCCAAGTTCAATTATTTTTTAAGTAAATCGCGTATTTCAGCCAATAATTTTTCCTCGTTGCTTGGCTCGGGCGGAGTAGAAGGTTTTTCTTCGGATTTTTTACGGTTAAATTTATTCATTGCTTTGATAGCCATAAATATACAAAAAGCAACTATTAAAAAATCGAAAACATTTTGTATAAACATGCCGTATTTTAATGTAACGGCTTCTTTAATTATCTTTCCTTCCGGGTTGGTTTCTGCCTGTGCAAGAATAATGCTCAGGTCTTTAAAATCAACTTTACCAACCAGTGTACCGATTATTGGCATGATAATATCATTAACCATCGAGGTAACAATTTTACCGAAGGCTGCACCGATAATTACCCCCACGGCAAGATCAACCACGTTGCCTCGCATGGCAAATTCTTTAAATTCTTTAAATAATCCCATAATTTATTTTTTAGTAAACATATTAATTAAGTTTTAGTTATAAAACTTTTTATTTTCCTGTGATAATTTTCTCAATAATATGCTGCAACGGTATCTGTCTTCGTGGTATAGGTTATATAATTCGTCTAATGTAGATACTACATTTTTAATTCCTGTTTCATCTGCCCATTTTAGCAAACCTTTGGGATAGTTTACTCCTTTGGTCATAGCCAGATCTAAATCATCTCTGCCGGCAATGTTCAGGTAGAGTGCTTCGGCTGCTTCGTTTATAAGCATGCATAAGATACGATTAAAAATATATTCAGCAAGTTTATTGTTTTCTGTGGGTTGCTGTTTTTTTGCCTCGGGGTTGTAGTCATAAAATCCTTTTCCTGTTTTGCGTCCCAGCCATCCTGCTTCTACTAAGCGCTTTTGGGTAAACGAGGGCTTATAGCGCGGGTCGTAAAAAAACTCTTTAAAGATGCTTTCGGTAACAGCATAATTTACATCATGCCCGATAAAATCCATCAGTTCAAAGGGGCCCATTTTAAATCCTCCTATATTTTTCATGGCCCAGTCTATAGTGGGTATGTCGGCTATTTTTTCTTCGTATATTCTGATAGCCTCGCCATAGAATGGTCGTGCCAGGCGGTTAACGATAAAGCCGGGTGTATCTTTGGCTAATACGGTTGTTTTTCCCCAGTTATCTATTAATGATTTAGCTTGTATTAAAATAGTTTCATTGGTTTGTACAGCCGGAATGATTTCTACCAAAGGCATCAGTGGTGCGGGATTAAAAAAATGTATTCCGAGCACGCGTTCGGGCATTTTGCAGGCTGCTGCCAAAGAGGTAACTGATAGCGAGGAGGTGTTAGTTGCTATAACGGTATTAGGGTTAACAATTTCTTCCAGTTTTTTAAATAATTCCTGTTTCACATTCAGGTTTTCTATGATTGCTTCTATAATTAAATCACAGCTTGAAAAATCATTGAGGTTATCAGTAAAATTGATATTATTTAAGATTTCATCAGCTGAAGTAATTTTTCCTTTTTCTTGTAATGAATGAAGTGTTTTTATCAGGTTATTACGCGCATTTTCCAAAGCACGGGGGTTATTGTCGTAAAGAATGGTTTTATGTTTATTGCTTGCTGCTATTTGTGCAATACCGCTGCCCATGGCTCCTGAGCCTGCTATTCCGATGGTATTCATTTGTTTTGATATTTAGTTATTTCTTTTTGTGCTCTTTTTATGGCAATGTTTTTTTTATGCTCGTACCATTTATTTTTAAACAGATAATTCATTAATTTATCAAAGGGCATATAAATTACCAGGTAGAGCAGACCTGTAAAAATATTTTTTAAGCCCGGTCCGGGTTTACGATAACTTACACCAAATCCTGCAGTTGTATAGATGATGTGATGCCAATAACCTGAGGGCATAAAAAGAGCATCTCCTCTTTCTAAAGTAACGTCATAACCTTTTACATATTTAAGCCCCGGAAACTTTTCATAATCGGGGTTGTCTATATCAACCATGCTAAAGGTATTGTAAGGAAGTTTATAGAGTAATTTACTGTATTGTGGCGAAAAAAGTAATACACGTTTTAAACCGTCAAATTGTGTAAGCAATACATTACTCATGTCAATATCCTGATGCATTCTTGTTACACTGCCTTTACCGCCAAAAAACACAAAACCTTTATCTTTTAAAAAGCTTTCAAAAATTCCGGGGCAGGCAAAATCATTTTTGAGTTGCGGACGAATTTTAAAAATATTGAAAAGAAAAATTCTGAAATCGTTATAAGTATTTTGTTGTAAGGTATTTATATAGTCGGCAAATTTCATGCTTAGATGATGCTTGGTGATGGCGGTTTTGTTGTAATTGGTTTTTTTGCTGTCATATAATTTAACTTCAATATCTCCGTGGTTGTCTTTAAACCAGTCTAAGGTCCATTTTTCGGCTGCCGGTTGTTCTTTGATTATATTTTTGATGATTACCGGTTTTTGAGGAATGAAATATTTATTTATAAAATCATCGCGCGAAATATTTTCAACCACATCTATTTTTAGATTCAATTGCATAGTAATAAATTTATTTACCGATAAATTTAGGAATGCGTTTTTCTAAAAAAGCGTTTATGCCCTCTTTGTGATCTTGTGTATGGGCTGCTACTACTTGTAGCATTTTTTCTTTTTCTAATTGTTGAGTTAAGTTATTATTGACGGAATCATTTAATAGTTTTTTGGTTAGGCCGATAGCCAGGGTAGGCATTTGGGCTAATTGTCGGGCAATTTTTAAACTTTCTTCGGCAAAAACACTGTCATCAAAAACTTTCCACACCATTCCCATTTCTTTGGCTTCGTCTGCCGATATTTTGTCGCTTAAAAACATCAGAGCTGCGGCTCTTTGATAGCCGACCAGGCGCGGTAAAAAAAATGTGCCTCCACTATCGGGTATCAGCCCTATTTTACTAAAAGCTTGAGTAAAAGACGCGGATTTTGCTGCCGTAACAATATCGCAGGCAATGCATAAACTTGCACCGGCACCGGCAGCAACTCCGTTTACGGCACAAACGATGGGTTTTTCTAAATTTCTTATTTTTAAGATGAGTGGGTTGTAATGTTCATCAACAATTTTTTCTATACCCGGTCCGCTGCTGTCTATAGCTTCTGCCAAATCCTGTCCGGCACAAAATGCTTTACCATCGGCAGTAAGCAAGATGCAACGCACCTCATCATTTGTTTTGCAATCATCCAACGCTTGTTGCAGTTCCAGAGCCATTTGCCTGTTAAAGCTGTTAAATTTTTCCGGGCGATTAAGCTTTATTACAGCTACATTTTCAATTAATTTGATGTTGATATATTGCATGATTGACTGGTGTTTTTTAATGTTGGCAAAAATAGTTAAAATTTAAGTGTAAGGCAATATCAGTTTGCCTGAATAATAATTTCATAAATATAAATTTGCTATTTCTATGCATTTGCAACCTAACTTATCTGCAACTGTGCAATTAATAGGCTGTAAATTTTTTGTTAAAGATAAGGGTATAAGTATTTTTATATTCTTACACCAATAATACATACATCATCTACTTGTTCTAAATCACCTTTCCATTTATCGAAAGCCGAATTGATAATTTCGCGATGTTTTTCAAATTTTTCGTTTTGTATAGATAATAGTAATTTTTTGAAATTGCTGCTTTTTAATTTTTTGCCTTTATCACCGCCAAACTGGTCGGCATAACCATCTGTAAAAATATAGAGTGTGTCTCCTTTTTTTAATTTTATATTATGAGTGCTAAAAGGTTTTGGATTATCGTTTTTACCAATGGGTTGTTTATCTCCGTTAAATTCAATTATTTCAGAGGCATTATTGGGTATTAACCAAAGCGGGTTATTGGCGCCTGCCCATTCCAGGTTGTATTCATGATTATTGTTACCCGGTGTAAGTGCGCAGATAGAAATATCCATACCGTCTTTAACTTCGTTTTCACTTTTTTCAAATGTTTCTAAAACCAGTTCACGCACCTTATCAAGAATATTTCCGGGTGTGGTAATGCCAAATTCTTTTACGGTGCGGTTTAGTGCATTAGAGCACACAACGCTTACCATGGCACCGGGAACACCATGTCCGGTACAATCGGCTGCAGCAAAAATTATTTTCTTTTGAGCATTTTTTTCGATAGTATGCATCCAGTAAAAATCTCCGGCAACTATATCTTTGGGTTTGTATATAATAAAAGATTGTTCCAGTTCTTGCTTCACCAGTTTTAAGGGTGGCAAAATTGCTTCCTGTAGTCGTTTGGCATAATTAATACTATCTAATATTTCACGGTTTTTTTCTTCAACAATTTCTTTTTGTATTTCTAATTCGTTTTTTTGTTTTACCAGTTCTTCTTTTTGATAAAGAATTTCTTGTGTGCGCTCCCGAACAATTTTTTCTAACTCTCTTTGTCTTTTTCTGAGTGTGGCAGTTCGCCACCTGAATATCATCAAAATAAGAAATAGGCCGAAACATATTGCAATTACTCTGAATAACCAGGTTTGCCACCAGGGTGGGCTGATGATAAAATTATAGACAGCAGATTCAGACCAATTTATACCGTCAATACTTGCTTGAACATAAAACGTATGTTCACCGGGTGGCAGATTGTTATAACCGGCTTCGTTGTTTTTGCCGGCAGGATGCCATGTCATATCTACCGTGTTGAGCATATAACGATATTTGATGTGATGCTCGTTTCCCCAACTTATGGCGTGAAATATAAAGGTAAGATTATTGCATGTGTATTTAAATGTGGGTTTTATGGGTAAATCAGTCCATTTGTAAAAATTACTAATCTGAATTTCCTTTTTTTGTATTAAACTATCCCAGTCGGGAATTGTATGATTTACAAGTAAATCAGAAAGGTATACTTGAGGAGGTTCATTTTTTTTGTTCAATAAATTTTCATTAATTAAGGTTAGATTTTTTTCACTTCCGGCTAATACAATCTTATTGTCGTAAAAAATGGAGTTATGATAAAATGAAAGTCCGTTTAATCCGTCATTTAAGCCAAATTGTTTTATTTTATAATTGTTATTTTCTTGTTCGATTAGATTTATACCGTTTATAGTGGTTACCCATATATTACCATTGTCCGATTGTGTAATGCCTGTAATCATATCATTACTTAAACCTTCTTTGGTTGTGAGGTGCAATATTCTATTGTTTGAAATTTTACTTAATCCGCCTCCTTCTGTACCTAACCATACATTATTTTCTTTATCTAAAAATAAGCAAGAGGTAACGTTGGTGTTAATGCTATTCACATTGTTATAATGATAAAAATTCACTCCGTCAAATTTTGCCATGCCGCCATCCCAGGTAGTAAACCATATATTGTTTTCATGGTCGCATATTATATTTCTAACATCGTTATGGGGTAAACCTTGTTCAATGGTATATTCATATATTTTTTTGCCGTCAAATTTTGCAATCCCTTCACCGGCATAGGCAAACCATATATTATTGTTATTATCTGCGGTTATCCAGCGAATATTATTTGTTGCGAGTCCATCTTTGGTTGAGTACCAATATATTTTATTGTCTTTAAGCATACAAACTCCGCCTCCGTATGTACTTACCCAAATACTGTTATCCTTAGTCGGGTATATAGATGTGCAGTTATAATGAATAAAACCTTCTTTTGTGGAATATTGATAAAAATTTTCACCGTCAAATTTAAATATACCTGCAGAGTTTGAAGCAAACCAAAGATTATCGTTTTTATCTTTGGTTATATGTGTAATATAATCAGATGGGAGACCATAGTTACTGCTTATATGAAAAATTTCATCCCCATTATAGCGCATAACTCCTGCATTGTTGGTGCCTATCCAGCAAATTCCATTGTCGGCATATACAGCATATATACCCAGAGTTTTTATACCGGAGTATGAATCAAAATAGGTGTATCTGTTGGTGTTAAAATTTAATTTTGCTATACCAAAATTCCATATACTCAGCCAGATGTTTGAGGCACTATCAACATACACAGAAGTATATTCATTGCTCATTCCATAATTTGCAGAATATTGTTTAAATGTTTTTTCATCAAATATATAGATGCCTGATTTTTGAGTTGCAATTACCAATAAGTCGTTATAAATAGCTAAAGCTTTTGCTTCGATGATATATCTTTTCTCATTATCTTTTATAGAATAATTATAGGATTGATTATCGGTTATTTTTGTTACACAACCTGAATTATATGCTGCCCAAACATTTTTTTTATTGTCAATTACAAGTGCTCTGACAAAGTTATTGCTTAAGCCTTGTGATGTAGTTAATTCGTAAAATTTTTCGTTTTCAAACTTTATAATTCCATTGCCTTCGGTGGCAAACCATATATTATTTAAATGGTCGCATGCTATGTCGTTACTGAAATTTTCTGTTTGAAATCCACTGTTTCTGTAATTATAAAAATATTCACCGTCAAATTTAATAAATCCACCGCCCCAGGTAGCCAACCATAAATTATCGTCTTTATCAAAACACATTTTTTTCAGGTAATTATTGCCTAATCCGTGTTTTTCTGTATAATGTTTAAATCTAACACCATCAAAGCAAATTAACCCGTTGCCATTTGAAGAAAACCACATATTTCCTTTTTTATCTTGCAGGATATGACTAACGTTTCCTGCCGGAAAACCGGTACTTAAATCGGCATATTTAAAATTTCTTACAAAATAATCTGGAGTTCCCCACCCGTTAAATTTGTAGGTATATGGACTTTTTGCTTTTACTTTGTTTAAATTGATTTTTTTTTCCTGAAACGAAATTTTTGTTATGCTATCCAGGTTAGTATTACAAATAACGGGTTTTTCTATGGTTTCATAATTTTTATAATACTCATATTTAGTTGGCGCTGAAATTGTAGTTATATAGGGTTTGATTTCATACTCTTTTGGTTTACCGGCCTTTATGGTATCGGGTTTAATTTTAAAAGCCCTGCCGCTTGGCCATTGTTTCCAAACATAATTATTTTGTGCTATCGCAAAATATAACTTTAACAGCAATAATGCGGTTAAAAAAAGTTTGTATTTCATATCAAAAAATATTTATTCGACTATTAAAAAATTATCGGTATTTCCTGCTCCTTCTCTGACAAGTATGGGTTTATCAGCGGTGTAGTCAATTACTGTGGATGGAATATTGCCTCCGTAACCCCCGTTAATAACCAGATCTACTTCGTGTTTATATTTTTCGTAAATTAATTCGGGGTCGGTAGAGTATTCAATTATATCATCGTCATCATGTATAGAAGTTGATACCAATGGATGACCTAATTGCGTGATTAATTCCGTGCATATTGCATTATCGGGTACTCTTATACCAATGGTTTTTTTATTGGTACTAAAATATTTGGGTACATTATTGCTGGCAGGTAAAATAAACGTGTAAGGTCCGGGTAAAACATTTTTCATCAATTTATAGGCAGCATTAGAAACTTTTGCATAACTTGATAGATTGCTTAAATTACTGCAGATAATAGAAAAGTTATGTTTTTCGGGTTTTACATTTTTTAACCGGGCTAATTTCTCAATAGCTTTATATTTTAATAAAGAACATCCAAAACTATAAATGGTATCAGTAGGAAAAATAATTACCCCGCCTTGCTCAAGGTGTTGAACAACCATATTAATTTTACGAGTATCGGGGTTTTTAGGGTGTATTTCTAAAAGCATTTTCAAATATAGGTTTTTTTATACCACGCTTCACTACGATAAAATACATATTTTTGTGCTATGATGCAGGTAAAAATAACCGAATGTCCAAGAGATGCCATGCAGGGCATACATACATTTATCCCCACAGAATTTAAAATTGAATATTTAAACGCATTATTAAAGGTAGGTTTTGAGGTATTGGATTTTGGGAGTTTTGTTAGTCCTAAGGCAATTCCTCAAATGCAGGATACGGCACAGGTATTAAAAAAGCTGGATTTAAATAATGCATCAACCAAGTTATTGGCAATTGTAGCTAATGAAAGAGGAGCACGCGAAGCATCTGCTTATGATGAAATAACATTTTTAGGGTATCCGTTTTCTATTTCAGAAACTTTTCAAAAAAGAAATACCAATGCCGGAATAGCCGAATCTTTGCAAAGGGTTAGTGAAATTAAAAATATCTGCGACTCGTCCAATAAAACTTTGTTGATATATATATCCATGGCATTCGGCAATCCATATGGAGATGAATGGAGCACAGACATAGCGATTAAATGGTGTAATGAGCTGTATTCAAAGATAGGAATAAAGGATATTGCACTTGCTGATACAACAGGGATTTCCAATCCCGAAAATATTAAGCAATTATTTTCAACACTTATACCTTCTTTGCCTGAGGTAAACATTGGCGCGCATTTGCATACTACTCCGCAAACCTGGCAAGAAAAAATAGAGGCAGCCTGGCAAGCGGGATGCAGAAGTTTTGATGGTGCCATAAAGGGTTTTGGTGGATGCCCGATGGCGGCAGATAAATTAACGGGAAACATGCCTACCGAAAAAATGCTTTCCTGGTTTAAATCAAAAGGTATTCATACCAATGTGAAGGAAGATTTATTTAATGAATCTTTGGTCTTGTCTTATAAAATATTTAATATAAATTAACCATTTTGTTGAGTGTACGTTTAAAGTTTACTTATACATAATGCTATGAAAGTTTTTGGATATATATTTATTTTGTTTACTCCCTTATTTTGCTTTGCTCAGAAAAAGGGAGGAGATTGCGGTTGTACAAAAAACAGTAATCTTAGCAATGGCTACTATGCCGGTATACACATGTTTGCCAATGCCGGTTTTTATTTTAATCCGAATACTGATTTATACAATACATTGTATGCACCCGGAGGAGGTTTGCAGGCAGGAATAAATTTAAGTCAATCTTCATCACTGCAATTAGCAGCCGCATTATATAAAACCAGTCGTATTCCGGCAAGTGAAAATACCCTGTTTACAAATACTTTTACTCAAATTGAGGTTAATTACAGCGATATAATTGTAGAGTGGGTAAAAAGATTTTTTTTAAACAGAAAAAAAAAATTAGTTCCTTACATAACGCTGGGTATAAACAACCACATAAGCTACAAAAGACACTATAAATTTTTAGAAAACACCAGTGGTAATGCAAATGCCACAAATACCGAAAAAGGATTTTTATATTATGCACCTGCTTTTACATTTTCTGGCGGAATAAATTACTTGCTAAGCCGAAAATCCTCTATATTTACCGGGTTACGCATAAATAACAATTTGCCCGCTACCTTTAAAGGAACATTTACTGAAGGCGCATATAGCAGGCAAATAGTTTTACAAGCAGGTATAAATTTTCATTTTTAAATACATGAAACATATTTTGGTTACGCTGTTTGCAGTTATAATTTGTTTGTCGTGCAATAATTCAGAAAACAATAAAAACACTGATATAAAATTTGAGTCGCGTAAAATACTTATTGATTTAAGTTATCCGCCCTATACCGACACCATTGTAAAAAATATTATGCACGAAATAAAACTTTGCTTAAACAGCAACAATAAGCATTTATCTGACAGTTTAAACATGCCATTTTGCGACCACAAACTGTTCAGGGTTTTTGATAATACGGGCAAAGGTTTTGACGAAGGTTTTTTAGTTGAAGTAAAAGAAGGTGTTTACTCACATACCCCACAGGTAATCAATATTGTTTACAGAAACGGAAAATATATAATTACCAATAATTTAAAAGGTGAGCTACTGGAAATGCGTACAACTCCATCCGGTTGTTATGATATTTTGGTAAGGTATATTGATAAACAAGTGGGTACCATCACCATTATCCATATATGGAACGGATATGAATATGAACCTCTTGAAGTACTCGAAATAAATGACCATTTTGTTAAAGATAGCAAAAAGGATTCGCTTTACGATGTATATATATCTAATTTTGTTTGGGGTTATTAAGTAATAGTTATTTGAATAAATCGGAAAAAATAATTTTATCTACAGTTCTTACCTGGATTATTTTCGGTTTGTTTAATTTGTTTGGCCAACCACAATATTTTTTGCCGCCATTACCTTATAATGGGATTATTATAGCCGTAGTGGCATTTATTCTGTATCTGCAACATAAAGATCATAACTATCAAAACTACGGTTACTATCTTTTCACGGCATTTGTGTTACTATGTATATGCGCCATATTTTACGAAGCATATGAAGTAAATACTTTATTTTATACAATGATATTACTTATTGTTTTTATTGCTATTTTGTTTCCCATAGTTTTAATCAAACAGATAAAATACCCTGCTTATTTTTGGACATATTTATTGCTTTATACTACTGCCATAACTGCATTTATATTGATGTTGATTCCTTTTAACGAATCGGACGCGGGAATTTATATTTATTTTTTCACCGGCCTGCTTGGACTTGCGGGTAATATAATTTTCAGAAATACAGGCGATAAATACATAGAAAATACCATATGGCTTTATATATTAACCGTATTTTTTGATGCCGGTCAATATTTTGTCATAAACTACCTGATATAATTGTTATCATAAACCAAATAGTAAAGAATATAAATAGCATTTTTTATTTTTATATTTTTCTATATTTGCAACTTCTTTTGGCGGGGTAGCTCAGCTGGTTAGAGCGCAGGATTCATAACCCTGAGGTCGGCAGTTCGATCCTGCTCCCCGCTACTAAAAACCCCCTGAGTATTGTTCAGGGGGTTTTTAGTTTGTAATACTGCTCATAAACTAAGCTTTTACCTTATGCAGTTTATTAAACCAAATCATCAACAGAATTAAAAGTAAACTTAATCCGATGGTAAAGATGATTTTGGGTTGATGATTGTTGTCGTATGGATTAGCACCGTAAACAGGGGTAAAGTCATTTTTCTTAAATTCTTTATCTTTAATATACTTATTTAATTCAGTAATATAGGGAATATATGCAGTTACATCCCATCCGGTTAATGCAGCTAATTCTTCAACTTCTTTTTTTCTTTTGACAGTCAGATTTTTTAAATATTCCTGTCCGGCATCGCATTCAAAACCACCCCAGGCCGGATTGGTAAGTATATATCTGCCTTGAAAATGTTCGGTATTAGGAGTAACCTGAAATAATAAGTCTTGCGGAAACTTATCGCGCGAATAACGAACATGCAAGCGTGTAAAAAATACATTTGGATTTGTCATTGCATTGGGGTTAACCCATTCTACACCTGCCTCTTTTAAGTCGCTGTAAATAGGTGGTGGACCTACACAAGGGTCGCATTTCATGCCTCCAAAATTGGGCGATACGTTCCAGGCATATTCTAAAAATATAGCATTTTTATTTTCGTATTTCCACACTTTTTTAAATAGATCAGCATAAAATTGCCCGAATTTTGGCCTTACTCCTAACGGAATATTTCTATCAGTGGGTATTTTTACCGTGCGGTAGTTTGAACATTCTACACGACCTGTTTTTGTAAATGCATATACAATCATATCTTGCGAACCATCAGCATTTGCCATCCCCAAACGTATGGGTAACATAAATTTGGGTGATTCATAGCTGATTTGTATAGGGTTGAGTGTTTGAAATTCGTTTCCTTTTAATTTTTCCAGATTAACTTTAACAACAAAAAATTTCAAGTTGCTCTTTATATAGGGATCTAATACTTCGTGAGCCGTTTCGGGTATTTTATAACCATTTAAAATTAACCAGTCTTTTAACCCTACCGATTCTTTAGCCGATAATATGAGTATGTCATATTCTCCAACCGTATATTTTGCTTCTATGGTTACACCATATGATTTATCGTCTTTATTTTTTTCCAATGTCATTTTATCTTTTGAAGACGAGGGTATAGCTCTTGAGGAAAAATTATATGAATATTCATAATAGTTATAGCAAGGATTTTCATCGTAATATTCAACTAAGCGTGGCCCTGAGTAGGTATCTAATTTATCAAAGATAGCACGTTTAACTACCTTAATGTCATTCTCTTTTAGTACTACCGGTACAGGTACTACCAGTGCAAAATCTTTGGCATTTCCCTGAAAGTCGTTACTCATGGTTACAACAGTGCGGTTACCATCGCGTACTAAAATTACCTGCGATGTTTTGTTAAATAATTTGATATCAGCTTTAGCAACATAAAATCCGCAAAAAGAGTAAGTTTGAACACTATAGGTTAAGAGCGTAACAAACAACATGGTTTTTTTAATAATTGTTTTCATAGTATGATTTTTTTAATGGTTTTACTTATTTGAAATTTTAATCCATTCAAATTTTTGAGCAACAAATATTTTATCGAATAAAAAAGTGAATGGCGATACAAAAAATAAGGCCCATAAAGGAGCGGTATGTACCTGTAATTTGTTTTGCAGTATAAAACTTACAACAGCTACACTTGCCGACCAAATATATCTTGCCCATTTATGATTAGGGGTGGTGGCAGGGTCGGTTATCATAAAAAAAGTAAACAACAACAACGAGCCATTGGTGTATTTATGTATTAAAAAATCAAAGTCCCACCCCAGATATAAAATATTTCTAATGTAATCCAGAAAAAATAAGGTTCCTAAAAATGCAAAACTGGTATCTAAGCGGCCTACTTTAAAAACTACCGACAATCCTGCTGAACCTACAATAAACCAAAGTACTGCCGAGCTTCCCCATTGCCCGGGAGATATCCAGGCTTGTTCAGTTACTAATATACAAGCTACAATACCGAAGTTTGCCGGATTAAATAAATGTTTGCCATTTATGCGGATAATAAATTTTGAAGCTATGGCAAAAAATGCGCCCATTGCCAGGGCTAATGATGAGTCGGCTTTAAACAATATACTTAAACCCAGCGAGGTAATTAATGCACTTTTTAATGAATGAGCGGGAATTTTTAAAAACCAAATTGCCAGCGCTTGTGTAATTAAACAACTTGTAAAGATGATGGTGTAACGGTTTATTTCAACATCCCAGCCTAAATTCCAAATGCCATAAATTAGAAAGCACGAAAGAAATACTATCTGAAAATTACGTGCGTCTTTAAAAAATATTGCCTTTTGTAAAGCTGTTAATGATTGTAATTGAGCCTGCATAATGTATAATTTGCAGGTCTGTACACATTGTTTTGATAAAGGTTCATATTAACCCAAAATAGGATTAAACTATTATTGAAAGTATGCATTACCCATTGAATTTGGGGTAAAGCTATCATTTATCAACAGATACTGATAGGCATCATGTTTACAGGCAGCATTATTTTATCAAAAACACATCGTCTTTTACTTTGGTATTTATTTCGATGCTTGCTGCAGTAAGTTCTAATTTTTGTCCCTGGTCTATAATTATTTTATGCGGAAATTTTATGCCTTTTACTTCCTTGTAGTCGCTTAGTTGCGAAATAATGGTGAAGTTACCCTGTGGTGTTTTTTGAGATTTTTCGGTTTGTAGCATTAAATGAGTGTTTACATCATACCAGGCATATTCTTTATTTCCTTTAGGCGACTCAATTTCTATTTTGTAGGCATCTTTATCGTTTATATTATCAATGCCGAGTAATTTTACTTTGTAGCCTAATTGAATAAATTTAGTTTCATTAAATAAGACAGCTTCAGTTTTCATTTCTTCCAGTTCTTCGGGTGTCATAGGTTTAGTACCGGTTTGCATATTGCTGCTGGTTCCTTTTGTACCGTCATATACTTTTTTACTAAATGTCATCATTCCACTGCCAACCTCGTCATAATATTTGTTTGGTGCTTTTTGTATGCGTTTAATTTGCAGGGTAAATCCTTGTACGGTACCTGTATAAATAATTGTATAGTCTTTAACTTTGTCAATTAATTTTTTACCACCAATAGCGTTGGTATAATTTTCAATAATTTTTTCGGCAGTAAGCCCTTCGGGTGCTTTTTTAAGCGGCACAAAATCATTACCGTAATAATCGTAATATTTTATTTTGCCTTCAGCATCATATTTTTCGAGCGATTTAGCAATTTTATCTTTATCGCCAACAACTATAATGTAGCAATTTTCGGGTTTAAGATATTGTTGTGCCATGGCTTGAATATCTTCAACAGTAACTTTTGAGAGATAGGTTAAGTAATTTGCGTAAAAATCTTTCGGCAAACCATACTTTTCTGTATTAATTGCCAGGCGAGCAATGGTAGAAGGTTGCTCAAGCGATATGGCAAATTTACCGGCTAAATTATTTTTAATACCTTGTAGTTCTTCTTCGCTAACTTTTTCATCGCGTATTTTATTTATTTCAATAAAAAATTGTTTGATGGCGCTGTCTGTGGCTGATGCCCGAACATCCGCATAGGCTTCAAAACTACCGATGTATTCATCAGTCTTAAAATTGGAGTATGCGCCATAGGTAAAATTCCATGTTTCGCGCAGGTTTCTAAATAGTCTTCCTGAAAATCCGCCACCTAAAATATCGTCCATCACCGCACATTTAATGGCTTCTTGCGTTCCGGGTTTTACATCAACGGTATGTACAATTTTGATGGTACTTTGCACGGAGTTAGGTCTGTCAACAAAAGCTACGCGTGTTTTATTTATTTCGGGTGTTTTAGGTAAAGTAGTTTTTTTAATTTCTTTTTTTTGCCATCCCGCAAAATATTTATTTACCAGTGTTTTTGCTTCATCCAATGTGATGTCGCCAACTATGGCAAAGTAGCCAATTGCCGGATTGAAATAAGTATCGTAATATTGTTTGCAATCATCCAGTGATATGTTTTCTATGCTTTTTTCGGTAGCTATTTCACCATAGGGATGGTTTTTGCCAAACAGTAAAACGTTTTTAACATTGCTTGCCATTACACTTGGGTTTTTCTTTTGTGAAGCTAAGCCGGAAAGTGTTTTGGTTTTTATTTTATCTAATTCTTCCTGTACAAATTTTGAATTTAATATTACCTCCGAATAAATATCCATGTATGCATTTAAATGTTTTTTTAAGCAAGAGCCGCTTACGCCATTAGCATCGGCATTTAACGAAGCCCCTAAAAAGTCAACTTTTTCGTCTATCTGTACTTTATTAAGTTTTTCGGTGGCAGTACCAATCAATTGTCCGGCAATGTCTGATAGTCCTGCTTTGTCGGCTTCGTTAAATGGCTTAACATTAAATTGCATCGAAAACGAAACCCGAGGAAGTTTTTTGTTTTCTACTACAAATACTTTTAAGCCATTGTCAAGGGTAAATGTTTGTGGTTGTTTTAATTCAATTTGTTTGGCCGGCCCGGCTTTAGGCATTTGGCTGCGGTCAAGTTTTTCGTTGGTTTTTACCGTAGCAGGTTTTACCGGTGTTTTTTGTGCAATAAGATTTATTGTTGCTGCTAAGGTTAAGGTTGTTATAAATATTTTTTTCATGGGGTAAACTTTTTTTATAAAATGATAAAAAAATTATGGTTTTTGTTTAGGTAAGTAATATAACACAACTCTGTTGTCTTTTCTAAAGTATTCTTTAGCAACGCGTAAAATATCTTCGCGCGTAACTTTCAGATATCTTTCTAATTCGGTATTGATAAGATTTGCATTGCCAAAATATACATGATAATTTGCTAAACTTTCGGCAATACCGCTCATACTCGAATTGGCTGTTATAAATTCTGCTTCTATTTGATTGCGTACTTTATTAAATTCTTCTTCGCTGATTAATTCTTTTTGCAGCAATTCAATTTCTTCATTAACGGCAGTTTCGAGTTCTTGAGGATCAACACCCATATTACAAATACTGTAAACAAGTGCTATTCCCGGGTCGGCTGTAGATAAAGGAAATAATCCGGCAAAAAGGGCTTTTTGTTTTTTATCAACTACATTTTTATTGATGCGCGAGCTTCCTCCTTTAGATAAAATATTGGCAAGCATTTCGCAGGCATAGAAGTCGGGTGTGCCTTGTGCAGGTATGTGATAGCCCATAAATACACCCGGAAGTTGTATGTTGGGGTCGTAAATAGTATCTCTTACTTCTTTTGTTTTTCTGGGTTCAACTATTTTAGGACGAGGTATTTCACGGGTTCCTTTGGGAATATCGCCAAAGTATTTATTAATCCATTCTTTGGTTTTTTTAATGTCAATATCTCCGGCAATTGATAAAGTAGCGTTATTGGGGACATAAAAAGTTTTGTAAAATTCCATAAATTCATCATACGAGGCTTTATTGATATACTCGGGCGAGCCACCGGGTGTCCAGCGATAGGGATGAACAGTAAAGGCATGTGCAAACATTTCATTAAACATACTTCCATAGGGCTGGTTTTCGTTTCGTTGTTTAAGTTCTTCTTTTACAACACCGCGTTGAGTTTCAATACCTGCCGAGTCTATTTTGGCATGCAGCATGCGTTCGCTTTCCATCCATAAGGCAAGTTCCAGTTGGTTTGATGGTAAAATTTGGTAATAGTAGGTACGGTCGAAACTGGTATTGGCATTTAATACGCCACCATTTGATTCGATGAGTTTACCATATTCTCCGCGTTTGATATTGGGAGAGCCTTCAAACATAAGATGTTCAAAAAAATGCGCAAAACCGGTGCGCTGCGGATCTTCGTTTTTAGAACCCACATGATAAAGAACCGCAACGGTAACAATGGGGGTAGAGTGGTCTTCATGCAAAATAACATGTAGGCCGTTTTTCAGATCATACTCTTCAAATTTAATTTGCGGATTTTGAGCAAAAATCTGTATCACACAGGTAAGTGCTAATAGCGATAATACTTGTTTTTTCATATTATATTAAAGAATTGTTTCACCTCAAAAGTAATAATATTTCGAAATAATTATTGCAAACTCTTTATTAATGGCTAAAATTGCGGATAGTGGGTAAATAATCCCACATTACGCATTAGCATGCGTAATGCTCGCCTGATGGCGGATAACCCCAATCCCTCCCCTTTGCCAAAGCACTCAGTCCGCCTCTGGCGGAAAATTTGGATTTATTTCAAATTTCTAATGCTGAATTTGGGATAATTATGTTAACCCGAACGGTTGTTTTGCGAACATTGGATGCAAAATTTAATTTAACATAAAAATATTAGTTAATATAATTGAAACCGTATTTAAAACCTGATAACAAAATCCTGTTTACTTAATTCTTTTTTCAGAAAAATTATTCCCAAATAATATAAATCTATGCTAACGATTGTAGCGGGATGTTTTTTTATGTCTTCCCAGGCCTGTTGCATTTCATTACTCCAGTTGATGTCGTCAAATACAATAATACTATCGTTATGAGTTTTTTGCAGTAATAAATTATAATAATATAAAGTAGGTTCATAGCGATGATTACCGTCTATGAGTATAAAATCAAAGCAATCAGTTTGTTTATTAATAATTTCAGGTAAAATATCATCAAAATGGCCAATTTGCAATTCAATATTTTTTAAATCCAGTTCGTTAAAGGTATTTTGGGCAACTAAGGCAATTTCTTTACTTCCCTCCAGTGTGGTTAAATTGCCCTGCGCTGAAGCTAAGTATGCAGCCGTAATACCCAGCGAAGTTCCGAGTTCGATATTGTTTGTGCAGTTATAATGTTTTATGATGCGATACAGTAGTTGTGCATGGCGTTTAGGCATTAATGCATATCGGGCTATTTGATATATTTTTCTTTTATATGAATTGTTTTTTCTTGAACCTGCACCAAGATCATCTACATTGATTTCGCGATGGTCTTGTAAATACTTGTTTCTGATTTTTTCGATTTTTTCATAATCCTTATAATTTTCTTTTGCGTTAAGAACCTTTGTTATAAACTCATACACAAAAGGCGAATGTACGGCATATTTAGTTTTGGCTTTTTTTAAATAGTTAAAATAGCTTTTAATTTGGTTTAATCGTGTCATATTAATTTGTAAATTTATATCCGTATTTTTAATCAACCAAATGAAATTGCAAATATTCATATATATAATTGTATCAGTCCTTATGACGCTAAATATCTGTGCACAACAAAATAATACTACACCCCGTATGGAAAACTTTGCAATAGTAATACATGGTGGCGCAGGCACCATACTCAAAGAAAATATGACTCCCGAAAAAGAAAAAGCATATCGGGATAAACTAAACGAAGCATTAGAAGCCGGTTATAAAATTTTGGAAGCCGGAGGCAGCGCCTTGCAAGCAGTTATAGAAGCTGTAAAGGTGATGGAAGATAGTCCATTGTTTAATGCAGGCAAAGGCTCGGTATATACCCATGAAGAAACCATCGAAATGGATGCTTCTATTATGGATGGAAAAACCGGTAAAGCCGGTGCGGTAGCGGGTGTAAAAACAATTAAAAATCCGGTTACTGCAGCATTTGCTGTTATGGAAAAATCCGAACACGTAATGATGATTGGCACAGGAGCCGAAAAATTTGCGGAAAAATATAAACTCGAAATAGTAGATACATCCTATTTTTTTGATCAAAACAGATTAAACCAGTTACGACAACTCAAAGAAAAAGAAAAAGCAGTACTTGATCATGACGGAGCAAGTGGTTATGCAAAACCGGATAGCTCGGAAATTGAATTTAACATAGATCTTAATCCCGATAAAAAATTCGGAACTGTTGGTGCGGTGGCTTTAGACAAACAAGGTAACTTAGCTGCAGCTACATCAACCGGTGGTATGACCAACAAAAAATTTGGCAGGGTAGGAGATGCTCCTATTATTGGTGCAGGTACCTACGCCAATAATAATACCTGTGCAGTTTCTTGTACAGGACATGGCGAATACTTTATACGCAATGTGGTTGCTTATGATGTAGCAGCAATAATGGAATATAAAAAATTTACCTTACAGAAAGCTGCCGAATATGTAATTAACCATAAACTCGAAAAACAAAATGGCAAAGGCGGATTAATTGCCATTGATAAAAAGGGAAATATAGCCATGCCGTTTAATACTACCGGTATGTACAGAGCATATAAAAAAAGCAACGGACAACAAGAAATTAAAATTTATAAAGACTAAATCTTATGTCTTTTTATAAAAATCTTAAAATTCTTGCAGGACCATTTCTTGCTTTACTTCTTTATATTATTTTAAAACATTACATACACAATGAGTTATTTTCAAAAGCTTGTGCACTTGTGTTTTGGATGGCATTTTGGTGGATAACGGAAGCCGTGAGCATTTATATTACAGGTATCATTCCGCTGGTTTTTTATCCATTGTTTGGTGTAATGAGTATGGAAACAACAGCATCGCAATATGCCAAAGAAATAGTTTTTTTATTTGTAGGTAGTTTTATGTTTGCTTATGCCATGGAAAAATGGAATTTGCACAAGCGCATAGCACTAAAAATTATTTTAAATACAGGCAGTTCTCCCTGGCGTATCGTTTTAGGTTTTATGTTTTCATCGTGGTTTCTTTCTATGTGGATATTAAACACTGCTGCGGTTTCTATACTTATACCGGCAGCCATGGCAGTAATTACACACATCGAAAAAGAAAATAGAGAAAAAAGCAAGCTGGCAATTCCCTTGTTGTTAGGCATTGCTTATGCTTCTTCAATTGGCGGTATGGCAACATTAATTGGCACGGCACCTAATATGGTGCTTGCAGGTAATTATAACGCAGCTTTCCCTGATAAACCAATTACTTTTATGAGTTGGATATTGTGGGGATTTCCGGTAAGTGTAGTGCTGCTTATCGCATTGCTGTTATTTTTCAAATATTATTTTCGCTCGGCTTTTAAACAATGTTCTTTGTCTTTAGACTTTTGCAAAAATCAATACTTATTATTAGGTAAACGTAAACCCGAAGAAAATATAATTATTTCTTTGTTGATATTATCATTAATATTATTTATCACCAAAGACGGTATTACCCTGGGTAATACGTCATTGAAAGGCTGGAATATTTTTTTTGAAAACAACAAATATGTGACCGAAAGTACGGTTATGATGTTTATTGCATTTTTGCTGTTTATTATACCATCAAAAACAGATAAAAACGAAAATATATTATCGTGGAATGAGGCTAAAAAAGTTCCTTTGGGAATAATATTTTTATTTGGCGGAGGCTTTGCTTTAGCAGAACTTATTCAAACATCAGGTATCGGGCTTTGGTTGTCATCACATCTTGGCAATTTAGAAAAAATTCATCCGGCATATACTGTTATAATACTTACCAGCAGTATCATATTTTTTACCGAGTTTACTTCAAATACGGCATCGGCCATGCTCGTTATACCCATTTTAATTTCTATAGCTCCCAACATTCATGCTCACCCTTTGTCATATCTTATGCCTGTTACACTTGGTGTATCATGTGCCTTTATGATGCCGGTTGCTACACCACCCAATACAATAGTATTTGGTACTGAAAAAATAACCATCAGTCAAATGCTTAGAACCGGTTTCTGGTTAAATATCATATCTATTTTTATTATATCGTTGGCAGGAATACTTTTGAGTATATTTATAAGCTAATGCCGCATAAAAAAATTAATACATATAAATATCTTAAAGAATTTCTGGATGAAAAAACAGAGTTATACAATAATTCATCTTTTATAGCATCCGACCCAATTTCCATACCGCACAGATATACCCTGAAACAAGATATAGAAATTGCTGCATTCTTTGTGTCGAGCATTGCCTGGGGTAATCGTTTATCTATTATTAAAAGTGGCGATAAATTAATGCGTATAATGGGTAATAACCCCACAGACTATATTCTGTATGCCCGAAAACATCATATCAATAAATTAAATGTGTTTGTGCATAGAACTTTTAATGCAGTGGATGCGGAACAGTATGTGTATGCACTTAGAATGATATACAAAAAATTCAATACATTGGAAGAAGTTTTTAACCGTGGAAATAATACCTATGAAAGACTAATTTATTTTAATACTTTTTTTACATCATCATTTAAACATAAGCGTACGGCAAAACATATCTCTAATCCCCAAAAAGGTTCTGCAGCCAAGCGTTTAAATATGTTTTTAAGATGGATGGTTAGAAAAGATAATGCAGGCGTTGATTTTGGAATATGGAATAGCATTAAACCTTGCGAACTATATTTACCGCTTGACGTGCATACCGGAAATATAGCCCGCAAACTTGCTTTATTAAAACGCAGGCAAAACGATTGGAAAGCATTAGAAGAACTCATGTTGGTATTAAAACAATTTGATGCTGATGACCCTGTAAAGTATGATTACGCTCTTTTTGGTTTGGGTGCTTTTGAAAAATTTTAAGTAATTAAAATTGAAAATAGATGAACGGTTGAAAGCCCGTGCTTACTGCCTGATAAATAAAAAATACCGAAACAGACGTGATGGCAGCCTGTAAAGGCATAGGCATGCTGACAAAATAATCTTGCATTTTATTTTTTATATATCCGGGTAGCCAATGTATCAAATAGGCAATAAATAAAATAATAAATACTACCGGATAAGCTTCAGCAATTACTTTTATAAAAACTGACCAATCAAAATCAAAATGATACCAAATTTGGTTGAGCATATTATGCGCAGTTTGCATATCTGGGCTGCGAAAAAATATACGCGTAAAAGTGATGAAATTAAAGGTGATGAAAATTTTCCAGAAGTGTACTAAAAAAAACGAACTTTTTTCGTAAGGACTGATGCGTTTCCAGTATTTATAAATAACTAAGCCAAACCCGTTTAGCGCCCCCCAAATAACAAAGTTCATTGTGTTGCCGTGCCATAATCCGCCAATCGTCATGGTAATCATTAAATTCATATCGGTAGTAAGAAATTTACCTAATTTAGGAATTAACTTTCCTGTAAGAGAAAGTATGGCTATAATAATGATTGAATAAATTAAAAAATCATACCACATAATTTGCGTGTCGAAATATTGTGAAGAATATTGATGCAAAATGACGCTAAAGAATATAAGTATCATTGCCAGCCACAAAAACGAACCAATACTTGCCTTTTTATTTCCGCCAATAGGAATGTATAAATAGTCTTTTAAAAATGAAGATAGCGATATGTGCCAGCGTTTCCAAAATTCGGCTACATTTACTGCTTTGTATGGGGAGTTGAAATTTTCGTTTAATTTAAAGCCCATTAACCTTGATATACCGATGGCAATATCTGTGTATCCGCTAAAGTCGCAATATATTTGCATGGAATATCCCCACATAGCCAGCACACTGATAAAACCCGGATAGGAAGTAGGTTCGTGTATGATACGGTCAATAAAATGTACGGCTATAAAATCGGCCACTACAATTTTTTTAATAAGACCTTTTAATATCATATATAAAGACCATCCGAAATCTTCTTTATTTAATTCGTAAGGCTTATATAATTGCGGTATAAATTCTTTGGCGCGCACTATAGGCCCGGCTACCAACTGCGGGAAAAAAGTTACGAAAAAGGCAAAATCAAAAATATCACGGGCAGGTTCTAATTGTTTTCTATAAATATCCAGTGAGTAACTCATGGTTTGAAAAGTGTAAAAGGATATTCCCACCGGTAAAATTATTTTATCTGCATTAAATCCTTTTTCGTCAAAAAACGAACTTGTAAAGGGCGCATTTTCTTTGAACCATGAAATTAAATCGTTGGCCCATAAGGCAAACCAATTGGTAACTTGCACCTTGCTTTCAAATAACAGATTAAATGAATCTGTAAAAAAATAAGCATATTTAAAATAGCCTAATATTCCCAAATTAGTAATAAGAGATAATGCTAAAAGCAACCCGCGTATATTGTTGTTTTGCGAGCGGTATATCCATTTACCGATACAATAATTATTTAATACAGAAAAAATTAATATGTAGATAAATAAACCACTGGTTTTGTAGTAAAAAAATAAACTTACGGCAACTATAAATAAATTTCGCAGTAGGTGTTTATTATGTATCAACGAGTATATGGCTAATACAAAGGCAAAGAATATCCAAAAATTTGCCTGTGTAAATATCAAGGGATATTCTTCCGAGAAGTAAAAAATGTCAAATATTCTTTCCACTAGTTCTTATTGTTTTTTTCGGCTATTTTTCTGTATTCAAATTCGTCCATATATTTTAAAAATGCTTCAAAAAATAAATCACCTTTTAACAGGTAGCCCTGGTAAGTAAAATGTATTCTATCCTTAATCATTAAATTGTTTTTATACCAGTTTTGTGACGAGCCTAATCCTCCCATGATGCTAAAAAAATCCCATACGGCAAATCCGTATTGAGTGGCTAATTCAATAATTACATCTCTTACGCGAGGAATATTTTTATTCGGGTATCTTCTGTAATAGTAAGCATCGTTGGGTACGGTTAACAAAATTGCAGCATTAGGGTTCGCGTTTAATATACGTTTAATTAAAGCTTCGTAATTTGCTTTATATATTTCAGGTCTAAAATCATCGTAGGGAACATTGGCATCGTTGGTACCAATAGAAATTATAAATAAATCGGGTTTTAAAACTGCAAGTTGTTTTTCAAAATCAACACACTTTAAATACGAGGTAAATGATGCTCCGTTTACACCAATCGAATTATAAATTACACCCGGTTCATTGCTTAGTAATTCTGTTCCATAAAAAATAAAGCGCGATGAGGTGTCTGTATTTTTTCGAATTGCTAAAATACAAAAAGTGTCTGTTTCATTTTTTAAAATAAATTCTGTGTATCCTGTAAGTGCATCATGATAAATTTGTTTGACATTAGTGCTATCCGACCAAAATAAATTATAGTTATGGTAACCTATGTTATGGTAAACTTTTACTTTATGAAATTTAGGTTTACGTTCTTCGCTTTTTCTGTAATACATTTTGATAGAGGCTAAAGAATCGTTAGTACTTACTGCAATACCCAGTAATCCAAGTTTGGTTGTGTCTTTGCGATCAACATTTTTATGTGCCTGCCATTTACCGGTGTGCTCTGATATATAACTCCACGGATTATTGGTGCCCGCAACCGTATATGGGAAGATGATTCCTTTAGGGCCATTTAAATTGGGCCAATAAGTATTTAGATGAGTTCTTACTTTGTTTGTATAATGGTCAGCTTGTATATGCGAACCGCCAATATGATAAATTACTACCTGGCTTTTTCGGTAATTAATTAAGCTATCCATTTTTCCGTGTAAGCGTATCCAGGCATTTGCCGGTTGAGAGTAAAAAATATATCGGTTTTCGCTAAATTTTATAAAGGGATAACTTGTTGCTGTTGAAGAGTCTATTATCCCCATTAAGGTATCGGTTGTATCTAAAAAAGATTCAGGTTGGCTGTAAGCCCGGTAAAACAGAAATAAAAAAATAATATGAGCAATAATTTTTTTCATTAGGGGTTGTGTTCTTGCGCGGTGTTATGAGTTTCAAATTTTTTATATTCTAATATAAATGCATCATAAAACATCTGAGCTATGTATCTTGCTCCTGACGGTGAAAAATGTATATAATCGGGTGACGCCAGTTCTTTTTCAACCCAGGTAGGCATAGAGTTTTCACCGCCCATGGCGCTATACATATCCCAATACCCTGCCCGAGCTTTAAAAGCAGCTTCTTTTAATTGTTGTACAAGCAAAGGTAACAGCGGATAGGTTTTGTATTCTTCACCATCTTTTACCGACATATCTGATGGCCCAATAACCAAAATACATGCCGAAGGTCTTAGCCTGCGGAGTGTGTGCAACTGCGATTCAAAATATCCTGCATATTGTTTCAGTTCTTTTTCGTCATCTAAATAGGGCATAACATTTCCGCCAAACTGCATAATAAAAAGTTCTACGCCCAAATCATCATACATACGTTTCATTAAACTTTGGTCGCATTGCCCTAAAAATGTACCTGATGAACCGCGCATGGCTATGTTATCTATAGCTATACCCAAGGTGCCATCCAGGCTAAAAGCATAAATGTCGGGGCTGCTTTTACTTACAAATACATATTTGAGTGATTGGGGTGTTTCATTAAACCGTAATTCAAAAATGTGATAATTGCCGTCCGGTATCAGTGTGTCTTCATGTATTAATTCACCATCTTTATATACTTTTAATGAGGTGGTTGTTTTGCAATTTCCATAAAACATCCGTATGCGATTAAAAGATTTAGCATGTCCGTGAGCCGACTTATGCGGTGCTATTTCTATCCAGCCTTCGCTGTTGTTTAGTGTAGCTATCAGGCTATCTTCTATTATATCGGTAAATCTGGCAAAAGATACCATGACACCGTATTTTTTATGTTTCACTTTTTTATCAACATTTCCAAATGCCGTGTAGCGTTTAAAATTTGATGAAAGAGTTTGTGTAAAACTTACTGTGTGGTATTGATTATAGGCAGGTATAAGTCCGGGGCCACTTCCTCCGAATTTACTTTGCAGTTTACCTCTAATAAACGCTGTTATGCGGTCGCCTTCTATCTGCGAGTCGCCATAATGTAAGATGCGTATGGTTTTTTTTTCTTTAGAGGCATTGCGCATCTTTGCAAAAAACGGATATAAAATACTTGCTCCCTCAGGTCCAAATTCTATGCGTTGAGTTACATTTCCTGTTTTTATTTCAGAAGTATCGCTGGGATTTCCTAAATCGCTATCAGTGTTTTTGTGTTTAATTTGATTTTTAGTGGTATCAATGTCATTGAGGGTAGTATCAACTTTGGCCAATATGTCGCTTATATCTTTCTTTTGTGTTCTAGCTTGATTAAAAAACTTATCAGCTGTAGGATATTTGAGGGTAAGGCTACCAAATTCAAATCCACTATCAGGGACCACAAACATCAAAGCCAACAGCGGTAAAAATACCCCTATGGTAAATAACAATACATGATGTGGCTTAAGTTGATTCATTCTTTCATACAAAAGTAGAAATAAGCCTGTGTTACAAATGGAATTCTGTAAATTGTTTTTGACAACCAAAAGTTTATCCCCGGTTATCCGCAATTATGCATTTGTAAACGTAACGCTCGCCTGATGGCCTATAACCCAATGCACTCACCATCCGGCACATTCAGTATTAGTTATCTGAATTATTGGTAACTTAGCACGATGCAATCAATTCCCTTAGCCGAGCGTATGCGGCCTGAAAAATTGCAAGATTATGCAGGCCAGGAACATATTGTTGGAGTAAATTCTGTGTTACAACGTGCAATTGCCAATGGTATATTGCCTTCGATGATTTTGTGGGGCCCTCCGGGAGTAGGAAAAACTACCTTAGCCCGTTTGTTGGCCAAAGAATTAAATAAACCTTTTTATACCCTTAGTGCAATAAATTCGGGAGTTAAAGATGTGCGCGAGGTGATAGATAAAGTTAAAGCCCGCGATTTGTTTGTAGCACAAAATCCGGTTTTATTTATTGATGAAATTCATCGTTTCAGTAAATCTCAGCAAGATTCCTTGCTGGGAGCAGTTGAACAAGGTATAATAACTTTGATAGGTGCTACCACCGAAAACCCTTCCTTTGAAGTTATTCCTGCTTTATTGTCGCGCTGTCAGGTTTATACTTTAAAACATTTAGAAAAAAATCAATTAGAAGCACTTTTACATAAGGCTATAAAAACGGATAAATTTTTAGCCCGACAAAAAATTATTTTGGAGGAAACAGATGCGCTTATTGCTTTTTCGGGTGGAGATGCCCGTAAATTATTAAATGCCTTAGAGTTGGTAGTGAATACCTACGATGGTACCGAAATTATAATTACCAACGATTTGGTTGAAAAAAGTATTCAACAAAATTTATCGCTTTATGATAAAACAGGTGAGCAACATTATGATATAATTTCTGCCTTTATAAAGTCTATGCGTGGCAGCGATCCCAATGCTGCAGTTTACTGGCTGGCGCGAATGGTTGAAGCCGGAGAAGACCCCTCTTTTATTGCCCGCAGAATGTTAATCTTAGCATCCGAAGATATAGGCAATGCTAACCCTACTGCTATGATTTTAGCCAATAATACTTTTCAGGCTGTTAATGTTATAGGTTGGCCCGAAGCCAGAATAATTTTGTCGCAATGTGCGGTTTATTTAGCTTGTTCGCCAAAGAGTAACGCTTCTTATCAGGCTATCAATAATGCGCAACAGGCGGTTGTAAAATATCCAAACTTGCCGGTCCCGCTTCATTTGCGCAATGCGCCTACCTATCTGATGAAAGAGTTGGGATATGGTAAAGATTATAAGTACGCTCATAATTACGAAAATAATTTTTTTGAGCAGGAGTATTTACCGGATGAAATTAAAAATACTAAATTTTACGATCCCGGTAAAAATCCGCGAGAAGAAGAACTAAGGCAATTTCTTAAAAACAGATGGAAAAATAAATACAACTATTAAATAACTTACCGGTTGTTAATATTAGATTTTATCAAGGGCTTGTTGTATGTCGCCTATAATATCATCAACATCTTCCAGCCCAACCGATATTCGAATTAATCCGTCTGTGATTCCGGTTTCTAATCTTTCCTGCAGAGTTAATTTTGCGTGAGTAGTAGAGGCAGGGTGCGTAATAATTGTTCTGGTATCGCCCAAATTTGCAGTAAGAGAACATAAGCGTAGTGCATTTAAAAATTTTTGTCCGGCACTAAGTCCTTGCTTAAGTTCAAAACTTATCAGCGCACCTCCGGCTTTCATTTGTTTAGTGGCTAATTGATATTGTGGGTGTGAGGGTAAAAACGGGTATTTTACGGAGGTAATTTTATTTGTTTCTTTTGCAAGATATTGGGCGGTTATAAGAGCGTTTTGACTGTGTTTTTCCATGCGTAAGGAAAGTGTTTCGAGACTTTTGGATAAGACCCATGCATTAAATGGCGATAAAGCAGGACCGGTGCTGCGACAAAAGTTATATATCTCTTTGATAAATGCTTTTTTGCCGGTTATAATACCTCCGTTTACTCTGCCTTGCCCGTCAATAAACTTAGTAGCCGAATGTATAATTAAATCTGCTCCGTAGCGCACCGGTTTTTGCAAACAAGGCGTAGCAAAACAATTGTCAACTACATAAAGTATTTTTTTTTGCCGGCAAATTTCTCCGAGCATTTCCAAATCTAAAATATCTATACCGGGGTTAGTAGGGTTTTCAATATATAACAATCGGGTGTTATTATTTATGGCATTTAACCAGGTATTTTTATCGGCATTTACATCCACATAGGTAGTAGAAATATTCCATTTAGGTAAAATTTTTGTTAAGATAGTGTGTGTGGCTCCAAACACCGATTTGCAGGAAACAATATTATCACCGCTTTTACAAAAAGCAGCAAAGGTTGCAAAGATAGCAGCCATGCCCGAGGCTGTGGCATAACCGGCTTCTGTTTCTTCCATTAAGCAAATTTTTTCTATAAACTCATCGCAGTTAGGATTAGAAAAACGGCTGTATATAGGTCTTTCAATTTCATCGGCAAAGGCTGCGCGCATTTCTTCCGAATCATCAAAAGTAAAACTGGAGGTTAGATATAATGGTGTGCTGTGTTCTTTAGCGTGTGTACTTTTTATTTGCGTGCGTATGGCTTTTGTTACTTCGTTTTTCATTTGTTGTAATATTACTTAGAGCATTTGGTTATTCAATTTTATGCGGTAGTTTATTTGAGCAGTTTTTTCTAGAGTTTTAGCTACCGAGCAGTATTTTTCTACGGATAAATTTACGGCTCTTTTTACTTTTTCAATTTCTAATTTACCGTTAAAAATAAATAGTATGTCTATCATTTCAAAAGGCGAAGGTTCTTTGCCGGTTTGTCTTTGGCCGTTTATTTCTATTTCTAATTCAAATTCGTTGCTGCGTTGTTTGTTTAGTATATTAATGATGTCTATAGCACTGCAGCCGCCTAAAGCCATCAGCAGCATTTCCATGGGGCGTGCTCCTTTGTTTTCTCCTCCCAGAGTCGGATTTGCATCCATGTGTATTTCGTTACCGGTAGTATTTTTTGCAATGAGATGAAATTTTTTATTATCGGCTCTTTTTACGGTTACGTTCATAAGTTAATTATCAAAAAAGGTTACTAAATATTATGTAAACAGGTGCAGCAAACAACAATCCGTCAAAACGGTCTAAAAAACCGCCATGACCGGGCATAATATTTCCTGAATCTTTTACTCCGGCCATTCTTTTCAGTTTGGATTCAAATAAATCACCCAAGGTAGCGCTAATCGAAATCAGTAAACAAAGTGCGATAATATTTACAGGGTTACTTACTTCTATCCAATGTAAATTTTTTAAAACAAATCCAGCACTAATGGTAAAAATAATGCCGCCTATAAAACCTTCTATGGTTTTATTGGGTGATATGTTTTCGTATAGCTTGTGTTTGCCCGTAAATTTTCCGCTCAGGTATGCAAAAGTATCATTTACCCAAATTAATATAAAAAATGACAGGTAATAGCTGTAATTATAATTAGGTATAAGTTTACCGGGTTTGTGGCCGAGAGTTAAAAATAAAAATGGTAATAAGATATACAACATACTGAAATAAGTAGAAAAGATATATGACAGTATATTGTCTTTAAAAAAAAATATGGCTGTGTATAATGGAATAAAAAATAATGAAAGTAATGTAAGCAGTAAAATTAATTCGTATTTTCTATCGTATAAATCCATGAATAATAACATTAAAATTAAATATATTAGTGTGGGTAAGAGGGCTACCCAAAAAGAGTTAATATTAGTTTTGTAAATTGCGTTAAGCAGTTTACTTAATTCAAATGATGCACCTGCAATAATTACCATAAAAAGCAAAAGCAGGGTGTAATTAGAATAGATAATGGCAGAAATAACTACAAGCAAGAATAATATACCACTGATTGCCCGGGTAAACATATTAGTTTAATTGGTATTTGTTTTTATTTACAATGGCAAGGGCGCTTAGGTATTTATCTTTAGGTACATACAATTCAATTATTCCGCTGTGGGTAATAAGGTTGTCGGCTTTATTCATGGCAAGTACTTCAATATTTTGTTCCTGCAGCATAATCTGAAGTATTTGCATAGAGATTGATTTTTCGCCTGAATATATTTTTACCCAGTTATGGTTCATTGATTAATTTATTGTCTTGTTCTGGATTCTTGTTATCGAGGTTCCATTCTACCTCGTTGTTTTGGTTATTTTTTAATTGTTCGTTGTTATTGTTATTGTCTTTATCCCAGGGTCGTTTACCAAAAATATTTTCCAAATCTTCTTTAAAGATTACTTCTTTTTCCAATAGTCGCTCGGCCAGTTTAATAAGTTTTTCTTTGTTTTCGGATAATATATTTACGGCTCTTTGAAACTGACTTTCTATGAGTTTACTAACTTCTTCGTCAATTATTTCGGAGGTTTTTTCGCTGTAGGGTTTGCTAAAGGTAAATTCAGCACCCTGGGGGTCGTAATAGCTGATGTTTCCTAGTTTTTCATTCAGTCCGTAAATGGTAACCATGGCATAGCTCATTTTGGTAACTCTTTCTAAGTCGCTTAATGCACCGGTAGATATTTTATTAAAAATTACTTTTTCAGCGGCTCTACCTCCCAATGTGGCACACATTTCATCGAGTAATTGTTCGGTGCGGGTTATTTGTCGCTCTTCGGGTAAGTACCAGGCTGCTCCTAAGGATTGTCCGCGGGGAACAATAGTTACTTTTACCAGTGGCGATGCGTGTTCGAGTAACCAACTAACAGTAGCATGGCCGGCCTCGTGGTAGGCTATTACTTTTTTTTCTTCGGGTGAAACAATTTTGTTTTTCTTTTCCAGGCCGCCAATCACTCTGTCTACGGCATCTAAAAAATCTTGTTTTTCTACTACTTTTTTCTTTTTACGTGCAGCTATCAGAGCGGCTTCATTGCAGATGTTTGCAATATCGGCACCCGAAAAACCGGGTGTTTGTCTGGCTAAAAAATCTACATCTAAACCTTCGGTAATTTTAATGTGCCGTAAGTGAACGGCAAATATTTGTTTGCGTTCGTTTAAGTCGGGCAGGTCAACATAGATAGTTCTGTCAAAGCGTCCGGGTCTTAGCAGGGCGCGGTCTAAAATATCGGCACGGTTTGTGGCAGCCAATATAATTACACCGCTATTGGTACCAAAGCCATCCATTTCTGTCAAGAGTTGGTTTAGGGTATTTTCGCGTTCATCATTGGCGCCCATATTGGGGCTTTTGCCGCGTGCACGACCGATAGCATCTATTTCATCAATAAAAATAATACAGGGCGATTTTTCTTTGGCTTGTCTAAATAAATCTCTTACTCTGGAAGCGCCCACACCTACAAACATTTCTACAAAGTCTGAACCTGAGAGCGAGAAAAAGGGTACCTGTGCTTCACCGGCAACGGCTTTTGCCAGAAGTGTTTTTCCTGTGCCGGGAGGGCCAACCAACAAGGCACCTTTAGGTATTTTAGCGCCCAGTTCGGTGTATTTTTTAGGGTTTTTAAGAAAGTCAACTATTTCTTGTATTTCTTCCTTGGCGCCTTCCAGTCCGGCTACATCGTTAAAGGTTACATTGGTGCTTTTTTCTTTATCGAATAATTGTGCCCGTGAGCGGCCTATGTTAAATATTTGTCCGCCACCTGCTGCACCACCACCCATTCTACGCATAATAAATACCCAAATTCCTACCAGTAAAATTAAAGGGATTAACCAGCTTAATATTTCAGCGCCCCAGTTTTGTTGCTCTGAGTATTTGTAGTTAAAACGATATTCGGGCGGCAACGATTCTAAAAGTGCATTGAGTTCTTTTTTAAACTCTTCGGCTGCAGGCCCTGAGTTAAAGTGATAGTGAGGCCCTGCCGGTTTTTTACCGGCAAATTTTTTATTGTGTATGCCGCTTGTCAGGCTGTCGCGCCTGATGTATATCTGAACATTTCGGCCATTTACAATTTCTATGCGTTCAACATGTCCTTTTTTTGCTATTGCTTTAAATTCATCAAAGCTTGTTTCGCTGGATGTATTGTTCATGTATAGCAAATTAAAGGTGATGATAATGATGCCAATAGCGGCATAAATCCAATAAAAATTAAATTGGGGTTTAGGGTTTTTTCTGGAGTTTGTGTGTTTGTTTTCTGTCATGGTATTATTTGCTTTCAATTTCTGTTTTTTTTGCATCTGCCCATAAATTTTCAATACCGTAAAATTCGCGCGATTCGGTGTAGAATACGTGGGCAACAACATCTATATAATCTAATAAAATCCAATTAGCATTGCTACGACCTTCGGTATGCCAGGGTTTTTCTGACAAGTACTTTAGTGTATGCTCTTCTATCGAGTCGGCTATTGCCTGAACCTGCCGGTAATTATCGGCACTGCATATCACAAAGTAATTGCAGATAGCATTTTTTAATCCTTTCATATCCAGGCATACAATGTTTTTGGCTTTTTTCTCTTGCATGCCTTTAATAACAATATCCAAAAGCTCTTGTTTTTTGAGGGTTGATTTATTTGATTTTATTCTTGCCGGCATTCTTTCAATTCAAAATTAAACAAATGTAAGTAAAATACACGTAATTTGCATTCTTTATCAATCCTTTCAACCCGCTAATGAATACATTGTTTACAGGCTTAAATTGTATAGAGTTGCAAAGTATTGATTCTACAAACAATTATGCTGCCAGTTTGCTAAAACAGACAAATGTACCAGAGGGAACTGTAATATTGGCACATGAACAAACTCGCGGCAGGGGTCAAAGAAACGCTGTTTGGCACAGCGAACCGCATAAAAACCTTACTTTTTCGGTTATTTATAAACCTGTTTTTTTGTCGCTCAGCGAACAGTTCATATTAAGCAAATTAACAGCCATTAGTCTTTTAAAATTATTAACTGCCTATACAAATCAGGTAAAAATAAAGTGGCCTAATGATATTTTGGTTAATAATAAAAAAATAGCAGGTGTGTTAATTGATAATATTGTGTCGGGCAGCACCATAAATTATACGATAATAGGTGTTGGTATAAATGTTAATCAAAGCCTTTTTAATGCCGGATTAAACGCTACTTCGCTGTTTCTTGAAAATAACGTGTTATATGATATTAAAGTTGTTTTAGAACAATTTTGTTCTATACTCGAATTATATTACATAAAGCTTAGAAACAATCATACTAAGGAGATTGAAGAAATTTATTTACAACATTTATTGGGTTTAAATAGATGGTTAAGATTTATATATGAAGGCAGGATGATTGAGGCGATGATAACGGGGGTATGTAGTGCGGGAAAATTAAAACTGCTTACCCGCGATATGCAACACCTGAAAGTTGATGTAAAAGAGATAAAATTTATTATATAACTCCAATACCTATCACATGTCTGCAAATCGGTATTAAAATAGTTTTATAAAAAAATTGTGTTTAGATTTAAAAGCCGAAATAAAAGGCAATCATATATTCGAGTTTGCCTTTTTTGCCGCTTAATTTACCGGGTTGCCAGTCGGGAGCTTCGTTAATGGCATTTAAAATTTCTTTTTCTAATGCGGGAGGAATAAGTTGTCCTATTATTTCGCTGCTTTCTATTTTGCCTTTGCTGTTTACAATAAAACGCACGGTTACAGTATGTGGTATTTTGTTTCGCGGAAGTATTACGGCTCCATTTAACCTGCGGTTAAGATAGCTGATAAAACCTGCATCATTACCGGTATAGTGGGGCATATCATCAAGTTTGTAGTCGGGATTGTTTTTCTTTTTGGTAATAGGTTCACCTAAATTTGGATTGGTTACATCATTGTTTCGGCTGGTGTTTTCGCTTTCGGCAGCATTAATTTTACTTAGTATTTGTATATGTTGTACTCTTACAGCGGTTGGATATATGTTATAATCAATTTGATTGGCTGTGTTTTCGGTATTTAATTTTTGTTTATTTTCTTGTTCTTGCTCTTTTTGTTTTTCTTTTTCTTCTTCTTGTTTATTATTTTTTATTTCAGTTTCTTCGTTAATAACATTTTCATCTTTATTATTAATGTTTTCAACCGGAGGTTTTATTTCATTTTTTTGGCTTGGTGGTATGATAACTTTTTCTTCGGTTGTTGTGGTTGCTTGTTTTTGGATGTTTTCTAATGAAATAATGCTTTCACGGTTTGATGCTGCAGGTTCTTTTTTGTTGGCATCGGTAACAGTGATGTTATTTTGGGATGTAATATCAGTTTGTTTTTTTTCAGGCCAAAAATAGATAAGTGAAAAGATGAAGATAACTGCAGATATTCCGTAATAAATATAATGTTTATTAATAGGTTTGTAGGGTTTTATTATTTCGTTGATGCGTTCGTTGGCATCGGCAGCTATTAGTTGAGCATTTTTTAAGAGTGTTAAATCAGTGTTGCGAAATGCCTCGGCAAATAATTCGTCATTTTGCATGAAACTTTGCAGCTCCTGCAGTTCTTTGTTACTTGCTGTTCCGGTAAGTTTTTTTTCGAGCAGTTTAAGTATTTTATGGCTGTATGTATTGCCTTGTTTAAGCATTTGTTTCTGATTCCAGTAATATTTTTATGTTTCGTTTTCCGTTTTGTATATAGCTTTTTACATTTTTTACAGAAAATCCGGTTTCGTTACTTATTTCCTGGTACGATTTGTTGTGCATATAAAATAGTTCGATGCATGTTTTTTGCTCTTTTTTTAAAGTGTTAATGGCTTGAGCCAGTTTATTTTCCATTTCTTGGTATGCTTCATGGCTTGCTTCTATTTCATAAAGGGGTGATTCCCGGTCATATTCCATAAAAAAATCAAGATTTTTTTTCAAAGCCATATTTTTTTCGCTTAAACGGGCAATTTTTTCCTTTTTTCGTTGGCAATAGTGTTTTACAACGCTTAATAACCAGGATTTTAGGTTATGGACTTCGTATTTTTGCAGGTCTTTGAGTATTATCTCAAATATTTCCATTACGGTATCTTCGCTTTCATCTTTATTTTTAAAGTAGCTGTAACATATAGCGGCTATGGCAACCGTATAGCGTTGATAAAGGATACCAACATACCAGTTGTTGCCCGTTTGCTTGTATTTTTCTATCAGTTGGGCATCGCTCAATTCGTTATGATTTGCCAATAACGCAAAAAGCATTTTTATAAATATCTGAATTTAAATAATTTACAATTTTTTTGCCAATCTTTTATGGAAAAAACTTTTTTTTTGCCCTATAAAGGTAACAAACAAAAACAAACTAACACCTAACTTATTATGAAGCAAGTAAATTTAACCCCCGGAAAAGCAGTTACCAAAGCTGTATTGGTAATTACGGTAGCAGCATTTTTTACTTCATGTAAATCTAAACAAACCTGCCCTGCATATAGTGGTGCGTTTAAATATAAAAGTAAGCATGCTATGATGCCTGTATTAAAAGAGAATTTTTATAAGGCTTAATTAAGCCAAAAATCACGAAGCTTTTTAGCGCTTACATTGTTTGTATCGGGTACTGTTATCTTAAATTCGGTAAGAATAGAGGGTAACAGTTTTACCCGTATGTTTTGCAAAAGATTATCGCGCGTTATCAAGAGTTCAATTTCATCGTTTAATTTGTAATTATTTAAGATTCTTTGAAACGAATTGGCATCTGCCCGCAGGTTGTTAATCGCAATAATTTCATCGTTTACATTTAAGCCGGCCTGGTAAGCGCTACCGCCTCTTAAAACTTCAGTTACAATAAGCTTACCACCCTCGTTACGGGTTTTTATATTAAGGTTTACATCATCATGCGGGCGTTTATTCAATTCAAGTCCCACAGGTTTAAAAAAATATTCATAATTAATCGGGGAGGTATTGTAAACATATTCCTGAAAGAAAAAGTCAAGATTTTTACCGGTTATTTTTTCGGCAGCCTGCTTAAATTCTGTTTCGGTAAAACCTCTTTTTTGTTTCTTATAGTATTCGTTGTATAAGTAGCGCATCAAATCGTCAAGTTTTTTTTGCCCGTTGGTCGAATTAATTATTTCTATATCGAGTAAAGCTGCAAGTACATGTCCTTTAGTATAATATGATATTTCTGTGTTACTGCTGTTTTCGTTGGGTCTGTAGCCTTTTATCCAGGCATCAAAACTTGATTCGGCAACTGATTGTACGCGTGAGCCGGGTTGATTTTCGAGGGCGCTGATAGTGCCGTTTAATACGCGCAAATATTCACTTTCGGTATATAAGCCTAAACGTTTTAGCAAGAGTTCGTCATAATAGCTGGTAAAACCTTCCATTACCCAGAGCAGTTCTGTATAATTTTCTTTATCATAATCAAAGGGGCCGAGTGTGTGGGGTCTAATTCTTTTTACATTCCATAAGTGGAAATATTCATGAGCAACCAGACTTAGAAAAGAAATATAATTAGTTTTATAGGTGTTTCTGTTTACCTGTAAGGTAGTTGAATTCATGTGTTCTAAGCCACCACTTCCCTGAGTGAGGTTGTGAATGATAAATACATAATATTTATTTGGGTTATCCCCAAAAACAGCGGTACAGGCTTCTACGATAGCAGCCATGTCGTTTTTTAATCTTTCAACATCATAATCGGCTTTACCGTACATGGCTACTTCGTGGCGTATGCCAGCCGCATTAAAATAAAAAATATCGTGATTGCCAATTTCTATCGGGCAATCGGCCAGTTCGTCATAGTCTTTAAAATAATAAGTATTAGGAGCCAAACGTTCTAACGAGGTACTTATTTTGTTCCATTTTTTATAGGGTATTATTTCGAGTCGGCCCGGAAGGTTTTTTTTGCCGTCTAAGTACATAAATACACTGGTACCGTTAATGTATCCATGCGAGTCATCTAAAAAACTGGTTCGTACAGAGAGTTCAAATGCATATACCGCGTATTTAATGAATATTTTTTTTGAGCCATTTGATGCGATACGCCAGGTATTTTTATTTATCTTCTTTACGTTTATTTCTTTGTTGTTTGCATCGTAGGCTTTAACATAATCTATGTTTCTTGAAAACTCTCTGACCAGATATGAACCGGGTGCCCATACGGGCATTTTAACATCTATGGTATTACCGGATATATTTTCGGCAATTATTTCTACATTAAAATAATGTTCATGGGGCTTATCCATAGATAAACGATAGGTAAGTTGTTGTGAAAAACAATTGATAACAAGTGCTGCGTTTATTAAAACTGAGAACAAAATTTTAACTATCATAACATTATACATTATTAATAACGCAACAAATATATCTAAAAGATTTGCAGTAAATTAAAATAGTGTTCTTACCTTTGCAAACAGTTAATTTATAACGATATGAAACAATTATCATTCATACTCTTTACGGCAACTTTGTTTTTGTTTGCCTGCAATAGCAAAGAAAATGCTAATGAAGACAGTAACTCGGGGAACCCTGAAATTGAAAAATTAAAAGCCGAAAATCAAAAATTACAAAATGCATTAAACAGTAAAGATTCGGCAATCAATGAATATTTTCGTTCGTTTAATGAAATTGAAGACAATTTGGTGCTTATACGCGAGAAAGAAAAAGTTATCAACCTGAGCAGAAACAATGACCCCGAATTAAAAGCTGATCAAAAAGACCGTATTATTGAAGAAATTCAGGTTATTAATTCATTAATGGAAGAAAATAAAAATAAAATAGCGGCACTTAGGAGCAAGCTTAAAAAGGGCGATATGAAAATTGCCGAACTTGAAAAAACCATCGAAAATTTAGTGGCAAAAATTAACGATCAGGAACTTACCATATCGGCTTTAAGAGAAGAGCTTGCACGTTATGATATTGCTTATGCCGAACTTACGGCTACTTTAAATGAAACAGTTGCCGTGGTAGAAGAAAAACAAGCCGAGATAAATACTGCTTATTATGTTTTTGGCACAAGTAAAGAATTAAAAAATAATGGTATTATTACCAAAGAAGGAGGTTTTATAGGCATCGGTAAAATTAAAAAATTGAAAGATGATTTTAACAAAGATTATTTTACCAAAATAGATATTACCAAAAACAAAGAGTTTACCATAGGTGCCAAAAAAGCAGAGTTGCTAACAACCCATCCGTCCGGTTCCTATAAATTGGTAGGCGAAAAAAACATTGAAAAACTTGTCATTAACGATCCTAAGGCTTTTTGGAGCGTTTCTAAATATCTTGTAATGATTGTTGAATAGTATAATAATAGTTAGCCATAAATCGCGTTAATGTATTTACATGAATAAGTATCTTGCCCATCATCATTATATTTTTTTGGTATTTATCTTTCTTATACTGTTTGCTTCTTGCAGCAAAGAACGCAAATTGCAAAAGAGCAAAGATTATAATCTTATATACCAAAAAGCCTTAGAATATTATGCAAAAAAAAAATATATCAAAGCTTTGCCTCTGCTCGAAGAAGTAATACCTATTTATAAACTTACCGAAAGAGGCGAATCGGTATATTATTATTACAGCTACTGCCATTACCATATCAAAGAATATTATACGGCAGCATTTTATTTTAAGACTTTTGCCAAAACATACCCCAACAGCAAGTATGCAGAAGAATGCTTATATATGAGTGCTATCTGTAATGTTAAAACATCCCCACCGAATTATCTGGATCAAAAAGAAACCATTACGGCTATCAACGAATTACAAATGTTTTTAAATAAATATCCCGAGAGTTCAAAAAAAGACACCTGCAACCAGATTATTGATAAACTACGCAGTAAGTTAGAGAAGAAAGCTTTTCAAAATGCCTACCAATATTATCACATGGAGCAATATCGCTCGGCATCGGTAGCATTAAAAGCCATGCTTGAAGAATATCCGCTCACTTCCTATATGGAAGAGGCTCTTTATCTGATAGTTAAGTCGGATTATTTATATGCGGCCAACAGTATTGACAGCAAAAAAAAGGAAAGATTTGAAGAATGTATTAAAAGTTATCTTAACTTTGTGGGCTTTTTCCCAAAAAGCAAGAAATTGAAAGAGTTGGAATCACTTTATTCAAACGCGCTGAGTATGGTAAAAAGATTTGATAATTAAATAATTACATGTTATGAGCTATAAAAACTCAAATGCAGAAAGAACCACCGTTACCCGGGACGTAGATCAACTAGAAAAAATAACGGGCAACATATACGAATCGTTGGTTATAATATCTAAAAGAGCCAACCAGATAAGTACCGAAATGAAAGAAGAGCTTTCGCAAAAACTACAAGAGTTTGCATCCCACACCGACAATCTGGAAGAAGTGTTTGAAAACCGCGAGCAAATTGAAATTTCCAAACATTATGAAAAACTCGCCAAACCGGTATCTATAGCCATACAAGAATTTTTAGAAGGTAAAACCTATTACCGTTATCCGGAACAATAATCTTTATAGCCCATGTTAAAGGGCAAAAAAATACTTCTTGGAGTTACAGGTGGCATAGCCGCCTATAAATCCATATTATTAGTTCGGGTATTAAAAAAGAGCGGGGCAGAAGTGAAAGTGATATTTACCCCCGATGCACACGATTTTGTTACTCCACTTACATTTTCTACCCTCAGCAATCATGAGGTATTAACCCATTTTGTTCGTGCTGATAAAACATGGAATAACCATGTAGAACTGGGCTTATGGGCTGACTTATTTGTTGTTGCCCCGGCTACAGCCAACACATTGGCAAAAATGGCACATGGAATATGCGACAATTTATTACTGGCAACCTATCTTTCTGCCCGATGTCCGGTAGTACTTGCACCCGCCATGGATTTCGATATGTATAAACATCCGGCAACGGTGCAAAACCTCGATATACTCAGAAAATACGGTAACTACCTTATAAATCCCGGTACGGGTGAATTAGCCAGCGGCTTATCCGGCCCGGGTAGAATGGCCGAACCGGAAGAAATTTTTCAAATTATTAAAACCTTACTCGTTCAAAAAAAAAAATTAAGCGGAAAAAAAATTCTGATTACCGCAGGGCCAACCATTGAACCCATAGACCCGGTTAGATACATCAGCAATTTTAGCTCAGGAAAAATGGGTTACGCCTTAGCCGAGGCCGCTCTAAACATGGGAGCATCAGTAACTTTAATTTCAGGAAAAACAAATTTATCCGTACACGATAAAATTAAACGCATAGATGTTTTATCGGCCCAAGATATGTTTGAACAAGTAAAAAAACATTATAAAAAACACGATGTAATTATAATGACTGCTGCCGTAGCCGATTTTACTCCCCAAAAAAAATCACAAACTAAAATTAAAAAAGATACAGCCGAACTCAACATTAAACTGCAAGCCACAACCGATATACTTAAATACCTTGGCCTACACAAACATAAAAATCAAATATTGATTGGTTTTGCCCTTGAAACCAATAATGAGATTGAAAACGCCCGTAAAAAATTAATGACTAAAAATCTTGATTACATAGTGCTTAATTCACTACAAGATAAAGATGCAGGATTTGGCGGAGACTATAACAAAGTAACCCTAATAGCTAAAAACAATAAAGTAACTAACTTTGAGTTAATGCCTAAAACACAATTGGCATTTGAATTGCTTGAAAACATATTGATATAAAAAATGAAAAATTACTTTGCCATATTACTTATATTAACAACTCAAATTACCATTGCTCAGGAACTTAAATGTAAGGTACAGGTTATTTCTCCGGCACTGCAAACATCGGCAGCCGATAAAATAGTTTTTGAAGAACTCGAAAAAGCCATTATGGAATTTGTAAATAATACCAAATGGACCACCGAAACCTTTAAAGAAGAAGAAAAAATTGAATGCAATTTTTTAATTAACGTTGATAAACAAACAGGTAATGAAGATTTTTCGGGAACTATCCAGATAACCTCTAATCGCCCTGTATTCAATACCGGATACTCATCCCCTTTGTTTAATTATTTAGACGAGGATTTTGCTTTTAAATATCAACGCGGAACCCAGATAATTTTTACACCCGATCAACACAGAAGTAACCTGAGCTCGGTAATTGCATTTTATTGCTATCTGATTATTGCCTACGATTATGATTCTTTTTCGTTGGAAGGCGGAACAAAATATTATTTAAAAGCACAACAAATTGCAAATAATGCCCAGTCGGCACCCGAACCGGGCTGGAGACCGGGCGAAAACAACCGCAACAGATACTGGATAATAGATAATGCACTGCAGGCCGCGTTTAAACCCCTTAGAGAAGCCATGTACAAATACCACCGTTTAGGGTTCGATCTTATGTACAATGATGTTAACACAGGGCGAGCATCAGTTTTAGAAGCATTAGAAATGGTTAGTGCCGTTGCTAAAGACAGAATAGGCGCGGTAAATGTCAGAATATTTTTTCTGGCCAAAGTAAACGAAATTGCTGAACTCTTTCATTGTGCCACGCAGGATGAAAAAGTTAAAGTATTTAATATTTGCAAATCGGTTGATGCAGGTAACCTTACCAAATACAACAAGATAATGCAGCCCTGCAAAAACTAATTTCAACAAAGGCTGCAAAGCCCATGCATATTTTGCTATTAATTAATAATCAGCTATTTTGTATTCTTTAAAAAAACATAACTTTGCTATGTTTTATAAAACAAAACCATGGATAATTATTCTTACCTGAGCAACGCGCATCCCGAAGTAATAGAAGGGATGTATCATCAATACAAACAAAATCCTTCATCTCTGGATGCCGGATGGGCGCGTTTTTTTGAAGGCTTTGAATTTGCCAAGGCAGACTACAGTGCCGATGGAGCAATACCTGAAAACCTGCAAAAAGAATTTAAAGTAATTTCTTTAATTCATGGCTATCGGCAACGCGGACATTTATTTACCAAAACCAATCCTGTACGCGCACGCAGAACCTATACACCCAATTTAGCCATTGAAAATTTTGGACTATCGCAAGCCGATATGGAAACCGTTTTTCAGGCCGGTATGCAGATAGGTATTGGACCGGCCAAACTCAAAGATATTGTGGCACATTTAGAACAAACCTATTGCGGGTCTATCGGAGTAGAATATTTATACATACGTAACCCCGAAATAGTTGAATGGCTGCGCAACAAAATGGAGAGCACCAAAAACACTCCCCAATACAGCATATCCGAAAAAAAAGTTATCCTTAACAAATTAAATCAGGCAGTAGTTTTCGAGAATTTTTTAGCCACTAAATTTGTTGGTCAAAAACGTTTTTCATTAGAAGGAGGAGAATCGCTTATTCCGGCATTAGATGCCGCCATCGAAAAAGGATCTGACCTAGGGATACAAGATTATGTAATTGGTATGGCTCACCGCGGAAGATTAAATGTGTTGGCTAATATTTTAAATAAAACATACAAAGATATTTTTACTGAGTTTGAAGGCAGAACCACCGAAGATTCGCTGTTTGACGGAGACGTAAAATATCATTTAGGCTACTCCAGCGATCAACTTTCAAACAAGGGAAATAAAGTACACATCAGCCTAACCCCCAATCCTTCGCATTTGGAAACCGTAGATGCCATCGTGGAAGGAATTACACGTGCCAAAATAGATAATCAACATCAGTCGGACTTAAGCAAAGCCTGCCCCATCTTAATTCATGGCGATGCAGCCATTGCCGGGCAAGGAATAGTTTACGAAGTAATACAAATGTCGCTGTTAGATGCTTACAAAACAGGTGGAACCATACATTTTGTGGTAAATAATCAGGTGGGTTTTACTACCAACTATACCGATGCGCGTTCAAGCACCTATTGTACGGATGTAGCTAAAGTAACTTTAAGCCCCGTATTTCATGTGAATGGCGATGATGTAGAAGCTGTGGCCTTTGTATCGCAACTGGCTATGGAATTCAGACAGAAATTTCATCGCGATGTGTTTATTGATATTTTAGGCTACAGAAAATACGGCCATAACGAAGGAGATGAGCCACGTTTTACTCAACCTATTTTATATAAAGCTATCCAAAAACATCCAAACGCACGCGAGTTATATGTAAAAAAACTGGTTGAGCAAGGAAGCATCACTGCCGAAGAAGCCAAGAAAATGGAAAAAGATTTCAAGGAACTCTTGGAATCAATGCTCAATGAAGCCCGACAAACCGAAAAGGCTAAAATTACATCCTTTTTGGAAGGAAACTGGAAAGGCCTTAAAAGAGCTACAGACGAAGATATTTTTAGACCTGTAAATACGGCAGTTGATAAAAAAACTTTTTTAAATATTGCAGAAAAAATTTCAACCTTACCGGAGGATAAAAACTTCTTTAATAAAACAAAAAAATTATTTGAAGATAGAAAAAACATGATTAAAGAAGATAAATATGATTGGGCGATGGGAGAATTGATGGCATATGCAACACTTATGAACGAAGGCCATCATGTGCGCTTTAGCGGCCAGGATGTAGAGCGCGGAACATTCTCGCACCGACATGCCGTAGTTAAAATTGAAGACTCGGAAGAAGAATATACACCACTAAATAATTTTGGCGCTAAAGGTGAACTCAAAATATTTAATTCGCACCTGTCAGAATATGCAGTGTTAGGATTTGAATATGGCTACGCCATGGCTGCCCCATCAGCACTTACTATTTGGGAAGCACAGTTTGGCGATTTTTTTAATGGGGCTCAGATTGTAGTTGACCAATACATCTCATCGGCAGAATATAAATGGAGAAGAATGAACGGGTTGGTTGTATTATTACCACATGGCTACGAAGGACAAGGCCCCGAACATTCAAGCGCAAGAGTGGAAAGATGGTTGCAGATGTGTGCAGAAAACAATATGCAAATAATTAATGCAACAACACCCGCAAATCAGTTTCACGCCTTGCGCAGGCAATTAAAACGAGATTTCAGAAAACCTTTGATATGTTTTACACCCAAAAAACTGCTGCGTTACCCTACATGCGTCTCTACCTTAAAAGAATTTACCGAAGGGCAGTTTCAGGAAATATTTGATGATAACCATATAAAACCCGAAAAAGTTAAACGTGTATTTTTATGTACCGGTAAAATTTATTACGAGTTAATAGAACGAAGAGAGCAATTGCAAAATACCGACAGTGCTTTTATTCGTTTAGAACAACTATACCCTTTTCCGCATAAGCAACTTGAGGCAATTTTAGCTAAGTACAAAAATGCACATAACTACTACTGGGTACAAGAAGAACCCGAAAATATGGGCGCGTGGACATTTATCATGAAAACATTAAGGCATTTGCCTTTGCAATACATCGGACGCAAAGAAGCAGCAAGCCCCGCAACCGGATATGCCAAAATACATCACGAACAGTCGGAAGCAATCCTGCGTGCCGTATTTGGAGACATAGAATCATTTGAAGAAGTACAGAAAAAACTGAATAAAAAACAAAAGGTTTAAATTTAAAATTTAATTATAATGGCAATCATAGAACACAAAGTTCCTAGTCCCGGAGAATCAATAACCGAAGTTGTTATAGCACGATGGATAAAAAGTGACGGAGAATATGTAGAAAAAGACGATGAATTATGCGAAATAGATTCTGACAAAGCTACACTCACTATTAATGCAGAAGAATCAGGAGCACTGAAGATATTGGCTCAAGAAGGCGATACGGTAAAAGTAGGCCAAGTGGTGTGTTCGGTTGATACCAGCGTTAAAGGCGAAGCAAAAGCTAAAACTGATACACCTAAAAAACAGGAAGTTAAACAGGAAGAAAAAAAATCAGAACCGATTCCCAATCCTTTACCTGCCAAAGAAGAAAAATCATACGCATCAGGCCATCCATCGCCATCAGCAAAAAAATTGATGGATGAAAAAGGTATTTCTTCAGTTCAAATTACCGGCACCGGAAAAGACGGACGCATTACCAAAACGGATGTACAAAAAGCACTTGCAACAGGATTTACCTACAATGAACCTGTTTTTGGAGGAACGCGTGAACAGGAACGTAAAAAAATGACCACACTGCGTAAAAAAATTGCCGAGCGATTAGTAAGCGTTAAAAACGAAACAGCCATGCTAACCACTTTTAACGAAGTGGATATGAAACCGGTGATGGATTTACGTAAAAAATACAAAGATAAATTTCAGGAAAAATTTGGCATCGGACTGGGCTTTATGTCGTTTTTTACCAAGGCCTGTACCATAGCCCTGCAGCATTATCCGGCAGTAAATGCATATATAGATGGCGATGAAATGGTGTTTAATAATTTTTGTGATGTAGGAATTGCCGTGAGTACACCTAAAGGTTTAATGGTACCTGTATTGCGAAATGCCGAAACCATGAGCCTGGCAGATATTGAACACAAAATTAAAGAGCTTGCCATCAAAGCGCGCGATGGAAAAATTACCATAGATGAAATGACCGGAGGAACATTTACCATAACTAATGGTGGGGTATTTGGTTCGATGCTTTCTACACCTATTATTAATCCTCCTCAAAGCGCAATTTTAGGTATGCACAATATAGTAGAGCGCCCTGTGGCTGTAGAAGGTAAAGTAGAAATACGTCCGGTTATGTATGTTGCCTTATCTTACGATCATCGTATTATTGATGGCAAAGAAAGTGTAAGCTTTTTGGTGAAAGTTAAAGAAATGATTGAAAATCCTGCTAAGATGCTCTTTAATGGCAAAGACCCTCAGGAAGTAGTGTTGGGCTTATAACCCCATAAAGCCAAATGATTTTTTGGGGTTCAAGGCCTATTTTCATGGAGTGAAAATAGGCCGGTTATATGATGAAATAACAAATTTAGCGTAATAAATTCTTAAAAATCGTAGAATGAGGAGGCTTTTATCTGCTTTTTTGCTCTGAACAAACCCCTAAGTATGCGGGTAATTTATTAGAGTATAAATTTGCTCTTTTTCATATGTTTTTACAGTTTAAAGTTATTCTTTTTTCTACTTTTAAACAGTACTATTTTTGGGGAAGCTTACACATAACGCTTGTATTTGCTTGTTTCTCCTTTAAGTAGTAAAATATTCGATTTAGGAATTTCAAATATTTCTGAAAGATATTCTATTATAGCTTTATTTGCTTTGCCATCAATAGGAGGAGCGTTAACACGAATTTTTAATGTATTATTAGATAATACTTCTAATTGATTTTTTTTTGCTTTAGGTTTTGCTTCAACAAAAATAATCATGACTCTTTTTTTCTGAAATCAAAATTATGAGTGAGCGATACTTGAAGTGTATGATTGTTTTCGTATTTAATGCCATCGCTTTTAAAAACAAGATGATTTAAATAGCCTAACTGAATATTTGTTGAAGGTAATAGTTGATAACCTATTGCAAGATACAGACGGTTTTGATCGAAAATATTTTTACCAACATTTTTTCCGAATGACACAAATGCTTCTTCATAAAATCGCACAAAAATAGCATCTTTCTCAATAGTTTTTTTGTTTATAGGCATAGCAACTGAAAACAAATATCTTATTCGATTGGTGTAAATTTTTTTGTCAAATTCAATGCTTCCATTTGCATCTGTTTTGTATTTATCTGAAAAGCGTTGTTCAAGCCTGTAGCGATGCGAGAAATTAAATCGTCCATTTTTATTTGTTAAAACTAAAGTTTGCCAAATACGATGCTCATTAAATGTTGTTAGAACAGGTTGTTCGCCATAAGGATAGGTAATAATATTTCCATAGCCTAAGGTAATAATTGCCTGATCATTTATCCTATAATCAATACCAATACGTGCAAGTGATTGTTGCCAGTTTAGTATCCATTCGTTTCTACGCCACTGGTATTCGGTATGTAAGCTCCATTTATTACTTAAACGATGATTCCCAAAATACATGTACCATCCGTTGTTATTAACATTTTGAATTCTGTTTTGTGCAGCTAAGGGCATATTAATACACCACAAGCAAATAAAACGTATAAGGTAAGTAATACTATATTTCATTAGATTATTTTTTAAGAATTCTTGTGGCCAAATGATGATTGGATAATGGCTTATGATTTTCAAATCCAATTATACTTACCTCTCTGTTTTTATTTTTCATTTCATATTCATATTGATGAATAAAATTCATAAATGAATGATCAACAAGTTTTACTTTTTCAAAATTCAAAACAATTTTATTGTTTTCAGGAATTACAGATAAAAGCTTTTTATATGCTATTATATTTGAAAATACAGCAACACCATCAAAGTTTATTTTAGTAAGGTGTCCATTACTTTCTAAATTATAATGTCCTTTAAAAAGATTTTTAATAGTTGCTCCATTATACAGGTGAAATAAAATTTTAACGATTATTCCTGCCAATATACCAAGTAATAAATCTTCTAAAAGTGTTATTAAAATAGTTGTTAGAAATATTACCAATTGTTCTTTTCCTACATGATATGTATGTATAAATTCTTTTGGGGCGGCTAATCTATATCCAGCATAAATGAGCATAGCTGCTAAGGCAGAATTTGGGATTAATTCTATAAAAGGAATTAAAAAAATCATGGCAAGTAAAAGAAATAACCCGTGAAAGAAGTTCGACCATTTGCTTATAGCTCCAAATCCAACATTAGAAGAGCTTCTTACAACTTCAGAAATCATTGGTAAACCACCGAATATCCCAGCTATTAAATTTCCGGCCCCTTGACCAATTAAGTCGCCATTGTAATTCGATTGTCTTTTATAAGGATCTAAATTATCAACTGCTTTTACGGTAAGTAAGGATTCTAATGTACTTACAAATAAAAACATTACTACATATTTCCAGAATGTAAATGTGCTTAAAGCAGAAAAATCTGCATTAAAATTTAAGCTTCCCCAAAAATCGCCAATTGATACCAGTGCATACGATGGCTCTGTTTGATTAAAACGCCAGAATATCGTCATTGGAACTGCTACCACTAAAACTATCATTGGGGTAGGAATTTTTTTAAATATATTTATTTTTAGTAATGGCAATCCAAACATGATGATTAAGCCAATAATGCCAATAGCTGCAATGTGCCGATGTGCATTTAAAATAAATTTGGGTATATCCATATAAAGTTCTATTGGACCTTTGCCTTTGTATAATGTAGGATCATCGCCTAATAATACCGGAATTTGTTTAGCAATAATTATAAGTCCAATTGCAGCAAGCATACCATGTACCGCAGCGTGTGGAAAGAAATCGCTTAATGAGCCAAATTTTAGAAATCCAAATAAAATTTGAATAATAGCCATAACAACTATTACTGCACTTGCTATTTTCCACCCTTGTTCATTACCTCCAAAATCATTTACAGCACCTGCGGCAATTGTAATAAGTCCCGCGGCAGGTCCTTTAATACTAAGTTCTGATACTTTGAAAAATACTGTTACCAATCCTCCTATCATTGCAGTTAAAACTCCCATGACAGCCGGGAATCCACTGGCTTTTGCAATTCCTAAGCTTAACGGTAGAGCAAGTAAAAAAACAAGAAAGCCTGATAAAATATCATTTTTCCAGTATTTCTTTAAGGCTGAAAAGCCTGTTTCAATGTTTTGTTTATTATTTGATTTCATAATTTGATGTATTAACGTTAAATTTATTTATGCTGATTTTAATGCAGTTGAATGATATTTTTTAATATGATTACCATGAAATAAGCGTGAGTAAACTCGAATTAATGCAATACCTGAAATGATGTAGGATGAAGCAAAGAAAAATGCAAGCACTACTTGATTTTCATGGATATGACTGAAAATTAAATCTTCGCCAATAAATGAAGGCGTAATTGGGAAACCCATAAGACCTAATGAAGCAATTAAAAATAAAAATGCAAGTAACTTGTATTCGTAAACATGACCATAATAGGTGCTTAAATCAAAATAATTGGGTTCTTTCTTTTTAAGTTGGTTTAAAACAATTATTGCCAAAATAGCTGAAGCAATTATTCCTGATAGATAAATTAATATGTGCTCATATCCAAAATGTTCATTAAATGAAATTCCAATTGCCATAAGTATATGATTAGTTAAAACAAGCATTACACTTAAGCGTGGATATTTTCTTTCTGCAAAAGATTTTAAAACGAGGAGAAATCCAATGAAAGAATATATTAATGGAATTGTATGTTTAATGTTTTCAGATAAATTATTTTCATTTTGCTTTAAAACCAAAGCAACCGCTATTAATGGTAAAATAAAAAGCAAAGAATTGCGATAGTTTATAAAGGTTAATTTATTGCCAATTTTTTTAATCGGATTAAAAATAAGTTTATTGATGAGTAAATCCAGATTAAACTCTTTAAGCGATAATATGTATAAACTATATTGTAATTTTTTGGGGTATCCATCTTCAATACTATTTGACTTAGGTTTAAAATGATAAAACATATCGCGTATGAGATATGCAACAACCGATGGAGAAATTAAAAGCTGGTAGGTTCTTAAAAAAGCATTTCCCATAAAATGAATTAATGCAAGTGTTTCTAAACCAAATGCAATCTCTAAAAACATAATTCCAATTTGAGCAACAGATGCATACGCAATTTGTGTTTTGATAGTTGATTGTACTCTTGCTATGGGATAAGCAATTAGAGCTGTTATAAAACCCACTGCACCAATTATGATTCGTGCTAATAATTGTTCACCCCAAAAATGTTCAGTACGTAACAAAAGAAAAACTCCAAAGTGAACCGATAGCGAACCATAAAATATTGCACTTGATGGTGTTGGTCCTTCCATTGCTCTTGGCAACCATGAGCTAAAAGGAATTTGTGCAGATTTTGCTGCTGCTGCAATTAAAATTGAAATAGAAATAAATAAACCAATTGTGCTATGTCCAAGTAAGTGTTCATGCACCAGTTGCTCATTGTTTAATTTCATAAAAGTTATATTCTCATGCCATAAGTGATGACTAGCCCACATAGCCAGTAAAATTCCCACATCGCCAATACGGTAAATTGAAAAAACTTTAACGGCATTTCTGGAAGGCAAATAACGCTCTCTGTAAAATGCAATAAGCAGAAATGATGAAATTCCGAGCATTTCCCATCCTAAGAAAAGAGTTTCAAAATTTCCTGCAAGTGATGTTAGGTTGTATGCTGCAAAAAAGAATAAAACAGTGTTAAAAAATCGCTTATATCCATTTTCCATGTGCATGTAATAGCGGCTATATCTTACGATTAATGATGTTATAAACGCACCTGTAAAAAGATAGACAGCGGTTATTTTATCAAAATAAAAATCTATTAAAAATTCATAGTTTTCGGTTTTGTATAAAATTATTTCCTTAATGTTTATTTCGTTTAATCCTTTTACAGCCCACCATGCAGTATAAAATATAAGCAAAATAAATTGTAGAACTGTTCCTGCAAAAGCCAATTGAGAAAGTGCTTTTTCGTTTTTACTTGGAATTAATAATGAAATTATAAATGTTATAAATGGAAGTAAAACAAATATTGCCATTAAATTTTGAAGGTTCATAGTTTTTAGTTTTTTAATAAGTACACAGGCAAGTCTCCTGATTTTCTTTCAAAAATTTGTTCTAGATTTTCTGCTATCGGCAACTCGGTGTTAACCGGTTTGAATGGAACAAAAACATCTTTTTGATAAATAAATAATTCTTTGTTTTCAGGATGAAGTGCACATAAATGAATCCATTTATTTTTAAACCATTCTAATGTTGGCTCGTGTTGATTTAAAGTATTGATGATTACTTCAGGATAATGTTCAACAATAACTAATAAACGCAAAGGGTCATGAATGTTAATCATTTGAGCCGGTAATCCGGGTCGCAAATCTCCGTCCATGCCATTTGCTACACCAATTAACCCCATTACATTATGCGGTAATTTAGATCCTGCTCCTAATTTGTTATTATCTACTTTTGAAAAATAGTATTCCAGATTTATACCTCCACACACAGGGGCAACTGCCTTAAGAATATTCAACAAATATTTTCCATCTAAGTCTTTAGAGTAATCATAAGAATTCATAAAGGCTCTTCTGTCTAAAAAAAGATGTTTGCTGCTTTCTCTTCTTCCAACAATACATAACGCATTGGTAGCATGATTCCATTCAGGTCGAGGTTCAAATAATGATAAAGCTCTTAATTTTACTTGTTCATGTATTTGTTTTGCAATTTTATTTTTATTTATCATTAAAAATCTTCTGGAACGTTCCTTTGCATTTTTATCGAGTGCTTCATTAAGCTTTGATACATTATATTGATGTTTTAACATTAATTGATTTGGAATTTTATTCTCGTCATAAAATTCTATTTCATCTTTTGTAGTATCATGTAATGCTGCAATAAAATGTGTTTCGTCAGGTATTGAGATGCCACGATTTTTTAATTCTAATCTTACTTTGAGATGATTTGCCATGTATGCAGCTACACGTGCATTTACAGAACCTGCTCTTCCGCTGCATGCTCCGCAATCATAACCTGCGTAATGAGTATTATTTACACTGCTTGCGCCATGACCAATAAAGTAAATTAATGGTGCAAAATTATCTGTAAGTCCTATACTTTTTAATAAGCCTTCTATTCTATCAGCCATTTCGGAAATAGTAAAACCCAACTGTAGCCCATGAGATGTTTGTGTATCATCATGGGCTTCAATTTTGAGTTTACCATTTTTGTCCATATGTTGAAACGAAGAAACATGTAGAGGTGATGGTGCCGGCATAAAAATGTTTTTAGCTAATTTTAAAGCCGACCAAAACCCTAGTGTTTGACTGACTAACCATCCACCGGAAACGCTTTGCCCGTTTTTATTTAATTGCCAATCTGAATTATGACGCTTTTTGGCTTCATATTCTTTTATTAAAACTTTTGGAGTAACTGGAGCGGGGCAAACTTTTGTATAAAATTTTCCATGTTCAGGCTGGAAATAAAATTCAACATTAAAGAAACCTGCAGTACCAAATGTTTCGCTATTAGGAATTTCTTCCTCTATGTATCTTCTAAATGAACACTCTCGATCATCAATACATAAAACTGCCTGAACTTCTTTTTTGTTTTTTAATCCATTGCCTTTACCTGATTGTAAGCCTAAAAGTACCTGGTCGTAATAGCTCCATTCATATATTTCTTGCCATAAAGCATACACCTCAAATAACTCGCTGTGCTTTACATCGCTAAATAAATTTTCTATTGAGTTAGGTTCAATAAAATTGCTTAATGATTTCCATTTGCCTTCGCCAAATTTTTTATCAAGCGCATCAATTTCTAATAGCAATTCAAGTATTATATAGTCTTCAAGCCTTATCGAGCGTTTATCTAAAAGCGACTGAGGATTATCTTCTAATACAGCAATCATTCCTGACCATCCGGGATGTGCAAATTGTTGATCAAATAAGTAATGTTCAAAAAGTGATTCTTCTCCTACTACAATTTTTAATAAATCGTCAATTTTTAAATGCGTGTTTAACAGTAGTTTTTCAACTCTTTTGCTTGAAAATATTTTCGAAAAGGAATTTTTTTCAAGTTCTCGAATTGCATTTAAAAAACTTTTGTCGTTAGATGGAAAATTCCATATTGAAATCCCCTGATCTAAAAAGCTACTTGTTATTCTAAACAAAGCGGGATGAGTATATTTATCTATATTAAACTGAATATTACTTTTCCATTTATCGCGAAGCTTACCAATTCTAAAATCTATATTTTCATTATAGTTAGTATTTAGCAATTTATTTTTCCATGCAGTATAATCTTTTTCTCCTTTTTTTTCTAAAAGTATGGCTTTAAACACCTTTTTGCTTAATTTTTCATTTGCATACAAATTCCTATATTCATTTAAATTTAAATAAGTTTTGTAGCCAAAAATTTTTGATGCTTTTTCTAAGCCTTCATGAAAATTATAATGTTGAAAAGCATGAAGTGTATTATGATGTATAAAATCTTTTAAAGGATTTTGACTTGGTAAATAATGTTTTAAATTTTTAATTGTCTTATCAATTTCAAAAGATGTCATTGCATCAACATTTGATAAATGCAGATTTGCTTTATTCATAAAATTCCGGATTCAAGCTTCAAGTACGATATATTGATTTTATTTAGTTGCTGCCAAAAAACCTGCAATGGATTTTTCTGTTGCAAAAATTTTCTCGCACAGTTATATAGTTTGTTTTCAATTTGTCGAATCATTTCATCAGATAATTTTCTAAGGTATATTAAATTTATAAGATATTGTTGAATTAATCCTATAATATCCGATGTTGCATTTTTCGCAAGACCAGTATATACATGTGAAACAAAAATTCGTATTCGATTTTTTTTCAATTGTTTGACGTTCAGAAAACTCTCGTTCATGATCCGAAGTAATAGTATTTATAATTTACATGGCAGCAGAACATTGATCATCTTTCGTTTATCGGCTTCAAACAACGTGTTATCCGATATTACTACCAGAGTAAAATAACTTTTCCGACCGAACAATATGGACACCAACTCATGACATTTTTCTACGATGTTTTCGGCTGCCGGGCTTCTATAATTTTTTTTTATAATTTCGTAGCTCTTTTCAATGGATAACCGAACTAGAATTTTTCTTTTATAATCTGTCTTAACATACTTATTTTTGAATAGCTTACAGCCAATATATAATTTTTTATACAACATGTATCCTTGTTTTTTATCCTGAATAATGTAGGTGTTAATATTTTGATGATTAATCATATTTATATGATTTTTTTAATCGCAACTGATATACTTAAAAATGATTCATCAGAAGCATCTTCTGACTATTTTTCTTTACTGATTCAATTAATTTTGTTTGTCGCGTAAATCCTTTTTTACATTCCTTGGTCAATTGCTGAGTCCATCGAGCATTGCATTCGCTTCGTTTTTGCTTAATACATATTAATTTGTTATAATAAGTGAAACGACAAGCTTTTATCGCTTTTGCTATTTCGTCCTTATTTACCCCTTGTTTGAGAAATGCTACCATGCCAATGCGTTGCTAATAATTAATTTATTGATATTTACAAATAAGAGTACTTGTCTGAAAAATGGCAACTTGCCATTTAAATTTAATTAAATTTGCTTATTATTTGTACTCACATAAAGTACTAATCAAATTCGTAAATTGCGGCAGGTTAAATATATCGGATGTTTATCTAAATTATCTGCAGGATTGATTAGGTGAATATTATTGTTGTGTACAAAATACTGATAATAAAAATATTTAAAAAAATAAGCATTATAGGATTGAATTATTGAACTAATGGTTTCGCTTTCGGTTTCAACATTTTCAAGCACCATTTCAGCAATACTATATGAATTATAGTCTTCAGGTGCAGCATTGTTTATAGATAAACAAGGTTTGTTAAGTGTGTGCTGAGATGTGTTATTATAAATTGATGTGAATATACTTTGCTGAAAAAGCAAAAAGCATAACAAAACTGTTAATAGACCGCACGAAAAAATTCTTCCTTTATTATCCACACAACAAATGTATAACTTGATTAATACTATTGATGTGTAATTAACAAAATTTTAATGATATTTTACTATTACATATAACAGTTTTACTATTGAGTAATTAATTATAGTTTAATAAATTCTACTCTTCTGTTGTTGGCTTTTCCTTGCGGTGTGTTGTTAGTATCTACGGGTTCATTCTGACCTTTACCATCAGTCTCCATTCTTCCGGCATCAATTCCAAATTCTTTCACCAGAGCTGATTTAACCGAGGCAGCTCTTTTTTTAGATAGCTCAAGGTTTGCATCAGCACTACCATCGCTGTCGGTATGACCGATAATTTTTATCCGTACGTTTGAATTTTCTTTCAGCACATCTGCAATTTCTTTTAAAGTGCCATACGATTCAGGTTTTATCTGGTCGCTGCCGGAATCGAATTTTATACCTGTGGTAGAGAGTTTGCCTTCTGTAATTAATTTGGAGCGGGTATCGGGCTTACCTACAGCCACGCTTAAATTGCTTAGGAAATAGGCTTCCTTTTCCGGATTGCCCCCTTCGTTCCTGAAATAGATACTGTTTAGGGTTGTTACTTCATCGGGGCAAAGCCTTGGAATATCTATTACTTTATTTTCATCCAGATATACCCTTACTCTGCCTTTTTGCCGGCTTATAGATACATGGACATAGTTTTTCTTAATTTTATTTACCGTAAAGCTTTTTTGTTCGTTTTCGTTTTCTATAATTTTAGTTTTGTTAAACGAATTATGAACATGAATTCTTCCTGCTGTATTTCCTGCATTGCCCGGGTGTAAACCAATTTCAAACCCGCCACCGTTTGCAATACGACCATCTCCAAATCGTGCAAATTGTCTAAAATTTTTGCTTACATTTTTTTCGCTGGTAAAACCAACCACAAACCATCCGCTGTAAAAGCTGTACTCTTCAGTGCTGTATAAATCAAATTCTACGGTAAAGTTTTCGGGTAAATTACTTATCCATTCCGGATAAAATACGCACTCCGAGTTTGTTTTCAGGTAGCGGGTGGTTGAATTATTTAACGTAACGACTTCACCGGAGCCGTTAGTATTCCATCTGGCAGGGTAATCGCCTATCGCATCCTGCGAAAAATCTTCTGCCGCAATTACTTTTTCGCCAGGTACAAAATCAAATTTTGAATATACTGCGAGAGAGGTATTTTCTTTTTTTGATGAATGATTGGTATTTGTTTTATTATCGGATTTATCATTTTGTGTATCGGGATTATTGTTCTTGTCATTTGAGTTTTCTTCGTCAACCTCTTTGCTTTTTTTTGATTTATTTTTCTTATTGTCTCCTTTTACTGTGTTTTCGGCACCTTGTTCTACCTTGTCTATTCCTTTGTTTAAAGTTCTGTCAACTGCATTTTCTGTTCTTCTTTCAAGAGTACGTTTAGAATTGTTTAATATTTTTTCGCCCAGATTCTGAGCAATAGCAGCAGAGAAAATAAAAGAAAAAAATGTGATTAATAAAATTAATTGCTGTATCGTTTTCATAATTAATTTTTTGCAAAAATATTATAAATAATTTATTTTTTAAATGCAAAATATTTAAGTTTGTGATAAAATTTTGTACGACTATCTACTCATATCATTTACCGCTTTACTGTCATCTTTGATGACTTTTTTCTCGGGATTTGGTTTAGGTACTCTGCTCACTCCGGTTTTCATGATTTTTTTTGAAATAAAAATTGCCATTGCTCTGACAGCCGTAGTACATTTATTAAATAACCTGTTTAAAGTGAGTTTAACATTCAAAAACATTCATGTCAAAACCATAATTTATTTTGGAATAAGCTCATTGATAGGAGCTTTTGTGGGAGCTAAAGTACTACATTCTATAAACGATACTGTTTTGTTTGATTACAGCTTGTATGGAAATCATTACACTGTAACCTTATTTAAATTAATAATGTCAGTATTATTAATATTTTTTGCATTAGCCGAAATGATAAAGTTTATGCAATTTAAAGTAAGCAAAAAGGCATTGCCTTGGGGAGGATTATTAAGTGGTTTCTTTGGCGGGCTTTCAGGACATCAGGGTGCCATGCGCAGCGCCTTTTTACTAAAAAGCGGATTAAGTAAAGAGCAATTTATTGCAACAGGAATAATTATTGCTTGTATGGTAGATATAGGCAGATTATTCGTTTATACATCGTATTTTAATTTAGAAATTATAAAAGCTAATTTTGCCATACTGTTATGTGCTGTATTTTCTGCTTTTGCGGGTGCATTTGCCGGTAATCAATTATTAAAAAAAATTACACTTTCCTTTTTGCAATATACTGTTTCTGTATTTTTAATCTTATTTTCCATAGCTTTGGCAATGGGTATTATTTAATTATGCTAAAGAATCAATTAAGAAAAATATATCTCGATAAAATGAAGGGACTAAGTCCTCAAAGCATAGAGGAAATGAGTAAGTGTATAACACGATTGTTTTTTGATAATTTTGGCGTAAACAAAAAATACATTCACATCTATTTGTCCATAAAAAAAAATAACGAAGTAAATACTTCTTATATTCTGCAAAATCTTATATCTGATTATAAAGACCTTACTATTGCTGTGCCAAAAAGCGATTTTAATTCAGGTACTATGAAGCATTACCGCTACAATAATTTTACAAAACTACAAGTAAATAAGTTGGGTATTCCCGAGCCTGAAAATGGCGAAGAACTAAATGCGGATATATTTGATATGGTTTTGGTGCCATTATTGTGTTTTGATAAGAATGGTTACAGAGTAGGCTACGGCAAAGGGTTTTACGACCGTTTTTTATCAGCTTGTAAACCCGATACACAAAAAATAGGTTTATCTTTTTTTCCTCCTGTTGATGAAATTAAAGACAAGCATTTGCATGATATAAAACTGGATGCTTGTGTTACCCCGAATCAGGTTTATTATTTTAGTCTCATCAAATAGAATATATATGATTTGTGTTACTCAAAACAGTAATGTCTTATAGGATTAAACTTTTTTGGAATGCTTTTTATAGCTACCTGTAAACAAGCTAAGCAGCGGCTAAAAGCATTTCTGTTATTAATGCCTGATTACTTAAATTTTATGCTAAATAAAGCAGTATCGTCTGCAAATGGTTTGTTGCCTTTGTGTTTTTCAACGGCATTAAAAATCAACTCATTTATGTTGCTTATTTTTTGTTGATGTAAATTACTTTTAATAATATCTACAAGTTTATCCAATGAAAATTGCGTATTTTTTTCGTCTTCTATTTCAATAAGTCCATCGGTGTAGCATACCAATACCGAACCGCTGTTTACAAATACGCTTCCTTCTTCAATGTTAGGTATTCTGTCAATCATACCAATCCCGGTACAGCCTTCGTGTAAAAATTTGTGCGATTTATTATCGCAAAATACCGGGGGGTTGTGCCCGGCATTAATATATTTTAATTTTCTTGAGATGATGTTATAACGACCGATAAATAAGGTAATAAACCGTTCGCCTTTAGAATTTTTGAGTAGGGTAGCGTTAAGTTCTTCGACAACTTTGCTCAGTCCGAAATTGGTATATTTAATAAGGGCACGCAGATTTGCCTGAAAATTAGACATTACAAGGGCTGCACTAATGCCTTTGCCTGAGACATCAGCCACACAAAATACAAATTCATCTTCATCAATCGGTATATAATCGTAGTAGTCTCCGCCTACACTTAAGTGAGCAATGTATTTAGCTGCAATTTCAATATTTTTATTTTGAGGTAAATTATCGGGTAGAAGCAGAGATTGCATTTCTGCAGCCAGTTCCAGTTCTTTTTTTACACGTTCTTGTCTGATATATTCTTTGGCAAGTCTTTTATTTTCTATGGCAACGGTAATAATATTAGCAAGGGTTTGAATAAAATTAAAATGTTTTACGCCCGGGCTTATTTTTTTATCTTCTTCGCTCAAATCGCCAATAAGCAGATAAGCTAATGGCTGGTTTTTATGAAAAACTGGAATAACCATATCAAATGAGCTTACTGATTTTTTTGAGGATGATTCAATCAAGGTCATTTGTTTTACACCCGAAAAATCGGTTGCCGGTTTAATATCTTTGTAAGAACCTTTAAAGCCATATTTCATTACGCATTTCCATTCTTTATCATAATTAAACATCATGGCTTTGGTAACTCCTAATTGCTCTTTTAATGTATAGCTGAAAATATCCAGTAGTTTATCAGTAGGGCTATTATTATTTATGGCAGTAGTTATTTCAAGCAATAAGTTGAGTTTATTATCGCGTATGGCTAACTTTTCGTTTAGTTTGCTTAGCTTTTCACTCATATTATTATTTTAGATTACCAATTTTATCAGGTAAATTTCTAAGCGCAGCTAATTCTTTGAATTTTGTTTTTGCTTCATCAGCCGGACTGCCAAAATAAGTTTTATTCCCTTCAATACTTTTAGTTAAACCTGATTGCCCCAGTACTACAGCGCCTTTTCCGATGGTGATACCGCTGGGTACTCCTACTTGTCCCCAAAGTGTAACATGGTCTTCTACAATTACACAACCGGCAATACCTACTTGTGCGGCAAATAAACAGTGTTTACCGATTACGGTATCATGCCCGATATGTACCTGATTGTCTATTTTTGTTCCGCAACCGATTATTGTATCACCGGTTACGCCTCTGTCAATACTGCATTGAGCGCCAATATCTACATGGTCTTCTATCACTACTCTGCCGCAAGTGTACATAGGATCGTATCCTTCAGGACGTTTTTTATAATAAAAAGCATGTGCACCTATAACTGTGTTGGCATGAATGGTTACATTGTTTCCTATCAAGCAATTATCATAAATTACTACTCCCGGAAACAAGATGCTGTTTTCGCCTATATGAACATTTTTACCTATATATACTCCCGGATAAATAATTGCACTTGAAGCAATGCTGCTGGTTTTATTTATAGGTTCTTTTTGAACGGTAAAGGGTGAATAATGTTGAGTAATGATATTAAAATCGCGAAACGGATCATCTGAAATCAGCAAGGCTTTTCCTTGGGGGCAATCAACCTCTTTGTTTATAATAATTGTGGTTGCGGCTGATTGCAGGGCTTTTTCGTAATATTTGGGATGATCAACAAAAACTATATCACCGGTAACCACTTTGTGTATTTCGTTGATTCCTGTTATCAGGTGGTTGTCATCGCCAATGTATTTTGAGTCTATTAATACAGCTATTTCTTTTAATGTTGTCGGAGGATTGATTTTCATAAAATGTACTCTATGGCATAAAAGTATTAAATAATTGTTTTAGCTAAGAAAAATTTATATTTAAATAATGTTGTATTCTAAACTGTATAATTTTTATAAAAGTAATTAGCTAAACCTATTGCTCTAAGTATCATCCAAACAATAAAAGCAGTCCATACGGCATACAAGTGCAATCCCAAATTATTTAACACCCATGCAGTAGGAACAAATCCCGCAAATGTAGCTATCAACAATACATTCCGTATGTGTTTCATTTTGCCGGTTCCTTTTAGGATTTCGTCATACACAAAAGCCAATGCATTGATGGGTTGTAAAAGTGCTATCAACCAAAATACGCTGTAAAAAATAGTTTGTGTATGTACATCCGCAAAAAATAGTTTTCCTAAAAAATAATAGGCTGATATATAAAATAGTATTAATAGTACTGAAAGTATTAATGTGCTTCGCTCCATGTATTTGGTTAAGCCATAAAGTGCTGCGATGTTTTTTTCTCCGGTAAATTTTCCGGCTAAGGCATTGCCTGCATTGCACCAGCCTTCTAATACAAAAGCAGATAAAAACCAGATATTTATTAAAACAGATTGAACCGCCAAATAATCTTCACCGTTTGAGGCTGCTATGCGATTCGAAACATAATATGCTGTATTAACCGCAATTGAGCGAACTATTAAATTACCTGTCATGGCAAACAATGATTTTGAGTGAGGATTTAAAGTGAAACTTATTTTAAATGCAATATCTGTTTTGGTAAGCAGCAAAATAATAGCCAATATAAACATGATTATTTGTGCCATTAAACTTGCAATGGCAATGCCATTAACTCCCATAGGTTCTGTAAACAAACCCGCTAGAAACGAGTAGTCTAAAAATATATTTATAAATACACCGCACAAACTTATCACCATTGGCCAAAATGTGTTTTGTATGCCTCTAAAGGTACCCATTACCAGTATGGTTGAAAGTACAAACGGAAAACCTATTAACCGAATGGAAAAATATTCGAGTACCTGATTAAGTACAGCATCGTTTGCATTGTAAAAAATAAAAACAGGTTTACAAAACAACCAGGTAACCACTGAAAAAAATAATCCTAATAAAAAATTAATCGCAATCATCTGTGGGATTAGAGTAGCTATATCACTTAATTTTTTTTCGCCAAAAAATTGCGATACAATGGTTGACATGGCTGTCCGTGTTTGTGAGAAAATCCAAATAACAGAAAGAAAGAATGATGAACCTAAACCCACCGCAGCTTGTGCAAGGGTTGGTTGCGGATGATAATCGGCAATAAAACTGCTGTCAACCAACGATATCAACGGTTCTGCTACAGCAGCTATAATTGCAGGTATGGCAAGATTTCTGACTTGTTTTTTATTTATGTTGTAGGTTTTATCCAAGCGGTGGTTATTTTTTTAGCTTTTTTAAAAATATCGAAATATCGTTCTTTCGGATAATTAGATCTTTCCAATCTAATTTTTGTTTACTCCAAAATATAATTAATAAAGTTATTGCCATTACCACATGCGAGGCTGAACTTACTGCAGCAGCACCATATTGAAAATAGGAGGGTATAATAATTATGCCTCCCGCTATAGAGATAATAAATGCTAACCCGGTAGCAGTAAGATTGTAAATAAATATGCCTGTACCCGAAAAATAATGACTGATGCCTACGGCTATCGTATATAACAAAATTCCGGGCGAAAGTAATTGAATAATATTTTGTAACCCATCAAAATCTTTACCCAGCAGCAATGTGTATACTTTATCGGGAATAAATAATAAGGGAATTAACAATACAATAGTTATAAAACACGAAACACGTATGGTTTTGTAAGTGATATCAAGTTTGCGTTTATTGTTCTGCGCATGAGAAATTTCGGCATACTGAACGCTTGCGGCACTGCGACTTACTATCCACAACGACTCTGCTATTTGCATGCCGATAGATAAAATGCCAATATAGGAAAGTTTTTGCTCGTAGGTAGGACCGTTAAGTTTTTCGAGTATATAAAAACCGATTCGGTAATTAAGCAGTTGTATCAAATTACTTATTTGTGTTTGCGAACCATAACTCAGCATTTTTTTATATGTATTTGAATGATTTTTTTGATTACGGTTTTGCTCGGGTAGATTTTTATATACTGAAAAAACCGAATAGATGGTTGCTATAAAACTCGCAAAACAAAAATATAATCCGTAATATTCTATGGTTTTGCAATTACCAAAATAATAGCCCGCCAGTAACAGCAAGAGCAATATACAGGCTTGTATCAGCCAGGAATAATTGGCCAATTCAATTTTTTTAAGTCCTGTTAAAATATTTTGATTAATAGTTAAAATGCTTTGCATCCATAAAGCGGGTAAAAAGTAGAGCCATAATTTATCGGGAATAAAGTTTAGTACATTTAATAATAGTAAACCTGCTACACTAAACAGCGATGCCCATAAGTATGATGCGAATAAAAGTTTTTTTACATTAAAATTGGCAACCATATAAATCAATGCTCCACCCCCCATAAACCCATTCACTATCACCATCAATGATATATTGAGCATAAACAAACTGATAATCCCTCTGCCAACCGAGCCGTAAAACAAGGCTGAGAAATATACAACCAATAACATAAGAAAACTTACGGCAATCCTGCTAACAACGGTTTGTAATATGGGTTTATACATTACTGGCAGTTTATATGCATCAATTCGCCATTAATAATAGTAGCATCTACAGGGTTGTGTGCAAACCAATAGGGGATGTATGCATAAGAGGGGATACGCTTAGTGATAATAATGTTGGCAATATTTCCTTTGCGTATGCTCCCCAACTTGTCTGATAAGTTGATGGCATAGGCACTGTTTATGGTAGCAGCGTTAATAGCTTCTTCGGGAGTTAAATTATATTGTACGCAGGCAAGCGAAAGCATAAAATTCATATTACCGCTGGGACTGCTTCCGGGATTATAATCACTGGCAATTGCCAAAGGTAAACCAGAATCTATTATTTTTCGTGCCGGTGGGTATGGCAGCGACAAAAACCACTGTGCCCCTGGTAAAATGGTAGGCATGGTTTCAGTAAATCTTAAGGCCGCTATATCTTCATCGTTCAGATATTCTAAGTGATCAACACTGATAGCACCGCATTTTACGGCTGCTTGTGTACCACCGCTATGGCTAAGTTGTTCGGTGTGGGCTTTGGGTATTAAACCATATTTTTTTCCGGCTTCTAAAATTTCCACACATTCGGCTTCGTTATAATACCCTCTTTCGCAAAATACATCGCAGTAATCGGCAAGTTTTTCATCGGCAATTTTAGGTATCATTTCGTTGATAATAATGTCTATGTATTTTCTTTTTTCTGATTTATATTCCGGAGGTATGGCGTGCGCTCCTAAAAACGTGGCTTTTATTTGAACCGGAGTATGTTCTTTTAATTTTTTTATTACTCTTAAAATTTTTAATTCGTTATCGGTATTTAATCCGTACCCGCTTTTTATTTCTATAGCTCCTGTGCCTAATACTATCATCTCATTAATTCGTTCTAAGGCCGTAATGATTAATTCTTCTTCGGATGTTTTTTCTAGCTTTTTGGCAGAATTTAATATGCCCCCGCCACGTATGGCTATTTCCTGATAACTCAATCCTTTTATTCTATCTACAAACTCGCTTTCGCGGCTGCCGGCATAAACAATATGTGTATGCGAATCTACCCAACATGGTAATACAATTTTACCGCTGGCATCTATCACTGTTACTTCATCTGTTAATACCTTATTAAAATCATCCATTTTGCCATAATCGTATATAATGCCGTCTTTTATCTCTAACCATGCATCTTCTATACAGGGTAAAACCGACATTTCACGACCACTTATTTTCATAGTCTTTTCTTCGCGTACCTGCAACAGATTAGATATGCTTTTAATCAATAAATGCTTCATGCCACTAAGGTACAACATCTGGCATAAATTAAATTAAAAAAATAATTTGCAACTTTATTGCATTTAGATTACCTTTGCCAAAACAAATAATAAATAGCGTATGAAAAATTTGTTATTAGCCACAATTATTCTTGTAATGGGCGTTTGGGGATGTAAAAAAGAAAAACCTGATACTGAAAAGCCGGTAATTGCCATGGTTAAAATTAATAATCAGGGTAGTGGCCAGATTAATGTTGCCGCGGGTTCTATCATGCAGATTTATGTATCAATTACCGATAATAAAAATTTAAAACAATTTAAAATTGATATTCACGATGCTTTTGACGGGCATGGTCATCGTGCAAACGCACCTTTTAGCGTACAAAATATTTATACCATTTCCGGCACATCATTCAGTGATACTAAAAATATAAATATTCCGGCAAATGCTGCTTCAGGGCCATACCATCTTACGGTTTATGCAATAGATGAATCGGGAAACGAAGCAAGTTTTTATGAACTCGATTTTAATATTACACAAACCGGACAACCCGTTATTAATATTTCTTCACCCGACATAAATAATGATATTGAAGTTTCTCCTACTGATACTATCCATATTTCGGGAAATATTACCGATGATATTGATTTAGAAGAAATACATATAGAGTTAGTAAAATCAGTAACGGCAATTTATGATGAAACGTTTGATTTATCTGCAGGTACTATTGTAAATTGGGATTTCAATGAATTGATTATTCAAAATAAACAAATTATTATTCCCGCTAACGCAACAGCTGGCCATTATGATTTAATAATCAAAGTAAAAGATAACGATGCAAATTTATCTGTCTTAACGCTGCATATAGATATTAATTAACAAAAATTTTGCATAATCAAATTAAATCAATTTTTTACCCTTAAAAATTAAAACCAAATTTATCAAGGATGTGATTTATGAGCCAAATTATTTTGATTTAGTTGAGTTAAGCCCGATTTAGTGATGGTTTCATTCCGATTAATTGGAATGATTACAAGTACTAAATTGATTATGCATTTTATCCCACATTACGCATTAGCATGCGTAATGCTCGCCTGAGAGCGGATAACCCCAATCCCACACCACACTCAATACACTCAATCCGCCTCTGGCGGAAAATTTGAAATAAATCCAAATTTCTAATACTGAATTTTGGTTTATAACGGATAATTTAGGTATAATAACAAACTTTATTTTTTTTGTGAAATTTTAAAATTGATAATGTTTATTTAATTGATTTACTGATGCTTTTAAGCATAATATCCAATACAGCACAGACTTATATCATATCTATATTTAACCGTTAACTAAATACATTATAACATTTCAATAATAGCTAAAAAATTAGCTATCGCCATACAATAGAATTTGTATATTTAGGTGCCCAAAAACAATTAGCTTATGAAAAAAAATTACACTTTATGTAAGTTGTTTCCTCTTACACTTGCATTAATTTTTTGCTTTAATACCTCTTTTTCTCAACAACAACAAAAAAATGTTTTTATTGATGAAGGTAAACCTTATATTGAAGGACAAATATTAGTTCAGTTGCACGAAGGTATATCACCTGAAGATGCATTGAAACTATGCCCTCAAAACATCAATGCCGGCATCAAAGAAATATCAAAACCAATGCGTGCATGGCTAATCACGTTTGATCACCAACTTATCAGCCATGATGAACTGATAAAAGTATTATCCCGAAATTATAATGTCTTTTCAGTAGTTCAGAATGATTATATTATACAACATCGTGCAACTGTTCCCAACGACCCGCAGTTTAATCAGCAATGGCATCATGTTAATACCAACGATGCGGATATAGATAGCGATGAAGCCTGGGATATCACTACCGGAGGCCTTACTTCGCAAGGAGATGAAATTGTGGTGGCCATTATGGAAGGAGTTAATTTAACACATACTGACCTGATTGCCAACCGTTGGGCAAATCCACATGAAATAGACGGTAACGGAATTGACGATGATGGTAATGGATATATTGATGATATTTATGGTTGGAATTTCTCAAATAACTCAGATAATTTAGGATCATTATCAACCGGGCATGGCACCAGTTGTGCCGGTATGATAGGTGCTACAGGAAATAACAACACCGGAGTAGCCGGTATCAACTGGAATGTAAAAATGTTATGGGTAGGAGGTTTCAGCATTTCTCAATCAGGAGTTATTCAGGGATACACTTACCCTTTAAATTTAAGGAAATTATATAACCAAACAAATGGTGCATTAGGAGCTTTTGTTGTGGCAACATCTGCTTCGTGGGGTATAGACAATGCAAATCCTAACAGTTATCCCCTATGGTGCCAGTTTTATGATACCTTAGGTAAATATGGTATTATTAATATTGCTGCCACAACCAATAATACAGTAAATGTAGATGTTGTAGGAGATATGCCAACAGCTTGTGCCAGCCCGTTTATGATTGGTGTTGGTCGCTCAGGTAATACTGATAACATTGCCGGTGGATATGGCGTAAATACCATTGAGTTTCCGGCACCGGGTATCAATGTCAGAACAACGGCAAATACCAATACTTATACTACTACTACCGGAACCTCATTTGCCTGCCCTTTAACAGCCGGAGTTGCTGCGCTTATTTATTCAATACCCAACTGTAATACTTTTATCACAATTGCAAAAACAAACCCTCAACAAGCTTCAACCATTGTTCGACAAGCATTAATGCAGGTTGACCCAAAACCCAACATGACGAATATGTATGTTTCGGGAGGTCGTTTAAATGCCAAAAAAGCTGTAGATTATATTTTAAACAACTATTGTTCTTCATGTGTAATGACAAACAGTGGAACCACAGTTAACCCTACTTGCACAGGAATGAACAACGGAAGCATTACTTTATCTATCAGCGGATGCAATGCTCCCTACACTTATTCATGGAACACAGGGGCTACTACCAGTTCTATTAGCAATCTGGCACCAGGTAATTATTCCTGTACGGTTACAGCATCAGGAGGCGAAACCAGCGTATTTAACTTTACATTAAGCTATCAGTTTACATTAAATGCTACAATTACCAAACAAGATGTTACCTGTAACGGAGGTAATAACGGTACGGCAACAGCAAACATAACCGGTGGAACAGCCCCCTATTCTTATGTTTGGAATACAACTCCGCCACAAAACACTCAAACAGCCAGTAATTTAATGGCAGGCACATATCAGGTAACAGCTACAGATGCCAATGGTTGTCAGGTTAGTGCTTCAACTACTATTACCCAACCTAATGCGCCAACAACTAACTTCTCTTTTACAACTAACCAGCTAACTGCTACCTTTACCAACTCCTCAACCGGTGGAGGAACATTTTACTGGACATTTGGTGATGGTAACAACAGCACTCAAACCAATCCTGTGCATACTTATGCTACTTCAGGTGCCTATAATGTTTGTTTGCAACACACTTATCCCAATAGCTGCGGAGTAAAAGATACCTGCAAAACCGTAAATGTAATTAACACATCTTTAGAAGAAATTGAAGCATTAGGAGGTATTATTACATATCCCAATCCGGCCAATAATATAATGTATTTTGCTGTAAGCAACAACAACATTAAACAAATAGACATATTTGATGTAAGCGGAAAAGTAATTATCAGCTTAAACATAAATAGCAGTTTACAAGAAGTTGATGTGTCTGCATTGGCTAATGGTATGTATTTTTATCAGGCTAAAAATCGCGAAGGAATCAATATAAAAGCTGCTAAATTCATTATTAGCAAGTAAGGTTAATTTCATATAGTTTTTGGTTTAAACACACACGCCACGCTATAGCGTGGCGTGTGTGTTATCATATCGGGTTAATAACAAATCCTTGTTTACTTAAAAATTTTACTATAATTTTTTCGTGGCATAATTCCTGTACTTTAGCAATTAATATAATTTTATAATATGACCGATCAAGATAAAAAAACAATCGAAAAATTTATACCTAAAAGCTGGAGTGAAATAAAGTCAGAAAACAGTTGGGCAATTTTTAAAGTCATGTCTGAATTTGTAGAAGGTTACGAAAAGTTAGCAAAAATTGGACCCTGTGTAAGTATTTTTGGCTCTGCACGAACAAAGCCCGAAAACAAATATTATCAGTTAGCTGAAGATATAGCTTTTCAATTAACCCAAAGAGGTTACGGTGTAATTACCGGAGGAGGCCCGGGTATAATGGAAGCCGGAAATAAAGGAGCCAAACGTGCCGGAGGAATTTCGGTAGGTTTAAATATTTTTCTTCCTTTTGAACAAACTTCTAATCCCTATATAGACCAGGATAAGTTAATTACTTTTGATTACTTTTTTGTTCGTAAAGTAATGTTTATCAAATATTCGCAAGGTTTTATTGTGTTGCCCGGTGGTTTTGGTACACTTGACGAATTGTTTGAAGCACTTACTTTGATACAAACACAAAAAATCGGTAAATTTCCGATAGTACTTGTAGGTAAAAAATATTGGATAGGATTATTCGAGTGGATAAAAAATACCATGTTGGAAGAAGAAAGAAACATTAGCCCGGACGATCTTAATTTATTTAATATAGTTGATACCAGCCGGGAAGCTGTTACCATGATAGATGAATTTTATAACAAATATTTACTCCGTCCCAACTTTTAACATACTCTTGTTTGAAACTAAACACTTAAAAGGCTCATACATCTTTGCCTCAACCTAACTTTGTTAGGCAAAGACAATCTATGCGCCCTGTAATATATGTAGTATTTTTTATCCCGCTGCTTTATTCCATGCACTCACTAAACCCCGAACCGGCCATAGAGCATAATATACCGGGTGTTGTAAAAGCAGGTGTCCCCGAAAATTTCAGTATTAAAATTTACCGCAATCAGATAACCGGTCCTTTTAGAGTTCGAATAGGTTTTGACAATGACAAAGCTTCGGTAATATGTGAAAATACATGGGGTGGAGAAATCATCAAACGAGAATATACTTATTCTGTCTCATGGGCTACTGTTCCGCAAGAAGAAATAATACAACTCGATTATACACTATTTGCAGCAACAGAGGCCAAGGGGATAATCAGAGCAGAAATAACCCTTACATGGTTCGAAAAAAATGAAATAAAAGAAAAAAGATTTCCCGTAGTTATCATACAAATTGTGCAACCTGAATCAGCATTAAACAATAACTATAAATGTGAGCGAAAAATTATAAAAAAAAATAAGGATGAAATAGAAGTAACAATAAAAATGAACAAACCTTCAACCGGTGGTTATGCGCGAGTTTTTGAAAAGCTACCCGAAAATTGCACAGTCAAAAAAGTTATTGCTACCGGAGTGTCAGCTAAAAGTGATGGAAATATGCTTAAACTTAGCTGGGATGATTTTTATCCTGAAAAAACAGAAGTAGAATTTAGTTATATTTTTACCTGTAGCCTTATTTCAATTCCCGAAATAAGCGGTTCTTTTGTTGCTGATGCAATACCGACAGACCAAAGCATTCCTATACAAACTACCGTTGTCAAAGATGAAACCATATCATTTTCTGAAACAAATAATAATGTTAATACAAAATCTGATAATTTAACCCATCATTCTCAAAACAATACTGAAAACATATATTTCAGCGTACAAGTTGTAGCCAGCCATTTTAGAGTTAATCAAAGCTATTTTGAAAAATACTATAACTTTAGCGAAGAAATAACTATCGAGGAACACGAGGGATGGATAAAATATACGGTTGGAAAATTTAATTCGTACCAACAAGCCCGGGAAAAAAGAAGTACCTTGTTGTCATTCCCGTTTAAAGGCCCCTTTGTTACAGCGTATAAAAATAACAAAAGAGTTCATGTAAAAGAGGCACTCAATACCCAAAAAAAACCTATATAATATCAGTTATTTTCCTTAACTTTATACACTGAAAAATAATTTTATTTTTCATTTTGAAAAAATATTTACAACTCATATTAACGCTAATTATTTTTTTGAGCACAAATCTCATGTTGGCTCAAAATAATGATACTATTCAAAAAAATACCCAATCATTAAGCAAAAAATCTGAAGGACTGGAATTTATCTTAAGACCAACATTAGGCTTAGGTACCGGAGTATTTTCCTTTTATGGAGATATAACCAATAATTATAAAGGCTTTCATCATGGCGTAAGCCGTATTGGCTACGACATCAGAATAACCAATCCGTTAACTGATTATCTGGATTTGAGTTTTTATACCATCTTTGGTACAGTAAGCGCCAACGAAAGAAGCGCAACCCGTAACCTTAATATGTGGTCGCAAATAAGAACCGGAGGAGTAGTATTATCCTATAATTTTAATCACATCTTACCCAAAAAAAGAAAGGTAGAACCATATATCTATTCAGGAATAGAATCTTTTGAATTTTTGACTAAAACAGATTTATACGATAAATACGGAAATTTTTATTATTACTGGTCAGACGGCTCCATCAGAAATATTGCAGAAGAAGCTCCCAATGCTTATCAGGCAGTAGAAATCTTCAGAGATTATGTATATGAGACTGATGTAAGAGAAAGTAATTTAGACGGATTTGGTAAATACCCCGAACGCTCCTGGGCAATACCTGTTGGTATAGGGATAAATATGCATCTTAACCAACGATGGAAATTCAGATTAGGTACATCATACCATATAGCCTTTACAGATAGAGTTGATGGTATTACCAAAGAAAGTATAAACGCCCGGCAAGGAAAAAAAGGTACTGATAAATTTGTTTTTACTTCTTTTTCGATAAACTACGATTTGCAACGATTAAACAACAAAAAACAAATAAATGAGTTTGAATTAGAACCGGATGATAACCAAATCCTTGCTTTTATAGATACGCTTGATTGGGATGGAGACGGAGTAGTTAACATTAAAGATAGCTGCGCCAAAACTCCCTCCGGTGTAGCAGTTGATGCCAAAGGATGCCCCTTAGACACGGATGGAGATTTTGTTCCCGATTACAGAGATGATGAATTATATACTCCGAAAGGAAATTATGTAGATACAAGAGGTGTAACAATTAGCGAAGAAGAATATTTAAAACGGCTTGCCTGCCTGCACGATACCACCGGTATGTGCGTAATATACGAATCAGTATATAACGAAATAAGCGTAGTGGGTAAAGACGGTAATAAACAAATTTTATCCGCAAACCTACCCAAAAAAGACAGTCGCTATGTGGTTATCATAGGTAACGAAGCAAAAAATGTTACTGCTTCAGAACTTCATAAATATTTAGGTTATAAAGACTTTAGAACGATAGAATCAGGAGATACGATCTACTATGTAGTAGGAAATTACAAAACCCTCGAAGAAGCCATTGCCAGAAAAAATGAACTTACCAAAGAAGGTATAAAGCCAACTATTGTAGCAGTAACAAATACACAAACTAATCCCGTTACCGGAAAAAAAGATCCTAATTCAACACAAATACAAATCATACCCGATAATAAATTACCCGATAATCAAGAACAAACAAATACACCCAACGATATTATTTTATACAGGGTACAAATAGGCGCATTTAACAAAAAACTATCATCCACGGTTTTTAGAGATGTGCCGGATTTAGTTATTACTACCGGACAAGACGGCATTGTGCGTTATTATTCCGGTTCATTTAATACTCCTGCCGAAGCCGCACGGCATAAAATAAACCTCCAGGCAAAAGGCTATCAGGATGCCTTTGTTGTAGCTTACAAAGATTCCAAACGAATCCCCCTCGAAAAAGCAGGTTTTGAATACGTAGATAAAAATGAAAAAGATGATATTGACGAAAGCAAAGACTTAGATAGATTTAAAATAGATAAATCACAAATACATTTCAGAATAATGGTGGGAGCCTTTAAAAACGATGTGCCGGCCACTATTTTAAATATGTATTTAAAACTGGGTGACATCAAACCCGCTTATGATGAAACAGGGATAACTAAATACTACCATGGCAATTTTAATAACTATATTGATGCTGAACAAGCTAAACAAAAAGCCATACAAACAGGTTTAAAAGACGCTTACATCATTGGCGATTTTAATGGTAAAATAATCTCGGTTCAAGAGGCACTCAATTTATTAAACCGATAAAACTGGTATAAAATTTGTCATTGCTTTGTGGTAAAAATATTTTAATCATGAAAACAACAATTTTAACCTTTAGTTTGATTATTAGCGGATTGCTTTTTACCCATAACCTTAAAGCACAAGAAAAATCAAAAGAAATCACACCGGTAAAAACAGAAACCGTAAAATCTCCCAAAAATGAACAAGTTAAGGAAATAAAAAACGAAAATAAATCAAATACCCAAAAAATAACCGTTACTGAAGAGGGCACTGATTCTAATAATAACACCGGTACTGACAACACAACAAAAACCGGCAAACAACCCCTCAACCGTAAAATGCTGGTAAGACCTGTTAAAATTGACGCAAACAGGGAAAAAATTACCGAATCCCAAAAAAATAAAGACAAAAGCACCGAAAATAAGTAATAAAAATACATTTATTTAATACCAGAAAACTCCGGATACACAGTTCGGAGTTTTTTATTTGCAACCATTTGTTAAAATTTTACGTCTAAACTGAAAATCAGAATAATTATGAGGTGTTTGCATAATATTCAGATTTTTTTATATAATTTTGTGAATAATTCAAAAATTTAATTGGTATGCGCATAAGTCTACTTTTATCGATTATTTCATTGTGTTCATTCTGTAATTTATTCGCTCAAGTTCAAAATGAAACACATTATTCAAATAAAAATGCAGATAGTCAATTACCTAACAATCAAATATTGTTTGAATTTGTTTTGGCTGATATGATTAATCTGCCTAACGAACCTTTTTCTGCCATAAATGCAGAACAGTATTTAAATATCCTTGAATCATGGATAAAAAATAACCCATCACAATACAATCAAATAATTAGCGGAAATACCAAAAAATACGTCCTATACAAAAAAGACTTTGATAGCTTTACAAGTGATAAACAACTTCAAATTAAACAATGGTGCAAATCCATTGACCCACTTTTCACAAATCAGCAAAAGTACCTCCCTGAAAATAAAAAAGTTTACTTACTCGGTAACTACGAGTATAACTACTTAAAAAATCTCATTAACAAATAATAATATTGATTAACATGAGAAAAATTTACGCTATTGTTGCATTACTATATTCAGCAACACAACTAAATGCCCAAACGTATTTGCACCCTACTGTAGGGCAACAAAATACCTATACCGGTACTTGCATGGTAAATACAAACTCAGGTACTTACTATGACAACGGAGGTCCTGCAGGGAATTATTCGCCAAACATTAATGGTATTTTAAGAACATTTTGTCCATCTACACCGGGAACTGCCGTTCGAGTTACTTTCACTTCCTTTTCCATGAATGATACCTGGGCGGGTTGTGGAGGTCCAAGCAATTGCTGCGACTGGTTAATTATTTGTAATGGTCCTACCCAAAATAGTCCTGTAATTTGGCAAGGCTGTCTGAGTTCACCGGGTACAGTAACTTCTACTCACCCCAGTGGTTGCTTAACTTTCAGATTTGTTTCAGACAACACTGTTCAATTGGCCGGCTGGAGCGCTACTATCAGCAATGTGCCTATGGCCGGAGGCCCTACGGGTTTAACCAATGCCGATTGTATAAATGCTACCGGTATATGTAATAACGGCTTTTCGTTTAGCGGATTAAGTACCGGCCCGGGTCTGCAATCAGATGGCTGTACAGGCTGTGTGACCAGCGAAAATTTTTCAAATTGGTATGAGTTTACTATAAATACCAGCGGAACTTTGGGTTTTACGTTAAACCCCAACAGCGGTACTCACGATTATGACTTTGCCTTATACTTGGCAAGTAGTTGCGGTTCTCTCGGGTCACCTGTAAGATGTTCTTATGCAGCTACAACCGGAGCTACAGGCATGGCAAACTGGCCGGCAGATGTCAGTGAAGATGTTTATGGAGATGGCTGGGTGCAATGGCTCAATGTTACAGCCGGACAACATTATTACCTCTTAATTAATGAGTGGTCGCCTAATAACGGTAGTTTTACCTTAAACTGGTCAGGTACAGCCACTATTCAAACCCCCATACCCGACTTTATGATAGGACCACTTACTTATCCCAGTGGTTCAAGCTATACCATTTGTCAAAATCAGCCTTTAACCTTAACAGCCTCCGGAGCCGGTGGTTCTACCTTTACCTGGTGGAACGCTCCAACCGGTGGAACACAAATAGGATCAGGTACTACTTTCGCTGTACCTACAGGTACTGCGGGTACGTTTCAATATTATTTACAGGAGCAAACGGCAAGTGGTTGTACATCTGCCCGCTCTGTCATAACTATTACGGTAAACCCTACGCCCAATGTTTCTATATCCAGCAATAGTCCGGTTTGTTCAGGCACTACAATCAATCTTAGTTCAAGTGGTGGTGGAACTTACAGTTGGAGCGGACCAAATGGATTCAGTTCTACTTTGCAAAACCCTACCATACCCGGAGCAACAGCAGCAAATGCAGGAACATACTCAGTAATTGTAACGGCTGCCGGTTGTACCAATTCGGCTTCTACAAACGTTACGGTTAATCCAACCCCAACAGTAAGTGTAAACAGTGCCACAATTTGTTCCGGTCAAACTGCTACACTCACTGCCAGCCCTTCAATAGGTGGAGGTACCTATTCGTGGTCACCGGGAGGCTTTACAACACAATCAATAAATGTTAGTCCATCAAGTACAACAACGTATACTGTTGTGTATACCGTTGCAGGATGTACCGGCACAGGTTCCGGTACGGTTACCGTAAATCCTTTACCCAACGCTACGGCAAATGCAACACCCAGTACTATTTGTTCAGGTCAGAACATTAATCTTTCAGCAAGCGGTGGTACAAGCTACAGTTGGACAGGTCCCAACGGATTTACATCAACATTACAAAACCCTGTAATTTCTAATGCAACTGTTGCAGCCAGTGGTACTTACACGGTAACAGTTACCTCAGCAGCCGGTTGTCAAAATACAGCTCAGGTTACAGTTACTGTGAATGCTTCACCTACTGCCAGTGCTTCTGTAACTCCTTCAACAATATGTGCAGGGCAAAATGTATCTTTTAGTTCTTCCGGTGGAGTAAGCTATTCTTGGTCAGGTCCAAATGGTTTCTCATCTACTTTACAAAATCCCGGATTAACTAATGCCACTACGGCAGCCAGCGGTACTTATACAGTGGTAGTTACAGCAGCTAATGGATGTACGGCCAATGCCACAGCAAACTTAACCGTAAATGCTTTGCCAAACGCAACAGCCAATGCAACACCGGCTGTTGTTTGTGCAGGACAAAATGTAAATTTAAGTGCATCCGGTGGTACAAGCTACAGTTGGACAGGTCCTAACGGGTTTTCATCAACTTTACAAAATCCTACATTAAACAATGTTTCTGCAGCTAATGCAGGAACCTATACTGTTACTGTTACCGGTGCTAATGGTTGTCAGAATACAGCACAAACTACGGTAACAGTTAATTCGCTCCCTTCCGGAACAGTTAGTAATAACGGACCTGTTTGTACAGGTTCCACTTTAAATTTAACCGCATCAGGTGGTGTAAGCTATAGTTGGACAGGACCCAACGGGTTCTCATCAACCTTACAAAACCCTTCTATCAGTAGCGTTACGCTGGCTAATGGAGGAGTTTATTCTGTAACCATTACCGGTTCCAACGGTTGCTCAATTACTCTTACAACCAATGCACAGGTAGTTACTAACCCGGGAGTAAGCATCAGTGCTAATCCTTCCTCAAGCATTTGCATTGGACAGTCTGTAACACTTACAGCTACCAGCGGGTCCGGTTACTCATGGAGTACAGGTCAATCTACAAATCCTATCACTGTAAGTCCTACCGTCAATACTTCTTACACCGTTACAGTTACTAACCCGGGAGGTTGTGTGGGTACAGCTAATGCTTCTATCAATATAACTGTTAACAGTTTACCCAATGCCAGTGCCAACAGCAATAGCCCTGTTTGCGAAGGCCAAACATTAAATTTAAATGCAGGTGGAGGAAGCACTTACTCATGGACGGGTCCCAACTCTTATTCATCTAATCAGCAAAATAATACTATTAGTAATGTTACGGTTGCTGCTAGCGGGAATTATATTGTTACAGTTACAGATGCTAACGGATGCCAAAATACTGCTAATGTTAATGTAACAATTAACTCTGCACCTGCTAACCCAACTGTTTCTGCCACTTCTACTACTATTTGTCAGGGGCAAAGTACAACTATTAACGCTACCGGATCGGGGGCATCTGTGTTTAATATTTATGATGCTTCAATTGGAGGAACATTACTGGGTGCAGCGCCTTTATCAGTTTCACCTACAAGCACAACAACCTATTATGTAGAAGCAGTAAGTAGTAACGGTTGTGCAAATTTAGGCGGAAGGATTCCGGTGCAAATTACGGTTATACCATTAGCTAATCCATCCTGGACCAGCCCGGGAACAGTTTGCGAAAGCACCGGAAATATTAATTTAGATGCCTTGGTTACCGGAACTCCCGGAGGAACATGGACAGGTACCAATGTTTCAGGCAGTAATTTTAATACCACCGGTTTAGCAGGTCAAACAATCAGTATTACATATACAGTAGGTACTAACCCATGTCAACAAACATCTACACAAACAATTCAGGTTATAGGTAATGCAGATGCTTCGTGGACTGCTCCTGCGGCAATTTGCGAAAGTGACGGACTCATTAATTTAAACCCATTGGTTACCGGTACTAATGGTGGTTCATGGAGCGGTACGGGAGTAAGTGGTAATACTTTTGATCCAAGCGGTTTATCTGGACAAACCATACCTGTTACTTATACTGTAGGTACACCACCTTGCAGTGCTTCGCAAATTAACAACATCACGATTAATCCTACTCCCGATGCTCCCTCTGTTACCGCAAGTGCTAATGCCATTTGTGCAGGCGAGTCGGTGGTTATCAATGCAAGCGGAACAGGTGCAACCAGTTTTGAAGTTTATGCTGCCTCTACCGGTGGCACGGCCTTAGGTTTAACACCTTATGTGGTTTCACCAAATACTACAACAACATACTACGTGCAATCGGTTAGTGCACAAGGATGTACAAATGTTGGTGGCAGGGTACCTGTTACTATTACAGTTAATCCTTTACCTAACGTAGATGCAGGACCTAACCAAACTATCTGTCTGGGAACGAGTACAACACTTATGGCCACAGGTGCTAATACTTATGTTTGGAGTACATCTGATAATACTCCGGTTATTAGTGTTACTCCTATCAATCTGGTAAATGTATATTACGTTACCGGAACCGGTGCAGGCGGATGTACAGCTATCGACAGCGTTATAGTTACTATCAATTCAGCAGCTTTAACTTTAGATGCTGTGGATGACTCTACTTCCATGGAAAACATCCCTTCAACATCCGTTACGGTTAGTGTTACTGATAATGATAACGGAAATTTCAATTCAGTTTCAATTATTGGCGGTCCTCAAAATGGTACAGCATCTGTTAGTGGTACTAATATTATATATACTCCTTCTTCAGGCTTTGTAGGAAATGATACCATTATATATGTAGTTTGTGATGCTCTATGTAATACCTACTGCGATACTGCTCGTTTGTTCATTATTGTTAATGAAGAAGTAGTTGTTGTCATCCCAGACGGATTCAGTCCGAACGGAGACGGGATAAACGATGAGTTTGTGATATTAGGGATAGAGAAGTATCCAGAGAACGAGTTATACATATACAACCGCTGGGGCGGATTGGTATACAG
>JBBIOU010000013.1:0-83829 GCA_037443205.1 Flavobacteriales bacterium | reverse complement strand
TTCGGCTGCTTTTTTCTGAGCCTCCTGCTGTGCTTTGCGTTGGGCTTCTTCGGCTGCCTTGCGCTGTGCTTCTTCCTGCGCTTTTTTAGCTGCCTCTTCGGCTGCTTTTTTGCGCGCGTCTTCTTCAGCATTATTATTATTTCCTTGTTTTTGAGTTCCTCCTCCGGTGTTGGTTCCACCTTGGTTATTGTTTAGTTTCTTTGGAGGAAAACAAGTAGCATTTTCATCAAAGGTAACCAGCATAACTACGTCCTGATAATCTACGCCAACATTACCAACATGACGTAATTCAAATAAATAGATTACATCGTTGGGGCCAATGCTTATTTTGCCGTTTACTACCACGCCTTGCAAAAATTGTTCGGCAGAAGCCTGATTTTGAAATGGCTGAATGTTGGGTGCGTTATCGCCATTTTTCAAAACATATACCCATTGACTGCCGGTGTTGGTAGTTATGGTGTTTGACCAATTACCGGAAGGATTTTGACAGTATGCTTTTAATACAACTTTGCCACCACTTGGCACCTGTACGGTTTCTTGTTCTCCGCCATTTACATAATTGTTGTTGTTAAATTCATACCAGTCAACACCATTGTTTAAACTATATGATATTCTTACAAAGGCATCCTGGGTATTGTTATATACTACTGCCTCGCCCAAACATTTAATGGTGGCACATACGTTTTCATTAACGTTTACTACTCCATTTCCTCCGATTGAAAAATCAACATTGCTGTTATTATTATTTCCGCCACCCTGATTGTTGTTGTTTCCTCCACCCTGGTTGTTGTTGTTTCCTCCACCCTGATTGTTGTTAGAACTTTGACAGGGACTTGCAGGGCGGTTGTTACCATTACCGAATACAGGTACGTTATCTGCGGTAATGCATATACTCCAATGCCCCATTGAACCCGGATGATTTGAACTTACATTTACATTTAAGTTTCCGGTGAACAGGTAATATTGTCCGTTTTGTAATTGATAAGGGCTACCGTTTACAATAGCATCTCCACCACCTGCAATGGGTTTAAAATATGCGCTGGATGCCGGTCCGGAGTAGGTAAAATTATTATTAGCAATTAAATTATCGCGGGTAAATGTACCGGAAGGAGTAACCAAACAAAATTCCCAAGCCGAATTACCCGGGTTAAAACGTGGGCCACAAGGAGCAGGTGCAGGTTCAACATAGGTTATAACCAGCGTTTTATTCTCTTTTCCACAGGTATTTTGTGCGCTGATAACAATGCTGTTAGCACCGTTGGATAAAGATAAATTTGCGGTTAATTGATTATTGTGGAATGTAAAATTAGTTATAGGGTTACCATTATGTGTAAGTGATAGTTGGTTTGCAGTAGTATGTTCGATATTAGCCGTTAGCGAATAACCGGTAGAATTAACCGTTGTTGCGTTGGTACTTGGATTAGTTACATTAATAACGGGCATATAGCAAGGACAGGCTCCCATGGTTGCTCCTTGTGCCAGATAACTTTGAACCTGACTTTGTGCTACCTGCATCGTTTGGGAAGTACCATTTACAGTATGACAAATAGTAACCATAGGCTCAGGTGCCGGCTGATACTTGATGCTAAATTCTTCGGTAACCTGACTGCAATTGTTGCTTGCTATTACTCTGAAATTATTAATTCCGTTTTCCAATGGCACATTTGCAGTTAGCTCTTTAGTTTGTGTATTAAAATTAAAGTTGCTGATAGTTTGGCTATTGTTTGATAAGAATATGGATTGTTGCGAATTGATGTGTTGTAAAACTAAACTTAAAGGATATGGACTGATAGAAGTTACGGTTCCTGAAACATTAGGGTTATTTAATGAAATAACCGGAGCATAACAAGGAGTGTAAATGATGGTAGTTGTTTTACTATCATGTCCATCGCTATTTGTGGCATGTATTTCAAAACTGTTATTACCGGTATTCAGATTTACATTTGCACTAAACTCTTTAGTATTGGTATTGTAGGTAAAATTGGTAGTAGAAATACCGTTAACTTTAAAGGTAATATCGCTGGCTGAGTTTACGTGTAATATGTTTGCTTTAATTACATATTGATCGTTTGCAGTGTTGTGAGGATTTGCCACAGGATCGGTAATGGTAACAACCGGTGGTTGCAGCGGACGATTATACGTAACATGAATTGTTATTTCGGCTGTTCCACATGCATTGGTAGCTGTTATAACAAAGGTGTTTGCTCCTTCCACCAGTTGCGTATTTGCAGACATTATTTGCTGAGCGTTGAAGTTGTGTTGTATGATGTTTCCATTTTGTTTTAGAACAATATCAGCGGCTGTAACGTTGGTAATTTTCGCTTTTATTTGAAGTGTGGCTGCCGTAACCGTAATATTTGCCGAAGCGGGTTTTTGCAGCGTTATAACGGGTGCATTACAAGGAATGGTGTACTTAACCGTGGCTGTTTTGGAATCAGTGCCGCCTTGGTTAGTTGCCGTAATTTCAAATGTATTATTTCCTTGATTTAAAGTAACAGGTAAAGTTACTACCCCGGTATTTGCGTCAAACGTAAAAGTGTTATTTATGGCATTATTATATTTTACGGTTATCTGATTTGCCTGAGATACATATTGTACAGTAGCCGTAAACATAAATGCTGCTGCATTTACATCGTGCGGGGTAGCAGGTGGATTGGTAATGGTTATTACCGGAGGAGTAACAGGTTTATTGTAAAATATATTTGTTACCTCATTACTTGTTCCGCAATTATTTGTAGCAATAATTTCTGCGGTGTTGTTTCCTTCCTGTAAATTTATGTTGGCTGTGAGTGATTTTGTATTGACATCATAATTAAATGCCACACCTTGTCCGTTAACTTTTACGATAATATTATTGGCACCTGCAACTTTATCAACTTTTGCATTTAAAGTATAATTTACATTAGTAACAGTAGTGTTATTGGTATTAGGATTAACAAAAGTTACCGAAGGTGGGTCGCAAGGCTCTGGTGGTTTGTTATATACAATAATGGTTGACTTTGTATCGGTACCATCAGTGTTGGTTGCAGTAATTTCAAATGTATTATTTGCGGGTTGTAATGTAACTGCAGCAGTAAATACTTTTGTAGTTACATCAAAGTTAAAGTTGGTATTGGCATTACCGTTTACTTTGTAGGTAATTTGATTTTGTGCCGTAATGTTTGTTATGGTTGCATTGATTGTTGCATTTTCAGACGAAGTGGTGTGCGGGTTTTGCGAGGGGTTAGTAATGGTAACTACCGGAGGATGTTTAGGTTTGTTATAAATGATAGTAAACTGCACATTGGCATTTCCGCAATTACCGTTTACATTTATTTCAAAAGTATTGCTGCCTTCCAATAAAGTTGCATTGTGAGTAAGTTTATTCGTATTGGCATTATAAGTAAAGGTTTTATTTACCCCGTTTTGTTTAAAGCTGATTTGGTTATTATTTGCAACATTATAAATATTCGCTGAAATGCTATAGGCAGATTGTGCAACCGACTCAGGATTGGTAACCGGAGCAATCATGGTAATAGTGGGCGGTATGCATGGATCAGCAGGTTTTTCGTAAATAACGGTAGTTGATTTTGTATCTGTTCCATCATTATTCGTTGCCGAAATTTCAAAAATATTGGCACCTGTATTTAATGTTACGTTGCTCACAAAATCATGTGTAACCGGATTAAAGGTGAAGCCTGTATTAACCACACCATTTACTTTATAGGTAATTTGAGAGGCCTGAGTGATGTTGATTATTTTAGCAGTAAGCTGTAAGTTAGCTTGCGGAGTGGTAAAAGGGTTCTGTCCCGGATTGACAATGGTTACTACCGGAGGCATGGGTGGCTTGTTGTATATAGCTGTTAGTGTTTGGCTTGCTTCTCCGCATTGGTTTTTAGCCATGATGGTAATAGTATTATTACCAAGGTTTAATGAAGCGGTGGCGCTGAATTGTTTATTTTGAGGATTAAAATTAAACGGTGAGTTTACGCCATTTACCTGAAAGGTAATATCGGAAGCGCTTTGTATATTTTGAATTTCGCCACTTACCAGCAAATTGTGTATTTGGGTATTAACAGGATTGCTTAATGGCTCGGTAAGAGCAATAACGGGTTTGTAACATACGGGCTGGTTGTTGTTAAATAAAATTGTGGTTGTTTTGCTATCGCTTCCATCGGTATTGGTTCCGGTAATTTGTATGGTGTTATTACCCGGTACAAGGGTAATGTTTGCAGAAAACTGCTGTGTATTAGGGTTAAAACTAAAGCCTGTGTTGGGTAAACCATTCAACAAGAAACTGACACCTGCATTGCTTGTTACATTCGTAATAGTTGCTTTTATTGTAAAATTGGCCGTTGTTACCGTGTGGGGATTTTGTGCAGGATTAGTAATGTTAACTACCGGTGGAGTTTTAGGTTTAATATATATTACATGGATGGTGTGATTGCTTGAACCGCATGCATTTGAAATCTGAATGTAAACAGTGTTGTTTTCATTTACAAAATTCAGGTTAGCAGTAATTGTACCGGTATTTAAATCAAAAGTAAAGGGATGTGCTGTACCATTTAATTTGAATATAATATCGTTTTGCGAAGTGATGTTATTGGCAATGGCACTGAGCACAATGTTACTTTGTTGAACCACATGATTAGCGGTAGCAGGTTGTAACAGTGTTAGGGTTGGGTGTTCGCAGGGTTTATTGTAAATGATAGTGGTTGTTTTAACATCGTTGCCAAAATTATTCACTGCCGAAATCTCAAGTTGATTAGAACCTTCAATCAAGTTTACTGTAGAAGAAAAGACTTTGGTATTTACATTATAGGTAAAATTGTTATTGACCAATCCGTTAACTTTAAAGGTAATTTGATTTTGAGCCGTTATATTTAGCACAGTAGCCATTATTGATGCGGCAGACACGTTAGTGTTAAATGGATTTACAGTAGGGTTGGTAAACGTTACTACCGGAGGCATACCGCTTACTACCGGCTGATAAATGATAGTAGCTATTTTATAATCGCTTCCGGCATTGTTAACGGCACTTATTTCTACCAGATTAGTACCTTGGTTGAGCGTAGTACTAAAGCTTAATTCTTTTGTGGTAGTATTATAAGTAAAGTTATTGTTAAGTACTCCGTTATACTTCAGGGTAATATCATTTTTAGATGACACATTCAATACGCTTGCTTTAATTGTTTTGGCAGCGCTTGTTGCGGTGGCCGGACTAATACCGGGGTCGGTAAAGTTTACAAGCGGAGGTTGAATTGATTCGGGTTTTTTATAAATGATAACCGTGCTTTTATAATCGCTGCCCGCTACATTGGTAGCTGTAATTTCAAATACATTGGTGCCTTCAACCAAATTCGCAACTATTTGCATTAAACTGCTTTGCGGATTATAAACAAAGTTACTGCTTTGCAAACCGTTAATCTTAAGTGTAATTTGGGCTGCAGAGTTCACATTAATAACCGAAGCATCTATTGTAGCCGAATTGGTATTGACAGTAAACGGATTTAAAGTAGGGTTAAAAATAGTTACCACCGGTGGCTGAACCGTTGGAGTTTGTATAGGCTGATAGTTGATTGTTGCATTTTTAATATCAATACCGGCATTATTGGCAGCTTTTATTTCAATGGTATTTACGCCCGGCACAAGGTTTAATAAGCTTGAAAAGGCTTTGGTATTTACATTATAAACAAAATTGTTGCTTACTACTCCGTTAAACTTAAATGTGATGTTATGTGCACCGGCCACATTTAGTACTGTTGCAGTAAGATTATAATTTGGATTGTTTGTATTGTGGGGACTTGCTATAGGGTTGGTTATAGTTACAATAGGTGGTTGTTGCTGCGTATAATAAGGAGGGTTGTAAACTATAATTACCGATTGATAATCGTATCCTACATCGTTCCAGGCGCTGATTTCAATGAGATTGGTTCCGGATACTAATGTAATGTTGTTATTTAATCTTTGGCTGTTGTTGCTATATGTAAAATTGATATTTTCAACCCCATTTAATTTAAAGGAAATATTATTTCTGCCGGGCACGTTGGTTACACTTGCATTAACATTAAAAAATTGATTCGTGCTGGTAAACGGACTGGTAACTGGTACAATAAAATTTATACGTGGTTTTTCTTGGGGAGGCGGGGGCGTAGTTACGGTATTTGTGTTGGTTGTAGTAGTAGTTGTTGTGGTAGTATAATTGTTAATGTTATTATTGTTGGTTGTTGTAGTAGAGTTTGTTCTGCCTCTGAACAAATGCCAGGTAAAATGTATAGCCGTGTAATGATATCTGTCGTTATTTCCGGTAGCCGTATTATCATTTTTCCAGGCATATCCGTCTATTAAATCATTTAGTGCAAAAGTTACTTTATGTTCTATACCCATGGTAAAACGGGGAGAAAACTGATAGCCTAATCCTATACCCAGTGAAGGCATAAATTTTATGTTACGCTGTTGGCTGCCTTCGGCATCTGTTTCGTAAGTATCATCCCATAAGTTGTTTAGCGAACTTTGCGTAACGCCCGTAGAATCTAATGAAGCATAGTTATACTGAAAGCCGTTTTCGTTTAATTGGTTAATTTTGGTTCGGTAATCTGTTAATCCCACTCCGCCAAATACATGAAGCACAATACCTGTTCTTTCTCTAAGCCGGTTAAAGGTTAAAACACCTTCTAATGAATAGCGGTGTAAATCCATGGAGTAATTAGAAAATACATATCCGGTTGAGTCTTTGTAATTTAAACTACTGCTTAGCGTAGAATTGGTGCCATTGAGTTGCGGATTATTTAACAACCCGTAATTACGCTCATTGCTATAACCCAACATAAAACCTCTCAGGTAGCGAAAACGCAAATCGAAAGCCCAAAAGCGCGAGGGTTTTTGGTATAGCGCTTTGCCTAATGTAAACCCATAACCCAGTCCGGGAACTGATTGAAGGTCGCTTTGCTGGTACATGCCGCCTATATTAAGACCAAATTTCCAGCCGGAGTCGTGTTCGTAGTCTATGTATTGTGCATGATTTGTAATTCCGGATAAAACAAGTACCGGAATTAACAGGTAGTAGAGTTTTAATTTCATAATTCAGTTATTAGCAAAAAACGCATTAGCATTTATCGTACCAAAGTTATAATTTCCTCTTTAAATAGGGGTTGTTTGTGTAAAAAAAATAAAAAAGGCTGTTATTGTGTTTATGAGTTCATGGCAGCTAATCACAAAAACTCATTTTCGTAATATTTTTTCTAACGATTTATTTTTGGCCAATTCATCAATAAGTTTATCCAGATAACGAATTTTTTGCATCAGTTTGTCTTCTATTTCTTCTACGCGGTATCCGCATATAAGTCCTGTTATTTTTGAAGCATTGGGATTGAATTTGGGAGCATGCGCAAAAAATGTTTCGAAATCAGTTTTGTTGTCCAAATGTGCTTTCAATGATTCCTGGTTATAGCCCGTCAGCCAAAATATGATGGTATCTACTTCATGTTTAGTGCGGCCCTTTTTTTCTGCTTTGGCAATATAATAAGGATAAACACTTGCAAAGGGCATTCTAAATATTTTAGTGTTTTTCATAATATATGTTAGGTTATTACTGTTTTAATGTCTGCTAATTCGGGTTACTTCGTCTTACTCATGTATGTGTTATATTGGCCTGATAGCAGATAACACAATTACCACCCGAACTTTGCCAAATTTTTATTCCTGAATTTGGGTTTAAATATCAGTAATATTTTAATTTTTATCAATAACATGCAATACAACTCTAGTCAATAAGTTGTTTTTTATTACTACCTGGTATTGTTAATAACTTTTTACTTTTAAACTTGCCTACATATATATATATATAATTGCACACGCATCGGGTGTTCATCCTGGCGCTTCAAAAAAGAGAAAATTATCAAATCCTGTTTTTAGGATTTGTGCTTTCTGCTTGTTTGAAGCGCACATCTCCTGAAACAGACTATAATAAAAGCGGCAAGCGCGCAGCCGTATGATGAGCATGGCATAAGCTCTTTTACAATGTATATTATGCCCGCTGTAACACTGCAACAGCGCTTATTTGCAGTGAAAACTTAAATTTGTAAAAATTATGAAAACGTTAATTTATCCGGCAATAGCAAGTTTGTTCATTGTTGTTGCATGTAAAAAAGAGGAAAACGTTATGTCTGAATTAAATTCTAGCTATACAATTAAGCCTAGTTTAAGAGCGGGTGCTACCAGATTCTTATGCAGGGATTTTCATGGAACATCCCATACATTTACTTGGGAGTGTTACATACCAGGTAATAACTGCTTTGAACCCGTAACTGTAACACCTAGACTCAGCAACTTAATTAATTTGATAGAAAATAATGAAAATCAAATTGAGTATTTTCAAAGTAATAATTATTCTGACGTTCTAAATATTAATATATTTGACCAAGATATTCAGGATGGTTTAGAAAATGGAAATTTACACATGATAATAAAACGAAATAGCGAGTGCTTAGTATATATAATAATTATAGATCCGATATATAATTCTGACGAAGATGTGGAAACAAAGGCACTGTTAGTATCACCTGTTAGATTATGTTAAGAAGAATAGCATTTGTATTTGTAATTTCTACATTGATATTATGCAGTAAAAATAATAAATTAAATATAGTATTATCTGACGATGAATTTTGCTTTGAACTTAAATATCCGATGTCTATATTTTTGGGAAGTAATATAGGTATATTTGAGCAAAATGGAAATGAACACCTTTATTATTTTTCCAAAGCAGACACCTGTATTTATTATTATAAGCTATTTGATACCAATACCCTTTGTGTACCATTAAATAAATTATTAGGTCATAGAATAAAATATTACTACGGTGATATTATAGGTTGTTATGTTAATAATTTAGATTCAATTTGGTTTGACAGCGGGCAATATTTAGATAGTATTTATTTATATAATTCGGTTGAGGGCAGTATAAAAGCATATAAAATACAATATAAATATGATAGCGGTTTTGATACCTTAATAGTAAAACCTTATATATTTTCTTATTTAAACCCATTTATAAAAATAAATGAAAAAAAATATATAAGTTGTTATACGTATGATACAAATTTTGAAAAGGTTCCAAAAGACTTTTATTCTGTATCAGAATGTACATTAAGTAATAATATTTTCTATGTAAAAAATAAATTTGCACGATTACCGAGTTTATATTATGAAAAGAACTTTTATGATTTTGCTATTACCAAGATAGTAAAAAACGATTCTATCATAATAAACCATACCTTTTCGGATAGCATATATATATTAAGCAATGGTAAAACGCATAGTATATGCATGAAATCGAAATATTCTGATGAATTTTTATCCAGTAATAGAAGTACTAAAAACATGACTGATATTGTCAATTTTTACGACCATCATCCAATGTACTATAAAATAATGTATGATTATAAACACAAACTATATTACAGAATATTCAGGCATAATAATTTTAAAAATCAAAAAAATCCTTATAAAACTCCACATAGATTAGATAATAAATGGTCATTATTGGTGTATGATAATAATTTTAAATATATAAACGAGTTTATCTATGATTATAAAATATATGATTATACCATGGTTTTTGTTACAAAAACCGGGCAATTATTGTTTAGAGAATGGGATAATGTAAATAAAGATAAGGTTATTTGTAAATTTAAAATTGCTAATATTGAATATGATTAAACTGCAATATCTTTTAGTTTGTCTTATTTTTATTAAGTGTAGCAATAATTTACAGCACAAAAATATTAACAGAGAAGCATTTGAATATTATTTAAATGAAATGAATAAATTAAATTTATTGAAAGCTGATAATATATTTTTACTAAGATCTGTTAAAACCTGCGAATATTGTAAAAACAATATAAATGATATTAGAAACTACCTGGCATCAAATATGTATAGAGAAAAAGTAGTACTTATATCAACCTACAATGACAGCGATATACAAGGATATAAAGATGTTATTTTTGATACCGGTTCTGTTTATATGAGTTATGTTTTTCCAAAATCTTATATAACATTTTACGCATACAGCAGTAAAGAATTAGAATACACATTCATAAATTCAATTGAAGATGCCCGGAATTACTTAATAAAAAACTCATTAATTAAAATATAACCATAGACATCAATATGTCAATTTATAATGTCCCCCAAAATTAAGACAGGTAACTAAGTTGAAAAAAAGAGTAAAAACCCTAAAATTACCTGTATGAAAAAGTCCAGATGTAAATTCAGTGCAGACTTCAAAGCCAAAGTGGTTATTGAAGCATTAAAAGAGCGTAATACCATTGAGGAGATTGCGCAAAAAATGTTTCGAAATCAGTTTTGTTGTCCAAATGTGCTTGCAATGATTCCTGGTTATAGCCCGTCAGCCAAAATATGATGGTATCTACTTCTTGCTTAGTGCGTCCTTTTTTTTCTGCTTTGGCAATATAATAAGGATAAACACTTGCAAAGGGCATTTTAAATATTTTAGTGTTTTTCATAGTACGTTTTTTAAATCAACCTTAAAATAGCTTAATGACAACAACTTGATATTCACAAAATCAAAACACCGCGTTTATTAATAACCGGAATTTTGGTAAAGTTTTCTTCTTTGATGGTTTCCGGTAAGAAAATAAATTTTTTATCGTACATTACATTATTTAAATAAAAGCTAACCCAATATTCATTGTTGAGTACAAAAACATCTTCAATGATGGGTTCTATTTTTGCAAAGGTTTTCGGCTTAACAATATCCAAAAAGTGCCTCAATTCGCTGGTATTTCTTTTTTCTTCCGAAATAACACCATACCCTCTGGAAGATACCAGTACGCCTTCTATGGGTTCATTTTTTAAATTTATCAGATACACATTCCATTCGGGTTGTGCCAGTTCATTTTCTTCTTTAACAACTGCCACTCCAACATCTTTTACTATGGGTATTTCAATATCTTTTTTCATTTGCCTAAAAGCTTATTTGCCACATCTATATACAAATATACATCACTGGGATGATCGCTGCTGTATTTTACTCCTCTTTGATGGCCGGTGCGAACAATAATTAAATTTTGCGAGGGAATGCAAATAATATATTGTCCTAAAATACCTCTTGCATAAAATACGTTTTCGTTGTGATGGGTAGTAATCCACCATGATAGTCCGTATTTTTTATTAGGCTCTCCATTTTCTTCGAGCAAGGGTGCAAGTGTGATACATTCTTTGATATAAGCGGCAGGTACTATTTGTTGGTTATTCCATTTGCCATCATACAACATTAATTTTCCTATTCTGGCAAAATCGCGTGCGGTAGAATAAATACAACAATAGGCCTTTTCATGTCCGTCTTCTTTATCCAAACTCCAGTAAGCATCGTTTTCTGCACCCAGGGGTTGCCAAAGTTTTTCGGATGCATATTCGCTTAGCGTTTTACCGGTAACATTTTCTAAAACAAAACCCAGTGTTTGTGTATTGCCACTTTGGTAATAAAATTTTTTGCCGGGTTGGTCAGGGTATTCAATTTTATTCATTACCTTTTCCAAATCGCTGCTGTAATAGGCTTCGGCATTATGCGACAGGGGGTTCCCTCCACTCTCTGTCCAATTGCTTCCGCTGCTCATGCTTAGCAAATGTCTTAAAGTAATTCGCTTTTTGGCTTCTGTATTAAATTCTTCTAAAAAATCGGCAACGGGTTGGTCAATACTTTTTATTAAACTATCTTGTATGGCAATGCCTATTAATAAACCTACAATTGATTTAGCTACCGAAAAAGAATTGGAAACAGTAAGTGAATCGAATCCATTCCAATATTTTTCAAAATACAAACTGTCATTTTTAATCATTAAAAAAGAAGTTGTTTTAATTTGGTTGAGTTTATCGAGCAAATCGGCCGGTATATTATTTTGATTATACCGATGATGAAGCGGCCAAGGTTGAGGCCGCTTGTGTTCAATGGTACGATAGGGAAAAAAATCTTTATCTAAGATGCCGGGGCCTGTTTGGCCGACCAGATATGTAGAGGCAACAGCTTTGTACAAGTATGTGCGACCGGTAAAAAATACAAATGCGTTAGCTATAATTAATAAAACAAAAGAACCAATTAACAGCCATTTAATTATTTTAATAAAAATTCTAAATAAAATCATTTTACCCTGTAATTATTCTTCAAACGTATTCAAAATCAAAAATGTTAGCAAGATTAATTTTTAGCTTTTGTTTTACTTCTTCCATATCAACCGGTTTGTTTAATTCTCTGTGCATTGAAGTTACTGCCTTATCGGTAATGCCGCAGGGTACAATGTAGTCAAAATATTTTAAATCGGTATTAATGTTAAATCCTATTCCATGCATGGTAACCCAACGGCTGCATTTAACGCCCATGGCGCAAATTTTTCTTGAATGTGCTAATTTATCTTCATCTATCCATACACCGGTAAGACCTTTTATTCTGCCCGATTTAATTCCATATTCTGCCAGTGTAATAATAACCGCTTCTTCCAGGTAACGCAAATATTTATGAATATCAGTAAAAAAATTATCCAAATCAAATATAGGATAAACTACTAATTGACCCGGACCATGGTAAGTAATATCACCTCCGCGATTAATTTTATAATAAGCAGCTCCTATCTCTTTAAGGCGCTCAGCGTTTAATAACAAATGCTTGTCATCTCCGCTTTTGCCCAAGGTATAAACATGCGGATGTTCGCAAAACAATAAGTAATTTTCAGTATTTTTTTGTAAATTATTTTCTCTGATGTTTAATTTTTGGCTTACAACCCCGGCATGCAGTTCTTCTTGTATATCCCAGGCTTGTTTATAATCAATGAATCCTAAATCGCGAAATATTACCTTGCGCATATACTAAAACCTGCTCAATTCTTCTTTTAAATAGTTAATTACATCAATTTCCATAGCATCAAAACCTCTTTTTTCGGCCAGATAACACGACAGATAATCTGTAAGGTGTATCAGGTAAAATGTTTTTTCTATGGGTGTATTTCCTTTGGCATATATGTTAATCAGGTTGGGTGTATATTGCGAGCATATTGAGCGAACTATTTCAATACGTTTTAGGTTTCTTTCATAATCTGCTATATCCAGTAAAAACACAATGGCAAGTTTTTCATTTTTCTCTCTCCAGCCTACCAATTCGTTATGATTCATCTCTGGAATAACATGATGCCAGCATAGCATTTTGGCATTTTCGTTTAATTGTTGCCTAATCCTTACTGCTATAGCTTCTTTATATGTAGTTGTATATATAACCGGAAGTTTATCAACTAATTTATGCGCCAAACTTTTAGCCTGCATTTTAATTAATTCCGATTCGCTGTGTAATAAATTTATTACGTTTTTTAATTCGTTTAGGGGATTATCAATTAGCAGTTTATAGTTATAAAAAATATTTAAAATTTGCGTAAGCGAATAAGCCAGGCATGCTCGCGGAGGAAACCCCGAAGGAAGTTGAATGATATCAAGATTATTTTGCGCGGCTATTTTTGCTATTTCTCCACCCGATGTAATACAAATAATCTGCGCCTTTTTTTGCAGCGCAAGCCTCAGGGTGTTTAATGTTTCTTCGGTATTGCCCGAATATGAGGATATTATAACCAAACTGTTTTCGTTAACATAAGCCGGTATAAAATAACCCTTGCTTACCTCAATGGGTACACCCGATTGCAAATCGGCAATTTGCTTTGCAATGCTGCCCCCAATACCCGAGCCTCCTAAACCACATATCAATACATTTTGAATATTTTGGTTAACTGTAAAATTGGTGTTCTCGGCAATTTTAACAGCTTCTTCTATTTGCCGGGTAAAACTATCTACTAAATCTATCATTTTCATTTTTTGAACATAATGTTTAAGTTGATATGCTAGCAACTTGCTTATCTTATTAAAAAATTAATTTTTTAACAAACTGCAAATGTAAGAAATTGACAGGATGCTCCTGTTGATTGCAGAAATTTGTTTATCAAGCACTTAACAAATATCCGCTTTGTATATACCTTATTAATTAAAGTATAAAATAACATTTTGATTTTTACAAAATATATATATAATTTTAAGGTGCGCAAAAAAAGTTAAAGAACTGAAATTTTAGTTTATGAAAAAAATCTACCAACAATTAATTGTTGTTGCCTGTATTTATTTATTGCCCTTATATTTTGTACAGGCGCAAACCATCACATCAGCCGGCTCGGGTGTATGGTCAAATCCTGCTACCTGGGTTGGAGGAGTTGTTCCGGGAGCAGCCAACGATGTTAGAATAGCCAGTGGTCATGTTGTAACTGTTGACGGTAACTTTGCCTGTAACAGCCTGCAAATAGGCGTTGCTCCGGTAGTAAACAATACTACTTTAAGTATAAACAGTGGCCTTACTTTAACCGTTGCAGGAGCTGTAACATTCTTAGCTCCTACAGCCAATAACCGCGATGTAATTTTAGACGTAGCTGACGGAAACCTGGTTTGTGCCAGTTTAACCATGAACGCCACAGGCAGCGATACCCGCGATTGTATTTTACTCGTCAATAACGGAAATGCTACTGTTAGCGGTAATTTAGCCACCAACAGTTCATCTTTAAGGCATCATATTGATTTTTCGGGTAACGGCACACTAAACATAGCCGGTAATTTAAGCGGAAACGGAGGATTATTTCACAATAATTTCGGAACGGTAAATTTTAACGGTTCAACTGCACAAACTATTTCTGCAAGCTTTAACAGCTACAACCACATTCGTTTTACAAACAGCAACATTAAAAGCATTGGCGCCAATACTACTGTAGCAGGTGATTTATCAATTGAAAATACCGCACAGCTTGATGTTACTACCAGTAATTACAACCTTACTGTTGCCGGTAACTGGACGGTAACCAGCACCCATACTAATCCTTTTATAGAACGAAACGGAAGAGTAACCTTTAACGGCACAAGTGTACAAAATATTAGTACAGTATTAAGCACAGGAGAAACATTTTATAATTTAACCATAAACAATACTTCCGCAAGCAATCCCGCCCTGCTAACAAACCGTAACATAAATATTACCAACGATTACGACCATACAGCAGGTTTTCTTGATTTGCAGGGAAATGATTTATCTGCCACAAATTCATCCAACCAAACTTTTGACCTTACAGGGGGCGGAGTAATCAGTTCATCGGCAGGTTCTGACTTTACCCTAAATTCTACCGCACCTAACACCATTCGGGTTAATTTTTATGATTTTCAGATTGGAAATGCTACCCATAATATTACTATCAATGTAACTACACAAGACTCGTATTTTACCAATTCAATTTTTTACGGACCGATGTTAGTTACCAAAATAGGTACCAACAATAATGATTGCGATGGGGGTAACATATTTTATGGCCCCATAACCTTTAATACCATACCGGGTGGCGACAGATGGCGAATGGGGCATGTTAACGGAGATATATTTTATAATTTAACCGTAAATCATCAAGGCAATGGAAATTTTATTTTTGGCCGGCAAGCTACCGGAAACCAATATTACGGTACAACTGTATTAACCTCATCAACTGCGGGAGGTATTTACATTGGCAGAAACAATGGCAATGCCGGAACCTATACACATGAATTTTTCGGGCCTTTAATTGTTAATGTTACTTCTACCGGAAACATAAATTTTGCCGACTCTGACAATACACGCATACAAAACTGTATTTTTCACAGCACTATTCAATTCAATTCAGATGTTACTTCTACCGGTGACATAGCATTTGGTTTTTCCGGTAATCCGGCAACCCTCACTTTAACTGCTACTGCACAATTTATTCCGGGAACAATTTTAGGCGCAACACGCATAACTTTATATTCAGTTACTCAAAACGGAACGCTTACCCAACAAATTACAACTGCCGGAACCTCTAACATATTAATGGGTAGTAACAATGTTTTAGACGCTTGCACCTTTAACGGTCCATTAACCATAACAACACCAACTATTGATTTCAGAAGAAATACTTTTAACAATACTGCCAACATCAATGCACAATCTTTATTATTTCAAAGAAATATATTTAACGGAACTACTACCATCAATAAAACAACAGGTACTACTAATAATACTACAAACGGTTCAAATGTATTTAATGCCGAAGTTACCTTTATACACCAGGGCACAGGTACCTGGCACCTGGGAGCAGCCATTGCAGGAGATGACTACAACGATAACGTAACCTTTTTAAGAATGAATACAGGTACTTTAAATCCTGCGGCAAACAACAATTCTACATTTGCCGGAAATATATCAACAGTTGGCACCGTAAATCCGGTAAATATAGCTACAGTGGGGGGTGGCCGCGCTGTAGTTGACGGCAACAACGATCAATACATACTGGGTGATATAATGAATAACCCAACCTTTGGTAATCTGACCATAAACAAAAGCGGTGGCGACATGATTTTAAACGTTCCGCTTAATATTACCACTGATGTTACCTTTGTAAACCGAAATATAGTTTCAAGCGCAACTAACTTACTCATATTTAATTCCGGTTCGGGAGTTACAAGTCCCACTAATAGCAGCTATGTCAGCGGGCCTGTAAGAAAAATAGGCAACACAGCTTTTACATTTCCGGTAGGTAAAAATAATTTTTATGCACCCATAAGCATCAATGGCGGGGGCAGCACAACTGACCATTATACAGCAGAATATTTTAATATTGATCCAAACGGCTCATACAATGTATTGTTAAAAGACGCTACTTTAGACCACATCAGCCGTTGTGAATATTGGATATTAGACAGAACTAACGGGTCTACCAATAAACATGTAACCCTTAGCTGGGATAGCCGTAGTTGCGGTGTTACCAACTTAGCCGACTTAAGAATAGCTCGTTGGGATGGAAGCCAATGGAAAGACCATGGTAACGGAAGCACCACCGGCACAGTTTTAAACGGAACCGTAAGCACATCAGTATTAGTAACTTCCTTTAGTCCGTTTACATTATCATCCAGCACACCGGCAAATCCCTTACCTATTGAACTGCTATATTTTAATGCATTCTATCATGACCAAAAAGTAGATTTAACCTGGGCAACTGCCAGCGAACAAAATAGCCATTATTTTGATATTGAAAAATCGAAAGACGGAAATCATTGGGAATTTGTAAGCAGAGTATATGCAGCCGTAAACTCATCTTCCATTAATTATTATGCAGATATTGACAACTCTCCCTATAACGGCACATCCTATTACAGACTTAAACAAGTAGATATGGATGGTACATTTTCATATTCTAACCTTGCCGTTGTAATTGTACCCGCAAGTACTACAGCCGACATAAATGTATTTCCCAACCCGACAACCGCTGAAAACATAAATCTTGAATTAACCGGCTTAGAAGGAAAAAATGTACTTGTAGTAATGCGCGATATAGCCGGCAGAGAGGTTTATTCTAAAGTAATAATCTCTACCTCGGGCAATTACATTACCGCTATAGACCCCGAAAAAAAAATTACAGCAGGAACTTATTTTGTTATAGCCTCTTCAGAAAATATTTTAATGAGTAAAAAAATCATTATTAAATAAATATTCAAAAAAATAAAATTTACTTTGCAGCCTGAATGCTTGCAGTAAACAATATATACAAAAGTATAGGCGAAAAATCTGTTTTGAACGGTATTTCGCTGAACATCGAAAAAGGTAAATTTTATAGCTTGTTAGGACCTAACGGTGCCGGTAAAACCACCACCATCAACATAGTTACTTCACTGTTAAGACCCGACAAAGGAGAGGTACACATTAACGGAATAAATATTTTCGATAAAAACCAGGATATAAAATATCATATCGGTGTAGTTCCGCAGGAAATAGCTCTCTACGATGATTTAACAGCCTGGCAAAATCTGATGTTTTGGGGCAGTTCATATAAACTAAGTCAGGCCGAATTAAATAAAAACGCTCAATACTATCTGCATATTTTTGGACTTGAAGACAGAAAAAACAATAAGGTTAAAACGTTTTCAGGAGGGATGAAACGCAGACTAAACATAGCCTGTGGTTTATTACATCGTCCTAAACTGGTATTGATGGATGAACCCACGGTAGGTATTGACCCGCAAAGCCGAAATAATATATATGATGCACTGGAAAAATTAAAAAATCAGGAAATTACTATTTTATATACCACTCATTATATGCAAGAAGCCGAAAGATTTTCTGATTGCATAGGTATTATAGATGAGGGCAAAATAATAGCTCAGGGAAGCTTAGATGAATTAAGAAAAGCCAGCGGTATTAATGACGAAATAACCATTGTTATAAAAAATAAACCCCATCATATACCACATTATAACATTGCTTATTATACCGAAGGTAATTCTTTACATTTTAATACCGAATCGGCAAAAAATGATCTGCCCAAAATTATTTCGTTTTGTTTAGAAAACAATCTGGAAATAGAACAGATTGAAATAAAAAAGGTAAATCTGGAAAATATTTTTCTTAAGCTCACCGGTAAAAAATTGCGTGATAAATGATATCCGTTATAAAAAAAGACCTGATAATGTTTTTTAATGATAAAAAAGCATTGGCTTTATCCTTATTACTTCCGATTGCTTTAATTACACTGTTCGTATTTGCATTTGGCGGTTTAAACAAACGCAGCGATATGCCTCCGCTCAAAATGGGTTTATATGCAAATGATACAACCGAAGAAACAGTTAAAAATATGATTACTCAATTATATCAATTAAATACTTTAGAAATAATACGTGCAGATTCGGCCACATTGATACAAAAAATAAAAAAAGGAAATATTGCCGGAGTATTAATATTGGCAAACCGGGATAATGCTCATTTATTTATTGAAGACGCTCTGCAAAAAAATGAATCGTCTATTATAAAATCTATTATCTCGCCCATAATATTTAAAAGTTCCGGTGCAAAAAAAATGCGTTCGGAAATAAATAAAGCACTTGAAAAAGAATTTGGCTTAGATGTTAATGACAGCTCTTTTATTTCTATTCAAGGCAAAATTGAAAAAAATTTAGAGGCCGGTTTAAATAATACAAATCATACTATTTTGCAAACCCAAGTGATTAATACAACAGAAGGAATTAACACACAACTTGTTCATGCAGTAGCCGGAACAGTAATTATGTGTTTATTATTTTCTTTAACCGGTATGGCCGCCAGTTTGCTGGAAGAAAAAGAAAAAGGCACGCTCAGAAGATTAATGTTGCGCCCGGGAGGAATAAACAATATTTTTTTTGCAAAATACTTTGCTTCAGTAATAATAGGTTGTTTTCAATTAATCGTATTGTTTCTGTTCGCCAATCTAACTTTTTCATTACCCTTATACAATCACCTCTTACAACTCAGTATTACAGGCATTGCCATTGCACTGTGCTGCGCATCCTTTGCGTTGTTTATAGCTTCTTTTTGCTATACCCGCAAGCAAGTTGAAAGTGTATCTACTTTAATTGTATTAATTATGAGTGCGCTGGGCGGAAGCATGATGCCCACCTTTATCATGCCCGAACTGATGCAAAAAATGTCTGTATTTACCGTAAATTATTGGGGAGTTCAATCATTTTATGACATTTATCTGCGCGAACATTCGTGGAGCTTGTATTTACAAAAAATCGTGGTTTTGCTAACTATTGCTACAATCTTATTAATTATCAGTCGCTATTGGGTACGTAAAAATATTTTTAAGATAATTTAAACAAATTTTAAATTCGCCTGTTTGTCGGGTATAATGGCTACTAATTCAAGAAAATATTCAATCAAAGATATTGAAAACCTTACCGGTATTAAAGCACATACCTTGCGCATTTGGGAAAAGCGTTATGGTATCATTGAACCCGACAGAACCGATACCAACATTCGCTATTATGATGATACCGAAGTAAAAAAAATTTTAAGCATTTCCATCTTAAATAACCATGGAATAAAAATATCCAAAATTGCCCGGCTTAAACCCGAAGAACTACACAAACAAGTAATCGAAATAAGTACAAAAAACGATAATTATAATATATATGTCGAAAAATTGTTGCTAGCTACGATTGATATGAATGAAGATGATTTTGAAGACATATTTAATGAAAGCATACGCCATTTCGGGTTTGAAAACAGTATCGTAAATATAATTTATCCTTTTTTGCAAAAAATTGGTGTATTATGGGTAACCGGCAACATACACCCGGCACAAGAGCATTTTACATCCCATCTTATCAGACAAAAATTAATGGTAGAAGCTGATAAATTGCCAAAAGCCCAAAATAAACAAAACACCTTTATACTATTTTTACCCGAAGGAGAACTACATGAATTAGGCTTGTTATTTTATAACTATTTATTGCGCAAATTAGGTTACCATGTGATTTACCTCGGGCAATCAGTACCGTATAAAGATTTACTCGAAGTAGCAGCCTTAAGAAAATGCAAATGGTTATTTACCTTTTTTGTTGCTTCCGATAATAATTATTCCATTCAAACCTATTTGAATACACTAAGCAGCGATTTTAAAAAACAAAAAATATTTGTTTCAGGTAATCAAATTATTACAAATAACCTTACTCTACCCGAAAATATAGTCAAAATTACACACATCAGCGATTTTATAAATTTGCATCCTTTGCGAAGCGATAAACATATTTTGAAATAGCATATTTATTCGTTTACTTTGCTCTGAATGGCAAAGTATCAACTGGATATTGAACCCGACTACAATTTCGATTTAATAGGCATCATTGCACATTGCAAAGACTATCAATTATGCTGGAGCATCAATAAGCTATTTAATATTTCATTAAAAAAAACCGATGAAAAAGAATTTTCTTCATACTTTGACTTATATCATTATAAAAGCGAGGAAGATCATATAGAATATTTTTTATTTTCGAACAAAACGAACAACACCCCGGTAATACCCGAGCTTAAACAAATTGATTATTTCTTAATGTTGCGTAACAATAGTTTTATAGAGCCACAACAAATAATTGATAAATTGCGCCAATTAGATATCATCATAATGACCCAGGCCATAGACCTAAGCAAGCTGAAATCAAAAGAAAAATTAATCTTTTAAAAACATAAACAAAACCAACATTTTTTACATAAATTTGAAAAATGAAAAGAACCAAAATAGTAGCTACCATTGGCCCCGCATCCTCTTCGCCCGAAATTTTAAAACAAATGTTATATGAGGGATGCAATGTATTCAGAATAAATTTTTCGCACGGAACTTATAACGACCATAAAAATGTAATAGAAAATATACGCACCATTATTGCCGAAACCGGTATAAACGCAGCTATACTAGCCGATTTACAAGGGCCTAAACTAAGGGTAGGCGAAATGGAAAACAATGGTGTGGAACTTATTCCGGGTAATGAATTAAAAATTACAACCCAAAAATGTATCGGAACCGCACAAAAAGTATATATAACCTACCAACAATTTCCGCAAGATGTTAAACCGGGTGAAAAAGTTTTATTAGATGACGGAAAACTGGTATTAGAAGTAATATCAACCAATCAACAAGACGAAGTTATAACCAAAGTAATACAAGGAGGCATACTATCAAATAAAAAAGGAGTAAATCTGCCAAACACCAAAGTTTCCTTACCCTCGCTTACCGAAAAAGATTTGCAGGATTTAGATTTTGCTTTAGACAATAATATTGACTGGATAGGGCTATCTTTTGTGCGTTCTGCCAGAGATATCATTGAACTTAAACACATCATCCAGGCCAGAAAAAACCGCGCAAAAGTTATCGCTAAAATAGAAAAACCCGAAGCACTTGACAATATAGACGACATCATAAGCGAAACAGATGGATTGATGGTAGCCCGGGGTGATTTGGGTGTTGAAATTCCTTTACAAAACGTGCCCCTCATTCAAAAAATGCTTATACAAAAATGTTTGGCACACGCTAAACCTGTTATTGTGGCCACACAAATGATGGAAAGCATGATAACCAATCTTTCGCCAACACGTGCTGAGGTTAACGATGTGGCCAATGCTGTTTTTGACGGAGCAGACGCTGTTATGTTAAGCGGTGAAACATCCGTTGGAAAACATCCTGTTAAAGTTATTGAAACCATACGTAAAATTGTTGAAGAAGCCGAATCATTTGAAGGTATCTATTTCAAAGAAAGTATTCCGCTAAATAAAAAAGATGACCGCTTTATTACCGATAGTATCTGTTTTAATGCAACACGTCTGGCGCAACGCGTAGGTGCAGCAGCCATCATCACCATGACACACTCCGGCTACACGGCATTTAAACTTTCCAGTCAACGCCCCAAAGCTAAAATTTATGTGCTTACCGGTAATAAACACATACTAAATACTCTGGCTTTGGTGTGGGGCGTGCAAGGAATTTATTACGACAAAACCGTAAGTACCGATCATACCATAGCCGATGCCAAATACATTTTGAAAAAAGAAAAAATGCTGCATGATGGCGATTTGGTTATCAACATAGCCAGCATGCCTATAGAAGAAATGGGTAAATCAAATATGCTTAAACTTAGCTATGTTTAAAAAACTTTATCTATAACTTGCAAACATTCATTTATAATTAAAAAAATATGGCCATAAACATCCAACTGTTAAAACAAATCTGCGAAGTAGCAGGAGCACGCGGCAGAGAACAACGGGTAAGAGAACTAGTATTGAAAGAAATAAAAAATCATGCCGACCACATATTTATAGACAACATGGGCAACCTTACCGCTATTAAAAAAGGTAAAGAACCCAAAAAAGCAATGATAGCCGCACACATGGATGAAATAGGTTTTATGGTTTCGCACATTGATGAAAACGGTTTTTTGCGTTTTGTACCCTTGGGAGGATTTGACCCTAAAACACTTACCGCACAAAGAGTTATTGTGCACGGAAAAAAAGATTTAATAGGAGTAATGGGTTGCAAACCCATTCATGTTATGAGTCCCGCTGAAAGAGAAAAAGTAGTTCCCTTAAGCGACTACTTTATTGATATGGGAATGGATAAAAAAGAAGTAGAAAAATATATAAGCATTGGCGATACCGTTACCCGACAAAGAGAATTAATAGAAATGGGCAACTGTGTAAACTGCAAATCGCTCGATAATCGTTTATCGGTTTTTATACTTATTGAAGCATTTAAACAATTAAAAAACATACCCTACGATGTTTATGCCTGTTTTACCGTGCAAGAAGAAGTGGGTATCCGGGGCGCAAGCGTTGCCGCTTTAAACATTCAACCCGACTTTGGTTTTGGATTAGACATAACCATTGCATACGATGTTCCGGGCTCTAAAACGCACGAACAAATTACCCGCTTAGGTGCAGGCACCGCCATTAAAATTATGGACTCATCCGTAATAAGCGATTACAGAATGGTTGAATACATGAAAAATACTGCCCATAAATACAAAATAAAATGGCAACCCGAAATATTACCTGCCGGAGGCACAGATACTGCAGGTCTTCAACGAATGGTTGCCGGAGGGGCCATTGCAGGTTGTATCTCTATTCCTACCAGACATGTTCATCAGGTAATTGAAATGGCCGATAAAAACGATATACAGGCAAGCATTGATTTATTAAAAAATTGCTTGCAAGACTTAAATAAATTTAATTGGGATTTTAAATAAATTATATGAAAAAACTATTTAACACCTTGCTGCTTACCTGTGTTTGCATGCATCTATTTTCTCAAGCACATAACAAAGGAACATTCTCATTTCAATTAAATTATCAGACCGGTTTACACAAAACAATTTACGAATCAACCTATTATGGTAATTTAGTTGACAGAGATACAAGAGCTGCACTTACTTCCTTGTTTAATTTTACTGCTCAATATAACTTCATAAAACCCTTCTCTGCAGGTATAAATTTTAGCTCCGGACGATATATAGAAGACCCCGAAGACGCAGAAGCTGATGGAAATAAAGTAAATACCTTGTCATTAGACCTAAGGGCTTACCTCGTCAACAAAGAAAAATTCAACTGGTTTTTATCACTCGATTACGGAATAGCAAATCTGGAAATAAACAGAATATACACCTTTATTACCAGTTTTAGGTATAAATACCTTTTTAAAAGTCCACATTTTTCGCTTTATACAGGGTTTAATTGGTATTTCGCAAAATTTATCGGAATGAATTTTCAATTGGGTTATTCCGGTCATAACTTCTTAATGAATAAATTATGGATAAACGGTGATGAACAAGATATATCTAACTTAAAAAACACCCTTCAGGCAACAGGCGTAAATATTCGTTTAGGATTATCCATTAAAATAAATTAAACCCAAAATTGTCATTAGCCACCTATGGCTTAGAGAATGTAAATGAGGGTATATATACACGTCAATGCGATTAACCCCGTTTTAGATTTTATTAGAATTTATTACCCAAAATATAAAAAATATGGCATCAAATTTTTTACAAAATCTCAGAAAGCCGGCAGCCAAAAAAATCAAATGTCTTTTTAGGGTTAATAATGTCTTTTTATCAGCATATACTGTTTGTTTAATAATTGCCCTTTACTATTATACTCTTTGCGCCATACTTTATGACAATCACATTTAATTTTCCAATACGATTTTAATATGCCATTGGTAAAAAAATCTTGTTGAATAAATAAAAGTTCATGGCAAGGCAAAGCATCAACACCGGTGCGCTGAACAATATATTGCTTACAAATTATTTTTCCCGATTTATTTCTGTATTCTACACGTGTTTCGGTAATTTTATAATAATCGTGCAATTTGAATTTTTTCGGTTCAGAAATTTTAATGTGCTTATAAACAACTGTTCCGCTTTCGAGGGTATCCCACTGATTGATGTAAGTTTTCTTTTGTGAAAAACCCTCTGAAACACAACCCAAAAAAAACAATACAACAAAATATTTCATAAGCAATAATAAGTAATTTCTGTTGTATATTAGCTGCCCGCAATTTATCATAAATGAAAAAAATATTAGTTGCTAACCGAGGAGAAATAGCTTTGCGCATAATGCGGACATGTAAGGAAATGGGTATAAAAACCGTTGCCGTTTATAGCGATGCCGACCGCACAGCGATGCATGTTAAATATGCTGATGAAGCTGTAAATATTGGTCCTGCCCCAAGTAATTTAAGTTACCTGAATGCTGATAAAATTATTGAAGCCGCTTTAAAAACAGGCGCTGATGGGATACATCCGGGCTACGGCTTTTTATCCGAAAATCCTGAATTTGCAGAAAAAGTTACTCAGGCAGGTATTACATTTATCGGGCCAAGTCCACAAGCCATGAACATGATGGGTGATAAACTTTCGGCAAAAGAAGCTGCCAAAAAATACCAAATACCCATGGTGCCGGGTTCGGAAGGCGCTATAAGTAATACCACCGAAGCCATAGAAATTTGTAAAAAAATAGGCTTACCCGTTTTAATTAAAGCCTCGGCAGGTGGAGGCGGAAAAGGCATGCGCATCGTAAACAATGAAAACGAAATTGAAGAACAAATTAAACGCGCCACCAGCGAAGCCCTATCAGCTTTTGGTGATGGAGCCGTATTTATTGAAAAATATGTAAACTCTCCCCGGCACATCGAAATACAAATATTGGCCGATAATTTTGGTAATACAGTTTACCTCTTCGAAAGAGAATGTTCCATACAACGCAGACACCAAAAAGTAATAGAAGAAGCTCCTTCCTGTGTATTAACTCCGCAAATACGCGAAGCCATGGGTAAGTGTGCCGTGAATGTTGCCAAAGCCTGTAACTATACCGGTGCCGGAACAGTTGAATTTTTAGTTGATGAACATTTGAATTTTTATTTTCTCGAAATGAATACCCGCTTACAAGTTGAACATCCCGTAAGTGAAATGATAACCGGAATTGACCTTGTAGCCGAACAAATTAAAATAGCACGGGGAGAAAAACTATCTTTTAAACAAGAAGATTTAAAAATAAACGGACACGCAATAGAAGTGCGGGTATATGCAGAAGACCCTGCAAACAATTTTTTGCCCGACATTGGCATACTAAATACCTACATACGACCGCAAGGACCCGGTATCAGAGTAGATGACGGCTATGAACAAGGCATGGAAATACCTATTTATTACGACCCCATGATTGCTAAATTAATTGTGCACGCACCTACTCGCCAAAATGCCATTGATAAAATGATTCGTGCAATTGACGAATATATTATAGCCGGGGTAGAAACCACCTTGCCCTTTTGCAAATTTGTGTTACAACACCAATCCTTTATCAAAGGACAATTTGATACTCACTTTGTATCAAAATATTTTTCGGGCGATAAACTTGATAATCACCTTGAAGATGAAGCCCTCGTTGCCTCATTAATCAGTGTTATAGTTACACAAAATAAACAAGTCAATCAATTAGCACGGGCAAATAATGATATAGAAAAAGTTTCTAAGTGGAAAAAAAACAGGAGTTAAATCACAACTTAGTGTAAATTATTTCGTTTAATAAGGCATGAGTTTGCTCTTGCGTATATTAATTGGTGCAATATATATATGTTATTTTTTTAACGCGTATAGCCAAATTCAAAGAGATACCCTTAAAGCTAAGACCGGTAAAAATTTAGCTAAAGTCACAATTGTAGAAGGCGACACCCTTTACGATATAATGTTAAACGATGTTATTATAACAGCTTCAAACAAAGATTATTGGAATAAATATTATTATTATAAACGCAGGGTAGAAAAAGTATATCCATACGCAATAATGATAAAAGAATTATTAAAAGAAATTGATGAAGACCTGGAAGAACAAAAAAGAAAACGCGATAAAAAGAAAATATTAAAAACTAACAAAGAAGAATTACACGCCCGATTTGAAAAAATGGTAAGAGAAATGACCGAAAGTGAGGGGAAAGTTTTTGTAAAATTAATTTATCGCGAAACCGGCATGACAGCATACGAAATAATAGAAAAATACCAAGGATCTATCAAGGCTATGATGTGGCAAACAGCTTCCCGTTTGGGCGGAGCAAACCTTAAACTGAAATATTATCCTGAAATTGAGAGCAATGATAAAGTTGTTGAAAATATAGTTCAAGAAATACATCAAGGCAAAATAAAAATTAAAAAAATTCCCGTACATGAAGAAGTGGCTAAATCCAAAGCCACAGCTAAGAAGTAATAAATTACTGCTTTACCGCTTTTTTAATAATATTTTTTTTAGGAGTTTGTATTTGAACACAATAAATACCTGTAGAAAAATTAGTTAAATCAAATTCGTTAAGTTCTTTATTAATATTTGCTGAATATATACTCTGCCCTAATGTATTTTTTACAGAAAATGTTTTAATATGTTCTAATCCCACATTACGCATTAACATGCGTAATGCTCGCCTGATGGCGGATAACCCAAATCCCACACGACACTCAACACACTCAGTCCGCCTCTGGCGGAAAATTTGGATTTATTTCAAATTTCTAATGCTGAATTTGGGTTTAAAAACTTCCAATCAAAGTATTACTATCAGAAATATGAACCAAAAAAACGCATTTTGTTGAAAATTAACATAAAATAAAAAGCGCTTAAATACTTAACTTTGCCATCTGTAACCAAGAAAATATATTATGAACGAATTTGGAATTAAACCCAAGGAATCAACACTTGAACAATTAGGACTAAATAATTGTGCTAATGTATTTTGGAACCTCACCCCGTCCGATTTGGTTGAAGAAACAATAATTAACGGTCAAGGTATATTAACCGACACCGGTGCACTTGCCATAGATACCGGAGAATTTACCGGTCGCTCGCCTAAGGATCGTTTTATTGTGTGCGACAGCAATACAGAAAACACGGTGTGGTGGGGCGATGTAAACATAAAATTTTCTCCCGAAAAATTTGATGCACTATATAACCGCATGCAAGCATATCTTGCCAACAGAGACATCTATGTAAGAGATGCTTATGCCTGTGCCGATCCAAATTACCGCATTAACATACGTGTAATAACCGAATATCCCTGGTCTAACATGTTTGCCTACAATATGTTTTTACGACCTGAATTAAAAGAATTAGAAAACTTTAAAGCCGATTGGCACATTGTATGCGCTCCGGGATTTAAAGCTAATCCGCAAATTGATGGTACACGTCAGCATAATTTTGCCATCATAAATTTTACAAAAAAAATGATTATTATAGGCGGTACAGGTTACACCGGAGAAATTAAAAAAGGTATTTTTTCGGTATTAAACTATGTATTACCACACGAAAAAAATACCCTGTCCATGCACTGCTCGGCCAATATAGGTAAAAATGGCGACACAGCTATTTTCTTTGGTTTATCGGGTACCGGAAAAACTACCCTATCTGCCGACCCCGAAAGAGGACTAATTGGCGATGATGAACATGGTTGGGCTGATGGGTCGGTATTTAATTTTGAAGGCGGTTGCTATGCAAAAACCATTGATTTAACTAAAGAAAAAGAACCTCAAATATGGGATGCCATTAAATTTGGTGCTATACTTGAAAATGTTGAATTTTTTGAAAATACATCTACCGTTGATTTTTCTGATGGTTCTAAAACAGAAAATACGCGTGTAAGCTATCCTATTCATCATATCAATAATGCGGTTGTTCCATCCATTGGCGGTAACCCTAAAAATATATTTTTCCTTACCTGTGATGCTTTTGGTGTACTACCACCCATTTCTAAATTAACTCCCGAACAAGCCATGTATCAGTTTATTTCGGGATACACCGCTAAAGTTGCAGGAACAGAAGTAGGAATTACCGAGCCGCAAACAACTTTTTCTGCTTGTTTTGGTAAAGCATTTTTACCCCTGCATCCTTCAAAATATGCTGAGTTGCTTGGCAAGAAAATGAAAGAACACAATGCAAATGTATGGTTGGTTAATACAGGATGGTCCGGTGGTTCGTATGGTGTTGGTAGCCGCATCAGTTTAAAATATACACGTGCAATTATTACTGCTGCACTAAACGGTGATTTAGATAAGGTAAAATACGAAATACTACCTGTATTTAATTTTGCTATACCCGTAAGCTGCCCTAATGTACCTGATGAAATATTAAATCCCCGAAATACCTGGTCCGATAAAAATGCTTATGATAATACCTTGGCTAAACTTGCCGAACAGTTTAACAAGAACTTTACACAATACGAGCAAGGCACTGCAAAAGAAATTTTAGCTGCGGCTCCCAAAATCGGAGCGGTTGCCTAAACATTCGTAAATACTTTTTGTAAAGCATTTTGTATTTTTTCGTGCTCAATCAAAAAGCCATCATGCCCGTAAGGCGAATCTATTTCTATATAGGTTGAGTTTGGAAATAACCTACATAAATATTTTTGCTCCTGAACCGGGCAAAGCATATCGCTGCTGATGCCTATTACAAGATTTTTTGTTTGGATTAATTTTAATATTTTGTTTAAGTCGCTTCTTCCTCTAAAAATATCATGGCTATCCATAGCACGGCTAAGAACATAATAGCTATGTGCATTAAATCTTGCAGCTAATTTTTCGCCTTGATATCGTATGTAACTTTCAGCTCTGTATATTTTTTTCAAATTGTTATCTTCATCAGTTTGCTGTTGTTTAAACAAATCGTAATTACGATAAGTTAGCATACCTATAGCACGGGCAGCTTTTAATCCTTGCTTGCCTGCATCATCGCTCATTTGTTTAAATGTGCAATCTGCTTCTAAAGCCATGCGCTGAGCGGTATGTATAGCTCTGCCCCATGCCGACTCTTGGGCTGATGTGGCTAATAATAAAGCATTATTAAATAGTTGAGGCTCATCTATCATCCACTCCATAAGTTGATAAGCGCCCATGGAGCCTCCGGCCCCAAATAAAATTTTATCAACCCCTAAATATGATTTTAATAATTTGTGTGCATTTACCATATCTCTGATGGTAACATCCGGAAAATTAAAATAATATTTTTCAGTTTGATTGATATTACTCAAAGGACCGGTTGTACCGTAACACGAACCTAAAATATTTGCGCAAACAATAAAATACTTATCAGGATTAAAATACTTATCAGGTCCTACTAATCCGCTCCACCAGTCGGCAGCATCGGCATTAGCCGTAAGTGCATGAAAAATCCAAACTACATTATTTTTTTGTGGGTTTAACTTACCATATGTATAATAAGTTATTTCTAAATACGGTAACACCGCACCACATTCTAAATAAAATTTTTTATTGTAAATAAACTGCTGTTTCACATCCAAAAATACTAATCTATGTTATAAATCGCTTATTTATTCGGCAAAACATAAAAATATTATTTAGTAAAATAGTTTTATCGCAAAATTTTATTCTGCGCGCCTACTAAAGTGCGGATAATGATTTTATAAAATTTGATTTAATCCATTTGTAAAGAACCGCTGCAGATAGCCTGTCGTAAAATAATTCAAATAATGTTCTTTACATAAACAACAAATCAAGAAAGCGAGGTAAGCCATGAAAAACTTTACTCTAACTCCCCTCCAATTATTATTTATCATTGCATTAATAATTGTTACTCAAAAAGGTTATGCCACCCATGCACAAGGAGGAGATATTACCTATACTTGTTTAGGAAACAATCAATATCAAGTGCGTGTAGCCTTTTATCGCGATTGTTCGGGTGCAGGCGCTCCTCAAACTATCAATGTAAATGCAAATTCGCAAACATGTAATCAAAATTTCAACATCACGTTAAATCGTATTCAAGGTACGGGCATAGATGTTACCCCTGTTTGTCCCGGTATACAAACTACCTGTGCCGGAGGTAATTATCCGGGTGTTCAGCAATGGATATTTCAGGCCAACGTTACCCTGCCCATGCAATGTGTTGACTGGAAATTTAGTTTCTCGCTCTGTTGCCGAAATAATGCAATTACTACCATCAACAACCCCGGAGGACAAAATATTTATATTGAAGCATTATTGAATAATTTAGATGCACCTTGTAATAACTCTCCTCAGTTTACAAATTTACCCGTACCATACATTTGTGTTGGTCAGCAATACTGTTTCAATCACGGTGCCGTTGAGCCCGATGGTGACGTTTTAACTTATCAATTAATTACTCCTTTACACAATGCCAATACACCGGTTACTTACTTAAACCCATACTCTTCAAATCAACCACTCAACAGCAATCCGGCTGTAACTTTTAATACAAATACCGGAGACATTTGCATGACACCCCAGCAACTGCAGGTAACAGTAATGGCTGTTAGAGTTAACGAATACCGAAACGGAATATTGGTAGGCAGTGTAATACGCGACATACAAATAAGAGTTATAAATTGTAATAATAACTTGCCTAACTTAAGCGGTATAAACGGCACCAATAATTTTACCGCAACTGCCTGTGCGGGTGCAACCATAAATTTTAATATTATTTCATCTGATAACGATGTTAATCAGCAACTAACCGTAACCTGGAACAATGGTATAAATGGAGCCACTTTTACTACCAACGGTGGTCTACAACCTACTGCTACATTTACCTGGACACCCAACGCAAATAACATTGGCAACACTTATTGCTTTACGGCAACAGTAAGTGACAACAGTTGTCCGCTAAACGGCTCACAAACATATTCATATTGCATAAATGTAATTGGCATGAGTTTAAATACCAGCGCTACTGCTTCAACGTGTAATAATTTAAATGGCAGTGCTTCAGTAACTGTCAGCGGAGGCACTGCACCCTATACCTATCTATGGTCAAGCGGCAGCAATCAATCAACCGCAAATAATCTGGCTGCCGGAAATTATACCGTAACAGTAAGTGATGCCAATGGTTGCAGTTTATCGCAAAACGTAACTGTACCCCAAGGTTCGGCACCGGCCAATCTGCAACTTTCTATGACTCCGGTATCCTGCAACGGTACAAACACCGGTAGCGCCAGTGTTGTTGCTCAGGGTGGTGATGCACCTTATACTTATCTATGGAACACCGGCTCAAATAATCCTACCATTAATAATTTAAGTGCGGGTAACTATACTGTTACGGTAACAACGGCCACCGGATGCACCTCTATTGGTTCTATACAGGTAACACAACCTGCATCAGCCATGAGCTATACACTTAATCAAAATCATGTAAGTTGTTTTGGTGCAAATGACGGTAGCATAAATATTAATGTAAGCGGTGGTACTCCTCCCTATTCTTTTGTTTGGAATATTACTCCTTCGCCCAACAGTCCAAACATCAACAACCTGCCACCGGGTAATTATTCGGTAACTGTATATGATGCAAATTCTTGTCTGATAATTTCAAATATACAAATTACAGAGCCGCAACCTCTGGTATTAAACACAAATAATCTTCAGCATATTACTTGCTTTGGTGGAAACAATGGTTACATACAGGTTGCAGCGAGTGGCGGAACTGCACCCTATACATACAGTTGGAGCAACAACAGCAATGCTTCGTTTATAAACAATTTAACAGCGGGTAATTACACGGTTACATTAACGGATGCCAATGGCTGTATGCAAAATCAAACTTATACAATTAATCAACCTCCACAATTAATTGCCAATATAGCCTCTGTTAATCAAATTACTTGTTTTGGTGCAAATGACGGCAATGCAAATATTGTGGTAAATGGCGGGGTAGCTCCTTATAACATCAGTTGGAATACAACTCCTGTTCAATTTGGCAATCAGGTTACTAATTTAAGTGCAGGAAATTATTCTGCTACAATTACTGATGCAAATTTGTGTAATACATTAGTTAACGTGCAAATTACTGAACCATTACCCATGCAACTAACTGCAAGCGGAAGTACAACTATATGTCCCGGACTTTCTACAAACCTTAGCGCAACGGCAAGTGGTGGCACCGGTAATTACTCCTATACCTGGAATAACGGAGCGGGCACGGGTCAAACAGTTACTGTTACACCCATGCAAACAACTACCTACATAGTTACGGCAACCGATTCAAATGGTTGTATGTCGCCACAACAAACTGTAACCGTTACGGTAAACGATATAAATCTATACACGTTTTATGTAACTGCAATGCCCGAAAGTATTTGCCTGGGACAAAGTGTAAATATCAGTGCAAGTGTTTCTAATAATATTGGCAACTACACCATAACCTGGAACAATAATTTACCCAACGGTAACGGCCCGCACACCGACAGCCCAACGCAATCAGGATGGTACACGGCAACTCTTACCGATGCTTGTAATAATACGCGGATAGAATCTGCTTATGTTACCGTAAATCCGCTACCGCAGGTAGAACTTAGTCCGCAATCATTGAACGAATGTGGTAATGCCAACATAACCCTTTCTAACAATCAGGCAAATATTCCGGGTTCAACCTATCAATGGAACTTTGGTGACGGGTATGCCTCTGCCAACGAAGTTGCACAACATAGCTACACCCAAACAGGAACTTATCATGTAACACTCGTTGTAACCAGTCCCGCAGGATGTGTTGGCGCTGATGCCACTAACGTAAATGTAATTATCAGGCCTCAATCGGTAGCTAATTTTTTACCGGATAATACTTCACTTTCTATATTCAAGCCTGAGGTGAAATTTATGAATTACTCGCAGCAGGCAAACATCTTTAACTGGAATTTTGGTGATGGTAATACCTCTACTTTATCCGACCCGCAACATACCTATTCAGATGTAGGAACGTATCCGGTAACATTAATCGCTAACAACATACACAACTGTCCTGATACATTAACACTGAATATTTATGTAAACCCCGAATTTACCTTATATATCCCCAATGCTTTCAGCCCGGATGGTGATGGTATAAACGATACATTTTTTGCCAAAGGCGAAAACATAGAATTATTTGAAATGTATATTTATAACCGATGGGGAGAAAATATATTTACTTCAAACAATATCAATAACTCCTGGGACGGAACACATAAAAACAATAACGAACCGAAAATTGATGTATATGTTTACAAAATAAAAGTAAAAGATAGTGTTTCGGGCAGGTGGCATTATTACGAAGGACATGTGAGTATAGTAAAATAAACCCATAAGCACAAACCATTCTACTCCTTTAACTTTAGTCGCACCCTGTAATATACAGGGTGCGACTGAAGATTTTTTGATTTTCAAAAACATTAAAAACTCCGGAAATTACATTAACTGTTTTTTGGGGTTTACATTAAACCTAAATTAATCAATAGAAGGTGAACTATAAGCCGAATTATTGCCTTTGATAATAGCCTCTTCATCTCCCCCTATGGGGCAGAGTATGTCAACTCTAATTCTCATAAACGAAAAGCTTGTTATAAATAGTAAATTAACCCCCGATTGAGTGATTGTTTTCTTCCGATTTATTGAAAGGATTATCTATTACGTATTTTTTAATGTGTAATTTGGGTTAAATACCAATTCTTTTGCATCAATGCTTCCACACCATGCATGGCTAATGATAATTTTGGCATAAATTAAACCAGGAAAACAGTAAATTATTAAAATTTATGTAGGTTTGTAGTGAATTAATTTTTATGAAGATTATTTCCGAACGTATTCGCACATTAAACGAGTCTGCCACCTTGGCCATGGCCAGAAAAAGCAGAGAACTTACCGCACAAGGAAAGGATGTTATAAATTTAAGTTTAGGTGAACCCGATTTTAACACTCCCGATTTTATTAAAGAAGCTGCTATTGAAGCCTTAAAAGAAAATTACACCAAATACACCCCCGTAAACGGATATTTAGATTTACGCGAAGCCATCTCGCAAAAGTTTAAACGCGATAATAATCTGCATTATACCCCCGACCAAATAGTAGTATCTACGGGAGCTAAACAAAGTATTGCCAATGTAGTATTAAGTTTGATAAATCCCGGTGACGAAGTTATCATACCCACACCTTTTTGGGTGTCGTATCAGCAAATAGTAGAATTAGCAGGGGGTAGCTGCAAATTTATTAAAACAAATCTTGAAAATAATTTTAAAATAACACCGCAGCAACTCAGCCAAAGCATAAGTTCAAAAAGTAAATTAATTATGTTTAGTTCACCCTGCAATCCAACCGGCTCGGTTTACAGCGAAGATGAACTAAACGCATTGGCAGAGGTTGTTGCTGCACATCACCAATTAATGGTTTTATCAGACGAAATATATGAATACATTAATTTTACCGGAAAACATTACAGTATAGCGCGCCATCCTAAAATATACAACCGCGTTATAACAGTAAATGGTGTTTCAAAAGGCTTTGCCATGACAGGGTGGAGAATAGGATATATGGGTGCTTCCAAAGAAATAGCAGAGGCATGCACAAAAACCCAGGGGCAATTTACATCAGGCACCTGCTCTATCGCGCAAAAGGCAGCCAAAGCAGCCATACTGGCAAATCCTGAAATCACAACACCCATGCGCCAGGCATTTCAAAAAAGAAGAGATTTAATTGTTACGCTTTTAAAAGAAATTCCCGGTGTTAAGTGCAATGTACCCGAAGGTGCATTTTATGTGTTTCCCGAAATAAACTCATATTTTGGAAAATCGTATAACGGTAAAACAATTAATACGGCCGAAGACCTGAGTATGTATTTACTTACCGAATCGTTGGTAGCTGTGGTAACCGGTGAGGCATTCGGAGATAACAATTGCATACGTTTATCTTACGCAACATCCGAAGAACTTATAATAAAAGCCGTTGACAGAATAAAAAACGCATTGCAAAAACTTACCTGAGTGCAACAAGAACTAATTAACACCAGTTTTGAAAAATTTAATGCGCTTACCGTATTAATCGTAGGCGATGTGATGATTGACGCCTACATGATTGGTAAAGCCGAAAGAATTTCTCCGGAAGCACCGGTTCCGGTAATTCATGTTAAAGAAAAAGAAAACAGGTTAGGCGGAGCGGCAAATGTTGCATTAAATATTCAAGCCTTAGGTGCAAAGCCAATTATCTGCACCGTCATAGGAAATGACGAGGCCGCAAATACCTATAAAGTATTGCTGCAAAATAAGGGCATGAGTACAGAAGGAACACTTCAATCAAGCAGCAGAAAAACCACCGTAAAAACCAGAGTGATTGCTCAGAATCAGCAAATAGTTCGGGTGGATGAAGAAGAAATCAGCGATATAAACCATGAAGACGAAATAAAATTTATTGCTCATGTTAGTTCTATCATCAAAAATCATCAACCCGATGTACTGATATTTGAAGATTACAATAAAGGTGTTTTAACCGAACGCGTAATAACAGCCATTATAACTGAATGTAACCAAAATAACATCCCTGTATGCGTTGACCCTAAAAAGAAAAATTTTCTTGCATATAAAAATGTTACATTATTTAAACCTAATTTAAAAGAACTGAAAGAAGGACTGAAGTGCGAACCGGAACAAATTACTCTGAACGAAATTAACACCCTACACAACAAACTGAAATCTTTAATAAATCACAAAATATCGCTGATAACCTTGAGCGAAAAAGGAATATATATCAATAGCAAACATACAAACGAAATATACCCTGCGCACCTAAGAAATATTGCCGATGTTTCGGGTGCCGGAGATACGGTAATTTCGGTTGCGGCATTGTGCATTGCCACCGATACTCCCCATGCATTCATGGCGCAGTTAGCCAATATTGCAGGCGGTTTGGTTTGCGAAAAAGTAGGCGTAGTACCCATAGATAAACAACAGTTATTTGACGAAGCAATTCGTTTAATTAAATAAACATGTTACTGCAAAGAATACGTGAAAAAGTAAACTTGTTTTTATACGACAGTAAAAAACGTGCTCTGCAAACATTTAGAGTATTCAATATACTGGTAACATTTATTGCTATAATTACCATTCTATATTACTACGGATACCCGCAAGATGAAAACTCTAAGGAAACCTGTTTGGGTATTATAAAAGGTAGTTTTATATTTTATATCTTTTATTTTTTGCTTAGATTCTTATATGATTTTGAACCGCGAAAATTTCTAAAACAGAATTGGTTTGAAGCCATCATGATGTTATTTCTGGTTATAGAAGGTATCAGCTACAATCTGTTTGGAGCGCTCTTGTTCGAAACACTCTTCAAAAAAATAGGCATCATTTATTTTACCGATTTTACTACTTTATTTATACAATTTTACTTTTTTATCGTTTTAATCATTGAAATAAGCCGGGCGCAAAGTATTACAAAACCATTATTTAAATTACATCCCGCATCATTGTTTATGTTTTCATTCTTTATCATCATTTCTTTTGGTACCATGCTACTCATGATGCCCGAAATGACTGTAAGCGGAACCATGAATTTTGTTGATGCGTTATTTACCGCAACCAGCGCTACCTGTGTAACCGGACTTACAGTAGTAGATACCGCAACGTTTTTTACCGTTAAAGGACAAGTAGTTATTTTATTACTCATAAAATTAGGAGGATTAAACATTGTTGCTTTTATTTCTTTTATTATCATCATGTCTAAAATGGGTGTAGGTGTAAAATACCATTCATTTATGGACGACTATGCCCGCAAGGGAACTATAGAAAGTGCTACAAAAATGCTGAGAAAAATTTTATGGTGGAGCATTGTGTTTGAGGCAACAGGCACTCTAGCCATGTATATGTTTTTAGAAAGCGATAACCCTCTGTTTGATAACAACGGAGAAAAAATATTTGCTTCATTTTTTCATGCCGTTTCTGCGTTCAACAATGCCGGGTTTTCTATTTTTACCGATGGAATGTATAACGAATATATACGATACAATTATTTTGTACATGTAGTTATTATTGTATTAATATTTTTCGGATCGCTTGGTTTTGCAGCATTGTTTGATATTTTTTCGTTTAAAAATTTGCGCGAAAGAATGCGTATGCCTTGGAAAACCATTAGCTTTAACAGTAAAATAGCTTTATATATCTCGATTATACTGGTAATTGCCGGCACAATTTTATTTTTTATTTTAGAATATGATAACACATTATCGGAAAAAAATTTGGGCGAAGCCTTAGTAACTGCTTTATTTCAATCGGTAACAACACGTACAGCCGGTTTTAATACAGTTGATGTAAGTTCGTTAAGCATACCGGTTTTAATTATGTTTTTATTTTTAATGTTTATTGGAGCATCAAGCAATTCAACCGGTGGAGGAATCAAAACATCCACCTTTGCCGTTTTATTTTCGGCTACACTTGCCACTATAAAAGACCGCAAAAATGTAGAATTATTTAAGCGAACCATTTCTCAGGAAACCATTCTGAAAGCCTTTACTATATTGCTATTTTTTATCAGCTGGAATTTGATAGCCATATTTTTACTTACAATTACCGAAACTGATATCATGCAATCTGCAAACCGTAGCGTTATGCATATAATATTTGAACAAGTATCAGCATTTGCTACAGTTGGTTTATCAATGGGTATAACCAGCGAGTTAAGCGAAGCCGGAAAAATTATTATCATACTCTCTATGTACATAGGTAAAGTTGGTGCATTGGCAGTAGCCTACATCGTTGGAACACGGGCAATCAGCAAAAATTATAAATATCCTACTGCAGATATGATGATTGGATGATTAATAAATGCATATATGGCTTTATTATTATTTACCTGTATGCAAATACATTTGTAAATGCACAACACGACACAATCATTAATTGCCGCAAAAAACAACTGGTTTACGTATCTTCTATTGGCAGCGTTTATATAGCAGGTATGGCAGGCTTATACCATGTTTGGTACAAAGATTATCCGAAATCAAAATTTCATCTTTTTAATGACGCTGATGAATGGCTACTAATGGATAAGGCCGGGCATTTATTCAGCGCATATACATTAGCCCGATATGCCGATGCAGGCATGCGTAAATTTACTTGTTTAGATAATAAACAATCCGTAATTTGGGGATTAAGTCAAAGCATGATTTTTTTAACCACACTCGAAATATTTGATGGTTTTTCTGCTCAATGGGGCTTTTCCTGGCCTGATATGGCCTTTAATATTTTAGGCCTAAGTTTATATGGCTCACAAGAACTGTTCCTTAAAAAACAATTATTAATTCCTAAATTTTCTGTATCCCTAAGCCCCTACAGTAAATACCGGCCCGAAATACTGGGTAATAGTTTTGCCGAAAGAATTTTAAAAGATTATAACGGACAAAGCTACTGGTTAAGTTTTAGCCCTTTTGTCTTTTTTGGAAAAAATAAAACTATAAGTAATTACACCTTTGTTTGTATTTCTATAGGCTATGGTGCCGAAGGTTTATTAGGTGGAAAAAATAATCCTGAAACAAACAGCCAGGGAAATACCCTGCCCTATTTTAATCGCTACAGAAAAATATTGTGCTCGTTAGATATAGATTTTTCTAAAATAAAAACTCGTAAAAAATGGCTTAAAACTGTTTTTAACACCATAAATATTATTAAAATTCCTTTCCCTGCATTAGAGTTTTCTCAAGGTAAAACAAAAATTCACGGGCTCTATTTTTAGTAAGCAGCGAATTACCTGTTGAAGGATAATTTTTTTGGAACAGTCTGCAAAGATAAACTTAACCCAAAATTGTCATTCGCCACGCATAGCGTTGCTGATACAAGTGTGTAGGTATGCAGGGGGTATTGGGGTTAAACCTTTTTAAGATATTACAAAAAAACCTCTCTATTAGAGAGGCTTATATTGCGGTTCGGACGGGACTCGAACCCGCGACCCCATGCGTGACAGGCATGTATTCTAACCAACTGAACTACCGAACCATTAGAACAATTATGTTCAGAGCGCGCAAAGATAAAACTTTTATATTATACAACAAAATAATTATTCGGTTTCATAAATAACTATTTTATGTATAACATCGCCCTGTGTAATATTATCCAGCACTTCGAAGCCTTCATAAAGCTTGCCAAATACGGTATGCTTGCGGTCTAAATGCTTCGTATTTTGACGATTATGACAAATAAAAAACTGCGAACCACCGGTATCCTTACCTGCATGGGCCATAGAGAGCACGCCTCTATCGTGGTATTGATTTTCTCCGTCTAATTCGCATTTGATGGTATAACCCGGCCCCCCATAACCATCGCCTTGCGGGCATCCTGCCTGAACTACAAACTGAGGTATTACCCTATGAAATATGAGTCCGTCATAAAAACCACTTTGGGCAAGTTTAATAAAATTTGCAACTGTGTTGGGGGCGTCTTTTTCAAAAAAACGAGCTCTCATAATTCCTTTTTGGGTATGAAATTCTGCAATCATAATTATTGTTTTAATAAAGTTTTGAGCGTTTTACCAGGTATTGTTGTAATACTTTATCAAACCCTTCGTTAATATCGGCCTCAATAAAATCAATTTGGTGTTGGGCACATTTTAGTTTTATATTATTTTTAAATTCTTTCATGGCCATAGCATATTTTTCTTTAACTGCCGCAGGGTTTAATTTTAGTTCTTCACCGGTTTCCATATCAATAAAGCGATGTGGAGTATTTTCAAAATCAAATTCTTCTTCGTGTTTTTTATCATTTACATGAAACAATAGTACTTCATGTTTATTATGCCTAAGGTGTTGTAAAGCCGCAAACAACATATCACTGTGTTCAGTAGTTTCAAACATATCGCTGAAAATAACTACTAAGGAGCGTCTGTGAATATTTTCGGCAAGTACATCCAGATTGTTACCGACAAAAGTTTTTTGTGCAGATTTTTCATCAAATGTGTGAAGTTTTTTTTCTAATTCGTGCCACAGCATTTTAATATGTTGTGCATTTGATTTTGCAGGAGTATGAAGCTCAATTTTTTCGGCAAAAAAACTTAACCCAACGGCATCTCTTTGTCTTTTTAGCAATTCTATAAGTGCTGCTGCACAATAAATAGAAAAGGTAACTTTGTTATAATTATTTTTATTTTTAGTAACCGGAAAAAACATAGACCCCGATATATCTATAATAATTTGGCAACGCAAATTTGTTTCTTCTTCATATCTTTTAACAAAAAGTTTATCGCTTCGGGCATAAAGCTTCCAATCTATATGGCGGGTGCTTTCTCCGGTGTTATATAAGCGATGTTCTGCAAACTCAACCGAAAAACCATGAAAGGGACTTTTATGCAAACCGGTAATAAATCCTTCTACAACTTGTCGGGCAAGTAGCTCCAGATTTGCAAAAGGTTCAACTAAGAGCGGGTTTATTTTATTTGCCATAAATAAAAAACTCCGTTTCGTTTATCGGGAAACGGAGTTTAAAAATAAAAAAAGATTTTGTTTATAATTGTTTATTGAGTTTTTCGGTAAGCTGCACTTTGGGGACAGCACCTACTGATTTATCAACTACTTCTCCGTTTTTAATAAAGAGTATAGTAGGTATGTTACGTATGCCAAATTTGGCAGATACTCCCGGGTTATGATCTACATTTACTTTACCCACAATAGCCTTCCCTTCATATTCTTTGCTTATTTCATCTACCACCGGGCCTACCATGCGGCAAGGTCCGCACCACTCTGCCCAAAAATCAACCATTACAGGTTTATCTGATTTTAGTACTACTTCTTCGAAGTTTGCATCGGTTATTTCTAGTGCCATAATTTATGTATTAATTAGTTAAACAATTATTTTAATTTTTAGTTTTTCAATTATCTTGCCTAAAAGTATTTTGCCGACAAAATGTCATTAATTAAATAGTTTTTGTGCTTCGTTGCGTGCAAAGTTGATTGCAATTTCGGTAGGTAGCTTATCAATTTTTGATGCCAATTCAAAAATACTTTGACTTAAATCAATACCATTTGCATCAGGGGGTAATTTAGCTGCGGCAAGGTTTATCAGTCGGGTTATTTCTTCTTTGGCATTTTTCAATAATACCCAAGCGTTTGGCGAAACATATACTTGCTGTGTCATGTTGTGTTCGTATTCATCACGTATGGCTTTTACTAAATCGGCTTGCAACAATCGTGCACTCATACCGGCTTTATAAGTTCGCATAACCAAACTATTGGGAGATATGCGCTCCAGATATAAAACCATACGCTCGTATGCTTGCAATCGTAAGGGGAGTATAGTTTTTTGTGCCTCGGCTTTTATTTCTTTAAGTTGTCTTTCTACGGATGTTTTTAAGTAATCGCGTATAAGAAGATAGCTGGTAAGAAAAACCACTATACTGGGTATAATTATTTTTAGTAAATCAAAAAATAACTCCATGATACCACCTTTTTAGTTTTGTAAATATCTGAAAAATGCTTGTGATTTAAAAAAATAAATTACTCCCTGCCCGATAAAAAATACAAATTAGCAGTAAATTATACATTAATGACTTAGGCTAATGCAGCAACTTTACAAAAATTACTGTTTAAATAACACTAAATCTGTATTCTGCAAATCAACCAAGGTGGATTACGTTTGCTTATTCTGATTTTTTATAGCTGTTAAGGTTTATCTTAAACGCTATATCATCGTGTATAAACTTATCGGCCATAGCGCCAAGTACCGATTTAGAGTTGTAGTTAATTCCCCAACGGGTACGATCGATGGTAAATTCGGCTGATGCGTTAAGTTTATTTCCTTCGATATTAAATGTTGCCGGAAATTCTATTTCTTTGGTAATTCCTTTAATGGTTAAATCTCCTTTTACATAGTAGCGAAGGTCCTTATTGAGTTCAACATTTTTAATTTCGAATGTCGAAGTAGTAAAGCTATCTACTGCAAAAAAATCTGATGATTTTAGATGACCAAGCAAACTTGCGTTTTTTTCGGGATCTTGTATATCGCTAACTACAATGGTGTTCATATCAATGATAAATTTACCTGAGCTTAATTTGCCGTTAACAACATTCAGATTTCCTTCGGCAATATTGATCGTTCCCCAATGTTCACCGGCAGTTTTTGTACCCTTCCATTCAACCGAAGATTCAGTAGCATTAACAATGAAATTACCATTTTGACCGGCAAAAACTTCAATTTGCTGTTGATTGGAAGCTGGTTGCTCTTGTTTTTTAAATGCGATATGGGGTGCAATAATCAAAGAAACAATGCTCATCAATTTAATCAAAATATTCATAGAGGGCCCAGAGGTATCTTTAAAGGGGTCTCCCACGGTATCACCGGTAACAGCCGATTTGTGAGGTTCGGAGCCTTTGTAATAAGTTTGTCCGTTTATTTCTACACCTTTCTCAAACGATTTTTTGGCATTATCCCAGGCGCCACCAGCATTGTTTTGGAACATTCCCATTAATACTCCGCTTACGGTTACCCCGGCTAATAAACCGCCCAATACTTCGGGGCCAAAAATAAATCCTACAATTACCGGAACGATAAGTGCAATGGCACCGGGTAATATCATCTCGCGAATGGATGCCTGAGTGGAGATAGCGACACATTTTTCATATTCGGGTTTACCTGTACCTTCCATAATACCAGGGATTTCTCTAAACTGTCTGCGTACTTCTTCAACCATACTCATGGCAGCACGGCCAACAGCAGCTATTGCCAGCGAAGAGAAGATAAAAGGTATCATTCCGCCTACAAATAATCCAGCCAGCACATCTGCTTTAAAAATGTCAATACTATCTATGCCTGATATGCCTACAAAAGCTGCAAACAATGCAAGTGCGGTAAGTGCAGCCGATGCGATAGCAAAGCCTTTTCCGGTTGCGGCAGTAGTATTTCCCACAGCATCTAAGTTATCGGTGCGTTCGCGTACTTCTTTGGGTAAACCGCTCATTTCGGCAATACCTCCTGCGTTATCGGCAATTGGCCCGAATGCGTCTATGGCTAATTGCATTGCGGTTGTAGCCATCATACCGGCTGCAGCAATAGCTACGCCATATAATCCGGCAAACTCGTACGACAGATAAATACCCGCTGCCAAAATAATTGTAGGGTAAACCGTAGATTCCATACCCACAGCCAAACCCCCAATGATATTGGTGGCATGACCGGTAGATGACTGGCGCACAATGGTACGCACCGGACGTTTACCCATTGCGGTATAAAATTCTGTAATCATGCTCATTAAAGCACCTACAACCAATCCTATTGCTATTGCAATAAATACATCGGTAGCGTTAAAGTTTTTTCCGCGTATGCTCAATGTTTCATCGGGCAATAAAAACATTACAACAAAATAAGATGCAACTGCGGTGAGGATAATAGACATCCAATTACCCATGTTGAGAGCTTTTTGCACATTGCCTTTTTCGTTATTTACTTTTACAAATAAAGTACCCACTATCGAAAACAGTAAGCCTATACCTGCAATCATCATGGGTAATAAAACAGGGGCTATACCTCCAAAGCTATCATTCGATACTATCTCGCGGCCCAATACCATTGTTGCCAGTATGGTTGCAACATACGAACCAAAAAGATCGGCACCCATGCCGGCTACATCGCCTACGTTATCACCTACATTATCGGCAATAGTGGCAGGATTGCGCGGATCGTCTTCAGGTATTCCCGCCTCTACTTTGCCTACCAGGTCGGCTCCCACATCGGCTGCTTTAGTATATATACCTCCTCCTACACGTGCAAACAAAGCAATAGATTCAGCTCCTAATGAAAATCCGGCTAATACTTCAAGTGCGGTTTCCATTTCATGACCATTAACATTGCCACCGGTTGAAACTACATATATATTATAAAATACAATAAATAATGAACCTATACCAAGCACGGCTAACCCGGCTACACCAAGCCCCATAACCGTTCCTCCGGTAAACGAAACTTTAAGCGCCCTGGCTAAACTGCTTCTGGCTGCATTGGCTGTACGCACATTGGCTTTAGTAGCTATACGCATACCGATGTAGCCCGCTAAGGCCGAAAACACTGCTCCGATGATAAAAGAAAGGGCTATTATCGGGCTTGAATTTTCTACCAATGTACCAGACCATGCTAATAAAACAGCCGCAATGATGGCAAAAAAACCGAGTATTTTCCATTCTGCTTTTAGAAATGCCATTGCCCCGCTGGCTATGTGCCTGGCAATTTCTGACATTTTTTCCTCTCCTGCGTCTTGCTTACTTACCCATGCTGATTTAATAGCCATCACCAGCAAACCAATTATTCCCATGGCGGGTATCAAATAAATTAAGTTTTGTTGTAAAAAGTCCATATTCTATCTGTTTTTGATTTTCTTTTAGTCTTTAAAATTGGGGGGCAAAAGTAGTGTTTTAACATATATTGTGCAAATTAAACTGTTTATCCCAATATTGTCATTAGGTAAGCCTGGTGTAGTTAATGCAAGCGTGTAGTTATGTGGGCGGCATTGAAGTTAACCCTGATTTAGATATATAATTAGAATTTCTTAGCTTAAAATAAAATATTACGAGAAATTCTTCATAAAATTTTGGCAGCCTGCAAGTACAGTTTTAATGATTTGGAATAAACTTAAATTTGATTTAAGTAGCGTTACTATAAAGTTTAGCATCTTTGCAAATAATTTTAATAATTAAACAATGAAGGTATTTAAGTTTGGAGGCGCATCGGTAAAAGATGCCCGGGGCATCAAAAATGTGGCAGAAATAATCAAATTATTTCCGGGCGAAAATTTGGTAGTTGTTGTATCGGCTATGGGCAAAACTACCAATGCTTTAGAAGATTTAACCCGCGCCTATACAAAAAACAAAGGCGATAAAACTGAAATATTAAATGATATTAAAAACTATCATTATCAGGAAATAGATAATCTTTTTGGCGATGAAAATGCTTCGGTAAAACAGGCGGTGAATGTAATTTTTGCTGAAATAGAAAAACGTTTTGAAGTAACTCCTTCTGCTAATTATGATTTGGTATATGATCAAATTGTTTCGCAAGGAGAGTTATTATCATCTATCATCGTTTCACATTACTTACACAAAGTAGGTATAGGACATGAGTGGTTTGACGCACGCAAATTAATACGCACCGACAGTACCTTTCGCGAAGGGAGAGTAGACTGGGATGCGAGCCAGAAACTGGTAAATCAACATTTAATACCCTATTTTATCGGGCAAATTGGTAACCGGGTAGCCATAACGCAAGGTTTTATCGGCAGTACACAAATCAATTTAACAACTACTTTAGGAAGAGAAGGTTCTGATTATACGGCAGCTATTTTAGCATATCTGCTGGATGCAAAGGATGTTACTATATGGAAAGACGTTGCCGGAGTGATGAATGCTGATCCTAAAAAATATGCAGACGCTGTTAAATTAAACAAAATATCTTTTCAGGAAGCCATTGAATTAAGTTATTACGGAGCAAGTATTATACATCCCAAAACCATTAAACCACTACAAAATAAAGGTATCCCTCTGCTTGTAAATTCATTTTTGTCGCCCAACGAAAAAGGAACCATTATTCAAGAATCAACCCAATACGATCATTTGCTTCCTTCATTCATTTTCAAAACCAATCAGGTATTAATATCCATCATTCCGCGCGATTTTTCATTTATCATCGAACACAATCTGCGTGATATTTTTGATGTATTTGCTTCGCTAAATATTCGTGTAAACCTGATGCAAAATTCGGCCTTAAGTTTTTCAGTTTCGGTAGATTATAATGAAGATAAATTTGATGAATTATTAAAACGCTTGCAGGAAAATTATAAAGTAAAATACAATACCGGTGTAGAGCTGGTAACTATCAGACACTATAATGAACAAACCATACAACGCGTAACCGAACACAAAGAAATTTTAGTCTCTCAACGCAGCAGGCATACCGCACGCATGATTATCAGAGATAAAGTTAATCCACAATGAGTATGGATAAATTGCCTAAATCATTTTATTTACAGGAAAACGTTGTTGATGTAGCCCAAAAATTAATTGGAAAAATACTCTGTACACGCATCCGAAATCAAACAGTTAAAAGTGTTATTACCGAAACCGAAGCTTATGCCGGAGTAGAAGACAAAGCATCGCATGCCTACAACGGAAAAAGAACTCAACGTAATGAGATAATGTATGCCGAAGGAGGTAAAAGCTATGTATATTTATGCTATGGGATTCATTATTTATTTAATGTAGTAACTAACGTTAAAGATGTGCCCCACGCGGTTTTAATCAGAGCCGTATATCCGATTGAAAATATATCATTGGTTTGTAAAAGAAGAAATACTAAAAAATTAGTTAAAAATCTGACTACCGGACCGGGAAAAGTTACACAGGCTTTAGGTATTGATATTAAACACAATGGTGTAGATTTACTTGGAAATACTATTTGGATTGAAGACAGAGGGCTGAATTTAAACAAGTACATACAAACCGGTAAAAGAATAGGTATAGATTATGCTGCAGAACATGCAGACTTACCTTATCGTTTTTGGGTAAATTGGGATTCAGCTAAAAAAGTTTTGTATAATAGTTAGTATATTTACTAAAGAATATGTGTATTAAAAATTTATATCTATTAATTTTTATAAGCTTTTTTTGTGTTGTAACAAGAGCACAGAAAATTGTAGAACTACAAAAAAACACCTCGCATTATGAATTAACAGGTGATGAAATTTTCTTTATAGAAGATGCAACGTGTAGATTAACCATAGAAGATATTTTAGCAAATAAACTAAATGAATTTAAAGCTATAACGGGTAAAAAAATTAATAACGGATTTAGTTTATCTAATTATTGGTTTATTGTAAAATTTAAAAATAATCAGGAAAGCATGTTAAAACGTTTTATTGAAATTAACAGGCCAAACCTAGACAATATAGAATTATACGAATTAATTAACCGGCATGAATATAAATTAATAAGTAAAACGGGGGATAATTATAAATTTAAAGACAGACCGATAAACCATAGAAATTTTATTTTTCAAATAAATTTTTATGCCGGTGAGGAAAGAACATTTTTATTAATGGTAAATAATGGTGGTGAGCAATTTCATTTTTCTATCAATCTATGGTCAGAAAAAAGTTTAAATAAGCGTGATTATTTTGAGCAATATTTTTTTGGTATGTATTTCGGCATCATATTATTTGTATTAATATTCAATATTTTTTTATTTTTTTCGCTCAAAGAAGCTCTCAACATATATTATGTTTTATACATTTTATCATTAGGCTTATTGCAAATGTCATTAAACGGTCACGCATTTGAAATACTGTGGCCCGAAAATACTTATATGGCTAACCGCGCCAACCCATTATTTGCATCTACAGGTGTATTATTTTTATTGCTGTTTGCAATAGATTTTCTCAGGTTAAAAAAATACGCACCAAAATCATATAAAATTTTTAATATCTTTAAATATGTTATTCTTATCTGCGCTGTATTTTCAATTATACCGGGTAAATTTTTTTATTTATTTTCTGTATGGGGAATTAATGCATTTACTTTATTATTAAACATTTTTATTCTGCCGGTTTCATATCAGGTTATTAAAAAAGGTTTTTATGCGGCTCGTATATTTTTTACTGCTTTTGTGGTATTGGTGCTTTCTGTTTTTGCATTTATATTAAATAATTTTGGCATACTACCTTCGAATATAATTACCGGATATGGTTTGCAATTTGGTTCGGCAATAGAGGTTATAATGCTATCGCTAGCAATTGTTCAGCGCATTAAACAATTCAGAGACGACTCTATTCAAAAACTCAAAGAAATAAATATTTTAAAGCAAAAAGATAACGAAATATTAGAAATCAAAGTAAAAGAAAGAATGGCAACCATCCTTGAGCAAAAAGAAATAATTGAAAAAAATAACCTTAAAATCACAGATAGTATAACCTATGCCAAAAGGATACAAAGTGCTATTTTGCCTGGCCCCGAAGAAATGCAAAAATTACTCAAACAATCATTTGTTTTTTATTTGCCTAAAGATATTGTAAGCGGTGATTTTTATTTTGTTGAACCGGTCAGAACGAATTCCGGAAAAGAACTGATATCTTTTGTTGTGGGCGATTGCACGGGGCATGGTGTACCCGGTGGATTTTTAACCATGTTATGCAGCAGTTTTTTAAAACAATCATTAACTCAATACGAAGTAAACAGCCCTGGTCAAGCACTCGATTTTGTTAATAAGTCTTTAAAAAATCATCTTAAACAAACACATCCTGATATTATTTTGCGTGATGGTATGGATGCTGCTTTTTGTGTACTGGATAAAAACGAAATGAAACTCTATTATGCAGGTGCAAACAGAAGCTTAATAATAGTAAGAAATAACCAACTTACCGAAATTAAACCTGACAAACAAAGTATAGGCGCAAGTGATGATATCAGACCTTTTACAGATCATTGCATTCCTATACAACATAATGACATGATATACTTAACCAGTGACGGATATGCCGATCAGTTTGGGGGCACTGATGGAAAAAAATTCAAAAACTCTGCCTTAAAAAAACTCTTTGTAGAAATATCCGAATTAAAAATCAATGAACAGGAAACCATACTGAAACAAAGATTCTTTGATTGGAAAAAAAATCGGGAGCAAATAGATGATGTTTGCGTTTTGGGAGTAAGGATATAATTACAGTAACCCTAAGCAAATTTTTAATCTTAATATTCTTTTTACCGATTCATCCGTTCTTTTTCTAAACTCTTCATTTTTTTTATATGCTTCTAAAATACTGTTATATGCTTCTTCTTCATTTTTGGGCATCAGCACTATATCACAGCCGGCCTCTAAAGCTTTCAAACAATTGTCATTTACTGCTGCCACTCCTCCCATCCCCATTGCATCGGTAACAATTATTCCTTTAAAATTCATTTCTTTTCTTAATAAATCGGTAACTATAATTCGCGAAACACTGGCCGGCATATTACCGGTGTTATACTTATCATTATTTTTAACAGCTATGTGGCCTATCATAACAGATATAACACCGCTATCTATTAACGGTTTATACACCCCTACTTCTTTCATTTCTCCATCAATATAAACCAATTGTTTATGCGTATCGCCCGTAACATAACCGTGTCCGGGAAAATGTTTTGCTGTAGCAATAATATTATGACTTTGTAAAATTGCTATAAATCTGTTACTATACTTTATTATAGTATCTTTATTTAATCCAAAGCTTCTGAAACTTACCGTTTGATTAGGTGATAAATCTACCACCGGTGCAAAATTGTAATTTATACCCATTGATTTTAACTCTTCGCATACTTTTATGGTTTCTTGTTCTAATTCCTCAATAGATTTTATTTTATTAGCATATTTTACCGGTTGGGTTCCCTTTATTTTCATATTTATTAAACTTAACTCGGCATCAGCGCTAAAAAGCAATGGCAATCCTTTATTTGCAAGCGAAGCACTATCAAAATAATGCGTAAAATTTTTAAATTGATCTGTGGTACCATTTAACAATAATACTCCTCCAACTTTTTTTTCGACAATTAATTTTGTAACATACTCCTTTTTTTTCCTAAATGACCTGCAGCCGGCATAATGAGCTGCCCTACTTTTTCTTCATCGGTGAGTTTATTAAAATAGTAATTTACTCTAATCTCTAAGGCAGGTATATCCAAATAATAATCGCTCAACTTAAATAATGAATCGTTTTGTGCTAAACCTTTTAACGATAAAAATATAAATAAAAACAGGTTGATTTTTTTCATGTTTATTTTTAAATTAAATGTGTTATCAAATTTCGGGCAAAAAATTACTATAGAGCAAAATGGCTTATTATTTTATCAGCAAGAATTTTTGATAACTTGTAATACGACTCGTGGGTCCAACCTGCTATGTGAGGCGATAACACAACTTGTTTTGAAGAAATAAGGTAATGAAAAGCTTCGGGTAGTTTTTCAGTTTGCAGATTTTCAAATGAACTTAATTCATACTCCAGCACATCTAAACATGCCCCTTTTACCTTACCCGATTTTATAGCTTCTGCCAAATCTATTGTATTAACGCATTTGCCTCTGGATGTATTAATTAAATAAATGTTTTTTTTAAATTGATTTAAGTAATGTTTGTTTACAAGGTAATGTGTTTCTTCGGTTAACGGTATGTGTAAACTTAAAATATCACATTCGTTATAAATAGTATCCATCGTTGCCTGACAAACATATTGATCGCTGTAGTTTTTTTTGTATTTATCGTATGCCAAAATACGGCAATTAAAAGCCGATAATCTTTTGGCTAATGAATTACCCATATATCCGTAACCCACAATACCTACAGTTTTACCTTCTAACTCTATACCTCTGTTTTCTTCGCGTTTCCATATACCTTTTCTCACTTGGCTATCGGCAAGTATTAAGTTATTAAACAATGTTAAGAGCATGGCTATAGCATGCTCGGCAACGGCCGTTTGATTCCCTTCGGGGGAATTAAAACATTGAATATTTTTTTGTTTGCAATATTCCAAATCAATATTTTCTAAGCCCGAACCTGAACGGGCTATAAATTTAAGGTTAGCAGCTTTTGACAAAAAATGCTTATCCAGTTTTATCCTGCTGCGAATTACTATTCCATCATAATTACTGATAATCTGTTCAATTTCTTGTTGCGGTGTTTGATGGTGCATAATACATTTTACGCCTTTTGCTTCGAGCATTTCTTTTAAAACCGGATGAACGGTATCTATAAAAATTACTTTCATAAATTAAAATGCGCTATACAAAATTCTACCAACAGTAAAATAGATTAATGCTCCTAAAATATCATTGGTTGTTGTGATAAACGGCCCTGTTGCCAATGCCGGATCAATTTTATATTTATTTAATGCCAATGGAACAAATGTGCCAAAAACAGCCGCAAAAATAATTACAGTTAATAGTGCAATACTAACCGTTAAACTTAAGTTAACAGAATCGCTGAAGAGCAAATTATAGGATAGTATAATGCCCGAACATATTAAGCCGTTTACCAAGCCTACAATTAATTCTTTAAACAGTTTAGGGATAATTCCATTTAATTCGATGCCCTGGCGCGCAAGCTGTTGCACCACAATAGCTGCCGACTGAATTCCCACATTGCCTCCCATGGCTGCAACTAATGGAATAAAAAATGCCATTTCAGGATGAATTTGTATTTCGCCTTCAAAAATGCCTATTACACGTGAGGCAAAAATACCTCCAATCATCGCCACCAGCAACCAGGGCAAACGCGCTCTTGATATTACCCAAATTGAATCGGTTGATTCTACTTTTTCGGATAAACCACTCGCCATCTGATAATCCTTTTCAGCTTCTTCTTTAATTACATCAACTACATCGTCAATAGTTATTCTGCCCAGCAGTTTTTTGTTTTCATCTACAACCGGCATGGCCACCAAATCGTATTTTTCCATCAGGCGGGCAGCTTCTTCCTGTGTTTGATGAGCATACACAAATCGTATGTTTGCATTTACCAATTCTTTGATTTGTGTTTTTGGAGTAGCAAATAACAAGGTTTTTAATGAAAGTACCCCGATTAAGATGTTTTCATCATTAACCACATATATATTGTACACATGTTCTATTTCCTGTGCCTGCTTGCGCATTTCTACTATACATCGCTCTACCGTCCAGTTTTCATTTACGCTTATTAATTCGCTGGCCATAATGGCACCGGCAGTTCCCTCTTCGTATATCAGTAATTTTTCTATATCGCTTACCTGGGTTTTATCCTCTATCTGCGATATAACTTCGCGTTTTTTCTCTTCGGGTAATTCACCTACCACATCTGCTGCATCATCCGATTCCATTTCGTTAAGATGCGCAGCAATTTCTTTGGTTGTTAACGATTCTAAAAGGTCTTCACGCACATCTTCATCCAATTCCAATAGGGTATCGGCAGCTTTTTCACTTTCAAGCAAGCGAAAAATATATTTTCCCTCATCTTCGCTTAACTCATGCATAATTTCTGCTATATCAGCCGCATGCAAGTCTTTTAAATGCGATAATATAAAGCCATCGTTGCCGTTTTCTATTGCTTTACTGATTTGTTCTAATATGTCTTTAGATAATTTAAACTGCATAACAAACAAGCCACAAAAGTAGCTAATTAATAATATAATTAATCCTGATAAAAAAAATTAAACAACCGGTAAATGAATCAAATGTTTTTAAGCTTGATTATCCCTAATATCCGGGCAACACAATGCAATATTTATTGCAGCTATGGAAGCAAAATCATTCCCGCTATTGCCTGTTTTGTCATAAAGCAACTAATACAAAATCTTGCAGCAGTTATGTTATCGTAATATTACGATGATGAATTTTTAAAAAGCGATAAGTTAAATTTATGTTAATTTTTTTTTAAAATAAATATGCAATCTGCTTTATAAGACAATGCTTGGTAAACTTATATTAACATTAGGGTTATGTTATATATATATCAAACCAGTTAATTTGCAATTAATAAAAAAAATAAAAATGACTGTTCGTTTATTGATTTGCGTTTTATCATTTACAATCCTATCAGGCATTACATATTCGCAAACAGGTACCATCTCCGGAAAAATAATAGATGCTAAAAGCGGTGAAGAGCTTATTGGTGCAAGTGTGCTTATTAAAGGAACCGGCAAAGGAGCATCGAGCGATATTAATGGATTTTATAAGCTCAGCGGTATAGAACCGGGCACATATAGTTTAATTTGTAAATATGTTTCGTACAAAGAAAAAGAAATTACAGGAGTAATAGTAAGTTCCGGAAAAACAACCACCATCAATGTTACCCTCGAAGAAGCAGTTGACGAACTGGATGTAGTAGATGTAGTGGCAGCCAGAATAACCAATACCGAAGCAGCAGTTGTTGAAGATATAAAACAAGCCGATCAGGTAATTAGCGGTATGGGCTCGCAGCAAATAAAAAAATCGTCAGACAGAGACGCTGCCGAAGTAGCCCGAAGAATTCCGGGAGTAGTAGTAGTAGATAATCGCTTTATGGTAATCAGGGGGCTATCAGAAAGATATAATGCCGTATTATTAAATAACGCCTTAGCACCAAGTGCAGAAACTGATGTAAAAGCATTTTCATTTGATTTGGTGCCCAGTCAGTTAATTGATAAATTTTTAATTTATAAATCTCCTTCACCCGATTTACCGGGCGAGTTTGCCGGAGGAGCCGTAAAAATATTTACCCAAAATTTTCCCACCAATAATGAACTAAACATTGGATATTCCAGTTCGTATCGCAGCGAAACTACCTTTAATCCTTATTCGCAAGGTTATACCGGCAAAAATGAAAAATTTTCATTTGGCAGCAAAGAACGTGAGCTACCCGAAAATTTTCCCGACCACATCCGAAATACAAATGAAGATTTATATACCGTAAGCAAGAGTTTACCCAACCGAATGTTCTATAAAAATTTTAATTCTGCTCCACTTGACCAACGATTTAACCTATCCTATTCAAAGCGTTTTGATTTAAAAAACCTGGTTATTGCAAATATTACCGCCATTACATACAGTAATACCCGCGTAGCATTTTTATCAAATCGTTTAGACTATAACACATACAACGAACAAACCCAAAGCAGCGACACCGTTTTTTATTATCAAGACAGCATATTTCAAACACAAACGCGTTTTGGCGCACTACACAACTGGGCCTTCAAATTTGGTAAAAACACCATCGAATGGAAAACTATTTTTAATCAAACCGGCATGAACGAAACCACTTTGCGAAACGGTAGAAATCTGGAAGAAGGAAACGATAGAAAAGAATATTCATTCCGTTACAACCAGCGCACAATACTAACCTCGCAATTATTGGGTAACCATAAATTTTTTAATAATAATGGTAATTTAGAATGGGTAATGGGTTATTCCTTTTCTAAACGCAACGACCCCGACTGGATGCGCGCCCGCTATACACGCAATTTGGGCACTCAAGACCCTTTTCGTCTGTATATCCCATTTATTGCTAATCCGTTTTTCCTGGGTCGTATATACCTGAATATGCAAGAAAATATTTCGATGGGCGCAGTTAATTACGAACACATCTTGCCGATAAATATTAAATCAGAGCAAAACGTAAAAATAAAAGCAGGCGCTTACATTGAGCGCAAAGACCGTGTATTTGACGTGCGTAATTTAGGATACAAAGCAGCTGGTTTTCAAACATTTGGCAACACCAGCTTACAATATGCTCCTATTAATGAAATTTTAAATGAAACCTATATTAATTCAACCAACGGTATAGTATTAGACGAAGACACAAAAGGCTCTGACAGATATAAGGCCGGAAATTATCTTAATGCTTATTATTTAATGACAAATGTACCTCTGTTTAATCGCATTCATATTGCCGGAGGCCTAAGAATAGAAGATAACCTGCAGTACATTTATAGCAATCGAAGCAACACCGGATACGGAAGTTTTCCGAACGACAGCATCATCCGCGAAAACAAAATTGTTTCATTATTACCCTCAGCTAATATTTCCTATCATTTTATAAAAGACACCTTGTTGATACGTGCGGGATATGGCAAAACCGTTAACAGACCGGAGTTTAGAGAACTTTCGCCCATGTCGTTTTACGACTTTGTTTTCAATGCTATCAACACCGGTAACGACAGCTTATTAACCCCAACCATCAATAACTATGATTTGCGCTTAGAATGGTACCCCCGAAAATCAGAAATGATTAGTATCGGTGCGTTTCACAAGCAATTTATTAACCCTATTGAAGTATACTTTCAGCCGGGAGTTGGCTCAGGGGGAACCAGAAGTTTCATCCCCAGAAATGCTCTATCTGCAGAAAGCAGAGGAGTGGAAATTGAAGTTAGAAAATCATTAACCGGTATTACAAATTCACGTTCGTGGCTAGATGACTTTACCATAGTATTTAATGCCTCTTTTATCAAAAGCAATATTAAATTAGCCGAAAATGCTTCCACCTTAGGCGTAAATACCAACAGACCCATGATGGGACAATCGCCCTATATTTTTAATGCAGGTATTTACTATCAGAACGATTCCGTTAATCTGCAAATCAGCTTACTCCATAATGTAGTAGGCCCTAAAGTTGTGATTGTAGGAATACCCGGTATTCCTGAAGTGTATGAAATGCCCAGAAATATTATTGATTTAACCATTACCAAAGGTATAGGCAAATATGTTGCTCTTCGTTTCAGTATACAAGATATTTTAAATCAACAATTCCTCTTATTGCAAGATGCCAACAACGATAATAAATTAGACAGAAAAACCGATCAAGCCATGCAGTTTTACAGAAGAGGCAGCTATTATACCTTCGGTATTAATGTAAAATTATAGTTAAGCAATTTAATATTCTGTTTACAATTGCTTTTCGTTTTATAACCATAAGGTAATTTGAATTTAATTATATCTTTAAAACACACCTATAGTTTTGTCTTAAGAAACAATAAAATATTTATAATCATGAAAAAAATTTTACTTACCCTGCAAATTGCTTTAGGGGCTATATTTGCCAATGCGCAAATAATTAAACAAGGTGATATTACCGCAAGCGAAACATGGACAAATGACAACATTTACATTTTAAATGGTTTCGTTTATGTTAAAGCACCTGCTGTATTAACAATTGAACCCGGCACCATCATTAAAGGTGATTTTAATTCCAAAGGAACATTAATAATTGAGCGCGGTGCAAAAATTATTGCGCAAGGAACTCCCGAAATGCCTATCGTTTTTACATCGCAAAAAAATGCCGGCCAAAGAAACTTTGGCGATTGGGGCGGATTGATGATTGCCGGAAATGCCAGCCTGAATCAACCCGGTGGTACTGCTACTTTTGAAGGCGGTGTTGGCACTATTTATGGAGGTGGAGCAAACCCGAATGATGATGACAGCTCAGGAGTTGTAAGTTATGTGCGTATAGAATTTGGTGGTATAGCTTTTCAGCCCAACAGCGAAGTAAACGGATTAACTTTAGGTGCCGTAGGTCGTAAAACTAAAATAGACCATGTGCAGGTTTCTTACACAGGCGATGATGCTTTTGAATGGTTTGGCGGTACTGTGAATGCAAAATATTTAATTGCTCATAGAAACTGGGATGATGATTTTGATACTGATTTTGGATTCAGAGGTAAAATTCAATATGGTTTAGTTTTAAGAGACCCTGCTATTGCTGACCAATCGGGTTCTAATGGTTTCGAATCAGACAATGACGCTACCGGAACTACCAATACTCCTATTACAGAACCAACCTTTAGTAATATTACCGTTATAGGTCCTTACTCATTTAACAGCACCATTAATCCCGACTACAAAAGAGCTTTACACTTACGCAGAAATACTCGTACTTCAGTATTTAACTCAGTATTTACCGGTTATCCTTTCGGGTTGTTAATTGATGGTTCTTCTACACATGCTAATGCCACAAACAATGATTTAAAATTTAAAAACAATGTATTGTGTCACATGGCCGATACACTTGCCGCAGCTTCCAGCGGAGCAAATGTTAGCGGTGCCTTTAATATTACCAACTGGTATAACGCTGCCGGACAAAACAATACCAATATTAATCAAACAAGTCAGTTAGGCTACAATAACATATCATTAACTGCTCCTGATATGACTCTTTCGCCTTCTTCTCCACTTACCAGCGGAGCCGATTTTACCGACAGCAAACTTCAGGGCGGTTTTTTTGAAACCACAACCTACAGAGGAGCTATGAATAGTGAAGACTGGACAAAATGCTGGGCCGAATGGAATCCGCAAAACGAAAATTACAACAACCCACCCTACAATCGTGGCATTGCTAACTTTACGATAAGCGGTGGAGAAAATAACTTTCAAGTATATTTCACTCCCTCATTAACAGGTAGCGGTTTATCATATCACTGGGACTTTGGCGATGGCAACACTTCTAATGTTCAAGACCCCTTACATACTTATGCTACACCCAATACTTACAATGTAACTTGCACCATAACCAATGCAGCCGGTTGTAGCCGCACAGCTAATTACACCATAGTTGTTACATCCGTAAATGAATTACATAATGAATTTGGCATGGGTGTGTATCCAAATCCCACCAGCGGTATTTCTACCATCTCAGTTAGCTTAAATCAAGCCTCTGAAATAAACATTAATATTTTAGACATTACCGGACGTCAGGTAATGAATGTTATAAACACAGATTTAGCAGCCGGAAAATACAATTACAATGTTGACATGAGCGGTGTTCCAAACGGTGTATACTTTGCTAACATCACTACTAAGTTTGGTATGCAAACTGTTAAAATTGTAAAACAATAATTTTTTTTCATAGTTAATTAATTGGTAACGCCCCCCACAGCAAAGCTGTGGGGGGCGTTTTTTTATCCCTCATTAAAACCCTGACTTTTTAGAATTAATGCATGTGTTATAGTATAGAACCAACATTGCTCTTATATAAAGATAAGTTTACACAATTTAAAAACACTCTAATATTTGTCAAATCAAATTTTACAGTTGTGGTGATATGTATTTTTTTGCATCTTTGCTAAGGTAATTTTAACAAAACATAATATACAATAGCCATGCAAACCAGCACCGTAAAAAAAATACATAATTTTAGCGCAGGCCCGGGCATATTGCCTGCCGAGGTGATGCACCAAGCAGCCCAAGCTTGTATCAATTTTAATAACCTTGGTTTATCGCTGTTAGAAATATCGCATCGGAGTAAAGATTTTGTTGCTGTAATGGACGAGGCTCGCAGCATTATAAAAGAACTTTTTGAAGTAGGCGATGAATATGAGGTACTATATTTGGGCGGAGGAGCAAGTTTGCAGTTTGCTATGGTTCCTTATAATTTATTAAGTGATAACGGCTATGCAGCCTATATAAACACCGGCACCTGGGCAAGCAAAGCTATAGAAGAAGCGCAAAAAGTAGGTAAAGTAAAAGTTCTGGCCAGTTCAGAAGATAAAAAGTTTACCTACATCCCAAAAAATTATGATGTTCCCAATGATGCAGATTATTTACATATAACCTCTAACAATACCATTTATGGAACACAATACAAAAGCTTTCCCAAATGTAGTGTTCCATTGGTATGCGATATGTCATCAGATATTTTCAGCAGGAAAATAGAGGCTAAAAAATTTGCACTTATATATGCAGGAGCCCAAAAAAACATGGGGCCCGCAGGCACCACCATGGTAATGATACACAAAGACCTGCTTCAAAAAGTTAACCGCAAACGATTTGCCATGTTAGATTATGCAACACAAGTAAAAGGCGAATCTATGTATAACACCCCCCCCGTATTTCCGGTATACGTTACCCTACTCACGCTTCGCTGGTTAAAACAAAACGGTGGAGTTGATAAAATTGAAAAATTAAATCAGCAAAAAGCCGACTTGCTTTACGGTGAAATAGACAGAAACAGTATGTTTTACGGGACGGTGTCTAAAGAAGACCGCTCAAATATGAATGTTTGTTTCCTAATGCATAATACAGCCTTAGAACCCGAGTTTGAAAAACTAACCAAAGAAGCAGGCATCAGCGGCATCAAAGGGCACCGCTCAGTAGGCGGATACAGAGCTTCTATATACAATGCAATGACCTTGGATAGTGTAAAAGTATTGGTTGAGGTAATGCAAGAATTTGAAAAAAAGTTTGCCTAAATCCCCTTTTTTAATTTCTTAAAAATCAATAAAAAACTAACATCAGCTCTATTATATTGTAAATTTGTAAGATGCGCGTTGTAGCAGAAATACCTCATCCACAACTTAAGATTACCGTGTTTCATTGGAATGCTAAATTTATCATTAAGTTTGAAGCCGGTTCATTTGAACAGATTTATAAAATAAATGAAAACGACCTGCCCGATGGACTAAACGGGCTAAAAAAAATGATAAATGATGACTTTATTAAAAATACTACCGAACGGTTTATACAAATGCGAAACGATTTTAAAAATGCATACCATTTAATTAACTAAACCCTATTTATCCATGAACCAAAAAATTTTACTCATTTTAAATGCAATTCTGTTTATTGCAGTAGTTTTTCTTTTTGTAAAAATATATTCCGGCAAGAGCTGCGACAGTACTTGCAAAAACAATCCTGACGAAAATGCATCCGCTAAAGACACGCTAAAAAACAATACCTACACACCCGTAAAAAATGACGGGCAGTTAAACATTGCATTTATTCATTCTGACTCTATTAATTCGTCTTATAAATTTTTATTAGATAAGAAAAAACAACTGGAAACCGAAAGCAAAAGTGTAGAATCGCGGTTAAAAAGCGAAATGCAAAAAATACAAAACCGGCAAAAAGAACTGGAAGGACAAATTAAATTTATGTCGCAAACAGAAATACAATCAGCCGAGCAAGAACTGCAAAAAAAGGCCATGGATTATCAAAAACTCGAAGAAAAACTGGTTTCAGACTTACAGGAAAAAGAAGCTTATTTTCAAAAACAACTATACAAAAACGTAGAAGATTTTTTAGCTAAATATGCTGCCGAAAAAGGTATTGATTTTGTATTCAGATATGAGCGCGGATTAAACCTGATGTTTGGCAATCAGGCATACGACATTACCAGCGAAGTATTAAAAGGCTTAAATGAAGAATATACTTCGGCCATGGGTAATAAAAAATAAATATGTACATAGCCCAGCAAAAACTAAAAGAAAATATTGCCGAATACATTTTGTATATGTGGCAAATTGAAGATATTATTCGTGCCTTTAATTTTGACCTGGAAGCTATCGAATATAATTTTATCAGAGAAAATGTTTCAAACGAAAAACAAGTTCAGGAACTTAAAATCTGGTATCAGGATTTAATCAATAAAATGAAATCACAAAAAATTATTAATTCCGGTCACCTGATAGAACTAAATGAAATTTTAGCAGAATTGTACTTTTTACACACAACGCTTTTACGCCCTAATGGCGATGCAACCTATCGCCAATATTACGAAGAAGCATCCCCTTTTATCAGCGAATTTAAAGAACGCTCAAACTCAAAAAGTCTGAATGATATAGAACTTTGCCTATCAGGTTTATATGCCAAATTGCTCCTGCGTCTTAAAAAAGAAAAGATTTCACCCGAAACCGAAGAAGTATTTGAAAGTTTCAGAAAACTTATTGCTTATCTAACCGTGCAATACCACAAAATGAAACGCGGAGAACTTAATTTTCATTACAACTGATTGCTCTGAAATTATTATCCCTAATCACTCTTAGTATGTGGCCGGTATAGGACTGAGTTTAGGAAGATTACATTAATTAGTCCGATTATTTTTATCCCAAATTAATCAATAGGAGGCGAAATATAATCCGAACTATTTAAATTATTTGTCTTACCCCGATTGAATGATTGTTCCCTTCTGATTTATCGAAAGAATTATCAATTATGCATTTTCTAATGCTGAGTGCTTTGGCAATGCAGTGGGATTTGGCTTATCCGCCATCAGGCGAGCATTACACATGCGAATGCGTAATGTGGAATAAAACCAAAAAACTCTTATAACTTTTGTGATATGATATAGTTTTCCTAAAAAACAACACGGTAAAATACATTTATATAAAACCACCGGAATTTACACAAATTAATACCGGAATAACCCCGAATTGTTAATAATTATAAAAAATTTCCCACTTTTACCCACAATTAAAACCTCTTTAAAATTGGGCTATTTATAATATTTTAGTAACTTTGTATTATCAAAATAAGTATAAATTATCAACATTGTGGTAAAAAATGGTAAATTGTGGGAGAAAATGAATAATTTTACGCCTATTAAAAGTGATAAGCTGTTCTAATGGCAGGATTCATAGGAGAATACGATTGCAGGCTTGATGACAAAGGTCGCTTTGCGCTACCTTCGGGCATCAAGAAGCAGCTAAACCCGGCTGATAACGAAACCTTTGTGGTAAACCGCGGTTTTGAAGATCACCTCAATCTGTATCCTTTGAAAGAATGGGAAAAACTCATGACAGCTGTCAACCGTAAGGTTAATGCTTTCACCGAAAAAGGGCGTAAATTTTTACGTCAACTCCGCAATGGAGCTATTCCTGTTAGCCTGGATGCTAACGGGCGGTTGCTCCTGCCTCAAAACCTGATGCAATATGCAGGCATTAAAAAAGACCTTATGGTTGTTGGCGCTTTCGACCGCATTGAACTGTGGGACAAAGCAAAATACGAACAGGAAATGAAATCCGGTTCGTCAGAGTTTTCTAACCTGGCCGAAGAACTACTGGGTAGTAACCTCGGTTTAACAGATGAGCAATAACGAACCAGCCTATCACACTCCTGTTCTTTTACATGCTGCAGTAGATGGTTTGCAAATTTCCGAAAATGGTGTTTATGTGGATGTAACCTTTGGCGGGGGCGGGCATAGCCGCGAAATATTAAAGCGTCTAAAATCATCCGGGCGGTTAGTGGCATTCGACCAGGATAGTAATGCCGCAAAGAATGCCGAAAAAATTAACTACCCCAATTTTACACTGATTGCTGATAATTTTCGCTGCTTACAACACAGGCTCAACGATAAGGGGATATATCAGGTTCAAGGTATATTGGCCGATTTGGGTGTATCATCTCATCAGTTTGACGATGCAGCGAGAGGATTCTCGCTACGCTACGAAGGACCACTGGATATGCGTATGAACCGCTCACAAAAAATAAGTGCACGCGATATAGTAAACACATATACCGAAGAGGAGCTTGCCCGGATATTTTATTACTATGGCGAAGTAGAAAATTCGCGCAGGTTAGCTAAAGCTATCACCTTGTACCGCAAAAACAACCAAATTACCACAACAACTCAACTGGCAGAGCTAATCCAAAAACACACCAACACTAAAAAAACCAAACAATATATAGCTCAGGTGTTTCAAGCCATACGCATTGAAGTGAACGATGAATTGGGAGCGCTCAAGGAATTATTAATGCAATCTGATAAGTTGTTGTGCACCGGAGGCAGGTTGGTTGTAATTTCCTATCATTCGCTCGAAGACAGGTTGGTAAAAAATTATATGCGTAGCGGAAATTTTGAGGGCACAATTGAAAAAAATTTTTTTGGTCATCAGTTAAAACCATTTAAAGAAATAACCAAAAAACCAATAACACCTGCTGCAACAGAAATTGAACAAAACCCCAGAGCAAGAAGTGCAAAACTTAGAATAGCAGAAAAAATTGAAAAACACATTTAAAAAAATAACAACAGAAAAACCGGTTAATAACAAAAATCAGAAACCTAAAAAGGTTTCTAAAGTAGCACGCTCATTTAAAGATTTAATCAATGGCAATGTGCTGGTTAAAGACTATGTAGTGGATAACATCCCTTATTTTGCCTTCTTAACATTTTTGATGCTATGCTACATTGCCTTAGGTTACAATACTGATAAAACCCTCAAAAAAATAGAACAATCAGAAATGCGCGTACTGCAACTTAACGAAGAGTACATTACTACCAAAACAGAATTTAACCTGGCCAGCAGACAATCGCAAATTGCCGACTCGGTGAATAAACTGGATTTATTCGAAATGAAAGATGAACAACCGCAAGTAATAAAAGTATCAAAACTCACCATGAAAAAAATATACTGATTAATATGGAGGATAAAAAAAATATCACCTGGCGTATATACATGGTTTACTTCGGTATTTGTGCCACTGCATTGATCATTGTGATTCAGGCTGTACGCATACAAATAGTTCCTAAAGAAGATATGATAAAACGGATTGAAAACTTAACTACCGATTTAAGAACCATTGAAGCTACCAGAGGTAATATATACTCTGATGACGGCAGCTTATTAGCCACTTCCATACCCATGTACGAAATAAGAATGGACCTGAAAGCTGACGGATTAAAACAAGATATATTTGAAAAAAATATAGATTCATTATGCTATTACCTGGCACGCTTATTTAAAGATAAAACAGAATCGCAATACCGAAATAAATTACTGCATGCGCGCAAAGAAGGTAATCGCTATTTATTAATTCAAAATAAAGTAAATTATAATCAACTACAACAACTTAAAAAATTTCCACTTTATAAATTAGGTACCCATAAAAGCGGACTGATAGTTATCAAACATGAAAAAAGAAGCAGACCATACGGACTACTTGCCGCTCGCCTGATAGGATATGAACGACCCGACCCCAATAACCCCGATTATATAGTTAGAGTAGGTTTAGAAGGCGCTTATTCTAAAGAATTAAGCGGAATAAACGGAAAACAACTTTGTAAAAAAATTGGCTCTTACTGGAAACCCGTAAACGATGAATATGACATCATACCCATTGATGGGGCTGATATTATCACAACATTGGATATAAATATACAAGATTTTGCCGAAAAAGCTTTACTTAATCAATTAACTACTCATCAGGCTAAAAACGGATGCGTAGTATTAATGGAAATTGAAACCGGCTATGTAAAAGCAATGGCCAACCTATCTTATGATGAAAAAAACAAACAATATTATGAATACTACAATCAAGCCATTGGCGTAGCCTCTGAACCGGGTTCAACTTTTAAACTAGCCTCCTTACTTGTTGCACTCGAAGACGGCTACATCAAAATTACCGATTCGGTAAAAACAGGAAACGGAACCCATAAATATTTTGACTTTGAAATGAAAGATACTAAACCACACGGTACCATAAGCATTGAAGAGGCTTTTGCTTATTCCTCTAACATCGGTATTTCTAAACCCATTTACCAATATTACGCTAAAAATCCCAAAAAATTTATTGACGGATTAAAAAAATTAGAATTACACGAGCAACTGCAATTAACGATTCATGGCGAAGCGAAACCCTATATCAAAGAAACGACCGATAAAACATGGTCAGGTTTGTCCATCCCGCAAATGGCTATAGGATACGAGGTAAAACTTACACCATTGCAAATACTTACTTTTTATAATGCCATTGCCAATAATGGCAAAAAAATGAAACCCCAATTTGTAAAAGAAATAAGAAGAAACGGAAGATTAATAAAAGAATTTAAACCCATTGTCTTGAACCATCAAATATGCTCTGAAAAGACAATTGCTGATGCAAAAAAAATGATGGAGGCAGTTGTAAATTACGGAACTGCCAAAAATTTAAAAGCAGCAAATTTTAAAATTGCAGGTAAAACAGGTACCGCCAAAATAAAAAAAGAAAGATCCGGTAGCTATCTCAATAATTTTGAATATCAGGCGTCTTTTGTCGGGTACTTTCCGGCAGACGCTCCTAAATACTCCTGCATAGTTGTTATTTCTGCTCCTGATGTATCTACCGGATATTATGGCAATGCGGTAGCAGGGCCGGTTTTTAAAGAAATAGCCGATAAAATTTATGCCCGCTCTTTAGAATATCATCAAAAACGAGATAATGAATTATTGCTTGCCGACAAAAAATTACCACAGATAAAAAACGGTCGCAAAAGCGATATTGAAACAATATTAAATAAATTAAATCTGCCATCGCAAACAGATGATTTTGGCGCTGAGTGGGTAAGTGTAAAAAACCACGAACAATACATCGCTTTACAGCGCTTAAACGATCAACAAAATACCATCCCCGATTTGCATGGCATGGGTCTAAAAGACGCGCTTTATTTATTAGAAAACAAAGGACTATTTGTAAAAGCTAAAGGAAGCGGACAAGTTGTTTACCAATCCTTACAGCCGGGTTATAAATATCAAAAAGGAGAAATCATAAACATTGAACTACGTTGATGAAATTATTAAGTGACATATTATATGGAGTTAGCCTTATTGAAGTAAGAGGTTCAACTAATATCGCTATAGAATCGCTAACTCAAGACTCTCGCAAAGTGCGTAATAACAGTTTATTTATTGCTGTTAAAGGCACACTAACTGATGGACACAACTATATTGAACAATCCACACAAAATGGCTGCATAGCAGTTGTTTGCGAAAATCTTCCCACAAAACTTTATGACAAAATCACCTACATCCTGGTAAAAAATGCTGCCGAAGCACTCGGCATAGTGGCAGCAAATTTTTACGACAACCCTTCTGAGCAATTAAAAATTATTGGCGTTACCGGCACCAACGGAAAAACTACTACCACTACTCTACTCTACAATTTATTCAAAAAAATGGGATATAAGGTAGGGTTATTGTCAACCGTAGTAAATAAAATATTAAATGAAGAAATACCCGCTACACACACAACCCCTGATGCCATACAACTAAACTCATTACTCCGTCAGATGCTCGATAAAGGATGCACACATTGTTTTATGGAGGTAAGCTCGCATGCCTTGCATCAAAAAAGAGTTCATGGCGTAAAATTTACTTGTGCCGTATTTACCAACATCACACACGATCATTTAGATTATCACAAAACATTTGATGAATATATCAAAGCAAAAAAAATATTTTTTGACTTTTTGCCCTCGTCTTCCTATGCCATACTCAATAAAGATGATTATCACAGCGATATAATGATTCAAAATTGCAAGGCAAAAATTAAAACCTATGCCATAAAAAGTATGGCCGATTATAAAGCAAAAATTATTGAAAATCAATTTACGGGATTAATGTTAAATATCAACGGCAAAGAGGTGTGGACTAAAATCATAGGCAGTTTTAACGCCTATAATGTATTGGCTGTATATGCAGTTACCAATGTGCTGGGCATGGACGAAATATCTGTACTCACTGCTATCAGCACCTTACAGCCGGTTGACGGAAGATTTGAATATATTAAAAATAAAGATAATGTAACAGCCATTGTTGACTATGCTCATACACCGGACGCTCTGAAAAATGTGCTGCAAACCATAAAAGATATTAAACAAGGAAATGAAAAAATTATTACGGTTGTGGGATGTGGCGGAGACAGAGACAAAAGTAAACGCCCGCTTATGGCTGCCATTGCCTGCCAACTAAGCGATAAAGTAATACTTACTTCTGATAATCCGCGTAGCGAAGAACCAGATACTATTATCAATGACATGAAAAAAGGCATTGATGTTAATCAACTAAAAAAAGTATTAAGTATTACCAATCGCAGAGAAGCAATTAAAACTGCCTGTGCTTTTGCCCAAGCCGGTGATATAATACTGGTGGCCGGTAAAGGACATGAAAAATATCAGGAAATAAAAGGAGAAAAATATCCTTTTGATGATTTACACGAAATAAAAGAATGTTTTAAAACCATTGAAAGCTAATGTTGTACTATTTATTTGATTATCTAAATACTTTAAACTTCCCGGGTGCAGGAGTGTTTCAATACATTTCTTTCAGAGCAGCCATGGCTGTTATCACTTCCTTAATTATATCTCTGCTGTTTGGCAAAAAGCTCATTGCACTCTTAAGAAAAAAACAAGTAGGCGAAACCATTCGCGATTTAGGATTAGAAGGTCAAAACCAAAAAGCCGGCACCCCAACCATGGGCGGATTAATCATTTTATCTGCCATTTTAATTCCAACCCTATTGTTTGCCAAACTACACAATGTATATATTATATTGATGCTGATTACCACTATATGGCTGGGTACAGTTGGCTTTATAGACGACTATATTAAAGTATTTAAAAAAGATAAAAAAGGCTTAGCCGGTAAATTTAAAGTTATCGGTCAAGTTGGTGTGGGTATTATTGTTGCCTGTGTAATGTACTTTAGCGATGATGTAACCATCAAAGAAAAAATATACATAGACCCAACTTCCAACTATGAATTAATTACCAACGATGGCGAAAATGCTCCCTGCGATGATGGCAGCGTAATATGGAAAGAAACAAAATCACTAAAAACAACCATACCCTTTATTAAAAACAACGAATTTGATTACTCCTGGATATTAGGTAAAAATAATTCTGATTTGGCCTGGATAGTTTTTATCCCCATCATCATCATTATCATAACAGCCGTATCTAATGGCGCAAACATAACCGATGGCTTAGACGGTCTGGCCACAGGCACGTCTGCTATCATTGGTACTACACTAGCCATTTTTGCATACATATCGGGCAATCTTGCTTTTGCCGATTACTTGAATATTATGTACATACCCAATACCGGTGAACTGGTAATTTTTATATCAGCTTTTGTAGGTGCCTGCATTGGTTTCTTGTGGTATAATGCCTATCCGGCCCAGGTATTTATGGGCGATACCGGAAGCCTTGCACTGGGCGGAATTATTGCTGTTTTTGCTGTTGCCATCAGAAAAGAATTACTCATACCTGTTATATGCGGCATTTTTCTGATAGAAAACTTATCGGTAATGATACAGGTGGCATACTTTAAATACACGAAAAAAAAATATGGTCAGGGACGAAGAATTTTCCTCATGTCGCCTTTGCACCACCATTACCAAAAAAAAGGAATGCACGAATCAAAAATTGTAGCTCGCTTTTGGATAGTTGGGATAATGTTGGCAATAATATCTATAGTAACACTTAAACTAAGATAAAAAATTGAATAAAAAAATAGTCATATTAGGAGCAGGCGAAAGCGGAGTAGGCGCAGCAATACTGGCCAAACAAAAACAATTTGATGTTTTTGTTTCGGATGCTGCTTCTATTAAGGATAAATATAAAAATTTGCTTCATAAGCACCAGATAAACTGGGAAGAAAATACTCACACCGAAGAAAATATTTTATCGGCCGATGAAGTAATTAAAAGCCCCGGAATACCTGGTACTGCAGCTATCATACAAAAAATAAAAAACAAAAATATACCGGTAATCTCCGAAATTGAATTTGCAGGCAGATTTACCCGAGCTAAAAAAATATGCATTACGGGCAGCAACGGTAAAACAACCACCACTAATCTGGTTTACCATATTTTTAAAAAAGCAGGATATAACATTGGGCTTGCCGGTAATGTAGGTAAAAGTTTTGCCTTACAGGTTGCTCAAAATAATTACGACTACTATGCACTTGAAATAAGCAGCTTTCAACTGGACGATACTTATACCTTTAAAGCCGATGTAGCTATCCTTACCAATATTACTCCCGACCATTTAGACAGATACGACTATAAACTTGAAAATTATGCTCTGTCAAAATTCAGAATCACACAAAATCAAAAAAGCGATGATGCTTTTATATATTGTGCTGACGATATTACTACACAACAATTTATTAAACAAATAAACATATATGCAAAACAATATCCCTTCTCATTAACCCGCAAAATAACAGAAGGCGCATACCTCAACGAACAAACAAATCAAATTCACATAACCATTCACAATAAACAACCATTCACTATGTCAATCTTCGACCTTGCACTCCAAGGTAAGCACAATGCTTACAACTCGATGGCTGCCGGTATCGCAGCCCGCCTTTTCGACATCAGAAAAGAAACCATTCGCGAAAGTTTGATGGATTTTCAAAATGTAGAACATCGCCTGGAATTTGTTGCCAAAATTCACGGAATAGAGTTCATTAATGATTCGAAGGCTACCAATGTAAACTCTGCCTGGTATGCTTTAGAGTCTATGACTAAACCTGTTGTGTGGATTGTTGGTGGTGTAGATAAAGGCAACGACTACACCATGCTTTATGATTTAGTAAAAGAAAAAGTTAAGGCTATTGTTTGTCTGGGCGTTGATAACAGTAAAATTATTAAAGCTTTTGCAGATAAAGTGCAAACCATTGTTGAAACTACCAGCGCTGAAGAAGCCGTAGCACAAAGTTACCGGCTCGCTAAAAAAGACGAAGTTGTACTACTATCTCCTGCCTGTGCCAGTTTCGACTTATTTGAAAATTACGAAGAACGTGGGCACTTATTTAAAAAAGCTGTACGTGCACTTTAAAACCATTAAACTATGCAACCACATCAATTGCCTAATAACAAAATACGCCAAAGTGCTTTAAATATTTTTTCGGATATAAGGCATCGTTTGGAATACGTTACCACACACAACGGTATAATTTACATTAACGACTCTAAAGCAACCGATTTACATTCTGTTCTTTATAGCATGGAAGCCATACAAGCACCCATCACCTGGATTGCCGGTGTCAGCGATAACGAAGAAGACTATTATCCGCTGCATAAAATGATTAAATACAAAGTAGTAAATTTAGTTTGTTTCGGAAAAAAAGAATGTAAACAACTGCATGAATTAAAAAATTTTACCGACAAATACGCTTACACTGACGAAATGGAATCAGCCCTGTTAAGAGCCATGGGCCTAAGCAAGCCGGGGGATGTGTTGTTATTCTCTCCGGGGTGCAGCAGTTTTGAATTTTTTGATGATTACAGACAAAGAGGTGAAACGTTTATTAAAATAATTAAAACCTATACAAAAATTTGAAAGCTGTATTTACATATCTGGGAGGCGACAGAGCTATATGGATTATAACGCTCCTGTTAGCATTATTATCCTTAGTATCTGTTTACAGTTTTACACCTGTTTTAACCAGAACAGCCAGCACTGTAAATACCGAATCGTTTCTGTTTAAACATACATTTATGGTTTTTACAGGATTTTTTCTTATGTACATAGCACATAACATTACATATAAAGTTTATACACGCCTGGCGCAACTGGGCATTTTTGTTGCCATTGCTTTGCTCATTATTACTTTAGTAGCCGGAGCAGAAATAAACAGTGCCGGCCGTTGGTTAGTAATACCAATAATAAATCAAAAATTTCAAACTTCCGATTTTGCAAAAATAGCTTTAATTTTATTTGTTGCCAGACAACTAACCATACATAAAAATCATATAGATAATTTTAAACAGGGTGTTATTCCGGTAATAATACCTATAGCTATTGTTTGCGCGTTAATTCTTCCCGAAAACTTTTCTACATCCGCATTATTATTTTTAATATGTATGATTATGATGTTTATTGGAAGAGTAAAAGTCAAACATTTAGCGCTAATAGTTGGCATTGCTGCTGTCGGTTTTTTTATGCTTGTGTTAATTGCCAAAATTTATCCTGACGTGCTCCCGCGTATGGAAACCTGGAGCAATCGAATATTCAACTATGCATCAGAAGAACCTAAAGAACAATGGCAAATAAATAATGCTCAACAAGCTATATACAATGGCGGTTTATTTGGCTTAGGACCGGGCAACGGTCAGTTAAAACATATTTTACCCCAGGCTTATGCCGATTTTGTTTTTGCTTCCTTTATAGAAGAATTTGGTATTATTGGTGGCATATTTTTACTGTTGCTCTACCTTATTTTGCTCTTTCGAATTATTAGAATTGCCACAAATTCCGAAAAAACATTTAATTCTTTTGTTGTAATTGGTTTAGGTTTAAATCTGGTTTTTATGGCTTTAATTAACATGGCTGTTTGCACAAAACTTGTACCTGTGACCGGCCAAAATATGCCTCTTATTAGCATGGGGGGTACTTCTACCTGGTTTACATTTATTTCATTAGGTATTATACAAAGCATTGCCAAAGCTGCCGAAAGTAACGAACTAAAAAATAAACCCGCTTTAAAAAAACAGCAAACAACCGATGCTGTATCTGCGAAAGGAGGTGATCATGCCCTTGCATAGAGTAATTATTAGCGGTGGCGGAACAGGCGGACATATTTTTCCGGCCCTGGCTATTGCTAATGCACTAAAGAAAATAAATCCGCAGGTAGATATATTATTTGTAGGCGCTTTAGGCAAAATGGAAATGGAAAAAATACCTGCGGCAGGATACAAAATTAAAGGATTGCCTATTAGCGGAATGCCGCGAAAATTGAGTATAGAATGGTTTAAATTTATTTATAGAGTGTTAACAAGTTTGATGGCTGCAAAAAAAATAATAAAATCATTTAAACCCGATGTTGTTGTTGGAGTGGGAGGGTATGCAAGTGGCCCAACTCTCAAAGCTGCTCATTCATTAAAAATTCCTACCGTAATACAGGAACAAAATTCTTATCCCGGCAAAACCAATAAAATGTTGGCTGCTAAAACCAAAAAAATTTGCGTTGCTTATGATGGTATGGAAAAGTGGTTCCCGAAAGAAAAAATTGTTCTTACAGGAAACCCCGTGCGCGATGAAGTAATAAAACTAGACGGAAAAAAAGATAGAGCAACCGAATATTTTCAGGTAGATAAAAATCTACCTACCTTATTAGTGATAGGCGGCAGTTTAGGCGCAAAAACGATTAATGAAGCTATAGCCTTAAATATTGAAAAATTAAATAACATTAACGTAATCTGGCAAACCGGAAAAACTTATTTCGAACACGCTAAAAATTTAGCACTTCATAAATATCATCACATTAAAGTGTTTGATTTTATTAATAAAATGGATTATGCCTACGCTTTAGCAGATGTAGTTATTTCAAGAGCCGGTGCAATCGCTATATCAGAACTTTGCCTGGTAAAAAAACCCTCTATTTTGGTTCCATCACCCAATGTGGCAGAAGATCACCAAACCAAAAATGCTATGGCTCTGGTAAATCATTCTGCTGCAATCATGGTAAAAGACAACGAAGCAAGTAATAAATTGGTTGACGAAGCAATAAACCTTATTTACAACGATGATTTAAAACATAAACTACAAATAAACATTGCATCCATTGGGTTTCATAACTCAGCCGATGCAATCGCCTCTATCATAAATGAAGTGAGCCAATGAAGTGGAATAACATACAATATGTTTATATGCTTGGCATTGGCGGCATCGGAATGAGCGCCCTGGCGCGTTATTTCAATTCATTAGGAAAAAAAGTATACGGGTACGACAAAACACCTTCCCCCTTAACCGAACAATTAATTAACGAAAATATTATCGTAAATTATAATGATGAAATAAATGAAATAAAAAATGCTGTTGGTCATATTAGCAACAAAAACGAATTATTAGTAATTTACACTCCTGCCGTACCCAAAAATTCTAAACAGTATAATTACTTTATTGAAAATAATTATCATCTGTTTAAACGCGCAGAAATTCTTGGAAAAATAACCGAAGGATATTATACGATTGCCGTTGCCGGCACGCATGGCAAAACAACTACCTCTACTATAATTACACATATCGTTAATCAGGCGGGTATAAAGTGTAATGCCTTTCTGGGTGGTATTAGTATCAATTATAACACCAATGTAATTTTAAACAATCAGGCACAAATGATTATCGTTGAAGCTGATGAGTATGATAAATCCTTTTTAAAATTATACCCCGATTTATGCATTGTAACTTCTTTAGATGCCGACCACTTGGATATATATGGCAGCATCGAAACCATGAAAAAAACATATCATGAGTTTGTATCCCAAATAAAAAACAACGGCAAACTCATTACTAAAAAATCAAATAATTTCAATTTTAAAAGTATCCTTTATTATGGGGATAATAATGCAGATTATTATGCTTATGATATTCGCATCAATAATGGTAAATATATATACAACATCCATTATCCTAATGGTCATATCAAAGACATTGTTTTAGGATTACCGGGTATTCATAATATAGAAAACTCACTTGCTGCCTGTGCCATTGCGCATCAATTAAACATAAGTGATGAAATTATTAAAAGTGCGCTCGAATCATTTAATGGTGTAAAAAGAAGATTTGAAAAAATATTAGAAAACAACAATATCATATATATTGACGATTATGCACACCATCCAGCCGAAATCGAGGCTTGTATAAACTCACTGAAAAACCTGTATCCTGCAAAAAAATTAACCGTTATTTTCCAACCTCACCTATACACTCGCACTCGGGATTTTATGAAAGAATTTGCACATAGTCTTTCCCTGGCTGATGAAATTATTTTACTGGATATTTATCCCGCCAGAGAGTTACCTATTGAAGGGATAAATTCCGAAGAATTACTTAAAATGATACCTCATAATCGTAAAAAAATTTACGATAAAAACGAACTGATAGAAAAAATAGACCCGGCAGAAATTGAAGTATTGCTTACCATGGGTGCAGGAGACATAGACAGACTTGTAGAACCTTTAAAAACAAAATTATTAAACCGTGTCAATGCTTAAGAGAATAATAAATATTGCATTTTGGTGTCTGGTAATTGTTAGTTTACCTGTGTTATTAAGTTTTGTGTCTGAAAAGCATAAACAAAGTCTATGCACGCAAATAAATATAGATATTGATTATACCAATCAAATGTACTTTTTAAATAAGGAAGACATCATAGAATATTTAAAGTCTAAAAATATTTATCCGCTTAATCAATCATTGGGTCAAATAAACTCTGCTGAAATAGAAAAACAAATAGCTGCAATTGCAGAGATAAAAAACGTAAACACATTTAAAACAATTGATGGCATAGTAGGTATTAATATCCAACAAAAAACACCCCTGGTTAGAATCATCAATTATAACGGGAATAGTTATTATTTAGATACCGATGGGCAATATATGCCTCTATCTGCAAGATATTCTCCCAGAGTATTGGTAGCAAACGGTTATATAAATGACCCTCCGGGGTATTTAAACATTGCTCAAATACAAAAAGACAGTTCACTGCAACACTTATTAAAAGCCGATGATATTTGGAAAGTTGCCGAATATATTAATAAAAATGAATTTTGGAAAGCACAAATACAACAAATATTTATTGCCAAAAATGGTGATATAGAATTGATACCTGTTGTTGGCAATCATACCATTATTCTGGGTGATGCTGAAAGAATTGAAAATAAGTTTGAAAAACTATGGATATTCTACACCCGGGGATTAAAAAATAAATCATGGAACAATTACCAAACTATAAACTTAAAATTTAAAAATCAAATCGTTTGTACTAAAAAACAATAAACTATGGAATCACCTGAAATCATTGTCGGACTTGACATCGGTACTACCAAAATTGCCTGCCTGGTAGGACGTAAAAACGAGCACGGCAAAATTGAAATTCTTGGAGTAGGCAAATCCGAATCAGTTGGCGTTACGCGCGGAGTAGTATCCAACATTGAAAAAACTGTTCAATCTATCAAAACTGCTATCCAACAGGCAAGCGATCGATCGGGTGTTGATATCCGTGTTGTAAATGTTGGTATTGCCGGTCAGCACATCAAAAGTTTACAACACAGAGGCATCAGAACCAGAAACACCCTGGATGATGAAATCGGACAGGATGATATCAACGCCCTGATAGAGGATATGTATAAGTTGGTTATGCTACCGGGCGAAGAAATTATTCATGTTTTGCCGCAAGAATATATTGTAGATAATGAACAAGGGATAAAAGACCCCATTGGTATGTCAGGCATCAGACTGGAAGCAAACTTTCACATAATCACCGGACAAATTGCTGCAGCCAAAAATATTCATAAATGCGTTTCAAAAGCCGGACTTGAACTTGACGACATGATTTTGGAACCTTTGGCATCAAGCGAAGCCGTTTTAAGCATGGAAGAAAAAGAAGCCGGTGTAGTGCTGGTTGATATTGGTGGAGGCACAACCGATATTGCCATTTTTCAAGACGGCATTATTCGCCATACAGCTGTTATACCTTTTGGAGGGAATGTAATTACCGAAGACATAAAAGAAGGATGTACCATCATAGGCAGGCAAGCCGAACTACTTAAACTTAAATTTGGAAGCGCTCTCATGAGCGAAAGCCAAAGCAACGAAATTGTTTGTATACCCGGTTTAAAAGGACAAAAACCCAAAGAAATCTCTGTGCGCTTTTTAGCCGGCATCATACAGGCTCGAATGGAAGAAATCATAGAACATGTTTATTATGAAATAAAAAATTCCGGTTTCGAAAAAAAATTAATCGGGGGCATTGTTGTAACAGGCGGAGGTTCTCAATTAAAACACATTACTCAATTGTTTGAATACATCACCGGAATGGATACACGCATCGGTTACCCTACCGAACATCTGGCTAAAGGTTCTGAAGAAGTTACCAGTCCTCTGTTTTCTACAGGTATCGGTTTGGTAATAAAAGGATTTGAAAAATACGAAAAACAAAGAGCTAGTCAAAAAACTATTAAAACACATTCGCAAAAATCAAAAGGTTCTTTCTTCGAAAAAATATTTAGCAGCAGCAAAAAGTTTTTCGATGAAGATATTGAATAATTAATATGCAAAAACAACCAACCAAATACTAACCAAAAATCTGTTTTATTATGTTTAAATTTGATTTACCCAATGGCCAATCCGGAAACATCATTAAAGTGATTGGCGTAGGTGGCGGTGGATGTAATGCCGTTAACTACATGTTTCAACAACAAATAAAAGGTGTTGACTTTATCGTAACAAATACTGACAAACAACACCTGGACATCAGTCCTGTGCCTTTAAAAATTCAATTAGGACCCAGTTTAACTCAAGGCTTGGGTGCCGGTCAGTTACCCGAAATTGGCCGTAATGCTGCTATTGAAAATATAGAAGATATAAAAGCCATCTTAAGTTATAATACCAAAATGGTTTTTATTACTGCAGGTATGGGCGGAGGAACCGGCACGGGCGCAGCGCCTGTTATCGCACAGGTTGCCAAAGAAATGGGCATACTTACCGTAGGCATTGTTACCATGCCATTTAGTTTTGAAGGAAAGAGTAAAAAAATGCTGGCCGAACAAGGCTTAGAAAATATGCGGAACGTGGTAGATACTCTGTTGGTAATTAACAACGATAAACTCCGCGAAATGTATGGCAATCTTACCTTATCCAATGCATTTGCCCATGCAGACGAAGTATTAAATACGGCTGCCAGAGGAATCGCTGAAATGATTTCTATTACCGGCTCTATGAATGTTGATTTTAACGATGTAAATACTATCATGCGCGGAAGCGGAGTAGCCATCATGGGTATTGGTAGTGCAGAAGGCGAAAACAGAGCCACAATTGCTGCCGAAAAAGCTTTATCTTCTCCTTTACTTAACGATAATAATATTTATGGTGCTAAATATGTATTAATCAACATTACCTATGGTAGCAACGAAGTTACTATGGACGAAATAGGCGAAATAGTTGATTATATGCAACAAGAAGCCGGTGCAACTGCCGATGTAAAATGGGGGCACGCATACGATGAAACCATGGGCGATAAAATATCTTTAACTGTTATTGCTACAGGATTTAACAGAAATAACGGCATAGGAATCGAATATAAAGCGCCCGAAAAAAAATACATCAGTCTGGAAACCGATATGCCAACCATGATTACTCAGCCCATATCATCACCAACTCAAATTGTCAGCAATTCCTCCCCTGTTAATACAGAAACAGTAGAAAAACCGGCTGATGAACCCTATCTTTTAGAAAAAAATGAAAATACAATCATATCGGCCAATGAAGAAAATAAAATAGAATTTGAAATTGAAATACCCAAAAACGAAAATCAAACCATATTCGAACCATTTGTAAATAACGAAAATAGTTCTGTATTAAATACCTCTTCAGAAGATCTAAATACAACTAAAAACGAAGAAGTGAAAACAGAAATTGTTCGACATTGGTTAACTGAAGAAGAACCCGAAAATGAAATTAAAAACGAAACGGTTGCTAATCAAGCAACGCTTACTCAAACCGAATATGGAAACCAAGAAATAGATACCCATATTCATTCTGAAAGCAATGAGGATAGCGATGAAAAAAACCTGTCTCTTGCCGAACAACAAAAACTTGCTAACGAACGCTTGGCCCGCATACGCGAACTAACAGCAAAACTCAAAACGCATCAAGGATTATCTGAAATGGAAAATGAACCTGCATATAAACGCAGAAATTTTACATTGTTCAATCAACCGGATAATAACGACACCAGTACATCTAAATTTAATATTGCCGAAAAAACTGATGAAAACGGCAATAAAACCACAGGTTTAAAACCCAATAACTCTTTTCTGCACGGAAATGTTGATTAAAAATAAAACAATATGAGTCTAAGCGAAAAAATAAATTCCGACATTAAAAACGCCATGCTTTCCAAAGAAAAGGATAAGCTGGAAGCTTTAAGAGCCATTAAAGCTGCTTTATTGCTTGAACAAACCAAAGGCAATGCCGATGTTAGCGAAGCTGCTGAATTAAAGATGCTCCAAAAAATGTATAAGCAAAGACTGGAGGCTGCCGAAATTTATAAACAACAAGGTCGTAATGATTTAGAGGCTGCCGAGTTATTCCAGGCGCAAGTCATTAAAACTTATCTTCCGGAGCAAATGGGCGAAGAACAAATAAAAACTATTGTAAAACAAACTATCGAACAGCTTGGAGCAAAATCAGCGGCAGATACAGGCAAAGTAATGAGCGCTGTGATGCCAAAATTACAAGGCCAGGCCGATGGGAAATTAATTTCTCAAATAGTAAAAGAGCTATTATCGTAACTCTAATTTGCTTTATAAATTGGCATTGGGTTAAATGTAAAAATTAGCTTTTGGTTGGTTTAAACCCTCTCTGCTTCAGAGAGGGTTTTTTATGGCTCTTGTCATTTCTCGCTTTCCCTGCGGACCGGGCAATTCTTCAAGCTTGTAACCTACTTCTTTTAATATTCTCTTTACTTGCCCCTTTGCACAATAGGTTACCAAAATACCTCCTTCATTCATTAAATTGTATAATTTTAAAAAAATCTCTTTGCTCCAAAGTTCGGGTTGTTTATCAGGTGCAAATGCATCAAAATATATTACATCATATCGCTCGTCTGTATTATAATCCTCTAAGCATATTTGCTCTTTATTAAATTTCATTTGGTTATCTATAAACACTTCCTCTCCCCAATCGCATGTATGAAATTTTAAATAAGTTTCTTTAATTTTATTTGAAAATAAATCAGCATAATCCAATTCTTTTATTTCATTTAAGGCTATTGGATAGGGTTCTATTGCCGAATAATGTGCTTTTGTATCCCTATATAAATAAAGTTGTACCCTCGTTAATAACGCGTTTAATCCGGTTCCAAAACCTACTTCTAATATCTTTATAAACGTTTTATCGGGATAATTTTTTAAATAATAATCTAACCCATTCTTTATATAAACATGCATAGATTCTTTCCGCGCACCATGTATAGAATGGTAATGTTCATTTAATTCCTCAACAAAAAATGTAACCGTTCCATCATTTGTTACTACCTTTTTTAAAGTATATTTTGTATTGCTCATTATCTTTTAAACGGTATTATATTATAATGTAAAGGTACAAATCATTCCATTAAAGTTATTTTTATTTCATTCAGCATTTAGTATTAACATTTTTTAAAAAAACTCTGCCTGCATACAAAACGTTATATAATCAAAAAAACTTAGTTATGATTACACTTAAGAAAAATCCATTTACTGACAAAAGTACCTTGTATGCCGGATTAGTGGTTATTTTCTTCACTATTTTAGGTATTATATTTAGCTAATATGGGTTAATTGAGTTTAAAACAATTTAAAAAACATCACTCAAAAACAGCTAAATACTTAACCAAAATTAACTGAAAATAATTTTTAACCGGAGATTTGCAGTATAGAAACGCCATACACCACTGTTAAATGTATTTGGCTTATAGGATGTCGTTCATATAAATTCATCAGGGTATATACCCAGAAATAGGCAAGGCTGTTGTAATTGGCAGCCTTTATTATTTTTGCAACTTAATGTATAAAAAAATCATCAACATTCTTTTATGTATATTTACTTTCAATGTTGTTTTATGCCAACAAACAAAAGTAAAAGATGTTCCTGTTATACAACTCAAAAAAGCTATTAGCACAATAACTATTGATGCTGATTTAAACGAAGAGGCATGGAAACATGCAAACTTAGCTAAAGATTTTGTGCAACAATTTCCGTTTGATACTTCTTTGGCAAAAACCAAAACCGAAGTAAAAATTCTCTATGACGACTATTACCTATACATCAGCGCTGTCTGTTATGATACTTTACCCGGTGAATTTATCGTACAATCTCTAAAGAGAGACTTCGCTCCCAAAGTAAATGATGCATTTTGTATATATATTGACCCGTTTAATGACTTAACAAACGGATTTGCATTTTGTATTTCGCCTCATGGTGTGCAAAGCGAAGGATTACTGCAATATGGCGGTGGCATGGGTATAAATTACACCTGGGATAACAAATGGTTATCTGAGGTAAAAATTTTTGACAGATATTGGATTGCCGAAATAGCAATACCTTTTAAAACACTCCGATACAATAAACAGCTTCAAACATGGAGAATTAATTTTGCGCGCACCGACTTAAAAAGAAATGAACTATCTGTATGGTCGCCTGTTCCCAGAAATTTTAATGCCAGCTCCTTAGCATTTACCGGATTGCTGATTTGGGATGAACCAATTAAAAAATCAGTAACCAATATTTCGCTTATCCCCTACCTCATTAATACTTATACCGAAAACTACCAGCCCCAAAACAATTATCTCAATAAACCAAACGCAGGATTAGATGCAAAAGTGGGTATTGGCCCGGGTTTAAATCTGGATTTAACCATAAATCCCGATTTTGCTCAGGTTGAAGTTGACAGACAAGTTACAAACCTATCTCGCTTTAGCCTTTTTTTCCCCGAAAGAAGAAACTTCTTTATTGAAAACAGCGATATTTTTGAGAGATTTGGTTTCAGACAAATACGCCCCTTCTTTTCAAGAAGAATCGGACTAATCAACGGAAACAACATACCGATAATTGCAGGCGCAAGATTGAGTGGTAAATTAAACAGAAAATGGAGAATTGGCGTAATGAATATGCAAACCGAAAAAAAAGCAGAATTTAATGTTGATGCCGAAAATTTTACTGCCGCTGCAGCTCTATATCAACTCAAAGGTCGCTCTAACATAGCTGCAATTTTTGTTAATAAACAAACCTTCGAAAAGGACAAGATAAATTTTAACAACTTTAACCGAGTTGCCGGACTTGATTGGAATATTGCCAGTATGGATGGGAAAATAAACGGAAAAATATTTTATCATCACGCATTTTTAAATAAAAAAGCTGACGATAACTTTGCTCATGCCTCCTGGCTAATGTACGAAGACCCTCAATGGACACTCATGTGGAACCATGAATATGTTGGCAGAAACTATGACGCACAGGTTGGCTTTGTGCCCAGAGTAGATAATTACAACCCGGTATTAGACACTATCATCAAAAAATCTTATTGGCGATTTGAACCCATGATAACAAGAAAATTTTACCCAAATTCCAAAATAATAAATAATCATGGACCTAATTTTTATTTAAGTGAATATAGAAACGGACAATTTAATTTAACCGAAAGATATGCCTCAGCTTCCTACAGAATAAACTACCAAAATACCGCACATACCGAATTTACTTTTGCATACAATAATATACTTTTATTTTTCGATACCGACATCACGTTTTCAGGAAATAAACTTCTCCCCGCAGGATACTATCAATATAACAATATTAAGATTGCACATACATCCAATCAACGAAAAAAATTCAACTACTCTCTATACGCAGATTACGGCAACTATTATATCGGTAAAAAAACAACCTATCAGGCTGATGTTAATTACCGTTTGCAACCTTGGGGCATATTTTCCATCAGTGTGCAAAATAATATTTTATCTATGCCCGATGATTATAAAGATGTTAATCTTTGGCTGATTGCTCCCGGTATAGACCTATCATTTACAAAAAACTTGTTTTTTACCACTTTCCTTCAATACAATACACAAATTAATAATACAAATATTAATACACGCATTCAATGGAGGTTTAAACCCATGTCAGATCTTTTTATAGTTTATACCGAAAATTATAATTCACAAAATATTTCTGTAAAAAATCGCGCAGTAGCAATTAAACTAGTATGGTGGTTTAATTTATAAATGTCCAATTCAACCCTATTTTAAATGCTCTGCCCGGCATTGGATACAATATAGTTGAATAATAATTTGTACCTGTAAATCCTTCATTAAGATGTGTAATCATCAATAATAATTTAACGTTTTTTATCGCTGCTTTAAAGAAAAAATCAATATATGGATATGCACCTGTTTTAACTTTATTTTGCAAATAAAAACTGTTTAATGCAGGATTATATGCGTTAGAATAGAAAGAAGCATAATAAAAAACCTGAGCGCCTATCTGATATTTCATGCTCCATAAACTGTTTTTATAATATATTAAAGCATTTCCAATATAATCGGGCAATCTTAAAACAGCACCCCCCTTCAGTACATTCTGATAGTTCAATCCAACAGTAAAAGAAAAATATTTTGAATCAAAATTCTTATTCAACGAAAAATTAAAATAATTAATAGTAAAATCGTTTTGTTTAGGCAACGAATTTGTATCCAAATAAATAAAATTATCAATCAAAGTGTAAGATAAATCAAATTTAAATTCTGATAGCAAATTACCTCTTACTCGCACGCCTGAATTTCTTGTATTTCTAAAATTATTTTCCCAATAAAAGTTATTAGCATATATATATCTGTAATCAAAAGGCGGACTATCATAAAAACTATATAAATGTAAATTTATATTCTTTAAAACTGATTTAAAATAATAATCAATATGTGCGCGTAAATTGTAATTACCTGCCTTATAACCTGTAAAAAAATACTCCCCGTTAAAATTCGCCTTCAAAGCTTTTTTAAAATACCCCATATAAATTCCTGAACTTATAATATGAGTACTGGTGTCAATAATATTTGCATAATTACTTAAACTGGATTTTACTGATGCGTTAATGCTAAAACAACCCGAAACAAAATTTAAGCCTACATTGTTCTGCAAAGCCTGATAATAATACCTGTCATTTGTAATTGTACTATCTAAAAAAATATTATCATAAAAAAAATAACCCGGATTATCAGTATACAATCTGCTATAGTAATTAAAAGATAATCTATGATACAGATTAAACCTCCTGTTTAAAGTATCTTTGGTTAAATTAAAATTATTTAATACACTGATGTTATAACCTTTAATTTTATTTTTTGCTTCGTTTAAATTCACATTATACAACCTTGAATTAGAATAAAAATCTATTCTAAACAAAGAATCATCCGATATACCCCCATTTTCTCTAAAATTAATGTTTGAATAGTTAAACAAAATATTTGAAATATAATTGCCGTGTCTGTATTCAAACCCTGCAAACAAATTATTATTATCCGTTAGCTGATTTTTATAAAAACCTTCCGATTTGATTTTATTATAACTTACAAAAAAAGATGCATTTTTACCTATCGGTTGTATATGTATTAAATTTAAATACTGCTCTTTAAAACTACCCATTAAGTAAAAAAAATCTGTTACCGGCTTAGTTGATCTTAAAAAATATTTTTTTGCTACGGGTATATTAATAATAGAAAGATTATAATCATTATTTCTGTAATCAGTGTTATTATTTAACGATAATTCTAAAATAGGAAGTCCTGAATTTCCAATATAAATATTATTCTTCAGTCTATGATATTGATGCAAAGAAGCAATATCATAAAAATAATCATATAAATTATCCGGTTTAATAGCACTATCAATATCAAGTTTAATAATGTTAACTAAAGAATCATAAAAAATCTGAGAAAAAACAAAATTGCTTTTTCCTATGACCAGGAATATCACCAAAAGTATATGAAATCTTTTATTCAGAATACTTAAAAAACTTCAAATTTATAAAAATAAAAAACCCCTTATGCTATTATGCATAAGGGGCATAAAAACCGGCAACGACATACTCTCCCGGGCAAACGCCAAGTACCATCTGCGCTGGTGGGCTTAACTTCTCTGTTCGGAATGGGAAGAGGTGGACCCCACCGCAATAGTCACCGAAAATCATAAATATCATCATATTGAAAGAGGATAAATTGAAAAGCCTAATGAATCTGAATAACAAAGCATACGAGTAATTAGTACTGCTCGACTTTGACATTGCTGTCTTTACATCTGCAGCCTATCAACGTTGTCATCTACAACGACTCTTAAAAGAAGCCTCATCTTGAGGCAAGTTTCGCGCTTAGATGCTTTCAGCGCTTATCTCAACCGAACATAGCTACCCTGCGCTGCAGCTGGCGCCACAACAGGTACACCAGAGGTTCGTCCGACTCGGTCCTCTCGTACTAGAGTCAGGCCCTCTCAAGCTTCTAACGCCCACATCAGATAGGGACCGAACTGTCTCACGACGTTCTGAACCCAGCTCGCGTGCCACTTTAATCGGCGAACAGCCGAACCCTTGGGACCTTCTCCAGCCCCAGGATGTGACGAGCCGACATCGAGGTGCCAA
>JBBIOU010000012.1:0-84634 GCA_037443205.1 Flavobacteriales bacterium | reverse complement strand
ATGGTAGTTATGATATAATTAACGCCCCAAGTCATATTAAATCGCAAACTATAATTACAGATACCGTAAACTGGAGCTTAGTAAAAGGAATTTACACCGCGGGGGGAGGAGAAAAATTTATGACAGTAGGTTGTTTTTTGCCTTATACACAAGTAAGTCATATTTGTTATAGCACGCCTTCTAATTGTGCTTATAGTGCATATTTTTTTGACGATTTTGGCCTTTACGAACTACCCGAGATAGAAGCAGGAAACAACGATACAATATGCGCCACAGGAGGCAGTGTGCAGCTTAATGCCAATTGCACTGGCTGCTGGAGTGGCTTGCAATACCGCTGGTGGCCTTCTGTTGGTTTAAATGATACTACCATTTTAAATCCAACAGCATCGCCCACACAAACTACTACCTATTATTTTGGCTTAACCGATACAAGCAATACTGTGCCCTGTATTATAGATTTAATAGATAGTGTTACTATTTACGTGATAGATACCTGTGGAGCAAATACACCCACCGAACCCATACAACATTATCAAATAAACCCCACAGCATCGCCAGGCAATTTTATATTGAGTTATTACACGCAGGAAAACTCAAACATAAAAATATACGATGCTTTGGGCAGGGTAGTTTACCGTGAGGCTCTGTTGCCCGTAAGCCAACACACCCAACACACCCAACACCAAGTAATGCTGCCACACTTAGCCCAGGGGATGTATATATTTGTAATAGAACAAAACAACAAACGCGAGTACACTAAAAAAATAGTGATTGTAAAATAAAATACAAAAATTGGTAACCGTTGTGCAGTTAATTGAAACTAAATCATAAGCCGGATAAATAATTTACTTATACTCAATTTTTGAATTGGTGTTATAAAACATAAAAGCCCATTTATCTGCTGTTTCTTCTATCACTTTGGATATAGGTTTGCCTGCTCCATGTCCGGCATCAGTTTCTATCCTTATTAATACGGGGTTTTTGCCTTTGTGTACTTCCTGTAATTTAGCAGCAAACTTAAATGAGTGAGCAGGTACCACACGGTCATCGTGATCACCGGTTAAAACCATAGTGGCAGGGTAGTTAACGCCCTCTTTCAGGTTATGCAGGGGCGAGTAGCTGTAAAGATTTTTGAAATGCTCTTCTTCTTCGCTGGAACCATATTCAGGTATCCATCCAAAACCAACTGTAAATTTGTGGTAACGAAGCATGTCTAATACGCCTACTGCAGGAAAAGCAACTTTATAAAGTTCCGGTCTTTGTGTCATGCAAGCGCCTACTAATAAACCTCCGTTAGAACCACCCGAAATGGCAAGTTTTTCTGATGAGGTATATTTTTCATTAATTAGATACTCTGCTGCAGCAATAAAATCATCAAATACATTTTGCTTGTTTAGTAACATGCCCGCTTTGTGCCAATCTTCACCGTATTCGCCTCCGCCTCTCAAGTTTGCCATAGCATATACACCGTTATTTTCGAGTATGGGGATAATGCTAACATTAAACGCAGGATTTAAACTTACATTAAAACCTCCGTAGGCGTAAAGTAGGGTAGGTCTTTTGGAATCCATTTTCAATCCTTTTTTGTGCACAATGAACATGGGTATTTTAGTGCGGTCTTTACTGGGGTAAAACACCTGTTTTGCTTCATATTCATCGGGATTAAACTTTAATTCGGGTTTAAAGTAAACTTCCGATTTTCCGCTTGCTATATTGTATTTGTAAATAGTGGTAGGGAAAGTAAATGATGTAAACGAATAAAACACTTCTGCATCATATTTTTTACCGCCAAAGCCACCTGCAGTTCCAACAGTGGGTAGCTCTATTTCTCTTTCCATCTTCCCGGAGTAATCATATTGGTAAACATGTGTTGATACATCCTGAAGATATTCTGCAAATAATTTACCACCGGCAGTACTTACACTTTCTAATAAATGTTCTTTTTCGGGGATGATTTCTTTCCAGTTTTCTTTGGAAGGTTTATTTATATCTATAGCAACTAATTTGTATTTCGGAGCGTCAATATCGGTTCTTACATAAAACCATCCGTCTTTGTGGTCAACTACACTGCTTTTATTTTTAAAGCCTGTAAATAAAGGTTTAAAGCCGCCTGTTTTTAAATCAGTTGGTTTATAATATACTTCAAAACCATCGGTACCTTCGGCAACATACATAATAATATATTTTTCATCTTCGGTTAAACTCACATTATGATAGCGTAAAGGATTTTTATTATCTCTGAATATTAAAACATCTTGCTCTTGCGGGGTGCCCAATTTGTGATAATACACCTGGTGGTACTCGTTTTTAGCAGAATATTCTTTTCCTTTATCAGGAGTAGGGTAGCGGCTATAGAAAAAACCATCACCATACCACTCTGCCCCCGAAAACTTACACCATTTTATTACATCGGGTAGTTGTTGTTTGGTTGCAATATCCATGATGTGTATTTCGCTCCAGTCGCTTCCTGCTTCTGATTTACTATAGGCAATGTATTTATTATCTTTTGAGATACCCGATAAGTTGATAGAGATGGTTCCGTTTTCGGACAAAGTATTCGGATCAATAAATACTTCGTCTTTACCCATTAAACCCTTACGTACATAGATAACAGATTGTTTTTGTAAACCGCTGTTTTGATAAGTAAAATAGTATTCTCCTGCTTTTATGGGTGCTGAACACCGGGCGTAATTATATATTTCTTCCAGCCGGTTTTTAAATTTGTTTCTGAAAGGTATTTTTTCCAGATAAGAAAATGTAACTTCGTTTTGTTGTTTTACCCATTGCATTACGTTTTCGGCTGTGTCGTATTCCAGCCAGCGGTATTCATCTTTTACTATTGTTCCGAAATAATTATCGTTAACGTCCACTTTCATCGTGGTAGGGTAGGTAACAGGTATTTCATCGTAATAAGCTGCTTCATCGCTGTTTGAGGTTTCTTGGTTATTGCATGCGGTAATAATTGTTATGACAATTAGTAAATAAACGGTATATTTCATAAGTTAAAAAGTTTTTACTAAAGTATTAAAATATTTCTTGCAACAATACCTTGAATTATAAAATATGATAAATTGTAAATATAGGGTTAGGCTAATTTTATTCCCATAATGCAAACATCATCAACTTGTTCAATATTACCTTTCCACTTTTCAAATTCTTCGGATAGTAAGGCCAATTGCTCATTCATATTTTTATGATAAGCAGAAGCGATTAATTCTTTGAGTCTGGAATATTTATATTTTTTTCCTTTAGGTCCGCCAAATTGGTCAGCAAATCCGTCCGACATAAGGTAGAAACAATCGTTTTGTTCAAATTGAACAACATGATTAGTAAAAGGTTTGGTATTAAATCCCACATAATTACCTATGGGTTGTTTATCGGCTTTAATTTCGATAAATTCACCATTTTTATTTTTTATTTGCCAGAGCGAATTGTTGGCGCCAGCAAACTGCAAGGAGTGATTGTTTTTGTTATAAGCACATAGTGTCAGGTCCATTCCGTCTCTGATGGTAGAATGTTCGTAGGTTTGATGTAAAGATTGGTTTACAAAGAAGTTAAGGTAATCAAGTATTTCGGCCGGGTTAGGGTTGTTAAGGGTATTAATGGCTTCGTTGAGGCCGTTACGACCTACAATACTCATGAAAGCGCCCGGCACACCGTGTCCGGTACAGTCAACTACTGCAAAATACACAATATCATTTTTTTCTTCAACCCAATAAAAATCACCACTTACAATATCTTTGGGTTTGTATAAAATAAAGTTTTCGGGCAAAAGTTTATTTATTTGTTCTACAGGAGGAAGAATCGCTTCCTGAATTCTTTTAGCGTATTTGATGCTGTCTTTTATTTCTTTATGTTGTTGTGATATTTCAATATTTTGAAGGGTTAATTTTGCGTTGGTTTCTTTTTTTATTTTGTAAGCACGCCAGATGAAAAAACCGCTTATGCCACTAAAAGTTATTATTCCTACAAGTGCCGCAAATAATATTTTATTTTTTTGTTTTTCTTGTTTTGTGCGTTCATCTTTTAATATTTGTTGTTCTTTAAGCAGTGCAATTTCTTTTTCTTGTTTTTCATAATCGTATTTTGCCTGCATTTCTTCTAATAAGCGATTTTTATTTTCATTTTCAACACTATCTTTTAGTTCTAAATAACTATTTAATAAGAGGTAGGCTTTTTCATAATTTTTTAAGTGTGCATAGAACTTAGATACTTGTTTATATTGACTGTAGGCAAATTTTCTTATATTATATTTTTCTGCTATTGAAAGTGCTATTTTATAATGTTCTTCGGCCATTTTATAGTTTTTAAGCATAAAATAGGTGTTAGCTATGCCCGAATTTGCAACACTGATACCTGCATAATTATCAATTTTAGTGTAGTATTCGATGGATTTTTTAAAGTAATATATTGCAGAGTCGGGTTTCTTAATCATATTATATATATGCCCGATGTTGTTATATGTAACAGCAATATGGTCGATATTATTACCACTAAGAGAGTATTTTAATGATAATTTAAAATAGTATAAACATGAGTCGTATTTTTTTTCTGCTATGTAAATTCCGGCAATATTAGTATATGCGCTTGCTTTATCATCTAGCTTATTGCTTTTTGATTGATATTTTAATACATTAAGTAAATATTCTTTGGCACGTTTTAATTCTCCTTTTTCAAAATACATAACACCAATATTTTGCTGTACATTATATATATTGTCAATATCATTTAATCTTTCGTAGATTTTTTTTGCTTCAAAATAATATTTTATTGCTTTTTCGTAATCTAATAATTTGCTGTGTAATCTGCCTAAAAGCATATTAACTTTTGCAATGCCTTCAATAATTTGTGTTTTTTGAAAATGTTTTAATGCCCGACTATAGCATTCTTTTTCTTCTCTGTATTTTGATAATGTATGAAGTGCCGATCCTTTGTATAGATATGCGTATCCTTTTGCACTATCACTCGCAACCTGATTTTTAATGATTATTTCTGTATAATAGAGGGCACTGTCAATTTTATTATCTAAATAATTTTTGGCAGCTTTTAATTGAAAGCGGAAATCATTGGCTCTGTTAGAGATTTGGGTATAAGAAGTGGTTTGTATAAATAAATACGTGCTTAATAAGCTTATGATGAATATAGATTTTTTTTGCATATATCAGGTGCAAATATATATTTTACAATAATTTATTAAAATTATAATATTCGTTTTTAATGAATAGAGAATGTTAAATCCCAATGCCGCTCATATATAAGTGTGCTTGTATCAGCCCTGAAAAATTAACTGGCTATTGATAAATTAGAGATAATGAATACAGTTAGATGCTAAATCGGGGTAAATATTTGCAACTATTATTTTTCGTCAACCGTAAAAACAACAAATTAACGCCTATGAGTAAAAAAGTACAACAAGATATGCTTACTTGGCTACGTACAAAACTCGCGGAAACAGAGAGCGTTATAAAAGAAAGCAAATTAAACCACAATTACGGCAAGGCAACACAGTTTGAAGGCAAGCGCGAAGCATACCTGGATTGTTTGCGCAGACTTACCAACGAACAGCCAATGCAAACGGGCAGTATCTGACTATGTTAAAATTTCCAGCTAACGCCCAGCGCAGGAATAATTGGTAATTGATATACACGCGTGTTTGATACCCTGTCTACATAAAAGATGTTTCTGCGATTATATACATTTGTGGCACTGGCAATTATTTCCAACTCGGAGCGTATCACTTCTTTAGCCGGTTTACCTTCTTCCTTGGGTTGAACTATTTTTTTAAACTCAAATCTCTTTTTTATTGAAATGTCTAAGCGATGATAATCCGATAACCGTGCACTGTTTAAATCGCCATATAATATACCCAATTGGTTGGTATTGGTTTGTGTATAATTTGTGTTAAGGTTGCTAAAAGGTATATTTTGATAATATCCTCCGGTAGGCGTAAAAGGCAATCCTGAGCCATAGTTCCACCTTGCATTAACTTCCCATAATCCATCTTTACCAAAGGTTTGCGTAGCCACTAAATTAATATTATGTCTTCGGTCAAAAACAGGATTATAACTAACCAAACCATCCCAGCGATTTACTTTTGCTAATGAATATACAAACCAGATGTAAGTTTTTTTGCTAGTATATTTTAATACAAAATCAACACCATAAGCATCGCCTGTTTCTATGATAAAATCTTTTTTCAATATATCGGGTATTGCAGTATTTCCGTCATCATCATATATTTTGTTTCGGTTGATATTGGTAAGTTGGGTAAAATCTTTATAGTAAGCTTCCAGGTTTAAACTTAAATTTTTAGATAAGTCATATTCCGACCCTACGATAAAATGATTGGCTTTTTGTAGTACATGTTTTCTGGTAACAATTTCTCCGTCTTCATTGGTATAGGTTTCGGGTATATTGTTGGTGCCTGATAAATATCCGTAGAATAGATTTACCACATCTCTGTCTGAGTTGGAAGCAATAAGGTTTTGTGAGTAAATGCCCGTAGCCAGTTTAAATCGTAAATTTTCATTGGCATTATACTTTATACCCAGCCTTGGTTCGGGTGAAATATTTTGTACCGAAGGGTAAAATTGCAGTCTGAAACCGGGTTCTACCAACCAGTTTCCTCTGTTTAATTTATATTGAATGTAAGCACTTGCTTCGGTATTATTCACATCTTGTTGGATGGTGCGATTAACAGCATTAAATGTTTTATAGCGAGTAGCAAAACCGCTAAATGCAACACCGTATTTTATTTCATCGTGTTTTAAAAAATATTTAAAGTCAAATCCGGCATTAAAACTGGTAATACCACTGTTGCGCTCGGGGGCTATATAGTCGTTTAAGCGTGCATTATAATCAGAAAATGAAAAATTACCTTCTATAATAACAGGATTTCCTGTTGGTACTAAAACAAAATTAGTACCTGCTCCGTAAGCTCTCCAACGCAGATCAGATACTTGCTGAAAACGAACAGAATCGTCAAAATAAAAACCAAATACATTAAACTTACTACCGTTATTGCCATTAAAAGAGATTTTACCATACAAATCGTTGAAAGTAAACGGCAAGCCCAAACTATCTACATATTTGTAAAATAATTTTGATGATTGCGCCATGTATGAAGTTTTAGCAGAAAAAACATAAGATATACCCGAAATATCATTTTCATTTTTCGATTTTTTAAGAGGTCCTTCAAGTAACATTTTTGCCCCGAAAGGATTTACGGAAACTTTACCGCCAAAATTTGATTTATTGCCGCTACGTGTTTTTATATCCATCACCGAAGAAATTCTTCCTCCATGTTCGGCATTAAACCCACCGGTATAAATGTCGGCTGTTTGTATAATATCGGTGTCAAAAACCGAGTAAAAACCAATTGAGTGAAAGGGATTGTAAATAATCATGCCATCTAATAAAACTTTATTTTGTATGGGGGCTCCGCCTCTAACATATAACTGCCCGCCTTGATCGCCCGTGGTTACTACTCCGGGAACCGTTTGAAAATAAGTTGCAATATCAGATTCTCCACCCACAGCAGGAACTGCAGATATTTCTTTACGGGTAGCTTTAATAACAGACATTTTAACAGTATTTTGTGCTTCTTGCTTTTCTGCGCTTATTTCTACCGCATCCAATTGTTTAGAACTGGGTTCCAGAAATATTTTTTTAGTTACTACTTCGCCTGCCTGCACTACAAACGTAACTTTTTGCGTAGTATAATTTACAAAACTTAATATCAGATTGTATTCACCGGGTTGTAATTTACCGATGGTAAATATGCCATTAATGTCGGCCACTGCGCCAATTTTAGTACCTTCTATCAAAGCATTGCAAAAACTAACAGGTTCGTTGGTTTCTTTGTCGTACACCAGGCCGCGTATGGTTCCGGTTTGCGCGGAAACTTCAGCCATAGATAAAATTAACAGAAAAATAAAAAGAAATCTTATATTCAGCTTCATTGGTATTTATTAAAATTTGGCGAATATAGTAATATTATAAGCCGTTTATTCCTATTTTGTATTTATGGCCTCAAAACTTATTAAAGCGTTGTTTTACAAATATAAACGGTATTTTATTATATGTTGACAATTTTTTTAGCACGGTTTTATTTTAGCATATATATTTGAAATTATTTAGAAAGATTTTAAATAATGATTAAAGTGCTTATAGCGGATACTAATGAGTTGATACGCATCGGATTACACGCTGTTCTGTCGCATCAAACAGGAATGCAGGTGGTGAGTAGTGCTGCAAACAGAAGCCAGTTAATGGACTCTATTGCGCGTTATATGCCGGATGTGGTTATTATTGATTATTCTTCAGAGGAGTTTTCTTTAGATGTAATTTTGGAAATTACACAATATAATAAACACATTAAGTTTGTAGCCATTACAAACAATCAAACAGCATTAAGCATAACCAATGCAATAAAATCGGGTATCTGGAGCCACGTAAAAAAAGATTGTGATGTTGGCGAAATTATAGATTCAGTGAGGGAAACAGTAAAAGGAAATCGTTTTTTTTGCGGTAGTTTACTCGAAATGATAAAAAAGGAATCTATCAATGTGGATGAGATAGAAAACATTGAACTTAATTGTATGCCTGTATCATTAAGCGACCGAGAACTCGAAATAATAACTTATATAGCTGAAGGGTATACCAACCAACAAATTGCCGAAAAATTATTTATCAGTGCACATACAGTTAATACACATCGAAAAAATATTATGGCTAAATTGGGAATAAACAACACGGCAGGAATTGTAATGTATGCGGTAAAGTCTAATTTGGTTAGCCCTAATAAGTTTTTATTTTCAGCTACAGCGCAGTAGTGTATAATATTATGTAGTATTGCAACATGAATACACAACATTCGCTATTATTACAAACTATCAAAGCAGCATTAGAGGCAGGAAAAACCATATTAGAGGTTTATTATTCTAAAAATATTGCGGTAGAAATAAAAGATGATAATTCTCCGCTTACCTTGGCCGATAAAAAGTCGCACGCAGCTATATGCCGCACATTACAAAACACGGATATACCCATATTGAGTGAAGAAGGTAAAGATATAGATTTTGCAATCAGAAAAAATTGGCAAAAATTATGGATTGTTGATCCCTTGGATGGCACTAAAGAATTTTTAAAACGCAACGGAGAATTTACAGTAAATATTGCTTTGGTAGAGTATCAGCAACCTGTGCTTGGTGTTATTTATTCACCGGTAAGCAGCATCATATATTTTGCACAAAAAAATTTAGGTTCGTATAAGTTAAGCAGAGCAACAGAATATAATTCGATAGAAGAGTATCTTGCTCATGCAGAAAAACTTCCCTATACAAAAACCAATACTTATACAATTGTTGCCAGTCGTTCGCACATGAATAAAGAAACCGAAGAATTTATAGCAAAGAAGAAAGCAGGTAATCCAAGCATTGAGTTGGTATCTATGGGTAGTTCTCTTAAAATTTGTTTGGTAGCAGAGGGCAGGGCAGATTGTTATCCGCGTTTTGCACCAACTATGGAGTGGGATACAGCAGCGGGGCAGGCAATAGCAGAGGCAGCCGGAAAAAAGTTTGTGGATATTAGCACACAACAAAGTATGCTTTATAACAAAGCGAGTTTGTTAAACAACTGGTTTGTGGTAGAGTAGCTTAGGATAATACTTTGGCCAGCGTGCGCAAATCTTCTTTGATTGTTGTAATATGTTTTACGGCATTTTCAAAAGGCGTAAATGCTATTTCGTTACAAATAATGCCTGTCATTACATTTTTTTTTCCTTGCAACAATGCATTTACGGCTGCGTGCCCCATGCGGCTGGCGTTAACTCTTTCCATACAGGTGGGGCTGCCACCGCGCTGCAAGTGCCCCAGTACACATACTTTTACATCGTAAATTCCGGGAAAACGTTTATTAATTATTTCTGCAACATTGTAAGCGCCCCCGGTTTGATCACCTTCGGCAACGATAATTATTTTAGATGATTTTTCTTTTCTACTGTTTTCAAGTTTTTGAACCATTTGTTCGGTATCGTTATCCAGTTCGGGTATTAATATAGCTTCAGCGCCAGCGCCAATGCCTGCGCGTAATGCAATTAATCCGGCATCGCGACCCATTACTTCTACTATAAATAATCTGTTATGACTCTCAGCGGTATCGCGTATTTTATCTACCGCTTCTATTACGTTGTTTATGGCGGTATCGTAGCCTATGGTATAGTCTGTTCCTATCAGGTCATTATCTATGGTACCCGGGCATCCAACAATGGGTATGCTGCAAATTTTTGAAAATTCAAGAGCTCCTTTAAAAGTTCCATCACCTCCAATGGCAACTACACCCTCAATTTTATGATGAATTAAGTTTTGTTTGGCTTTTTCTCTCCCTTCAATAGTCATAAACGATTTACTGCGCGCACTTTTTAAGATGGTTCCTCCCCGCTGTATAATATTAGCTACTGAAGAGGCATTCATTTGAATAAACTCATTGTTAATCATCCCGTCATATCCATTTAGAATTCCGTAAACTTCTATTTGGTTAAATAAGGCGGTTCTAACTACTGCTCTGATGCAGGCGTTCATACCGGGGGCATCGCCTCCCGAAGTAAAAACAGCTATTCTGTTCATTATTTATATTGTTTTTTATCCAGATTCTCTAATGCCAGTGCTGAGAGGTCGTATGTAGGATTAATTTTGAGTGCACTTTTATAATTTTCGCGTGCTTGTTTGTAATCTCCTTTGCTTTCGTAAGCAAGTCCTCGGTTGTGGTAGGCAGAGTAATATGCCGGATTTATTTCTATGGCTTTGTTAAAACATGCTATGGCTTTGTCAAATGCATTCAGATAAACTAAATAAATGTAGCCTTTATTATGCCAGGCAATTTCATAGTTCTGTTTTAAACCAATAATGGTATCATAGGTATTTAAAGCTTCATCATACAAGCCCGTTTCCTGGCAGAAATATGCTTTGTTGTATAGGGCTTCAATATTGTCAGGCTGTATTTGAAGGGCCGAGTTGTAGTATTGCAGAGCCATTTTATCTTTTCGGTTGGCAAATAATATTCCTAAACGTATGTATGCATCATAGTAGTTTGGGTCTTGTTCTATAGCAGTTTGAAAAGAAGATACCGCTTTGGCGCTATCTTTAAGTTCTTCAAAAATTTCGCCTTTTTGATAGTATATTTCGGCTATATTTTTATTTATTTTAAGTGCGTTATTTGTATGTTCTAAAGCTTTTTGAAAATTTTTAATCAGAAAAAATATCCGGCCAATTTTGTATTGGCTTTGCCAGTCTTTAGGGTTAAGCTCAGAACATTTAAGGTATGCATTTTTGGCTTCTTCGAGATTAAGTTTAGAAAAATATATTTCACCGCGAGTAAAGTAAAATGCAGCTTGTGTAGAGTCCAGACTTATGCACCTGTCTATATCTTTTAAGGCCGCTTCGAAATTACCGGCCCGGTAGTGGATGTAGGCTCTTTGATGATAAAAATTAACGTTATTGGGGTCTGAAACAATTTTTTGATTGATTTCATCCAGTAGTTTTTCTATTTCGTTGCTTGTTGTATCTGTAGCTGCAAGGTTTGTGTTTTGATTGTTTGGGGCATCAGCGTTTTTGCAGGAATAAGCGCTTATCAGAAAGATTAATGGTAAAAAAAATAACATTCTCATAATTAAAAACGATTTGAGTTTAGCGCGGAAGTTATAAAGGCATACAAATATACTTAATTAGCTCGTATGGTTAAACAAAACTAATCCAGTCAATATATTTTTTGAGTAATTGCATGGTTTCGTGTTCGGGAGAGTTGGGTTGGGTGGTATGGTTATATTTCCAGCAGGCAGTTTCGGGAAGGCTCATTAAAATGCTTTCTGTTCTTCCGGAAGTTTCCAGACCGAATTTTGTTCCTCTATCGTATACTAGATTAAATTCTACGTATCGTCCTCTGCGTATAAGTTGCCATAATTTGTTTGCTTCGGTAAATGATTGGTGTTTATTTAGTTCTACTTGTTCTTCGTAGGCCGGTATAAAAGTGTGTGCTACTTCGCAAACAAAGTCAAATAATTGATTTTTATTTTTCTCGTTGTTTTCGTTTAAGTGGTCAAAAAATATTCCGCCTATTCCTCTTGTTTCATTGCGGTGTTTAATAAAGAAATATTCATCCGCCCATTTTTTAAATTCAGTATAATAGTTTTTATGGTGTTTATCGCAGGTATTTTTTAAATGTAAATGAAATAAGGCAGCTTGCTTTTTATCTATGTAATGGGGGGTTAAATCTATACCACCGCCAAACCAATAGGTTCCGGTATCCATTTCAAAGTAGCGGACGTTCATGTGTATGATAGGAACAAAAGGATTGTAGGGGTGTAAAACAATAGAAACACCGGTTGCGAAAAAATTATTTGCGTTATGACCAAATTCGTTTTTTATAACAGTTGGCAGTTCACCGTAAACAGCCGAAAAATTTACTCCGCCTTTTTCTATGATGTTTCCGTGTTGTATTATTTTGCTTACTCCGCCACCTCCTCCGGGTCTTTGCCATGTGTCAGCTATAAATTTTGATTTCCCGTCAATACGTTCCAGATTATCACAGATGTTTTGTTGAATTAACTGAAAGGTTGATGCTATTTGGTTTTTTTCAATATGCATATCACACTAAAGACTTATTGTTTTTTTAGCATATAATCTTCATATTTCAGTATATAAACATGGCTATTGATGTATCCGCTCGTAGCATTTATTTTTTTAAAATTAAAGGCGGTATTTACTCCTTGCCAGGGGTAGTTTTCTAGTGTTTCAAAAAAGCCTTTGCCCATTTTTAAGTAGCCCGACATCATGTAGAAAGCAATGTCAAAGCCCATCATGGCATATTTGTCGGGGTCGCATTTATATTTATTTCTAAAGGAAGCAATAAAAGGTATGGTTTTTTCTTTGTCGTCAAAGTCAATATGTACTGAACCGGGTATATGCACCTGAAATTTTACTTTATAGTACGCATCTAAATCATCCCATCTTGCCCAGTCATCCATGCCAAAAACAATATATTGGTAGTCTTTATATTGCGGCTTTATAGAAATATTGTTCAGATTGCTTAAAAAACTGCTTACATAACTAAATTCGCTGTTAGGTACAACCAGTATATTTATTTTGTCTTTACGTAGTTTATCAACCCATGTTTTAGATGCATAAGATTCTGCTTTTACACAGGTGGCAGTATCTTTAATGCCTGCCTTTTTTAAATTTTCGTTGATGGCTTTTTTATATGTTTTAAAGGCGGCAGCATCATTTTTTCCTAACCCGTCAATTATAATTATATTTTCGTTTTTATATTTTTCTACTAAATAGCGCGAAGCTTCTTCTATCATAAACGAAATAGTTGTTGTGGCCTTTGCAACAAAGCTGTTTTCGAGCAAAATTTTATTGGAATATGCGAAGGGGCATATCATAGGTATATTGTATTCATTTGCTTTTTGAGCAACTGGTTCTATGTTGTCTATAGGGCCTATAATTAAATCCAGATTTTTAAATTCAGGTAAATTAATCAACTTGTTTATTTTGGCAGTATCTCTGTCGGTTTCATAAACTCTTAGGTTAACCGATAAACCTGCTTTACTTAAGGAGTCGAGTGCCAGCACTACCCCGTGATAAAAATCCAATGCCTGACGGGTAGGTTCATAAATTGATTTTTTTTCGTTGGTATGATTATAGCTTTCCATTATTTGCTGGTTTTTGTCTAAATAAAATGGAAGTAATAATCCTACCTCATATACTTCTTTGCGCTTGATGTTTAAAATAGTTTTGTCAGTGGTTGTATTGGTTGTATTGGTTGTTTTATTAAGTATGGAATTTTTGTCGGGGTAATATTTAATTTGTTTTTTTTCGGCCAGTGTTTTGGCTACAGGTATAACTATATTTTGTCCGGTTTTTAATCCTTCTTTAAGGTTAGGATTATAGAGGTAAATGCTGTCTACGGTAGTATGGTATTGTTTAGCAATGGCATAAAGTGTTTCGCCTTGAGCAACCTGATGTTCAGTTAAAACGAGATTTGAATTATTATCAAATTTTTCAAGGTTTTTTACAGGGTTATTGGTATCAACAGGGGTTGGTATTTTTAATTCTTGCCCGATGCTAATTCCTTGTATGGCTTCGGGGTTTAACGCGGTTATTTGTTCGATGCTTACATTATATTTTTTTGATATACCATACAGCGTTTCTCCTTTTTCTACTTTATGGGTGGTTTGTACGGGATTGTTTGTTGTATGGTTATTTTGGGACGTAGCGTAGTTATTATTTTCGCTCTCTTTAGATTGATTTTTGATTTCGGTTTTAACGGGAATTTTAATTTTTTGTCCGGGTTTTAACTGTAAGTTGATGTCAGGATTTGCCGTTGTAATTACATCCACGTTGGTATTATATAATTTAGCAATTCCATAAAGTGAATTTCCTTTTTCTACGGTATGAATGTAGTATTCTATACCGTTTATTTTTTCTTTTACGGCATTTTTGGGTTGCCCCCATAGGTAAGTGAAAAACAAGTAAAATGTCAGGCTAAGAATATTTTTTAATTGTCCGATCATGTAATTATTTATTAAAAGTTATTCCCATTCAATGGTTGCGGGAGGTTTAGAGCTTATATCATATACAACTCTGTTTACTCCTTTTACTTTATTTATTATTTCGTTAGAAATATCAGCCAGGAACTCAAAAGGCAGGTGGCACCAATCGGCAGTCATGCCATCGGTAGAGCTTACGGCTCGTAATGCAACGGCATTTTCATAGGTTCGTTCATCACCCATTACTCCTACTGATTGAACAGGTAAAAGTATGGCACCTGCTTGCCATACCTTGTCGTATAAATTATATTTTTTCAATCCGCTGATGTAAATATGATCAACTTCTTGCAAAACACGTACCTTTTCGGGAGTTATAGATCCTAAAATACGGATGCCTAAGCCCGGGCCGGGAAAAGGATGCCTGTTTAGAATATTTTCATCAATTTGTAAAGTTTGTCCAACCTTTCGTACTTCGTCTTTAAATAGTCTTTTAAGTGGTTCAATTACATTTAATTTCATGTATTGGGGTAAACCGCCTACATTGTGGTGCGACTTGATGGTTGCCGAAGGTCCTTTAACAGAAACCGATTCTATCACGTCCGGATAAATTGTTCCTTGTCCCAGCCATTTGGCGTTTTGATGGTTTTTTGCAGCCTCATCAAATACATCTATAAATATTTTACCAATAATTTTTCTTTTTTGTTCAGGGTCACTTATTCCGTTTAATGCGTTGTAAAATTTTTCTTTAGCATCAATCCCCGTAACATTTAAACCCATGTGTTGATAACTTTGCAGTACTTGTTCAAATTCGTTTTTTCTAAGTAGTCCGTTATCTACAAAAATACAATGCAAGTTATTGCCTATGGCTTTATGAATTAATACTGCTGCTACGGTAGAGTCAACTCCGCCTGAAAGTCCCATAATAACCGTGTCGTTTCCTGTTTTTTCTTTGATTTCGTTAACCGTTGTTTCGATAAAAGACTGCGGAGTCCAGTTTTGAGAACATTTACAAATATCTATTACAAAGTTTTTCAACAGTTGTGTTCCTTCGGTAGTATGATATACTTCAGGATGAAATTGTATGCCATAGCTTGGCTCATCTGTAAAACAATACCCGGCTACTTTTACGTCTTTGGTAGAGGCAATAATTTTAGTGTTTTCGGGTAAAGCGGTAATGGTATCACCATGGCTCATCCAAACTTGCGAATATGCGGATATATGTTTCGTTAAAGGGTTTTCAACATCTACATAATTAAGATTGGCTCTGCCGTATTCGCGTATTTTAGAACGCTCAACTTTACCACCCGATGTATGTGCCAGATATTGCGCTCCATAGCATACAGCAAGCAAAGGAATTTTTGATTTGATATTTGATAAATCAGGTATAGGATGGTTTTCATCATGTACCGAAAACGGACTACCTGATAATATTACTCCCTTGATGTTTTTATCGGGTTTTGGAAAATGGTTGTATGGATGTATTTCGCAATATACGTTTAATTCTCTGACTCTACGAGCTATGAGTTGAGTGTATTGCGAACCAAAATCCAGTATGAGGATTGTTTCTTGCATGCGCAAAGATAATTATTAACACTAATTGTGAAATTAACCATAACCGTAACTTCTTAACAAATACTTTACGAAATGACAATATAAAAAATTATATCCTGCAAATTTTAATTAAATACCTTTGTAACCAAGCGAATATTACCTACAGGAGTTGTATTAACCTAAAAATATATGTGGTTACTTCTTCCGAAACCGCTGCCTTAAAATTTAAAAGGTATGTGTATGATAAAAAAAATAACGCCATTTTTCTTTTGTGTGTACTCAATTTTATCTTACGCACAAATTCCACAAAAATGTTTTGAAATTGAAAGTATATTAGTAGATGCCTGTGTCCCGGGAGGTGGTTGTAATAATTCTATGTCTCCGGCATGCAGTTGCGAGGGTAAGAACGAAATGGTGCTTTTTCGTATAGGTAGCAATCCTGTCTTAATTAGTAATTTAAATATTGATTGGCCGAACAATTCTTTTTTAGGCATTTCCACACCCGATGCATTAACAGCTTCGTTAGTTGCTTCATTAAATGCTACCATACAAACCGGTTGTGGTTGGTTAATTGAGCCTGTAGGTGGAATTTTACCGACCGGTAAAAAAGTGTTATTGATAACATCTACCGATATGTGTGTGGGTGCAAATTCATTTGCAGATTTAAGAGATACATTAATAGTTATTTTTCAAAATCCAGGAAATTATCAAGGACATTTTGCTAATCATAACAACGGTACTTCACAAACAAGTGCACCTACGGGCGGTATAAGTTTAAGAACATTAATTTTTATACATACTCCCGATAATTGTGCTGATACAGTTACATACGACAGGCAATATTTGGTTAATGTAAACGGTTTGTATGGAGGAACACCTGCCCAGAATGATGGCTCGCGTGTTGATTTTGATTGGGATGGTACAGCGCATTATGTAAATTTTGGTTGCCAGGCGCCTTATGCACCTACTACGTTAAGCATAACCTCATCAGCATTAAATGTTTGTACAGGTGATACCATTAATTTAACAGGCATTGTAAATGGTGCATACTCTTCTGTATTATGGACAGGTGGCTCAGGGATATTTTCTGATAATACAGCATTGAATACCGATTATACAGTTAATCAAGCTGATAGTGGTGTAATAAGTTTATATCTGCTCGTATTTGATTTATGCGGTGACACTATTAAAGATAGTGTGCAGGTTACAATCAATTCTACACCGGTAATTAACATAATGGCATCCGGACCGGTTACATTTTGTCAAGGCGATTCGGTTACATTAACTGCTACCGGAGGCAGTTCTTATGTTTGGTCTAATGGTCAAAACACATCAAGTATAACAGTTGGCTCATCTGGTATATACACAGTAAGTTCGTTTAATTCTTGCGGGACATCACAAGCAAGCATAACAATTACTGTAAACGCTCTTCCTGATGCAACAATTACATCAGGAAATACTTTTTGCTTCGCGCAGTCTTCAGTTTTTCTTACGGCTGTTTCAAACGGAGGAATCTGGACAGGTTCAGGTATTGTCAATGCATCTACCGGAGAATTTTCTCCGCAACAGGCAGGAACAGGTACTCATATTATTAATTATACAGTTACACAAAATGCTTGTACAGCAAATGATACTATGATTATAACAGTAATGAGTGTTCCCAATGCACAGGTTAATTTATCAGGTAATGACACGTTGTGTTCCGGTGATACATTACAATTAATTGCAAGCGGAGGCACATCTTATCTGTGGAGCAACGGAAATACAGGTGCAAGCATAGAGGTTTATCAAAACGGAAACTATTTTGTTATTGCCACCAATGTATGCGGAACAGATACTTCAGAGATAGTTAACATTACAATAATAAATACAATTGCATCTTTTTCGGCAATGCCACAAAGCGATAATGTGCCTCTGCAGGTAAACTTTACAAATACAAGCATAAATGCTGATTTTTATAATTGGTATTTTGGTAATTTATCAACATCAACTGATGTTAACCCGCTTTTCGTTTTTCAAAATGCAGGAAATTATTTAGTAAATTTAATAGCATACAATAATTTGGGTTGTACTGATACGGCTAGTTTAATTATAGAGGCTATTAAAGATATTACGCTGATTATACCCAATGCTATTTCCCCCAATAGCGATGGATTAAATGACTTTTTTGTTGTTCAAGGAATAGAAAATTATCCTGACAATGAAATTTATATATACAATCGCTGGGGAAATTTAATATATCATGCAAAACCATATAATAATGAATGGAAGGGTCAATCGAATAATAATAAATTAAGGTTAACAGGTGATGAAGTTACAGATGGCACTTATTTTTATGTTTTAAGATTAAATGAAACAGAAATATACAACGGCTTTATAGAATTGCTAAGAAAATAAAATGAGAAAAATTAATACGATTCAAGACTTTCAGAAATTGTTGTTTCGATATACAATGGTGTTGTTTATTATTTTTCTGGGATTGTTTTTTGCTGAAAATCTAACAGCACAGGTAATAATTACAGGAGGGCCGCAATATACACAGGATTTTGGTAATACAGATATTACAACATGGACCAATAATAGTACGTTTACCGGTTGGTATTCTACCATTACCAGTATTAATCATCAAAATGTTACAGCGGCTGCTCCGTCAAATACCGGTGGATTTTATTCTTATGAATGTAATGGCGACAACAATCAGAAAATAGGTACAAGGCCATCTAATGCAACACCGGGAGCAGTGGGCACTTATATAAGATACGGTGTAAGGTTTGTAAACAATTCGGGACTTCCGATTGTAAAAATTCGAGTAAAATTTACAGCTTATCAATTATCCTTAGCCGAAAATAACGGTACCATCAATCAATTAGAATTTCATTATCGTACATCAACTATGGCAATTACCGATTTAACTTCAGGAACCTATACATCGGTACCGGCACTATGGTATACCGCACCTAATAACCACCCTGGGCCCGGCACCTCAAATCAGGTATCGGGCTATCCCTGTACTGTAAGCGAAGATTTAGAAGCCTGCATAACTTTAGCTACTCCCCTTGCAAATAATGATGAAATAATGCTACGATGGAGCGACAGAAATGATAGTAATAATGATCCGCACTTGGCAATTGATGATGTAATTGTATGGTTTTTTCCTGACCACGCAGATAATTCTTCTGCCTGCAATACCGCATTGCCATTAGAGTGGTTGTATTTTAATTTACAACAAGAGACCAATAAAGTTCTACTGAATTGGGGCACTGCTTCCGAATCGAATGTATCGCATTTTGAAGTTCAGAAAAGAACGTCTAATAACGATTTTGTAAGCATTGCTTACATAAGTGCTAATAATATACAACACCATACACAGCATTATTCATATACAGATATTAACCCGATAATGAACGAAATTAACTATTACAGAATAAAACAAGTTGATTGGAACGGAGCGCATACATATACCAATATACTTGCTGCAGAATTAAATTTTGCTGATGATAGCTTTTGGCATTTTAAAGTGAATGAAGCAAACTTTTTGATATTTAATTCAGTTCATAATCAGCAAATAAAATTTGAAATTTTTGATATTTCCGGTCGTTTACTGGATAGTAAACAAGTTTTGCAAAAAGAATATACTCAGCAAATACATTTTACACCCGGTATTTATATTGTTACCGTATATTCAGGCAATAAGTCGGTAAGTAAAAAAATTATTATTTATTAATCTTGCAATAAAATTGTTTTATTTGCAGGAAATGAACCTGCAAAAAGTTGTTATTGATATAATAATACCGGCATTTAATGAAGAAAATGCCATAGCGTTGGTATTAAATGATATACCTAAAAGCCTTGTCAGGCAAGTTGTGGTGGTAAACAATAATAGTAACGATAAAACTGTGCTAAATGCGCAAAATGCAGGTGCGATAGTGTTACACGAAACATATCAAGGTTACGGAGCAGCCTGTTTAAACGGTATAAATTATGTATTAGCCCAAAGAAATCCTCCCGACATAATTGTTTTTTTAGATGCCGATTATTCCGACTTCCCGCAGGAGATGTGTAAACTGATAGAACCTATTGTTTATGAAAATTACGATTTTGTTATAGGCATCAGAGTAAAATCAGCCCGGCAACATGGCTCTATGCAACCACAGCAAATTTTTGGTAATTGGCTGGCCACATTTTTAATCAGAATATTTTTTCGTTATAAATATTATGATTTAGGTCCGTTTAGAGCCATTAAAGCAAAAAAATTAGCTGAACTTAATATGCAAGATAAAACATACGGCTGGACTGTAGAAATGCAGGTAAAAGCGTTAAAAAAACAATTAAAAATAAAACAGGTGCCCGTAAGTTACCGATGCAGAAAAGGTAAATCAAAAATATCAGGCACGCTTAAAGGAACTGTATTAGCAGGCTATAAAATTATTACCACTATTTTTAAGAATCTATGATATATCTTTTACCGGTTATATTGTACGTGTTTTTTCTAACATTTATACTTTTATATAGTTTTGTGCAATTGTGGTTGATGCTATTGTTTATATTTAAAGCAGCAAAAAAAGCTAAGCAACAAAAAAACATCATCAAAAATTTTGATCAATCAGATTTACCCATTGTTACTATACAATTACCTGTTTATAATGAGAAATACGTAGTAAAAAGATTGATAGAAGCAGTAGTAAATATACAATACCCTACTGATAAAATAGAAATACAGGTGTTAGATGATTCTACTGACGAAACTTTTGAGATTGCAGCACAATTAATTAAAGAATATCAAATAAAAGGATTTGATATCAAACATATCCAAAGAAATAATCGCTCAGGATTTAAAGCCGGTGCATTGGCTTATGGGCTTCAATCAGCTAAAGGTGAATTTATAGCCGTATTTGATGCAGATTTTATTCCCGATAAACACTTTTTATACCATACCATTCCATTTTTTACTGATCCTAAAGTAGGTTGTGTGCAAACACGCTGGGGGCATCTAAACAAAAGTTATTCATTACTTACCCGCTTGCAGGCGATGGCATTAGATGCACATTTTATTATAGAACAAACTGCGCGCAATGCAGGTAATTATTTTATCAATTTTAACGGAACTGCAGGAATATGGCGAAAAGAATGTATTATAAATTCCGGTGGATGGAGCGCTGATACGCTTACAGAAGATTTAGATTTAAGTTACAGGGCTCAGTTAAAAAACTGGCAAATAGTATATGTAAAAAATATTGTTTCGCCTGCCGAACTCCCCGTAGAAATGAATGCCCTTAAGGCTCAGCAATACAGGTGGAGCAAAGGAGCTGCTGAATGTGTCGTGAAAAATATGAGAGCGGTTTTTAAAAGCAATATACCGGTTGCTGCCAAATTGCATGCGTTTTTTCATCTGTTTAACAGCTTTTTATTTATCTGTATTTTCGCAATCGGATTATTAAGTTTACCTGTAATCTATATCATACAAAATTATCCTGAATGGAATAATTTGTTTTCTTTATTTATAATCTATTATACGGCACTGGGCATTATTACACTTTTTTATTTTCTGGCATATTATCATGCAGCTAAAAGTAAACTTATCGCCATCTTTTCATTTGTATTATTATTCCCTTTATTTTTATCTATTACCATGGGCTTATCATTATACAACGCTCTTGGCGTTTTTGAAGCATACATACAAAAAAAATCGAGCTTTGTAAGAACACCTAAATTTAATATTATTAATAATAATGATAGCTATACCGACAAAACATATCGCTCAGCTAAGTTTCCTAAAATGGTTGTGCCGGAACTTATTTTGGGGCTGTATTTTGTGTTCGCTTTGTTTTTAGTTATTTGCTGGAACAATTACCTAAGCATACCCTTTTTTACGTTGATAGGTTTAGGCTTTTTTACGGTTGGCTTAACTTCTTTAATACATTACTTACATAAATAAAATGTGTTTCAAATATCTGATATTCAAATTTTTAATAACAAACACTTTAATTCAGGTAATTATTATTATTTTTGTTGTCCTTTAAAAATAATAAAATATAAAAATGGATTTAAAAGGTATCATTTCAATTTCAGGAAAATCGGGCTTGTTTAAGGTAATAGGACAAGGGAAAAACACTTTAATTGTTGAATCATTGATTGACGGAAAAAGGTTTCCTGCATTTACTTCAAATAAAATAAGTGCCCTGGAAGACATTACCATGTTTACAACAGATGAAGATATTAAACTTTCTGAAGTAATAAAAAAAATATACGAAAAAGAAAAGGGAGGTAAAGCAATTGAGCCATCCAAAGAAGGATCTGAATTAAGAAAGTATTTTGAACAGATAGTACCTAACTTTGACCAAGACAGAGTTTTTAACTCCGATTTAAAAAAATTATTCACCTGGTATGATATATTGCAATCATCAGGAACCTTGAAAAAATTAGCAGAAGAAGCAGATAATAAAAACAAGCAAGAAGATAATTCGGCAGATAACAAAGCGACAGATGAAATTGCGAGTAAACCCGAAAATGATTCAAATTCCGAATTAAAACAACCGAGAACCAAAAAATCAACAGCCGGCAAAAAAAGCAGTAAAAAGGCCTCTGATACTGATACTACTGTGAAAAAAACTGCTAAAAAGAAATCTGTTACACAAAAAGATTCATCAAAATAGAAATTCATATTTTAGTGCTATCTGATTTAATTCAACAAGAAATATTAAATAAACCTATACGTCATTTTTTGCCGGGTAACATTTCGTTTGACGCATGGAAAAATATTGAGTTTTTTTTTGATGACTTATTAAAGTTTAATATAAATAATGAAGAAGATTTATTAAACTGGCTTAGGTACAGAAGCGAATTAGAGGCTGCTATTGAAGAAGAAGGTGCATGGAGATATATACGCACAACAATCAATACCAAAGATGAAAAAGCTGCGGCATCTTATAATTTTTTTATTACCGAAATAGAGCCTCACATAGCTAAGTTTACCGATAAACTAAACAGAAAATTAATCCAAAGTACCGGTTTTGAACCCCTTTCTGATAAACAAGGATTCAATATTTATTTCAGGTCAGTAAAAAATAGTTTAAAATTATATCGCGAAGAAAATGTTGAGTTACATGCTAAAATATCATCACTCTCGCAAACATACGGAGCCATAACAGGAGCTCAATATATTGAGTATAACGAGCAAAAGCTTACTATGCCTCAGGCAGCGGTATATTTAAAATCTACTAATCGTGATATACGAGAATTGATATATCTGAAAATGACTGAAACAAGACTGAAAGACGCTGATAAGTTAGATAATTTATTTAATGAATTACTTAAATTACGACATCAGATAGCCTTAAACGCAGGATATAAAAATTATAGAGATTATATGTTTGATGCATTAGGCAGATTTGATTATACTAAAGAAGATTGTTTTAAATTTCATGAAAGTATAAAAACTGAAATATTACCCGTTATTAAAGAATTTGCCATATATAGAAAAAAAGTATTAGGATATGATGTATTAAAACCATGGGACGTAGAGGTAGATATAGCAGGAAAAAATCCTTTAAAACCATTTAAAAATTCAGAAGATTTAATTGAAAGGAGCATACGGGTATTCGCTAAAATTTATCCTTATTTTGGTAAATGTCTGGCTGTGATGAAGGAAATGAAAAGATTAGATTTAGATTCAAAAGACGGTAAGGCTCCCGGAGGTTATAATTATCCGCTATATGAAACTGTCGCACCATTTATCTTTATGAATGCAGCAGGTACACAGCAAGATATGATAACCATGATGCATGAAGGTGGTCATGCCGTTCATTCTTTTTTAAGCAATAATCTAGAACTAACAGCTTTTAAATCTACTCCCAGCGAAATAGCCGAACTTGCTTCTATGAGTATGGAATTAATGTCTATGGATTATTGGGACATATTTTATCCTGATAAGGATGATTTAAAACGCGCCAAACTCGATCAATTAGAAAAAATATTATCAATTCTACCCTGGATAGCTATCGTAGATAAATTTCAACACTGGATTTATGAAAATCCTTTCCATACCATTGAACAACGCAATAATAAATGGAAAGAAATTCTTGATGAATTTAGCACAGGTATAATTGATTACAGCGGTTTAGAAGATGCGCTTAAAAAATCATGGCATAAGCAATTACATATTTTTGAAGTGCCTTTCTATTACATAGAATATGGCATGGCTCAATTGGGAGCTATTGCACTTTGGAGAAATTATTTAATTGATAAAGATAAAACGGTTAAAAAATATGCTGAAGCATTATCTTTAGGATATACTAAATCCATACCCGAAATATATAATACAGCCGGAATAAACTTTGATTTCACAAGCAATTATGTTAAAGATATTGCGGCCTTTGTATCATCACAAATTAATAAAATTAAATCGTCATGATTCAAAGAATTCAATCCATTTATTTATTACTTGCATCGATATGTGTGTTTTTATGTTATTATTTTTCTTTCGCAAAAATTTATACTGCCGATACTTTTTACGATTTTAATATTCAGGGCATATTTATCAATGATAAAAATGTTGTGTCTGTGCCTTACCGGATCATTATACCGGCATTGGCTTTATTTAGTTTTTTTGCAATATTTATGTTTAAAAACAGAAAGGCACAATTAATTATTAACCGATTTAATACCCTGTTGCATATTGCCTTGATTGTATTTATCTATTTTAGCGCGGAAAATACCACTAAATATTTTTTGCAAAATCAGGATGTTACAATCAGTTATGGTTTAGGATTTTTTTTACCGGTAGTATCATTAGCCTTTCTGTTGTTAGCCAACAAGGCCATAAAAAAAGACGAGAAACTTATCAAAGCTATTGATCGATTAAGAGGATAAAGATAAACTTAATAAGCCAAAGCAGGAGATAACCACTTTTCAATAATTTGAATACTTTGTTCTTTTCTTTTCGCTAAATCTTCCACTTGGTCTTTTTCAATTTTACCTAAACCAAAATATTGTGCTTTAGGATGTGCAAAATACCATCCACTTACTGATGCAGCCGGATACATAGCTAAACTTTCAGTTAATTTTACACCAACATTTTGTTCGGCATTTAATAAATTAAACAAGGTAATTTTTTCAGTATGATCAGGGCAGGCAGGATAACCCGGTGCCGGTCTAATACCTTGATAGGCTTCTTTTATGAGGGATTCATTATCTAAATTCTCATTTTGTGCATAACCCCAATGTTCTTTCCTAACTCGCTCATGCATATATTCTGCCAAAGCTTCAGCTAATCTATCAGCCAAGGCTTTTAATAATATGCTGCTGTAATCATCATGTTCTTTTTCGAATTTTTCTATCCATTTTTCAATACCTATACCGGCAGTAACTACAAATGCCCCAATGTAATCTTTTATGCCGCTTTCTTTAGGGGCTACAAAATCTGACAAACACATATTATAAGCCCCTTGTGCTTTTTGTGTTTGCTGACGTAAATTATGATTTATGGCAATAACTTTTGTTCGTGTTTCGTCTTTATAAATTTCTATATCATCATAATTAACGGTATTTGCCGGAAACAAGCCTATAACAGCATTTGCCGTAATCCATTTTTCAGAAATAATTTTATTTAGCATTGCGTTTGCATCTGCAAAAAGCTTTTTAGCTTCTGCACCAACTATTTCATCTTCTAATATTTTAGGAAATTTCCCTGCCAATTCCCATGTTTGAAAAAAGGGTGTCCAATCAATATAATTTATTAAAACAGATAAATCAATATCCTGAAAAACTGTTATGCCTAATTTTTTGGGTGTTACAACATCGTTTTTATTCCAATCTATTGCAAACTTATTTTTACGTGCTTCATTTAAGTTAATAAAATTTTTGTTGTCTTTATGTTTACTGTAATGCTCGCGCATTTTAGCGTATTCATCTTTAACTGATTTAATAAAACTTTCCTTTTCGTTATTTAAAAGACTTCCGGCAACAGGAACTGAACGAGAAGCATCAAGTACGTGCACAACAGGGCCTTTGGTATAGTTGGGTTCTATCTTTACAGCTGTATGCACTTTAGATGTTGTAGCTCCTCCGATTAATAAGGGGATATTAAATCCTTGTCGCTCCATTTCTTTTGCTACATAAACCATTTCATCTAATGATGGAGTAATTAATCCGCTTAATCCAATAATATCTACATTTTCTTTGCGAGCAGTTTCCAGAATTTTTTCGGCAGGTACCATTACTCCCAAATCAATAACTTCATAATTATTACAGCCCAATACCACTGCTACAATATTTTTTCCAATATCGTGAACATCGCCTTTTACGGTAGCTATAAGGACTTTTCCAGTATTTGAACGCTCTCCTTTAACTTTTGAGGCTTCAATAAAAGGTTGCAAATATGCAACAGCTTTTTTCATTACACGTGCACTTTTTACTACCTGAGGTAAAAACATTTTTCCACTGCCAAATAAATCTCCTACTACATTCATTCCGGCCATTAAAGGTCCTTCTATTATTTCAAGGGGAGAAGCATATTTTTGCAATGCTTCCTGCATATCAACTTCTACAAAATCATCAATTCCTTTTACTAAGGAATGAGTAATGCGTTCTTGTAAGGATAAATTTCTCCAAATATTTTTTTCACTTTCTTTTTCTTTTCCCCCTGTTTTTTGTGCTTTTATTTTTTCGGCATAGCTGATTAATTTTTCAGTAGCATCATCTTTTCTATCAAGCAATACATCTTCTACCAATTTTAATAACTCTTTATCTATTTCATCATAAACCTGCAATTGCGATGGGTTTACAATTCCCATATCCATTCCGGATTTGATTCCATGATATAAAAATGCGGAATGTATGGCTTCACGCACAATATCATTTCCTCTAAATGAAAACGAAACATTACTTACTCCACCGCTAACTTTTGCTAATGGAAGATTTTGTTTTATCCAGCGTGTTGCTTCAAAAAAATCAATGGCATTTTTTCGGTGTTCTTCCATTCCCGTTGCAACAGGAAAGATATTTGGATCGAAGATGATATCTTGCGGAGGAAAATTTACTTTGTTAACTAAAATATCATAAGCGCGTTTGCAAATATCTATTCTGCGTTGTAATGTATCGGCTTGCCCTTCTTCATCAAAGGCCATAACTACGGTTGCGGCACCATATTTTTTAACCAGTTTGGCTTGTCGGATAAATTCTTTTTCACCTTCTTTTAGCGAAATTGAGTTTACGATCCCTTTTCCTTGAATACATTTTAAACCAGCTTCAATAACATAGAATTTTGATGAATCAATCATTATCGGAACACGGGCAATATCGGGTTCTGAAGCAATTAAATTTAAAAAAGTTGTCATGGCTTCTACGGCATCGAGCATACCTTCGTCCATGCAAATATCAATTACTTGTGCTCCTCCTTCTACTTGTTCGCGTGCTACCGTGAGCGCCTCATCATATTTACCTTCTAAAATTAATCGTGCAAATTTTTTAGAGCCTGTAACATTTGTGCGCTCTCCAATATTCATAAAATTACTGTCAGGACGAAGCGTTACGGCTTCCAAACCGCTTAAGCGCAAGTATGGTTCAACATTGGGAATTTTTCTGGGTTTTGAATTACGTGCATGTTCTGCTATATGTGCAATATGTTCAGGCGTAGTTCCGCAGCAACCACCAACAATATTTACAAATCCGCTTTCTAAAAAATCGTGAATCTGGCAAGCCATATCATGCGGACTTTCGTCATACTCGCCAAACTGATTGGGTAATCCTGCATTAGGATATGCGCTTATATAAAAGGGAGCTTTTTCAGAAAGCTCTTTTAAATAGGGACGCATATCTTTTGCTCCTAATGCGCAGTTTAATCCGATACTTAAAAGATTTACATGCGAAACAGAATTTAAAAAGGCTTCTACCGTTTGTCCGCTCAATGTTCTTCCGCTTGCATCGGTAATGGTTCCCGAAATCATAATCGGCAATTCTACCTTTTTATGTTCAAACACCGATTGAATGGCAAATAACGCAGCTTTTGCATTAAGAGTATCAAAAATTGTTTCTACAAGCAGTAAATCAACACCTCCATCAACTAAACCATTTACCTGTTCTATATAAGCATCTACCAGTTCGTCCCATTTAATGGCGCGATAACCCGGATTATTTACATCGGGCGATAATGATAAGGTTCGATTGGTTGGCCCTATTGCTCCTGCTACATATACCACCCCCTCCCTACCTCCCCCATTAGGGGAGGAGATAAATTCAACTACAGCTTGTTTTGCAATTTTTGCAGCTTCAAAGTTTATTTCATAAGCCAGATGTTCCATGCGATAATCGGCTAATGAAATTTTTTGTGCGTTAAAGGTGTTTGTTTCTATAATATCTGCTCCTGCATAAATATACTGCTTATGAATTTCTTTAATAATATTTGGCTGAGTAAGTACGAGCAAATCGTTATTACCTTTTAAATCACTTTCCCAGTCTTTAAAACGCTCACCTCGATAATCAGCCTCTTGTAATTTATAACGCTGAATCATGGTACCCATAGCACCATCAATTACTAAAACTCGTTGTTGTAAATCTTTTTTTATATCCATAATTAAATTAAAAATCCCACCCGATGTCGGGTGGGATTTTTTAGTTTTTAAATTTTAAAATCTTAACCGACTTATCTTCTCCCAATTAATCGGGAACAGGAATTGGCACTGGTGAAAACCTGTAAGTATTTTACAGTCTTAAATCTCTTTTTTTAAAAAGTTTTTTCACTTTGCCGGGGTTTCTCAGAGCCTGCCTCTCCACCCCTCTTGATAAGTATTTTTTAAAGAACGATATTTATTTTTTGTAAATGCTTTTCATCTCAGAAAAAAAACTGAAAATCTTTTTTCTGAACAGAAAAAACAATATTAAATAGGGAATAGCCATTAAATATAATATTCCATAATTTAATTGCTGACCCATTGATTGCATATCCTTACCGGCACTGCCTGACTCTGCTACTGCTTTGCACATAGAGCATTGCGCGCCCGCAAATGTATGTGCAATAAGCAGAATTAAACATAATATGGCTACTTTTTTAATCACGCAGCAAATTTAAGGAAACTTTGGGAATTTTTTAAAATCGGGTTTGCGTTTTTCCATATAGGCATTTTTTCCTTCTTTAGCTTCATCACTAAGATAGTATAAAAGGGTGGCATTGCCGGCTAGTTCCTGTATGCCGCTTTGCCCATCAAGTTCAGCATTAAATGCAGACTTTAACATCCTGATGGCTAAAGGGCTTTTTTCTTGTATCAGTTTGCACCATTCTATGGTTTCATCTTCAAGTTTTTCAAGAGGCACAACTTTATTTACCAATCCCATTTCCAGAGCTTCGCTGGCATTATATTGCTTGCATAAATACCAAATTTCGCGTGCTTTTTTCTGGCCAACGATTCGTGCCAGATAAGAGGCTCCAAACCCCCCGTCAAAGCTGCCGACACGCGGACCGGTTTGCCCGAAAATGGCATTATCGGAGGCAATGCTTAAATCGCAAACCACATGTAAAACATGCCCACCACCTATGGCATAACCGTTTACCATAGCAATAACCACTTTAGGTATAGACCGAATCATTTTCTGTAAATCCAGCACGTTTAATCGGGGTATTTTATCTGTTCCTACATAACCTCCATGTCCGCGAACAGATTGGTCGCCCCCGGAACAAAATGCTTTATCGCCCTCACCGGTTAAGATAATTACTTCAATATCCGGGTTTTCGCGACATTCGTGCATAGCATCAATCATCTCAGTAACGGTGAGAGGTGTGAAGGCGTTTCGCTTATGTGCCCGGTTAATGGTTATTTTAGCTATTCCTTCAAAAAAATCAAATTTAATTTCCTGATAATCTTTTATTTTTTTCCAGTTTCTGTTGCTCATATTTTATGATTGTTTTTTTAAATGTTCAAAATAATTCTTTAAAATTTTATCGTTTAGTTCGGGGTTTGTTTCTATTTCTAAAACAACGGGTTTATTATTTGGTTTAAAAAGCTGATCTAATTCATTATTTAAAGTGCTTGTATCTGATGCAAATCTATAATCAATGCCGAAAGCTTCTACCAGTTTTTTCAAATTCATTTGATGCCTGGTTTCAAAAAGTTTTTGCAATTCATCTTCTTTTTCGGGGCGATCAATTATTCTGAATATACCTCCGCCTTTATTGTTTATTACAATTATTTTTAAATTATTTTCCAGATAATTATTCCATAAGGCATTACTATCGTATAAAAAACTTATATCACCGGTAATTAATATATTTAATTTTTCTTTACGAATATATGCAGCACCCGCTGCTGTAGAAGTGCACCCGTCTATACCGCTAGTACCTCTGTTTGAATACCATTCTATATTTTCTTTTTGATTAAACAATTGTATATATCTTACCGGACTGCTATTTCCCAAATGTACTACAGAATTATCTGGCAATTTATCGGAAATAGCTTCGAATACTTTTAAATCACAGTATGGGGCTGATGCAAGATACTCCCGGTGTTTATGTAAGTTGTTATTATTTAGTTGATGCCAGGATTCGTAAAAATCATTACTTGAATTTGATTTTTCGATTAAAAAATAACTTAAAAGCTTTTGGGGTGAAGTATTAATAAAGTAGGTAAGGCTTTGGTATGTATCGGTTATTTCTTCGGTTTCCTCTATGTGCCAATGCTCAGTAGGTTGATTGTTTCTGAAAAAATTTTTGATTTTTTTAGATATAACCGGATTACCGATAGTTATCAATAAATCAGGTTTATATTTTTCGAATGTCTGCACGTTGATAGTATCTATGGTACGGTCTATAGAATTTATAAAATTTTTATCCGTTAAATTAGAGGTGGTTTCGGTGAGTATAACTGTTTTGCAATTTTGCGAAAGATTTGCAAGTATTTTTTTTAATGAGGGATCGGGAGTAAGCATGCCACATAAAATAATTTTTTTGTTTGCATGTTGCCAAATATTTTTTAACTTATTTATGTTTTTGCTGTCAATTTGCGATTCATTATTTATGGTATGTATAATCCGTGTAGGGGTATTTAACCGGTTTGTTTTTTGGTATAAGGGTTCATTTAACGAAACGTTGATGTGAACAGGACCGGGAGCGGCTTGCATAGATTTTTCTACAGCTTCGTTTATCGTTCTGTTAACGTACCACAAATCGTCTTTATGTTCGGCATCACCATTAATTCTGTAAGAGGCTTTAATGTAATTATAATAAATATTTTCTTGTCGGATGGTTTGTCCGTCTGCCTGATCAATCCACGCGTCAGGTCTGTCTGCAGTAATTATAATGAGGGGTATTTTTTGGTAGTAAGCCTCTGCAATAGCCGGAGCGTAGTTAAGAGCTGCTGTACCTGATGTACAGCAAATAGCTACAGGCCTTTGTAATTGTTGCGCCATGCCTAAGGCAAAGTAAGCAGCGCTTCTTTCGTCAGGAATAACCAGAACATCAAAAGCGCTGTTGTTATAAAAACTTAATGATAAAGGTGCGTTTCTGCTGCCGGGCGATAAAACTACGTGTTTAATTGCTTTAGTTGCCAGTATATTTACTAATTCAACTACTCCTTTTTTATTACTTAGCTGCATGGATTTTAATTGTTTGCAATGTTACTAAGAAATAAACAGAAATCAATTCTTTTTACTTTTTAATAGTTCTTTTAACACATTAATTTTATTTTCTGTTTCGTACCATTCGCCTTTAGGGTCAGAATGGTTAGTAATACCTCCCCCTGCATAAAAAGTTACACTGTTTTGTTTGTATTTTAGGCAACGTAGATTAACATAAAAAGTTATTTCATTATTTTCTATAGGGCCTATAAATCCGGTATATAGTTCACGATTATGTTTTTCTGTTTTTATAATATAATCAAATGCTTGTTGTTTGGGTATGCCGCAAACGGCAGGTGTGGGGTGTAACTGCTCAATGACTTTTGTTAATTGTCCGGTATTTTCAAAATAAGCTTTAAAAACTGTTTTAATATGCAATAGTTTACCGGCTTTTACTGTCTTAGTTTTTCCTTGGGTAATTTTATTTAATCCACAGTGTTTTAATACTTTGTTGATGTATTCTGTAACCAGCGCTTGTTCTTGTATTTCCTTATGTTGCCAGTTGTATGTTAACGGGTTATGATGTTTTTTAGTACCTGCCAGAGAAACGGTTGTTAAAACTTGCTTGCGGGTACTTACTAAAATTTCGGGTGAGGCACCCATCCATGTGGTATAACCTGGTATATTAACAATATACACAAAAGCATTTTTATATTGTGTAAGCGCATTATAATATAAGTCGGCTATTTGTTTTGTAGAAATATTTTTTAATACCGAGGTTCTACTTAAAACGAGTTTATTAAAGACACCTGATTGTACTTTATGTATATAATCCCGGCAGACAGATAAATACTGTGCTTGTGTAGTTCTGTAAATGTTGTCTTTTTTTTTGAATATTATTTTATTTTGCAGGCGGGCATCAGGTACTAAAAATAATTTTATTTTGTTGTCAAATGACTGAATGTAAAAACCCTTTTTATCTATAACATCATCAAGCGAATCAATTTTTTGCCATCCTCCGGTAATTAATTTTAATTTTTTACCGGGAATTTTCCAACAGGCAAATGATTGTTTATTTGAGATTAGCTCTATTAATAAATTTTTGATGTTTACTTTGTTCAAGGAATTATTTTTTAGGTAAAATTAATACGGTTAATCTTCCGGTGGCAATGAGCCGATTGTTTTCATCAAAAACATCAGTTTGCCAAACATGGGTGGTTTTTCCGCAATGAATAATGACTGCTTTTGCAAATACCCAACCTTGTTTAACGCTTTTTATATGATTAACATTTATTTCAATACCTGTGATGTTATTTTTGTTTCTGTCGGCAATAATTGCAGAGCCCATGCTGCCTAATGATTCTATGAGTGCTGCGGTAGCACCGCCATGAAGCAATCCTGCCGGTTGATGTGTTCTGTGATTTACAGGCATTTTTCCGCACAGGTAATTTTCTCCAATCTCAGTATATTCTATATTCAATGTTTCCATTAAAGTATTTCTATTAATGGTATTTAAATTTTGGATGGAAATATTTTTATCTATCATAATTAATTTAAATTATAAATTTTTTCTTTGTCAGGTACAATAATATGATTAAATCCTATTGAAGTTAATTTCTTTGCAAAAGATTCAGAGGATTCAGGGTTTCCATGCACCATAAAGATGCCTTTAACTATATTTTTATCTTGGCATGAAAGGTATCGAATCATTTCGTTGTAATCACCATGAGCACTCATTCCGTCTAGTATTTTTACGGTTGCTTTAACTGGATATTTATCACCAAATATACGCACTTCTTTACGTCCGGATCTTAATTGTCCGGCAAGCGAGTTAGCTTCGGCATAGCCAACCAGAAGTATAGTGTTTTGCGTTTTTTCTATGTTGTGTATAAGGTGGTGTTTTATTCTCCCGGCATCTGCCATACCACTGGCACTTATTATAACGCATGGTTCTTTAAGGTTGTTTAAATATTGAGAATATTTTTTATCAGTTATATAATGGAGTTTTTCGAAACCAAAAGGGTCAGGGTCGGTATGGCTTAATAATTTTACGTTTTCATTTAATTCATTTATATGTTTTCTGTAAATTTCAGTGGCACTTGATGATAACGGACTATCAACAAAGAACTTTATATCAGGTAATAAATTAAATAAGTCTAATTTATTTAAAGCATAAACTAATTCTTGTGTGCGGCCAATGCTAAATGCCGGTATAATTAGCTTTCCTTTTTTATTTATACAGGTTTCAATGATTGTATTTAGTAGATGTGTTTCTGTATTTTCTATATTTTCATGCAGGCGATTTCCGTAGGTGCTTTCACAAATTATATAATCTGCTTGTGGAAATGGTTGAGGGTCTTTCATTAATGATGAGTTGTATCTGCCTATATCTCCGGTATAACATAGACGAATAGTTTTATTACTGTGTGGGGGCCTGATAACTAAGTTTATGGCGGCACTACCTAAAATATGCCCTGCTTCGGTAAATGTTAATTCTATATCATCAAAAATTTTATATGTGGTATTATATTTTACGGTTTCAAAGTATTTGAAGCATTCCAATACATCCTCTCTGGTATAAAGTGCTTCGCTGTGTAAGTTTGATTCATTTTTTCTTTTTTTATATAAATAATTTATTTCGTCTTCTTGTATATGAGCACTATCCATTAATAATATTTTGCATACATCAAAGGTAGGCAGAGTGCATATTATTTTACCTTTGAACCCTTGTTTTACCAATCTAGGTATTAGCCCTGAGTGATCGATGTGTGCATGGGATAATATTACGGCATCAATATTTTGAGGATTAAACCCAAAATGTTGATTTAACTCGTAAGTTTCGCTACCCATACCTTGAAATAAGCCACAGTCGAGTAAAATTTTTTTTCCTGAATTTAATTCAAGCAGATGTTTACTTCCGGTTACTGTTTTTGCGGCTCCATGAAAAGATATTGTCATTACAGAGAGCTTTTAATTATTTCACTAATTCCTATTATAAGTAAAAGTATTAAAACAATTTTTTTAAATTGTGTGTTGGAAATTTTGCTAACGATTTTTTTTCCAAGCCAACTTCCTGTAAAAGCAATTACAGCCAATATCAGGATTAATTCACTGTATTCGGTAGTAAAAAAGCCGGCATTTATATAGATGATGGCTCTGCTGATATCTACTCCCATATCAATGGCAGAAGAAGTTGCTATAAAAGAGTTTTTATTTAATGTGTAGGCAGATAAGGTGATTGCTCTGATGGGGCCGCCTGTTCCGGTAAAACCTGCTAAAAAGCCTGATATTATACCTCCATATATCATATTCATGGGTTTAGGAGTTATCTGAAAGTTGCTACTTATCCACAAAAATATGCTTCCGGCACATAAAAAAATTCCTAAGGCTAGTTCTGCGTATTGTGCCGGTGACCATGAAATGAGTATAGCACCTACTATAACACTTAAAATAGCAGGAATTCCAAGTAATATAAATATTTTATAATGAATGTATTTATAAAAGAGTATTAATTTAGAAAGATTACTGAAAATATGTAACAACCCCGTAAGAGCAAGCACCATAGTAAAAGGAAAAAAATAGCTTGCAAGCGGAACAAAAAATGCACTGGAACCAAATCCTCCTATGGTGCCTATAATTTCGGCAAAAAGAGTTAGCAGTGCAAAAACAAATATCTGCATCAGGTTAGCTTACATCATAATCAACAACCAGTTTTGCAGAACGAGGATGTGCCTGGCAGGTTAATATGTATCCTTCGGCTACTTCTTTATCGGTTAGTGAGTAGTTCATATCCATAGAGGCTTTTCCTTCAATAATTTTTGCTTTGCAGGTGCAGCAAACAGCGCCTTTACATGAAAAGGGGGCGTCTGCTCCGGCATTTAATGCAGCATCCAGGATGTTTTCGGCATGTGCATGAAGCATAAAACTTGTTTCAATTCCATCCATAATAACTGTTACCGCACAATCTTCGTTAAAGTCGTCTGTTGCTTGGGTATTAACCGTATTGTTGATTAAAACCGGAGTTGTAAATAATTCAAAATGTATTTTATCTTTATTAATACCGAGTGTTTTTAATACATCTGCAGTGTTAACAATCAATTCTTCAGGACCGCAAATAAAAAATTCATCTGCATTTGTTAACTTAAAATGCGTTAAAATTTCTTTCGCTTTGTTTTTATCAATTCTACCGTTTAAGAGAGGGCTTTGAGTATTTTGCCTGCTAAAAACATATACAATTTCGAGTTGTTTGTTATCATTTGCCAGTTTATCTAATTCACTTTTAAATATGGTGTTTTGCTCATCTTTATTCGCATATATCAATGTGAATTTTGACTGTGGCTCTGCTATTAAAACCGATTTAAGTATAGAATATACCGGGGTAATTCCGCTGCCTGCAGCAAATGCTACGTAGTGCTTTTTATTAGCTGCATTTAGTTCGGTATAAAAATTTCCGGCAGGTGGCATGGTTTTTAAAACATCACCCTTTTTTAAGTTGTTGTTGGCATAAGTAGAAAATTTACCCGCGGCAACTTTTTTTACGGCTACTCTGTGTGGCTCGTCAATATAGGGCGATGAACACAATGAATAAGATCTTCTTATTTCTTCGCCATTCAGGTTTAATGCAAATGTTAGGTATTGCCCTTGTATATATCTAAATTCATTTTTTAATTCATCGGGAATATCAAAGGCAATAGACACACAATCAGGGCTTTCTGTTTTTACTTCGCTGATAGTTAAATCATAAAATTTACTCATATTGGTAATCTTCAAAAAAATTTGTGCAAAAATATATTAATAAGGCATATAACAATGGTAATTTATAAAAGTTTGTGTGGAAAGATTAAGCGCTAAAATAAAACTTATAAATTTTTTTCATTTATTTTGGTGCCTTTGTCGTAGGTTACTTCTTTGGTTGGTTTACCATCAGAATTGTAGTGTTTCCAAAACAAATCCGGGATATATTGCAGGCTGTTAGTGTCGAAAAATTTCGTTCCTTCAACTTTTATTTTACCGTTTTCATAATATTCTATATACAGATAAACCAATTTCTTTTTGTCGGATAAAAGCAGTTCGCTTTCGGGGTTGCCATTTTTATAGAAATATTTTTGAAACTCGAAATAGGCTTTGTTCTTAACTTTTTGCTCTTGTAATTTAATTTTCCCATCGGGGTAGTAATCTGTCCAGCTAACAGCATTATCACCTTCTTTGTATTTAATATCCGATTTTAGCTGCCCGTTCGGGTAGTATAGTTTCATAGAAGATGCATAATTATCAACCGAGCGAAAATCTCTTTCCAATTGCCCGTTTGGGTAATAATTTTTATAACTTCTTAGCTGGCCGTCTATATAAAATCCTTTGTGAAGCAGTTTGCCGTTTGTATAATAATCTTCTTTCCAGCTTTGGCAGGCGTAAGTACCACACATTCTTACCGAGTCGGACGATAAATTGATATTTAATTTTTCGTATAATAAAATACCGTAGTCGGGGTCAACTATTGTGGTATCGTATTTTTTTTCTTCAGGTACTTGAGTTTTAAAAAGGCTTTGTGCTTGCAAAAAATAAATTTTGCAAAGAAAAATTACCGAGGTTAAAATAGTTTTCCTGTTCATTAACAAATTATCAAATATCGCCACAAGATAAGAATTTTAATTTTTATTTAGCATATTGCATGCCGTTTTATTATTTTTGATAGCAAATATTGTAATAAAATGATAGAGATTAAAAAGGACATCAGCGAGGCCTTTACCTTACCGGGCGAAATGTATAACTCGCCTAAATATCTGGAAATATGTAAAGAAGCGATTTTCGCTAAAAGTTGGCAGCTAACAGCCGATGCTGATATGGTAAAATTACCGGGATATGCCTATCCTTTTGAATATATGGAAGGATTTATAGAAGAACCCTTATTATTTACCCGCGATAAAAATGATGATTTACACTGTATTTCAAATGTTTGTACACATAGGGGCAACCTTTTGGTAGAGAATCCTTGTGTTTTAAATGCAGGGATTACTTGTTCTTATCATGGTAAAAGATTTGATATATGCGGCAAGTTCAAATCAATGCCCGAAAGCGATGGGATGAAAAATTTTCCATCACAAAATGATGACTTGACTAAAGTGCCCTTTCGTAAATGGAAACAATTTTTATTTACATCTTTAAATCCGATAATTGATTTTGATGAATTAATAAAAGAGATGCAGGAACGGATAGGATGGATGCCGATAGAAACATTTGTGTTTGATTCTTTGCGCTCCAGGGAGTATTTGGTAAAAGCCAATTGGATGTTGTATTGTGATAATTATCTGGAGGGATTTCATATCCCGTTTATACATAAAGAGCTTGCAAAAACTTTAGATTATTCATCTTACAGCAGCGAAATTTATAAGTACTCAAATTTGCAATTGGCTAATTCCAGCGGTGGAGAATTTTCTTTTGATTTACCTAAATCTTCGCCTGATTATGGTAAAAATATTGCAGCTTATTATTTTTGGTTGTTTCCTAACGTGATGTTTAACTTTTATCCCTGGGGATTGTCTTTAAATATCGTAAAGCCTATTACCCATAATCTTACCAAGGTGGTTTTCAGGGCTTATGTTTGGGATGCGTCTAAACTGGATTCGGGTGCCGGCTCGATGTTAGACAGGGTTGAGCGCGAAGATGAAGCCATTGTAGAAAAAGTGCAAAAAGGTACGCGTTCTAGATATTATTCCAGGGGGCGTTTTTCTCCTAAAATGGAAAAAGGTGTACACCATTTTCACACATTGGTAAGCAAATTTTTAGAAAATCATCATCAACAAATATAATTATGACAAATTCCGACAAACAAGAAAGCTTTTTTGTCAAGTATAAAAAAGAACTTTTAATAGGTTTTATTGCTGTATTATCAATAACTTTTATTGCTCAAAATTCGGCTCCTGTAGATTTTTGGCTGGTATTTTTTAAAATCAATGCCTCATTAATCTTTCTGCTGGTATTGTTTTTTCTTTTAGGTGCCTCGCTGGTATGGGTTAAATATTATTTTACTTTAAAAGAAAAAAATAAAAAAATTAAAGAGTTAGAAGAAGAATTAAAAAATTACAAAGCCTGATACATTGCTAAAACCTGTTTTGAGTCCCGGCTTAGAATTGTCCTGTTCCCAGCAAAACCAGGGTACATGCATTTTCGCTCGATATTTCGTTTTGACGAAGTATTTCTTCAAACTCGGGGTTTTCAGTACCCGGGTTAAAAATTACGCGTTTCGGTTTTAGTTTAAGAATATAGTCGTAATAATTTGTTTGTATACCGGGATTAACATACAAGGTAACGGTATCAATTTTTGCATCCATATCGGGATGCCCTTTTTTAACCGGAATATTCAATACGTTCATTTCTTTTACGCCTATGGCATAAGGGGTATGACCATATTTCAGGAGCATATCAAGAGCTTTGTATGAATATCGCTCAGGATTATCGCTTGCACCAATAATTAACACGTTTTCTTTTTTAGGCATTTTATTATTTGTAATTTTGTTGCAAAAATACAAAGATTGTGCTTGAAGAGTTAGAAAAAAAACTGGCCGAAGACTATCATAAATTTACACATTACCTTAAAACAGGTAAAGATAAAATTGTTAATGAACTTAACAAAAATAAAAAAATTGCCGGAAACCTTAAAGAAAATGCCGAACAGGCTTTGGAAGATTTAAAAAACGGCAGTGTATTTACCGATGATGAGGCTGCACAAAATTTTAAAAATACATTGTTAGATGCACTAAAAGCAGCCGGTATGACCGGCATATTTATTTTACCGGGTGGGTCAATAGGTTTAATTGCATTACGCAAATTGTTAAAAACCAAAGAAGCCAAACAAATTGGCATTGAAAACCTGTTAACACTTACCGTTGAGGCGCATAAAGATGAACAGGAAAAAAATATACCATCAACCGATAAAGATAATCATCAATAAAATTTATGCTTGGATTAAAATTACCAACCGATGAACGCTGGGTAAAGCTGGTAGAAGGTAACATCAGCGAAATATTGACAGACCACGCATGGTGCGAGCAAAAAGCAGCTTCTAATGCCATCAGTTTAATTGTAAAATACCCTGAATTAACCGATATGGTTGATGAATTAAGTAAAATTGCTGTAGAAGAGATGCAGCATTTTAGTATGGTACATCAAAAGATTAAAGAAAGAGGATTTGTTCTTGGCCCTGAAAGAAAAGATGATTATGTACATGATTTAATGAAATTTACGAATAAAGGTGGAAGCAGAAATCAGCAGTTAATTGATAAACTATTATTTGCGGCCATGATAGAAGCCCGCAGTTGCGAAAGATTTAAATTACTCTCGGAAAAAGTGAATGATGCCGACTTACGTCAGTTTTACAGAGAACTTATGATTAGTGAAGCTACTCACTATACTACTTTTTTAGGTTTTGCCAGAAAATATGCGATGGGTATTGATGTTGAAGCCCGATGGAAACAGTTTTTGGCATACGAAGCCACAGTAATTAAAAATTACGGTAAAAAAGAAACCATGCATGGATAAGCAAGAAGAATGGTTTGATAAATGGTTCGATTCTCCCTACTATCATTTATTGTACGAACACAGAGATGAAGATGAAGCAGCCTTGTTTTTAGAAAATCTGTTTCGGTTTCTTAATCCGCCATTAAATTCTAAAATTCTTGATTTAGCTTGTGGTAACGGTAGGCATGCAATTTACCTGAATGCACTGGGTTATGAAGTAACGGGTGCAGATTTATCGGCAAATAATATCAATCAGGCTAATAATTTTTCGGGCAAGCGTTTACATTTTATCAGACACGACATGCGTAACCCTATCAATTTCGGTAAATTTGATATGATACTAAATTTATTTACAAGCATTGGATATTTTAAGAATATCGATGATAATATCAAGGTTATACAAAATATGAGTGAGGCTCTGACCGAAAATGGAAGTATTGTAATTGATTTTTTTAATTCAAAGTATGTTTTAAAAAATTATGTACCCAACGAAACCGTTGTTAAATCAGGTATTGAATTTGTCATTGAGCGATATATAAGCAATAACATTATGTGCAAGCAAATTTCATTTGTGCATCACCAAAAAAAATATACTTTTACCGAGCAGGTAAGTTTGCTCAATTTATATGACTTTAAACTATTTTTAAATGCAGCCAAACTGCAACTAATTTATACCTTTGGCAATTATAAACTCGATGCCTTTAATGAAGAAACATCCGAACGTTTAATTTTGATAGCTAAAAAATAACTTGGAAGATATTTTTGTTTACATAGCCCTTATTTTGTCTGTTATGATTGGAGGCATAACAGTTTTGTATATTGCCAATCCCGGCAAAAAACAGATGAAATTGTTACTATCGTTTAGCGGTGCATTTTTGCTTGGAATATGCTTTACGCACATCATACCCGAAGTATATGAAAGTGGTGGCAAACAAATAGGCTTATATGTGCTTTTGGGTTATTTGTTTCAATTGGTACTTGAGTTTTTTTCGGAAGGTATAGAACATGGTCATGTGCACATACATAAAACCGATGAAAAATCATTTCCTATAGTCTTAATGATTAGCCTTTGTATACATGCATTTGTAGAAGGTATACCGCTTGAAAGGGAAATACATAATAGCCACCATTTTACACATAACCATTCCCAACATTCTTTGTTGTTAGGTATTGTATTTCATAACATACCTGTCTCCATTGCATTAGTAAGTATGTTTTTACAGTCGGGTTTAAATAAAAGACAGGCACTTTTCTGGCTGGTAGTTTTTGCTGTCATGGGGCCTTTGGGAACATACTGTGGTCATCATTTTGGAGATAACCTAAGTTATCTGTTTACAGGTTTTTTTGATAAAATACTTGCTCTTGTGGTGGGTATGTTTTTGCATATCTCTACAACCATCCTTTTTGAATCGTCAGAAGGTCATCGATTTAATCTGGTAAAATTTTTAGCAATTATAAGTGGTGCTGCCGTGGCAATTATTAATCCTTGAAGTAATATTTTTCTTAGGTTTGTAAGATGCAATCAATCATAAAATTTTTACCAAATTTATTAACTCTTGCAAATCTTTTTTGCGGAAGTATAGCAGTAATGTTTGCCTACCGCTTAGATTACATCAATGCAGCCGTTTTTGTTGTGGCGGGTGCCGTATTTGATTTTTTTGATGGTTTTTTGGCACGCCTTTTAAAATCCGATGCAGAACTTGGAAAACAACTTGATTCGCTTGCCGATGTGGTTACTTTTGGTTTTGCTCCTGCAGTTGTTTTATATACAATTTTAAATCAAGCTATACATCTTAGTTCATATCATTTTTTAAAATATACCTTATCTACCTATTACATAATTGCATTTGTTTCTTTTTTAATTCTTTTAGCATCAGCATTTCGCTTAGCTAAGTTTAACATTGATAATAAACAAACCAAGGGTTTTTTAGGTTTACCTACACCGGCAAATGCTTTATTTATAATTTCATTACCTTTTTGGTACGACAACCAATTTTTGTACGAGCAGATATTAAAAAATCCTTTGGTTTTAATAGTTTTATGTGTAATTTTATCTGCAATACTTGTAAGTAATGTGCCGCTTTTTTCTTTAAAATTTAATAATTATTCGCTGTCGAATAACCTCTTTCAATATATCTTGTTGATTGCTTCTTTAGCATTGTTAATACTTTTTAAATTCAGAGCATTTACATTTATTATACCTTTGTACGTAGCTTTATCAATAATTCGTAATTTAATTAATAAAATAAATAAACATGAAGTTTAAAGCAGAAATAGACATAATGCCTCACGAAGCGCTGTTAGACCCCCAAGGTAAAGCAGTAAGCCATAGTATGAAGAACCTCAATTTACCCGAAATAACCGAAGTAAGAATTGGTAAACACATTAGTTTGTATGTAGAAGCAGATAATGAAAAAACAGCCGGTGAAAAAGTAGATGAAGCCTGTAAAAAACTGCTTTGTAACCCCATTATGGAATATTATAAATTTTCTTTGACTAAACAATAAACTAACTAATGGCACATAGTTTATACACCCGCATCGCGGAGATTTACCGTGCCAAGCCTCTCCATATCATAATTTTTGTAGCACTGCTTATAAGATTATTGGCAGTATTTTTTGCCAAAGGCTTTGGCATGCATGATGACCATTTCTTGGTTATTGAATCGGCACAAAGTTTTGTTGATGGTTATGATTATAACAACTGGCTGCCGTCACATCGTGATAATCCTGAAGGACATAACTGGTTTTATACAGGTCTGCATTACCTTATACTTTCATTTTTAAAATGGGTAGGAATTAACGACCCCCAATTAAAGATGTATATTATTCGGTTTATACATGCACTTTATTCGTTATGGGTGGTGTATTTAGCTTATAAAATTTGCGCTAAACTAACACATAAACACATTGCTTTACAGGTAGCCTGGCTAATGGCATTGCTGTGGTTTTTTCCAAATTCTTCGGTGCGTAACTTAATAGAATATGTGTGTATTGTGCCGCTGCTGGCATCCACGCTTTATCTGCTTTATTACAATGAAAACAAACAAATAAAACACCTTTTATATTCCGGTTTATTAATGGGTTTAGCTATGGGCATAAGGTATCAAACCATTTTTTTCTTTGGTGGCACAGGTCTTTATTTGCTCATCAGAAAAGATATAAGAGCAGCATTTATTTTTGGAATTAGCGCACTTAGTTCCTTTTTTTTAACCCAGACCACCGATATTTTTATGTGGGGATATCCCTTTGCCGAAATGATAGAATATTACCGGTATAACTTTCAACATGCAACTACTTATTTTAATCGGCCTTGGTATATGTATCTGCTAACGGTTGGTGGCATGCTTATCCCTCCGTTCAGCTTGTTTTTGATAATAGGCTATGCCTGTTCGTATAAAAAATATTTACTCGTTTTTTTACCCTCCTTTTTGTTTTTTCTTTTACACTCCTATTTTCCTAATAAGCAAGAAAGATTTATTTTACCCTTTATACCCTATTTATTAATTTTGGGCTATACAGGCATCTACGAATTAAGCAGCCCGGATTGGCTCATAAAATTCAGAAATTTTAGTGTTCGCTTTTTTTGGGTTGTTAATACAATACTCATTATACCCTTTTCTGTATCATACTCAAAACGTTCGTATGTGGAAAGTATGTACTATCTGCATCAACAGCCCGATTTTAAAAATTTTTATTTTGATTATTCTCAAAGTGAAATTATGTTTTGGCCCCCCCAATACTACACAGGTAATTGGAACAAATATTTTTATTCTTATAAATCAACCAACTTGGGTGAAACTATGCCTTATGCCATAGCCTATATAAAAGAAAAACATCCGGATGATTTCCCTGAATACATCTTATTTTTGGAAAAAACCAATTTACCCCAAAGAGTAGCAGAATTTGAACAATTAAGCGGTAAAAAACTACGGTTAATAACTGTCATAGAACCGGGCTGGTTAGATAGGTTATTGCATTGGTTAAATCCATATAACCGAAACGAACAGGTATTTATTTATCGGGCTAAAGACCCAAATGATTACTAAAAACAGACAATTTTGCGGATATATCTTTAAAACAAGACAATAATGCAGTAATTTACTTGTTTACTTTAGATGGCATAAGTATTGAAAATTATTAATGTTTGAATAGAAAATAACCAACATGATGAATGAATATTTGAGTAATGACTTTTTTGAACTTTCGAATATAGCGGAAAGCGAAACCGAATTTATTCCCCTGATTACAACCGAAGATGAAGAGCAGATGAACAAAGAAGCCACTCCGGAGGTATTGCCCATATTGCCTATACGCAATAATGTATTATTTCCGGGCGTAGTAATACCTATTACGGTAGGCCGCGATAAATCTATTCGCTTAATTCAGGAAGCTTATAAAGGCAATAAAACAATAGGCGTAGTAGCACAAAAAAAACAAGATATAGAAAGCCCTGTTTTTAATGATTTATTTAAAATAGGAACCATTGCACATCTGGTACGCATGCTTAAAATGCCTGATGGCAGTACCACTATCATTATTCAAGGTAAAAAACGTTTCGAGATGACAGAACTCATTTCGGAAGAACCATACATGCAAGCCAGGGTAAAAGCATTTATGGACATAGAAACTGCGCCAAACGACAATAATACGCAAGCCTTAATTGCTTCTATTAAAGATATGGCGCTTAATATCATACGATTATCCCCCAACATACCCAGCGAGGCAGGTTTTGCCATCCGAAACATAGAAAGTCCAACCTTTCTGGTAAACTTCGTCTCATCAAACATGAATGCTGCCGTAGAAGAAAAACAAGAGCTGCTCGAAAAATCCGACTTAAAATCAAGAGCCGAACTTTTACTCAGATTACTTTCAAGAGAAATTCAATTACTCGAAATAAAAAATGATATTCAAAATAAAGTACGGCACGACCTTGATAAACAACAGCGCGAATATTTTTTACATCAGCAAATGAAAACTATACAGGATGAATTAGGAGAAAATCCTGTAACACAAGAAATAAACGAATTACGCGCTAAAGCCGAAAAGAAAAAATGGCCCAAACAAACGCAAGAAGCGTTTTATAAAGAGCTCGATAAAATGTCGAGGCTAAATCCGGCAAGCCCCGAATATTCAGTTCAACTCAATTATTTAGAGCTACTGGTTGAATTACCATGGGAATATTATTCAAAAGATAAATTTAATTTAAAAAAAGCACAAAAAATTTTAGACCGCGACCATTTTGGTTTAGAAAAAGTAAAAGAACGTATTATAGAATATTTAGCCGTATTAAAGCTAAAAGGCGATATGAAATCGCCCATACTTTGCTTGTATGGTCCTCCGGGTGTAGGAAAAACTTCATTAGGGCGATCGATTGCCGAAGCTTTGGGCAGAAAATACATTCGCATGTCATTAGGTGGTTTGCGTGATGAAGCCGAAATAAGAGGTCATAGAAAAACCTATATTGGCGCTATGCCCGGAAGAATATTACAAAACATAAAAAAAGCCGGAACTTCAAATCCGGTATTTATTTTGGATGAAATAGATAAGATTGGACATGATTTTCATGGTGACCCCTCGTCAGCCCTGCTCGAAGTGTTAGACCCCGAACAAAACAACACGTTTCATGACAACTATGTTGATTTAGATTACGATTTATCTAAGGTACTTTTTATTGCTACTGCCAACAATCTGGCTACTATACAACCTGCCTTGCGCGACAGGATGGAAATTATAGAAGTTAATGGCTATACTGTTGAAGAAAAAATTGAAATAGCCAAACGACACCTTATACCCAAACTTATTAAAGAACATGGTATTACACATAAAGATTTGCATCTGGCTGATAAATTAATAGAAACAATTATTGAAGAATACACCAATGAAAGCGGAGTAAGAGGCCTGGAGAAAAAACTTGCTAAAGTTGTGCGTCAGCGTGCAAAACAGGTAGCTATGAACGAAAAGTTTACACCCACAATAAGTGCGAAAGAACTCAAAACCTTACTGGGGCCTTCGCATCAGCGCGATAAATACGAAAACAATGATGTAGCCGGTGTTGTTACAGGGTTGGCTTGGACAGCAACCGGTGGCGACATCTTATTTATCGAATCTATTTTATCACACGGAAACGGAAAATTAACCCTTACAGGAAATTTAGGGGAGGTTATGAAAGAATCGGCCACCATAGCCTACGAATTTATTAAATCTAAAGCCAAAGACTTATCTATAAATCCACAGGTATTTGATAAATGGAATGTGCATGTGCATGTACCTGAAGGCGCTACTCCTAAAGACGGGCCCAGCGCAGGTATTACCATGCTTACCGCCCTTGCTTCGGTATTTACACAACAAAAGGTAAAAAAGCATTTAGCCATGACAGGCGAAATTACCTTACGCGGTAAAGTATTACCCGTAGGTGGAATAAAAGAAAAAATACTTGCTGCCAAACGTGCCGGCATCAAAGAAATTTTGCTGGCCGAAGCCAACCGAAAAGATATTGAAGATATTAAACCCGATTATCTGAAAGGATTAAAGTTTTATTATGTTACCGATATGATGCAGGTGGTGAAATATGCCCTAACCGGAGAAAAAGTTAAAAATGCTTTGGATATTAATGCGCCAATTTTACAAAAAACAACAAATACCAAACCTAATTATGCGCAAAAAAGAATTAAGTAATTAATTACCCTCATTTTTTGCAACACTTGCGGTGATTTCTAAGACTGTAATGCCATAAGCAACATAGGGCAATATTACCTTTTTACCTTAAATTATTTGTGATTTAATCATCCATACATACCTCAATTTAACATATCTTCGCATACTGTTATGAGGCGATTATTATTGTTTGCAATTTTATCGAGCATATTTAGCTTAACACTCTATGCACAGGTTAAGTGGCCGGCCGTTAAATACAGGTATGCCAAAGCATATCTTTATAACTTAGACGGTTCTTTGGCAGGTAATCATAAAATTATAAAAGATGGTGCCTTGGATACTACCGTAACAGATACCGGTAAATTTTTACACAAAGAGCATTTAGATGTTTTGAAAAAACTATTCACAGAAAATCTATACATACTATCTAATGGTTTAAGTAACTGTTATATACCACATCATGCAATTGTTTATTACGATGATAAAAATAAACCGATAGCATCTTTATCTGTTTGTTTTATGTGTCAGGCTGTACGTTTTTATTATCCGGTGCGCAAAGATAAGCCATTGAAATTAAATCAATATACCGAAAAATCAGCCATAGCACAGTTAGAAAGAATAAAACAAATTTTTTTAGAATTAGGCTACCCGGTATTTAACGATGCCGAATCGTATAAAAATTATCAAAAAAATAAATAATCAAAGTGAGTACAAAAGAAAATAAAATAGCCACATTTAACCCGGATGGAGTAGGTCAGCATAACGGGAACCTGTTTGGATTACCTTTTACACAAGAAGAAAGTAAAATAGTTATATTGCCTGTGCCATGGGATGTTACAGTTTCTTATGGCGAAGGAACAAGCAATGGTCCGGAAGCAATTTTAAATGCATCCCCCCAGCTCGATTTTTACGACATAGATAATCCGGAAGCCTGGAAAATAGGCTTTTTTTTATCGCCCATCAGTACGGAATGGAAAGAAATAAATGATAGTTTAAGAGAGCAGGCATCAGCCTACATACGCTTTTTAGAACATGGAGGATTGCTGCAGCAAAATCAGGCACAACAATTGGTATTGGCTGAGGTAAACCAGGCTTGCGAAATGCTGCATCAACGTGTATATGAAAAATGCAAAGATTTAATGCAACAAGATAAAGTAGTTGCATTGTTGGGCGGTGATCATAGCACGCCATTAGGTTTATACCGGGCATTAGCTGAACAACACGGCAATTTTGGTATTTTGCAAATTGATGCGCATGCCGACCTAAGAAAAGCTTACGAAGGTTTTACCTATTCGCATGCATCAATTATGTATAATGCATTAAACGAGTTGCCCGAAATACATAAACTGGTGCAGGTAGGTATTCGCGATATATGTAAAGAGGAAATATTATACGCACAAAATAATGCAAAACGAATTGAAATTATTTATGATTCGTATCTAAAAAGCAAAATGTATGAAGGCTATAGTTGGCAGCAATTATGCGATGAAATTATTGCTAAATTACCTCAAAAAGTTCATATAAGTTTTGATATAGATGGTTTAGATCCTCGTTTCTGTCCTAACACCGGAACACCTGTACCCGGAGGCTTGGAATTTGAACAGTGTATTTATCTGTTTCGTAAACTTATTGAATCGGGCAAAAAGATAATAAGTTTTGATTTAAACGAAGTATCGCCTGCCGAAGATGAATGGGATGCTAATGTGGGCGCACGTATGCTTTGGAAACTTTGTGTATTTCTTTCAAATGCTAATGATTTAAAACCCTGAAAACATGTATAAAAAATTATTTTTAATTACTTATTGCCTTATCAGCATTTTTGTTTATCCTCAACAGATAGACATTTCTAAAATAGATAATTACCTGGAAGAAGCACGTAAAGAATGGGAAAGTCCCGGTATGGCAGTATGTATTGTAATGAATGATTCGGTGATATTATCTAAAGGATATGGTACTATATCTGCAGGCAGTAAAGTAAAAGTTAATGCAGATACAAAATTCGGTATTGCCTCGTTAACTAAAGCGTTTACCAGTGCAGCTATAGCTATATTGGTTGACGAAAAAAAATTAAAATGGGATGATAAAGTGATTGATTATGTACCGTATTTCAGATTATATGATGATTACGTAACTCAAAATACAACCATACGCGATATACTTTCGCACCGAACCGGATTGGCAACATTTAGCGGAGATTTAATCTGGTATGCTTCCAAGTATAATAGTCAGGAGATAATTGAACATGCTCGTTATCTTAAACCTGTCCATGGTTTCAGAGAAAAATACGGATACAGTAATATTATGTATTTAGTTGCAGGTGAAATAATAAAAGCAGTAAGCGGTAAAACGTGGGAAGAATTTATAAAAGAAAAAATATTTGATAAATTAGGAATGAAAGACAGTAACACAAGCATTACCTTGCAAAAAAATGAAAAAAATGTAGCACAACCTCACGCCAAAGTAGATGGTTTGATGGTGCCTATCAGCTATGTAAATTGGGACAATATAGCGCCTGCCGGTGCCATAAATTCAACCGTAAACGACATGGCTAAATGGATAATTTTTCAACTCAACAAAGGAAAATGGAAAGATGAACAAATTATCAGTGAAAAGCAAATGCGCGAAATGCATCTGCCGCAAACCATTGATAATGTATCGTTGTTCTCGGAAGCCCTGATGCCTTCAAAACATTTTAACAGCTACTGTCTGGGCTGGGAAAGCTTTGATTTTTATGGTTACAAAATTGTTGCCCATAGCGGAGGATTAGATGGTATGGTTTGTCAACTATTTTTGATACCTGAAATAAAAACTGGCGGAGTAATACTTACCAATTCTGCTACAACTTTGCCTTATGCCTGCATGTATCAGCTTATAGAATATTTTATTGGCAACCCGCAACAAAATGACTGGAGTAAAACCTACCTGAATTATTATAAAAACTACGAAGAATACATGAAAGAAAAAGAAGCTGAAGCAATGCGTATGCGCAACAAAGATAAAATGCCTACACTTTCCATACAAGATTATGCCGGTTTATATTCAGGCAATGTTTATGGTGCTTGCATTATTGAATATAAAAACAATCAGTTACATCTAAAACTGGCACATACACCTACTATGTATGGCGCTCTTGAGCACTGGGAAGGTGATGTGTTTAGAATAAAACTCAAAGAGCACCCCTCATTACCCTACGGAACCGTTACGTTTTTCTTAGATGAAAATAAACAACGTGTGATGTCTCTACAAATTAATATTCCTAATCCTGATTTTGATTTTACGGAATTGGATTTTAATAAAATTAAATAATGCGTTTTTATTTTATTTTTTTTTGCTTAAGTATTTTTTTTGCTTGTAATAATAATAACCCAACTTTACACACAGAACAGCATGTTAAATTCAGATTTACTTATAAAACTAAAATAAATTACGCCAAAGGTTTTCAAATACAGTATTTGTCTGATAGTATAGCACAGGCAACAATATTTTTTTTACCAGATACCATAAATCCAATAAGCACCTATAATTTTTCTGGTTGCAACACTTGTATCAAATTGCCTGTCTATTCTTTTGCCATTAATTCTACTACCTGGCTACCGTATTTTAGTATGCTTGAAGCAGATACTTGCATAAAAGGTTTCAGTGGTTTAAATTATATAACCGATAGCTTGTATAGAAATAAAATTGAAAATAAAAAACTAATTGAAATAAGCAATGGCAAAGAAATAGATGCGGAAAAACTTATTTCCCTATCCCCTCAGGTTATGATGACTTATCCGTTTCAGGGAGATAAATACCCTGATGTAAGTAAATACGGTATTGTACACATTTATAATGCCGATTATTTAGAAAATACACCGTTAGCAAGAACAGAATGGATTAAGTTTATAGCTTTACTCTTAGGTCGTGAAGCTATGGCGGATAGCCTGTTTCAATTAATCGAAGCAAACTATCATTTAATTAAACAAACAGCACAAAAACAAATCAACAAGCCTAGTGTATTTACCAATAAACCACACAAAGGAGTATGGTATGTTCAAGGTGCCAATAGTTATGCGGCAAATTTTATAAAAGATGCCGGTGGGGAGTATATTTTTGCAGATAGTAATATAAATAATGTATATCCGATGGATTTTGAGTATGTATTTAACAGAGCCATAAATGCAGATATATGGTTGATTATTTCGCATGAAAAACCGGACTATAGTTTAAACGATTTGCTCAACGAAGACCATCGTTATAAATATTTTAAAGCCGTAAAAACCGGCAGAGTTATACATTGCAATACTTCACAAAATCAATATTTTGAAAAATCATCCGCACAACCCGATGTGGTATTAAAAGATTTGGTTTATTTCTTTTATCCTGAGGTTTTTACTGATTATAAACCTGTTTTTTTTAAAAAACTCAATTAGCAAACTAAAAACTTCTGCTTATTCCCAATAACCATCTAAAGGCAAAGTAGTTATCTTGCAGATAAGGCAATCTGTTTAAAAATAATGGCATATCAAATCGTATCACCAGCGGTTTAATATTTGTTAGCGGTCCGAATTTTTTAATGCTAAGTGCGGTGCCTATACCTGCATCAACTCTAAATGATGCAAAATTCAGTCTGTTTCCGTTTATTTCTTTATTTAGTATACCTGCATCAGTAAATACATAAACATCTAAGCCAAGATAGTTGCTTAATTTGCGCGGTTTCCAGCGAATTATTTTTTGTAAATCCCATTCAACGCTAACCGAAGCTCCAGAATTTCCGGCATAATGGTAGCTGATGTTAAATAAACTATCTTGCTCGGGAAGCAGATAACCGGCATATCCTCTCAGGTTTAAGCCACCGCCAAATTGTAAGTGATTGGTATTATTGCCCAATCCTTGCCAGTTGTAATCAAAAAATCCTATGCTGCGCATATATTTATTTTCCATCATTTCTTCGGGGTTGGCACCTGCCACAAACAATGCAGACTCGCGGGGTAGCGAAGTGCCTGTTCCATATTGTGCAAAAATGCGGGTATTTAGTTGTGTACGCCATATACGGGTGCGTTGAATACTTGTAAAGGTGAGTTGTGAAAAATGATAGTCGCTGCCTAATGACGAGCTTCTTAAATGTATGTTCACATGCCCGCTTCCTCCGTGATAAGTGTACATTTTATCTATACCCAGGTTTATAGTGGTATTGTATTTAGCTATTCCCCATTCCTGCGGGTAAAGCAAGTAGTAGGTAGAAGCGGTATCGGTGCGCAACATCAGCTTATAATAAGCATAAAAACGCAATTGGTTGTTTCTGCTCCATTTTTCCCATCCAAAAAGCGATGCTTTTAAACCGTCTAATATTTTTCCTTCAATAAATATATTTGATTTTTCTACAATTCTGTTGGTGCCTGTTTTGTATGTTAGTGCAACCGAAAAAGGATCGAACTGATTGTTTACTCCGTCAAATTGAGGTATATAAGCGGGTAGTCTTCGCAACATACCTGTATTATACCAGGCACTTAAACTAAAAATATGTTTATAGTTCATATAATTTCCATTGGCATGAAAGCCAATTTTCATTCCGTCAAAACCATTATACCACAGCTCAGGTCTAACAAAAACTTCATAATTGTATATATCTGGCAAGTTGTAAATATGCGAATCGAAATTGAATGTTGCCGGGAAACTTAGTTTGTTGTTTAATCTATCTACATCAGCCAGCCGGTTGCTGGGGTCAATAATAACATCTTTTATGCCGGCCGGTAAGGTAATTGTGGCTTCGTAGGTAGTATTTAATTTTCCCCAACCGGTCCACTTAGGTAAAACCACAGCATTTGTTTTTTTTACAAACCAGGTATTTGGAATATGAAAAAAATATAAGGAATCATTTTTACCCACTACAGCAAAATCAATAGGCATTTGCATCTCTCCGATGCGTTTGAATTTTATTTTATATTGGTTTTCGGTGTCGCCATATTTAGCAGAACATACGGCATAATCTATGTTTTTTTTGGTTTCGAACCATTGATCGAAAAACCAGTTTAAGTCAACTTTAGTGAATTGAATAATAGAATTTCTGAAGTCTTCTATATAGGGATGTGCAATTTTCCATTGGTTAAAGTAATGTTGCATGGCTGATAAAAATAGTTCGTCACCCAACACATATTGCAAATTATAGAGCATTGTAGCTGTTTTAAAATAAACATGCCTGTAACCTGCACCGTGGCGTTCGGTACTTTGAAAATCATCCGAGTGTGTATTTAAATAAATATCTTCTCCTTTGATTGCATCTGACAAATAGCGTGTATATACGCTGGTTTCGCGTACAGTTTCATATCTTTTATATTTATTTTCGTACCAATTGTCGGGTCTTGATTTAATTATAGTATCACCATCAATTTTTTGCAGGCTCCAGGCAGTAAGAAATTGGGTAAATCCTTCGTCCAGACAGGCGCGGTAAGTTTCGTTATTGCCTACCTGCCCGAAAAACCAGTTGTGACCGATTTCGTGGGCCAGTAAACCTCTGTAATCCGGGTCATAACCTCCGTCCAGTGTAATCATGGGGTATTCCATTCCGTCACGTGCATCAGCAACCACTATTTTATGATATACGTACATACCAAAATCTTCAGAATAAACCTGAATAACTTTGGCTGCATATTCGGCAGCATTTTGCCATTTCCAGGCATGGTGTTCCTGTGCCAGGGAGATGCAGGTTATTCCATTCCAGGTGGCTTCGCCAATACGGTATGTAGGGTCGGCAGTAAAGGCAAAATCATGTACATTTTCAGCGTGATATTTCCATGTTTTTCTTTTTGAAGGTGTGTAGGGTATAATTTCACTTATTTCATTTTCATATATTGGTTGCGTAAAGTTTTTTATATCGAGTTTTTTTCTTAGTTCTTCCGGTAGTACTTCATCCCGGTTAATTAAATTACCGGTGGCTTCAACAATGTAATTATCAGAAAAGGTTAGTTCAACGTCATAACATCCGAAATCACCATAAAATTCTTTGCCCAGGTGTTGGTCTGTACACCAGCCGAATTTTCGATCGTAAACACATATTCTGGGATACCAATGTACGCCATCGTAGTGGGTATATCCGGCAGTATTAAATTTTTTAAAACGCCTGCCAACACCATTACTGCCGTCAAAATATGTTTTAAATTTAACTTTAAAAGTTTCACTGGTTCCGCTTGCTATGGGTTTATTTAAAAATACTTTTAAGATAGTATTATCTTGTTCGGTTTTTAATTCTTTGCCGTCAACAACAATGTAATCTACTTCTGTACCTTTTCCTTCGGTTTCGTAACGTCCATAATTTGGTTTTAAGCCGTTTGCCCTGCTTAGTTTGTCGTAATAGGAGCCGGGTTGAAAAGCTTCCTGATATAAATGAAAGAAAACATAGTTTAAATCATCGGGTGAATTATTGGTATAAACCAAAGTAAGTTCTGCCTCAATGATGTGTTTTGTTTCGTCAATATTTGCACGGATGGTATAATGTACATCTTGTTGCCAATAGCCCGGATGCGGTATGCGGTTTTTCCAGTAATGTGGGTTTCCTTTGCTTTGATAAGTATTGGGCGGCAGCAGAGGATCGTAAAATTGACCAAGGCTTGCTGCTAGGTAAATTATCTGAAATAATATGGATAGAAGGAGTTTTATTTTCATATTACCTGGGGTTAGATATGTTTTTAGTAGCGGATGGTTTAGGGTATTTTGATGAGTTTAATTTAGCTGAGTTAAGACTATTGTTTAATTCGTATCCTATAATCAACAGATAAAACAGATAATACATAAACAGCATAAATGCCAATGCAGCACCCAGATGCCCGTATATTTTGCTGAAATTGGCAATGTGTGTAACATAAAACGAGAAACCTTCTTTAAGCAATAGTATCAATACTGTTCCTGCAAAGGCTCCGGCTGTAAAAAGTTTCCATTTTGTTTTGCCGGTATCGGCTATGTTGTAGATTACAGATATTAGCATGTACATGATCAGTAAAGATAATAAAGATTTAATTGTCCAAATCAAATAATAAGCTGTATTACCGCTGATTATTTCTCGGTTGAAAAGATAATTGATGATGGTGGTTCCAAAACCTGAAACCAGTGTTACCAGCGTAGATAGTATAAAAAACAAGATAAGCAGCGTGAGAGACCAGAGCCATTGTTTAAAAAAATTTCGTTTGCCGGTATGTTGGTTACTTTGGTTCAGGGTATTCAGCAAGGCGCTAATTCCATTAGCCGAAAAATATATAGTAAGCAAAAAACCTACCGATAGTAAAACCGAGTGTTTCTTTTTAATCAGGTCGTATAAAAAACTTTCGAAAAATAAATACACTTCATCGGGAAAGAAACTGTGTATATTGTTAAGAATGTTTTCGTGAAAATTTTTTATAGGTATGTAGGGTACTACTGAAAACAAGAATATGATGAGAGGAAAAAGGGCTAAAAAAAATCTAAATGTAATTGAAGCAGCGCGTTGAGCAATCAGATTATTTTTAAGTCCGTTGATAAAGAAATAACCGGCCGAGTAGAGCGACACTCCCTGGTTGCCCGGTAAATTAATGCTTCGGGTTCTGTGTATAAATTTAATTAATATTTTTTGATAAAAATGTTTCAACATGCCTTTAAACTAAGATCTAAGCATTTTACTGAATGTGTTATAGAGCCTACAGAGATATAATTTACACCGGTTTCGGCATACTGACGAATGTTATTGAGGGTTATTCCGCCAGATGCTTCGGTTTCGTATTTTCCTCCTATTAATTTTACAGCCTTTGCAAGTGTATCAATATCATAATTATCAAGCATAATTCTGTGAACACCACCGATGTTTAAAACTTGCATTACTTCGTCAATGTTTCTGGTTTCAATTTCTATTTTTAAATTCAGATTATTATTTAAGAGATAGGCTTGTGTGTTTTCTATGGCTTTTTTTATACCCCCGCTAAAGTCAATGTGATTATCTTTTATCAAAATCATGTCATACAGGCCAAATCTATGGTTATACCCCCCGCCAATTTTTACGGCTTGTTTTTCTATAAAACGCAATAAAGGAGTGGTTTTTCGGGTGTCGAGTATTTTGGTTTGTAAACCTTTTAATTCGTTTACCAGTAAGTTGGTTTGTGTGGCAATTCCGCTCATGCGTTGCATAATATTGAGCACAACTCTTTCGGCTGTTAAAATGCTGATAGGCGAGCCGGATACATAAAATGCGATATCACCTTTTTTAACTTGTTGTCCATCATTTATTATTTGTTTAAATACCAAGTTGTCATCTACCTGTTTAAATATTTCGCGGGCAATTTCTATTCCGGCAATAATTCCATCTTCTTTAATCAAAAGTTTAGCACTGCTTTCAACATTGGTGTTTATGCAGGCCATCGAAGTGTGATCTCCGCTGCCAACATCTTCGGCAAGTGCGGCTTGAATAAATTCATTCAGATTCATCAGGCAAAACTATAAATAATAAGGCAGTTGGCTAAATAATTGCGCATAAAAAAAGGCACGCTTTTTTGCGTGCCCGAAGGTCATGATATTTATTTAAAACTAATTAATTTTCGACTCTGAAGAGATTAATTTGGTAGGTGTCACCAACGGCTTTCAGATTAAAAGTAACCCGAAAGTTACCTCCTGAAGTTTCGAGTTCGCCTATACGATATTCTACTCCCAAACTTGTTTTGCCTTTGTGTTTAATGGTAAAGTTTTTCGGTTGATTTTTGTCGAAAAACTTTTTTAAAATTTGTTCGGACTGGGCTTTACTGGCAATATCGTCATAATCACCAACAGCTAAATCCACATTATCTGTAAGATGTTTAGCCAGCTCTTTGATATTACCGGTTTTTAAAAGGCCTGCAACCTGGTCGGTAATATCGGTTTGAGCTTTTACTGCTAATGCAGCTATGGCAAAAAGCGTTGAGATAATCAGTGTTTTCATTTTAATGCGTATTAATGATTATTAACTTTGCAAATATCTTGCCATAAAACTTATGTTTTATTAACAATTATTTGTATTATGCAAAAATATAAAAAAGCACCATAAATTATAAACGATGAAAATAAAGTTAGTAACAGTCGGAAAAACACGGGATGCGTATCTTTTAGAAGGCATAAATAACTATTTAAGCCGTATAAAACATTATAATTCAATAGAATATACTGAGCTTGCCGATGTTAAAAGTACAACAAATAATATGCAAGCCACCCAAAGAGAATATGAGCAGATAATCAAACAATTAAAGGATTCTGATTACATTGTTTTGTTGGACGAAAAAGGCAAGCAATTAAATTCTATACAATTTGCCGATTTTATTAACAAAAAACAAAATGCCGGCATAAAACGTGTTGTTTTTATTATAGGAGGTGCTTATGGGTTTAGCCCCGATACTTATAGCAGGGCTAATGAAATGATTAGTTTGTCTAGAATGACTTTTACGCACCAAATGGTTCGTTTAATTTTTGCAGAGCAACTATACAGAGCTTTTACTATTTTAAAAGGTGAAAAATATCATCATTAAGGTTTTATTTTACAAAATAACCTTTAATGGTATCGCCTTTTTTAAACAGGTTCAATATAAAGTTAACTGAGTCTTTGAGGATTTTAAAAAATAAATTTTTTTCTGCTTTTTGCCTGTACATTTCATCAGGGTTATTACTTAAACAAGAGCTGTGCGAGTAGCTGGATTTGCTTTGTTTTATGCGCGACAGACTAATGCCGGTTGTTTTGATTTTTAGCTTTTTAAAATTACTTTGAATAAGCAGATGCTTGATTGTTTGGGGAGTAAAATATGATAAGTGTTCGGGGTATTCAATAATATTCCATTTATAACCTAAAATATTCCGGCTAATAGAGTTGAAGTTGGGCGTAGTAAAATAAAACAGCCCGCCATTTCTTAATATACGATAGATTGTTTGGGTATGTGTAACAGGTGTATTTATGTGCTCAATAACTTCAAAGCTGGTAATTATGTCAAAAAAATTATTTTCAAAATTTATATTTTCTAAATATCCCTGTTTAATATTGATGCCTTTATTTTTACATATTTCGATACATTCATCGGCATATTCCTGGCCGTATACATTCCAGCCTCTTTGTTTTGCAGTTTCAAGAAAATAACCATTGCTGCATCCTATATCTAATATATTATTTGTTTGTCTGTATTTTTCAAATTCATTAAGCAGTTGATGGTATCGCTTAATAGTAATTGGCGAGAGTATATCATACCTGGGGTAATTGGTGTAGTGGAGTGTTAAATCCTGTTCGCCAGGTATTTTTAGCGCAAATATAAACCGACAGTTGATACATTGATTAAGAAATGCATGTTGGTATTTGCTTAGGGTGTGAAGTTTTGTGCTACGACACACCAAGCAATGTTTATGAAATTGATCCGGCTGACTCATTTTTGTTATAAAAGTAGTAAGTTTACGCATAAATACGCATTATATTTTGAATACAGTTATTAAAGAAATATGGGAATACGAGCAGGTTACTACGGTTCAATTTTGGGATGTAGCTATATTGCCTTTGCTGGTATTAATTATTTTTTTAATTGGTTCATACCGAAAAATTAAAAACATTCATAAGTATCCCGAGTATCAGTATTATATGTTGGGTTTATATGCCAGAATGTTTGGAGTAGTAGTTTTTTGTTTAATATATATCTATTATTACGGTGGTGGAGATACTTTGGCATATTTTGAGTCATCTATGGCAATGGCCAATCTTTTTTATAAAGACCCGGAGTCGTATTTTAAAGTATTGTTTTCAGCACCTACACAGGAAATAAGATCTTTATTTGACGATACTACCGGTTATCCATACAGTTATTTGTTTTACGATTCAAAAACTTTCATGGTAATAAGACTTATTAGCCCGCTTACCATTTTAACTAATAAAAGTTATTTGCTTACCTCTATTTTAGTTTCGTTTATAACATATGGTGGTGTATGGAGATTGTACAGACTTTTTTACAGATACTATCCCGAAATAAAATCCCGATTGGCATTTGCCGTATTGTATTTTCCTTCATTATTATTTTGGGGAACAGGTATATTAAAAGATACATTTACCATGTATGGTACTGCCTTGGTTGTATATTATACACATCAGGTTTTTATCATTAAAAAGAAAACTATCGGCAATATTATTATGCTGCTCATCGGATTGTTTTTAATTATAAAGATTAAGCCATATATATTTATGGTGTTGTTTCCGGGCACGCTATTATGGATATTTTATAATCGAATAATCAAACTGAGAAACGGGTTTATTATTATGTTGTTTATGCCTATGCTTATTTTTGGTTTAGGATTATTGAGTTATGTTGTATTGATGAGTTTAGGCGATAGTTTAGATAAATTTTCTTTGGATAATGCACTTAAAACAGCTGCCGAAGCACAAATGGATTTAAAGCAAGCATATTACGGTGGAGCAAGTTTTGATATAGGAAATTATGACGGAACCATACCCGGAGCATTTCGTTTATTTCCGGCAGCTACCATTGCCGGATTGTTTCGTCCATTTATATGGGAGGGCGGGAGTGTAGTTTTATTACTGGCCGGTATTGAGAATTTTTTAATTTTATTTTTTACCATTTATATACTTTTTAAAACCCGAATTATTTATGCCATAAAACTTATAGTAAAAAACCCATTACTTTTTTACTGTTTTTTATTTTCAGTTTTTTTCGCGTTTATTGTAGGATTAACAACGTCTAATTTTGGCGCCTTGGTGCGATTTAAAATTCCGCTTATACCTTTTTTGGTTGGCGGATTGTTTATTATTGAACATCTATGGAAAACAAAAAAATATTAATACTCCAAACATTTTTTTATACCTTCAGCAAGACTCGTTTTAGGTAACCAACCGGTATGCTTATTAAATTCGGTATAATCTAAAATATTGCTCAGTATGTCAAATTTTCGCTCGCTATCCGAAATAATTTTTATTTGAGATTTACTTGATACTGATTTTATAATGAGTTTAGCCAAACTAATCAGTGATGTGCCTTTACCGCTGCCAATATTATACTCGCCTTTAACATTCTGGTTTAAACTACGTTCAATAGCTTCAGTGATATCATCAATATAGATGTAATCTCTGGTAATTTTTTCATTTCCCCATATCTCTAAAGGTAAATTCAACTTTGCTTTATTAATCCAGTTGCTGATAACGCCCTGATTATTTTTATATAACTGCCCCGGACCATAAGCATTTGAGATGCGCAGCGTGAGGTAATTAAAATTTTCAATTATACGGTACATATATAAATATTTTTCTATCATTAGTTTTGTTATACCATATGATGAGATGGGATAAGTCAGTGTTTTTTCGTTAATATATTTAGTATTTGTGTTGCCATAAATTACACCTCCGGAGGATAAGAATATAAATTTTTTTATGGAATGATGCAGGCTGCTTTGTATTAAATTTAGGGTAGGTATAACATTGGTTTCTATATCATATTGTGGATTTATGGTGGAATTTTCGGGAACTGTTGTGCAGGCGGTATGAATGATTATGTCAATTTTATTTAAAATATCATTTAGTATTCTTTTATCCGAATAATCAGCTTGAATAATATTTAAATCATTTTTAATTTTTTTTAAATTATGAGGTATGTTTAATTCACGTGTGATTATAGTAATATGATGTTTTTTTTTAAATAATTTTTCGGCACAATGCGAGCCAATAAAACCTAAACCTCCCGTAATGAGTATATTCATGGTGCTAATTTATGCAATAATATCGTTGATAATATCATTCAATATGTTGACGGATAAATTTATACTTCGTTGTTCTACTGCAATTTTACGACATTTGTTTCTTAAAGCTATTATATCTCCCCTGCATATATTTATTATTTCATCTGATAATTTTTGGTGATTTATGTTATCAAAATCGTCTATTACAATACCGATATTTTCTTTTTGGGCTATCATATCATCTTCGGCAATGCCCTTGTTTACAATATATGGTATGCCGCACGATAAATATAAAGCTGTTTTTACAGGTGTTCTGAATTTTTGTGATGCGTAAGATGGTATGGCTATTAAACCAATATCGGCAGCAGAAATGAATGCCGGCAGTTGCTCGTAAGGAACAACATCAAGTATGCTATAATTCTGTTGTGGGATATTAAGTTTGGTTATATCAGATTTCATTTCTTTAGCATCAGGGGTAATTACAAGTAAATAGTAATCATTGTAATGTTCCAGCAGATTTTTAAATAATGAGGCTATTTGTTTGGTGTTAAAATAAATACCGCCAAATTTGCCTGTGTATATAATTACAATTTTATTGCCTGTGTTTAATTTTTTTCTTAATGCCTCTCTTTTTTCTTCAGAAAATTTAAATAAATCGGTATCAACAGATATAGGTAATAAGTATTTTTTATTATCGGGGTTTATTTTATTTGCGTAATTTACAGAAGCCTGTGTAGGTAGTGTAAGGTGTGAAGCTTTTTTTATTTGCATTTTTTCAAACTTTTTTAACAGCTTATATTTTAAAGAATTTTTTTTCCATACATTAAAATCAATCATGTATTCGCTATGAGGTTCAAAACAAAATACAACAAGTTTTAAACGCAGTACTTTAGCGATAATAGTGCTGTATCCACCGGCAATAGGCAAAAAACCAACAATGACTTTCGGGGTATATCGAAATTTAATAAATAAACAAATAATAAAAGTCTGTATAAAATTGTAGATTTTTTTTAGTAATAACAATTTGCCCGATTTATAATTTACCGGATACCATTTGATATGTTGCCCGGCTAATTCTTTACGCTTGTCTTTTTTTCGTAAGGTTGAAAATTTATATTGTTTTTGTTCGTGGGTAATTAAATGAAAAAATAGTTCATTTCTTTGTTTGTTTATTCTGATTAAATATTCAAGCATCAAGCCTTTTAAAAGCGGGTCTTCCAGGCTCTGAAAAGTGTAAATAATGATATGTTTTTTATACTTTTTCAAAATATTTTGGTAAGTAATTTTTTAAGTGTATATAATGGTTTTGTAATAAATGCTTTAAGTATATATTTAATTGCTTTTATTTTGTTTTTACCATCTTTCCACCAGCTTCCCGCTAAAATAAGATACATATTGGCAAAACACTTATTTTCAAAGTTCTTGTTTGGAAAGAAATTATTTTTTTTATATAAGTTGTACACTTCCAGACAGTCTTTTTCCATAACAATCATGCTTTTACTCATACTTCCTTTTACAACTCTGTATATCCATAATATTTCGGGTATGTAATATCCTTTAAAATATCTGGCTAATTGTGCAGAAAAATGTTTATCGGCAATAGTGCTTAAAAGCGGACTAAAAGTAATATTGTTATCTAAACAACTTTTTTTAAATAATAAATTACTGCACGGACCCGGAATTACTTCTCCGTTCCAAAGTAATATATTTTCTAAAATCATTTCTTTTTTTCCTTTAGCCGCTTCTTGTAAGTTTTGTAATTTTTCATCTGCCAGATACATATCTCCATAAACAAAATGTATTTCAGGATTCTTTTCTAAAACACTGATTTTTTTTTCTAAATTATCAGGTAGCCAAACATCATCAGCGTCTAACAATGCTATGTACTTACCGTTTGCCTTTTGCATGCCTAGATTACGCGTATCCGAAACGCCTGTATTTACCTTATTTATTAATTTAATACGCGAGTCGCTTAATTGGAACTTTTCAACAATTTCTTTTGTTTTATCAGTCGAGCCGTCATTTAGAACAATAATTTCAAAATTAGTATAAGTTTGATTTAATACTGATTGTAAGGTTTCATGAATAAATTTTTCGGCATTATATGCCGGTATAATAACGGATATTAACGGTTTATTTAAATCTTCCTGCATAGTGAAAAATATTTCCCCAACGGGGGTTTAAGTTAGAAATAATTATAGAACATCTGCTTATTATAAATAAAAAAAGTGTAACAGGTTTTTTTATATCTACGCGTTCGGGAAAAGGAAACATTTGTTCTTTAACAAAATAATTTATTTTTTGTAATCCGCATTTTTCAAACAAATATAATTGTGACTGATAGTTGGTAAATGTGATATGTTGTGGTGGATAGGAGTTGTATTTTTTTCTTTTAATTTTAGAACCGCATTTAATAATGAATCTTGATAAACAAGCATTTTTTTCTAACGGACCATCAATAATTATCAGGGTGTATTTATGAGCATACTTCTTAATGTCTTGAATTGTTTCTGTAGGATTTGGGGTGTGTTCTAAAAAATGACCCAAGTGTATTAAATCAAATTTTTTATTATTAATATTATCAAATGTGGTAATATGTAAATCTGTTTTTTGCGAAAGCAGATTACAAAACGTTTCATTAAATTCTATACCGGTACATTCATAGCCGAGCTTTGTGGCATGATACATGTAAAACCCACTGCCACAGCCTATATCGAGTAGTTTTTTCCCTTTGCCCTGGGCATAAAATTTTTTTAAAAAATATAATTGATAATTTTGGTGATTGTATCTTGATAATGCTTTATCAAAATTTAATCTGTCAGTATCTTTTAATTGCAATAGATAAGAGTGGTCGGTAGTACCATACATTTTGCTAAAATCATCATCATCCGGAATGGGAACAATTCGGGCAGATTTACAATCGAAACATTCGTAATAGCTGAAAATTTTTCCATTAAAATGCACATCAGGGTAATAATATTTACGCATATTATTACTGTTGCATATAAGACAATACATCAAATTTGATTTCATTTTTAGGATAAAAAAAGCTCTTTATATTTTGTCCACATAGCATTTTTTGAATAATGTTCTTTAGCAAGTTTGTATGCGATATTAACCATTTCTTCTTTATTGATATTTAGCATATAAGTGATAGCGTTAACTATTTCTTGCGGTTCATTTGATTTTAGGAGGAATGCACTTTCTTTATGTGTCAATATATCTCTTGCAGCGCCAACCTTTGTAGAAATAATGGGTACTTTTGAAAACATAGCTTCGGCAATAACAAAACCAAATGGTTCGTATTCGGCAGCATGTATGTATAAATCCATGCATTTATAAAAGTTAGGTATTTCATTAAAGTTTATTTTACCTGTTAATATAAAATTTTCATTTAAGTTATATTTATCAATTAGATTTTTTAATTCTGTTTCCTGTTGCCCCCAGCCAATACCCATAATTACTATGTTGCTATAATCAGGAATAATTTCTTTTGCTGCCTCAATTAGATTTTTATATCCTTTTGATTCAACATATCTGGCAACTTTGCCAATTACAATTTTGTTTTGGAGGTTGTATTTTTTTTTTAGTTCATTTACAGCTTGCTTATTGTAAGCAGAAAATAAATCTTCATTTACTCCGTGGTGTATAAATCTGAGTTTTTTCACATCAGGTTTTTCATATTTTAAAATAAGTTCTTTGGTTTCTTGTGATACACAAATAATGTCAGTAGCATTCGAATTATTCAGCTTATCAAATTTAATATATTGCGGAGTGTATTTTATGTGATATCCGGTATCTTGTTTGGTTATAATTCTTTTTTTGATTCCGGCAAATCTTGCTGCTAATAGTGCAGGTAAACTATCGTCAAACAGATTGGTTTGAACTACCTGCGGCTTAATTTTGATAAATAATATTAGTAATTTAAAAAATACTTTAATATATTGAAAATGTTTTTTACGGGTATAATCAAAATATAACCAGTACGAATTATATCCAATATTATTAAGTTCATTGGCTAAATGAGGTTTGCTGGCAGTTATAAAAACAAATGATAGATTAAAGGCATTTTCTTTTTTATTTAATTCAGCAAACCACCTGAAATAGGAGGTATTATCGCTATTAGCTATAACCATTATAACATGCTTACTCATTTATTAAGTATATTTTCTATTTGGGATAAAATGTTAGTAAAGGTGAAATTTTTAGCATAATTAATTCTTTTTTGTATCAAATCTTTTTCTTCACCATAGCTTAAGTAGTGTGTTATTTTTTCAAGCATTATTTGTTTGTCATTTTCCATGTAGAGCATATCCTGAATGTCTTTATATCTGCTTAAATAGGTGCAAAATATAGGTTTGCCTTGCGCAAAATATTGTAGCATTTTATGGCTTGAGATATTATTACCCGGATGATGGATGTCTTTAAATACAAAGCAAATATCCGATTTGCTGATATGATTTTTTAATTCATTATAAGATATTTCGCCCATATATGATACATTAGGATATGTTTTTGAAAGTTGTTCAAAATTTTCTTTTGCTGATGGTTTAATACTTCCGACAAAATAAAATTGAACATCCGGTAAATGTTCAATAATATATTTGTTATAATCGTAATCTAATCGGTGATCAATATTACCTACATAAATAGCTTTTTTTCTTTGGTTATTTATTTTAACAGGTTTAATAAATTCATGATCCGGTATAGCATGATAAATAACATGAACATTGGTATTATATTGTTTATATTTTTGAGCAATTTCATCAGAAACACAAAAAATAACATCAGCTTTTTTTGCTAATATTTTTTCAGATGGATATGTAAAAAGATAATCATCTACTATGTGCAAAATTATTTTTTCAGGTTTCATAACATAAGTGTTCGATAACCTGATGGGGTCAAATGTCCAAATAATAAATTCTAGATGTTTTTTTTGTTTCAGGTATTTCTTCAATCTTCTTAATATGTATAATTCATTCATTTTTCTGAGTAACTCAATGCTTACCGGCAATATATTTCTATAAGTTAATACGGTTAAGTTTTCAGCAATAGTTTTTTCCTCAATATTCTTTTTGAAGATATTACTTAAACTAAATTTATAGGGTGGATTGATAAAATAAACTTTGTTTTTAAAAGATAATTGCCATGCATAATTATGTTTTGAATACCAGGTCTTACCCCAAGGTTCGTTGGATATAATTAAAATACATTTATTCTCAAGTTTCATGTTTCAGAAAGGCAGGAGTGATTTTATTTTTTTTATGATTTTATCTTCTCTGGTTAAATAACTTTTATATGCGAAATGCGAAACAGGTTTTTCATCCATCCACTTATCAAATTGCTCGGTGCTGACACCTAATTTTTTAATAACATATTTCTTTTCTTCCAATACTTCGGTGCTTTGCCATGGTTTTTTATTTATCTCATTTAATGCATCTTCGCGTGTAATTTGCCCTGAGCAAATTAAGGACGAGAGATGTGCTTTTCTTTTATCTACATTAAATTTTACTGGTAAAATGTAATTTTGATAAAATCGTGTAAAAACAGATTCATTATGTTTGTTGCCATAATTTTTCCAACCATATTTTTCTGCTAATAAATTTTGAGCATCTTTTTTTTGATAACTTAAATAATTAAGTAAGGTTATCATTTGTGTTTTTCTGAACTTACCATGAAAATATTGTTCCCAATAGGTAATAAGCGGAAATGTTTTAATTTTTTTACTGCCAAATTTTTGGTGGATATTTTTTATATTTAATGCATCAAGTTTCCAATGATACCAGTGCGTAGGTAGTATAAATTCGGTTGATGTATTGTGCCCGGTAAAGATGTATTTGGTTTTAAATTTTACCGATGTTTTGTAAAGCAAAGCAATTATGGCTTGGTCTGTTATCAGTTCTATATCTATTACACCGGCTTTAAAAAATGACAACTGAATATCTTTAAATTCTTCCCAATCATTTACATAAGTATATAAATCAACATTCAGTTTTTTCAAGAGCATTTCAATATTTTGCGTTGCGGTTTCGCTGTTCCATCCATTATCATAATGTACAGCCAAAGGTTTTAAGCCAAATTCTACCAGTTTATGAATCAAGTAAGCACTATCAGTTCCACCGCTAATACCCACAATGCAGTGGTATTTATTATGCCTATATTCCTTTTTAATAGTATCAATTATTTCAGTAATCTTTTCTGTTTGATATTTCTGTCGGGTATTTTCATTATTTATATATTTATAATATGAATTGCAATAATTGCAGTTACCTTCATCATCAAATACAATATTAGGATCGTCAATATTATCCATGATACATCTTTTACAAGATGTAATTTGAGGCGCAGTCATTTTTTTAGTAATTTCGTTACAAAATTAACTAATTTATAGATATTTGTAAAATGAAAATATTGGTAACAGGGGGCATGGGCTTTATTGGCTCGCATACGGTTGTTGACTTATTGCAAAACGGTTTTGAAGTAATTGCAGTTGACAATATGTCGAGAGCATGGTCGGGCATGATGTCAGGTATTAAAAAAATAACCGGAAAAGAGGTAAATTTATTTGAAACAGATCTATGTAATTACGCAGAACTAAAAAACATATTTTTACAAAACGAAATTACTGCAGTTATACATTTTGCAGCTTACAAAGATGTTTCGGAATCGGTAAATATGCCGTTATTGTATTATCATAATAATTTGGTATCTACATTAAACATACTTAAATGCGTACAAGAGTTTTCGGTTAAACATTTTATTTTTTCTTCTTCCTGCACTGTTTACGGTAATCCTAATGATATACCGGTAACTGAGGATTCGCCTATGGGCGAAGCTCTTTGTCCCTATGCATATACCAAACAAGCTGGTGAAATCATCATAAAAGATTTTGCCAAAGTTTGTCCTTCTCAGTTTATATTATTAAGATATTTTAATCCGGCAGGTGCTCATCCAAGTTCATACATTGGGGAATTTTTACACAATAAAGGTAATCATTTGGTTCCGGTTATCACCCAGGTTGCAGCAGGTTTAAGAAACGAGCTGGTTATACATGGAAACGATTATCCTACGCGTGATGGAACAGGTTTGCGCGATTTTATACATGTGATGGATATTGCACATGCGCATACCCTGGCTGTAAAATATTCATTAACAAAAAAATCTTCGGGTGTTGATGTTTTTAATTTGGGTACCGGAAATGGTATTACAGTTTTAGAGGCTATTAAAGCATTTGAACAGGTTAATCATATTAAACTGAATTACAAATTTGGTCCACGCAGACCGGGCGATATTGCAGCTATTTATGCAAATAATGATAAGGCAATAAAACAACTTGGTTGGAAACCCCAATATACGGTTGAAGATATAATGAAAACAGCCTGGTTGTGGCAGAATACTATTTTAAAATTAGTTTAAAATTGTTTGCGTAAATTCGTTTAAAAATCGTTTTTTTATTTCGCTTAAAGTGTAGTATTGCGAATTGTTTTTAGCATTTTGTTTTAATAAATTTAATTTTTCTTTATTGTTTGCAATATCTAAAACTTTCATTATCAAATCATCTTCGTTGGTATATTTTATAGTGCTTGTTTTAATAGTATCGGGTATAACAAGTTTTTCCGGAACAATTCCGGGTTTCTCAAAGCGCATCATATCATATAGTACTCCCGTAACTTTTGTCTGTCCGTATATTTCTGTTATCCCTTCGTATTGAGTGTAAACATTTAAAGGTAAAAATACCAAATCGCAGTTACTCATTTCTGTGTCAAATAATTTGTTTGATTCGTTGCTGTAAAGATGTTCGATGTCTATACCTGTATTTTTTAATTCATAAATGCGTTTTAGGATTTCTTCGCCTAATTTTCCAAGTACTGCACCAATAAATTTAAATTGTAAATTTGAATTTTGCTTATATATTTTTTCTATTACTGATAAACATAAATCATAATCTCTTCTATGACCATCAATTCCTCCCGGTATGGCTATTATCAATTTTTCATTTAAACTTTGCTTTTCAGAAATATTTTTTTCTTTGAATGTATGAGGTAAGGTAAATATCTTTTTTTTATAAAGATGTTGTTGTTTTACGTATTTGATAAATAGTTCTTCTTGTAAAATAATAGCATTTGTTTTATTTATAATTCTTTTTCTATAATAATAATTTTTCAGGGCAATTCTATTTAATGTAAAGGGCGGTTTTAGCCAGGTATTTATATTGTGTATGGTAACTACAACCGGTATTTTAAGTTTATGGATGAGTTGCCATACGCTTTTATATTCAGTATCTATAGTATTAAAAATAATAAAATCAATATTATTTTTTGTGAGATATTCATAACAGGCATTACAAAAATCATTAAATTTATTGTAATCATCAGCGCAAATAGAATTATAAATAAGATTTTGATTGCATTTATTGATAATGTTATTGTTGCTCAGTAGATATAATTTGTTGGTGGGTTCATTAAATACATTAAGTATAACATTTACCATTTCATAATGCTGTAAGTCAAAAATGGCTATATTCATTTTGAAAATTCAATTTGTGCAGTTACTATTTCATCTATAATTTTATCAAGCGAATATTCTATAATCCACGAGGGGTAATCTTGTTTAAATTTACTTAGGTTGGTATAGTAGCAAATATGGTCGCCAATTCTGTTTTGTTCAGAATAGGTATAATTTAGTTTTAAGGCATATTTTTCTTTGAGTATATTAATTATTTCTAAAATAGATGCGCTATTATCTTTACCTCCTCCAATATTATATACTTTGCCGCATTTTGGATTAATAATGAATTGTTCTATCGCTGTAATAACATCATGGCTGTGTATTTGGTCGCGTACTTGTTTGCCCTTATAACCAAAAATGGTATAATGTTTTCCGCTAACGGCACACTTGATGATGTAAGATAAAAAACCATGTAATTCAGCGCTGCTGTGCGAAGGACCGGTAAGACACCCCCCTCTGAAACATACCGTAGGCATATCAAAATATAAACCGTATTCTTGCGTTATAATGTCGGCAGCAGTTTTTGATGCCCCAAATAAACTATGTTTGGTTTGGTCAATGCGCATGGTTTCGTCAATCCCGTTTTGATATTTTGGATCTTTATATTCCCAGCGGGTAGAAGTTTCTGTTAGTTCTATTTCGTTGGGGGCATCTCCGTAAACTTTGTTTGTACTTAAAAAAATAAAAGGGCTGTCTTTGCAGTATTTTCTTGTGGCATCCAGCAAATTAATTGTCCCTACCGCATTTGTATCAAAATCTTCAAATGGTATTTTAGCAGCTAAATCATGCGAAGGTTGGGCGGCACAATGTATAACTGCGTGGGGTTTTAATTCTTTGATTATATCATTAACTCTTTCTCTGCTTCGTATGTCAATATCATAATTTGTAAAATTTATAGGTAGTTCCTTTAATCTTTTTAAATTCCAAGAGGTATCTCCGTTCTCGCCAAAAAAAAATTTCCGGAGATTGTTGTCAATTCCATATATTTTGTTTCCCTTTAATCCAAAATATTTTACAGCCTCCGAACCTATTAAGCCGCTGCTGCCTGTTATAAGTATATTCATTTTCTGAAAAATTTGATTATTGAGTTTATATCTTGCCAATTTACAAAGAAATAATTTACAAACGGATACTTTAAATATTTTAAAAATAAATAATAGGTGATGGTAAAAATTATCATGTAACTGATTGTAGTAGCCCACGCAGCTCCTTCTATTCCCCAAAGAGGTATTAAATAAAGGTCTAACGCAATTGTAAATATTAAACCTGTCCCCGTAGCAATTATATTGAGTGTATTTTTTTTACTGGCTACAATTAAAGTTGCAATTAATTGGGTTTGACAAGAAAAAAGCACACCCGGCAGTAGAATTTTAAAAGGTTTTACAGCGTCATAAAATGCTTTTCCGTAAACTAAGGGAATAATATATTCCGAAATAATATACGCGATAACAATCACAATTACAAAAAATGAAAAACTATAACGGGTAATTTTAGGAAACATTGATTTCCGTTCTTCTATGTTTTTAGAAGACAAATAAGGTAGTATTACCGTGCCAATAGTAACCGATGTGTATATTATAATTTGCGCAATGTTACTTGCAAGCGAATAATAACTTAATGACTCATCGCTTAAGTAATAATTTACTATCCATAAATCTATTCTGTAATTAAAAAAATTTATTAAAGTCCCTGCAAAAATTATTAAACTGTAATATACAAATGTTTTAAATTCTTTATTCAAAGAAAACTCATAATTTGGTTTTATATTAAGTTCTTTGTAAAAATAAATTAACCAAATCAATGTATTTAATATATATGATAGAATTGTTAAATACAATGCATAGTTTATTTTTTCTGATTGATTAAGAACTGTATGTTCAATAAAAATAAATAATCCTAAAAAGATTAAAAAATTAGAAACACTGTTTATCAGCGAAACTAAATTGATAATTTTAAATTTTGAATAAGCCTGAAAAAACGCAGAAATTATTGTTCCGGATATTGAAAATATAAACAACAAAAACAATATTACAACATATTTAAAAGAACTATATTGTGCAGCAGTTAAATATTCCAGACTATTGCTCATGTATAAAAGTACGAGTAACATTAAGAATATAACAGAGCCGATAAATAATAATTGATTGCAAATTCCTAATACCCTGTTTTCAGAAATATTTTTACTGGAGATAAAATACACGATGCCGGTTTGCATTCCAAGTGAAAAAATTAAAACAAACAATTGTGTATTTGCCTGAAATATTGAGTATATCCCTTTGGCATCATCGCCTAGAAACCTGGTTGAAAATATACCGGCCAAAACACCTAAAATAAAAACAGGTATTTGTGTTAGCAATGATGCAATAAGGTTTTTCCCCAACATAAATATGATTTCACCAAATTAATCGAGCGCAGACACAAAGCTATGAATTGTTTGTAATTAAATAATTTAATTATTAAAATTAAGCTAAAAATTTTTTAGATAGTTTTTGTTACTTTTGTCTGCTATAATTAATATTTTAAAATGCCAAAATCTTTAGTTACAGGTGGTGCAGGATTTATAGGTGCACATGTTGTTAATCATTTAATAGAGTCAGGTCATTCGGTAGTTGTACTTGACGATTTAAGCGGTGGCTTTGAGGAAAATATTCATCATAAAGCAAAATTTATTAAAGGTTCAATTAACGATTATGCATTATTAGAACGTTTATTTGAACAAGAAAAATTCGATTACGTGTATCATCTGGCAGCCTATGCAGCCGAAGGTTTAAGCCATTTTATCAAGCGCTTTAATTATCAAAATAATGTTATAGGAAGTGTTAATCTGATTAACCAATCAATTATTCATAAAGTAAAATGCTTTGTATTTACTTCGTCTATTGCTGTATATGGTAAAGCTCAGCTACCCATGCGCGAAGATATGACCCCCATGCCCGAAGATCCTTACGGAATAGCCAAATATGCAGTAGAATTAGATTTAAAAACGAGTTACGAAATGTTTGGTTTAAACTACATTATTTTCAGGCCCCACAATGTATATGGCGAATACCAAAATATTGGCGATAGATATAGAAACGTAGTAGGTATATTTATGAATCAATTAATGCAAGCTATGCCGCTCACCATTTTTGGAGATGGTAACCAAACCCGTGCCTTCAGCTACATTGGCGATGTAGCACCGTATATAGCAAATTCGGTAAATGTCAAACAAGCCTACAATCAGGTTTTTAATATTGGAGGAGATACGGAATATACCGTTAATGAACTTGCCGGGGAAGTTATGCGTGCTATGGATATAACTCAACCTATTCGTTACCTCGAAGCCAGAAACGAAGTACAACATGCATATTCCGATCATACAAAACTGAAAAATGTTTTTAATATCAAAGAAAAAAATTTTGTTTCGCTTGCTGAAGGTCTAAAAAGAATGGCAGATTGGGCTAAAAAAGTTGGAGTAAAGAAAAGTCCTAAATTTAATGGCATAGAAATTACAGAAAAATTACCCAAAGTTTGGTTAGAAGACTAATGCCTCGAATACTTTTTTTAACGGTTCATCGTCCCGAACGTTCACCCAGCCAGCGTTTTCGCTTTGAGCAATACCTTACGTATTTAAAACAACATGGCTTTGATTACCATTTTTCTTATTTATTAAATTCAGATGACGATGCTTTTTTTTACAAAAAAGGATATTTTTTTAAAAAACTTATAGTAATCATTAAAAGTATTTTAAAACGATTTCGCGAATTAAAAACAGCAAACCAATATGATATAATTTTTGTGCAAAGAGAATGCCTTATGTTAGGCACTGCATATTTCGAAAAAAAATTCAGTAAAACCCATGCCAAACTGGTGTTCGATTTTGACGATTCTATTTGGTTGCAAAATGTATCAAACGCCAATAAAGCATTTGCCTGGTTAAAAAATCCCCAAAAAACTTCACAGATTATTTCAACTTCGCACTTAGTAATTGCCGGAAATGAATATTTAAAAAATTATGCATTAAAATACAACAACAATGTAATTGTTATTCCTACTACCATAGATACCGAAGAATATAAAAATAAGCAAACCAAAGCTAGAAATAAAATTATTATTGGATGGAGCGGTAGCATTACTACTATTCAGCATTTTGAGTATGCCCTCAATATATTATCCAAGCTACAAAATAAGTACCCAAACAAACTCGAATTTAAAGTTATCGGTGATGCAAATTATTTGAACAAAGAATTAGGCATAAAGGGATTGGGATGGAATAAAAACACTGAAATTGATGATTTGTCTTGCTTTGATATTGGAATAATGCCCCTGCCGGATGATGAATGGGCAAAAGGAAAATGCGGTTTAAAAGGCTTGCAATATATGGCATTGGAAATACCAACCGTAATGTCGCCTGTTGGTGTAAATACTGAAATTATTCAGGACGGAGTTAACGGTTTTCTGGCCGCTACGGAAGATGAATGGATTGAAAAATTATCTTTACTAATTGAATCTCCTGAACTCAGAGAAAAGATCGGTAAGGCAGGTCGTAAAACCGTAGTAGAAAAATATTCGGTAGAGGCTAATAAACAAAAGTATTTATATGTATTTAACAGTTTGCTAAATATGTAATATTTATATTAAAAGCATGCATCAATTAATTTTTGCTTCCAATAACCCACATAAAGTTGAAGAAGTTTCTGCTATTTTAAAACCTTATGGATTTAATGTAATAGGTTTATCTGATGCAGGTATTCTTGAAGATATTCCCGAAACAGGAAAAACCATAGAAGAAAATGCATCGTTAAAATCAAATTATATATTTAATAATTATAAATTTAATTGCTTTGCAGACGATACGGGTCTTGAAGTAGAAACCTTAAATAATGCACCGGGAGTATATTCTGCACGCTATGCAGGTGAGCATAAAAATGCGCAAGATAATATGAATAAACTTTTGACCGAATTACAGGGCAAGCAAAACAGAAATGCCCGGTTTAAAACAGTTATTTCATTAATAATAAACGCTAAAGAATATTTATTCGAAGGTATTATAAATGGAAGTATTGCAACTGAAAAAAGAGGCGAAAAAGGCTTTGGTTACGACCCCATTTTTATTCCTGATGGTTACAAAAAAACTTTTGCCGAAATGACTACCGATGAAAAAAATAAGATATCGCATCGCGCTATTGCTATACAAAAGTTAGTAGAAATATTAAAAAAAAATAAATAATTATTTACCCGACAGCGCTTCTTCAATCTGAGCGATTAGCACTTCGCTTATTGTGATACCCGCAGCTTTTAGTTGTTGGGGAATAATGCTCTGTTCCGACATGCCCGGCACGGTGTTTACTTCTATCAGCCAGGGAATATTATCTTCAATTATAAAATCAATTCTGGCAATACTTTTTAATTGTAATATTTCGTATGCTTTGCGGGTTAAACTTTGTATTTTTTCAGTCATTTCAGGGCTTATTGCGGCAGGTGTTATTTCTTCCGATTCGCCCTTGTATTTAGCTTTATAATCAAAAAATTCGTTTTTACTGCGTATTTCGGTGGGTGGTAAAACAGTTATTTTTCCTTTGGTTTTAAATACTCCGCAGGTTACTTCCGTGCCACTCACAAATTTTTCAACCAGGCATTGCGTACCATGTTCTAAAGCAAGTTTTATGGCAGGTAATAATTCCCCGGCAGATTTTACCTTGCTTGCCCCAAAACTGGAGCCTCCATCACTGGGTTTCACAAAACAAGGTAATCCAACCTGATAGATTATTTCTTCGGTGTTAACCTCTTCAACATTATTTACTATAATTGCTGGTGCACAGTTTATACCCTGTGGTCTGAGTAAATTATTGCAAAAAAATTTATTAAAGGTTAATGCAGAAGGCAATACTCCCGAAGTATTATAGGGTATGCCCAGCATATCAAAATAAGCTTGTAACTTGCCATCTTCACCGGGTGTTCCGTGTATGATGATATAAACACAGTCAAATTGTATGGTTTGATTATTTAAGTATAAACTGAAATTGTTTTTATTTATAGTAACAGTTTCATCATTGCTATAATACCATCCTCTTTGGTTTATGGTTATCGGGTAAACCGCATATTTATCAGCAGGTAAATGCTTGATGATTGTTTCAGCACTTTTATAAGATATTTCAGCTTCATGCGAATATCCCCCCGAAATTACCGCAATGTTTTTTTTCATGTTTATTTAGCTATGACGGTCAAAGTTATAGCTAAACCGCTTTTACTCAACTTTAGCAAACAATAATTTTTATCTTTGCACATGTTAATAATTTTTATCTTGAGTAAACTACAGGCATATTTCCGTTTTTTTATCGGTAAACGTTTTATCATCCATTTAATATTGGCATTAATTACCGCTTTTGTATTAAGCTGGTTGTCATTAAAATATTTGGATTCATATACAAATCATGGCCAAAAAATCAGTATCCCCGACTTATACGGTACACAGGCAGATGAACTGGAATCTTATTTAAAACCCTTGGGATTTCGATATGAAATCGTAGATTCAGTTCATGCAGATAATATTGCTGCCGGTAGTGTTATATCACAAAGTCCTAAACCAACTGCACTTACCGGGCAATACGCTAAAGATAACCGTAAAATATATGTTACGGTTGTAGCTAAAATGCCAAAGCTGGTAACTGTGCCTTGTTTAGTTCATAAATCAAAACGACATGCCGAAGGCATACTTAAAATTATTGGGTTAAAAGCCAAATATACTTACAAACCCTACAACGATTGCCGCGATTGTGTTATAGCACAAAAATACAAAGGCAAAGATGTTGCATGCGGAGATAAAATTCAAAAAGGACAAACTATTGAAGTGGTGTTAGGGCAGGGTAAAGGGGGAGAAGCCCAGGTGGTACCCGATTTAAACGGACTCACAATAGAACAGGCAATTTCTCGTTTAAACAGTGTGTCATTCAGTTTATTTCAAGCTTCGTGCGATGATTGCTACACCACAAGAGATTCAGCATCGGCCATTATTATCCGGCAATCTCCCGCAGCAGGCAATACTGCACCGGCAGGTTCTGAAATTACTGTATGGCTTACCAAATAATGTTTTTATGACATCAAAAATTACTTTTTTGTTTTTATTGTTTTTTGCATCATTTTTTGTATCCGCTCAGCAGGAAGAAATTTCAACGCTGATCAGAAACAGCGATGTAATTTCTAGAAATAAATTACAACAAAGGGCTTTTCCCGATATTTTTATTTACCTGAATGATACGCTTACACTGCCGGTAAAAGATGATTTTTCAACCAACAAATTTCGCAAGTTTAATGCAGAACCCGGAGGTCCGGGAGTAACCCAAAGCCAATTTAAAAAATTATGGGATGATCCGCCTGTAAATCCCTATCCGGCTAACACACGCTTTTCTACCATTCAAACATACGAGATACTATATGATACATTGCCTGACGGAACACCTACTACTACCATCAATAATTTAAATTCTATAAACATTACGGTTTACGACCTTACTACATATCCTTTTACTTCCTCTCAACTTACCGTTTGGCCGGATTATAATATTATAGATACCCTTTATTTACCCGATCCTCCGGAAACTTTGTATGTTACCAATAATTTCATCGAGCAAGATTCGGTAAATATTTATACTGTTTCACCTATAGCTGATGGCTCAATTTGGGAAGATAACTACGCTTATTTGAATAATCGCTATGCAGTTAATCCGCCCACTGTGGGAGTAGCTACCTTAGATGGCTTAAACGAAAAAGGCTATCCTTACGATTTTGTAAATATCACCGCACACGGAATCGCTGACGCACTCACTTCCAAGCCCATCAACCTTTCCGGCTTTAGTGCTTCCGACTCCGTTTATCTTAGTTTTATGTATCAACCCATGGGACTGGGTAATACCCCTGAGGCAGAAGATTCTCTGGTACTTGAATTTTGGTCACCTGCATTCCAAACTTGGAAACATATCTGGTCAACCAAAGGAAAAAACCTACACGAATTTAAAAATCAGATAGTGCCCATCACACAAACACAGTTTTTACAAAACGGATTTCAATTCAGATTTAAAAATTATGCAACACTTTCAGGAGCGTTAGACCATTGGCACATTGATTATGTTTATTTAAACTCGTTCAGAACGATTGCAGATACTATCAGAGATGACGTGGCTTTTAGAATAGATGCTCTTACTTTGTTAAAAGATTACATCTCTATGCCCTGGAGACATTTTAAATGGAGCCCTGCTGCCTATGTGCGCGATACCCTAACATTGTTCCAGAGAAACAATAATAATTCTGCCCGCCTGGTGGCCAATAATTACGGTGAAGTGTTTTTTAATAACAACATACAGGCACAATTTCAAAATGTAAATACACCTTCCATAAACGGTTTTACAAACTTTACTACCCAATATCAGTTGTTGGATATTCTAAATAGCAATATTCCTTTTGTGTACGATGATAATGTTAACGATACTTTAGCAGAATTTGATGTTCGTTTTCATTTTCAGGTTACACCCGATTTTACACGCGAAAATGACACCATTCGCTTTAAACAAATTTTCAGAAATTTTTATGCTTATGATGACGGAACTGCTGAAGCAGCTTATGGTCCGCAAGGTGCCGGAGCGTTATTAGCCTATAAGTTTTATATTGCTCAACCTGATACATTACGTTCGGTAAGAATACATTTTGAACCATCGGTAAACAATGTATCTAATAAACCGTTTCGCTTAACCATTTGGGATGCCAACGGACCGGGTGGCACTCCGGGTAATATCATCTATCAAAACACCACTTTTTCTACTCCCGTATATGAAGACGGATATAACTCTTTCCATGAGTATCACCTGGATAATAAAATTCTTCTCAATGGCAATTTTTATGTAGGATGGCAACAAGTAGATGCAATCAAGTTAAACATTGGATTTGATTTGAATACCAACTCGCAAAACAAAATTTATTACAATGTAGGTTCATCCTGGCAACAAACATCCTTTCAGGCTTCTTTAATGATGCGTCCGGTTTTTACCTATCACTATGATTACAGTTCGGTGGAGGAGTATAATAACCTGAATCATTTATCTGCCAAAGCTTATCCCAATCCGGCCAACAATTATTTAACTATAGAAATTGAAGATGATTTAAATGGTAATATGTTAACGGTTCATCTATCAGATGTAAGCGGCAGATTAATAAAATCCATCACAACATCTGCTCAAAAGTTTACGATACCTACGCAAGATTTAAATCCCGGTATTTATTTGGTAGAGTTATTACAGGCTCAAACCAAGTATGCTGTACAAAAAATTATTATTCAACGCTGATGCAGGAACCGGTCAATGATGAACAATTTATTGATGAAGGCGATGAACTCTATGAACATTATCGCTTTAAAGTAGATAAAGGACAATCTCTGATTCGCATTGATAAGTTTCTTTGCGATCGTTTGGAAAAAACTTCCCGTAACAGAATACAATCAGCTGCTAAATCGGGTAATATTTTGGTTAATGCCAAACCGGTAAAACCTAATTACAAAGTAAAACCACTGGATGAAATTTCTATTGTATTGCCATATCCGGTAAGAGAAATTGAACTTATACCCGAAAATATACCGATCGATATTTTATATGAAGATGATGATTTAATTGTTATAAATAAACAGGCGGGTATTGTTACCCATCCCGGATATGGCAATTATACCGGTACACTGGTAAACGCTTTATTATATCATTTTGAAAATTTACCCAAACGCTCCGAAAAATATTATGGCCGCCCGGGATTGGTACATCGCCTGGACAAAAACACCTCGGGTATTATGGTAATAGCAAAAACTGAAGATGCACTTACTCATTTGGCAAAACAGTTTTATGACCGAACTATCCAACGCAATTATTGGGCATTGGTATGGGGAGATGTTAAAGAAGATAAAGGTACAATTACCGGAAACATTGCCCGTTCCCAAAAAGACAGAAAAGTATTTTCAGTATATGAAGATGAGAATATTGGTAAACATGCTATTACTCACTATGAAGTAATCCAGCGATACAAGTATGTTACACTGGTGAGATGTAAACTCGAAACCGGAAGAACGCACCAAATAAGGGTACACATGAAACATATAGGCCACCCGCTGTTTAACGACAATGAATATGGAGGCGATAAAATATTAAAAGGAGAAAACACACAAAAATACAAACAGTTTATCGAAAATTGTTTTTTGTTGTTACCGGGTCAGGCGCTACATGCTAAAACACTTGGTTTTATTCATCCTGAAACATCAAAGCCTCTTTTTTTTGAAAGTGAATTGCCGCTTGGTTTTAAGCAATTGCTGGAAAAGTGGACTAATTTATAAATGTTTATACTGTCTGCTGCACCATACCTGGATATAAAGGATTCGTTAATTTTTTAACTCTATACCTTTCGCAAATTTGAATAGTATTTATACTAAAAAATTATATCGCAATCATTTATCTTATTTATATTGTTTAAATGGATGCTAATATGTATTTTTACTTAAAAATAGTGTAAAATAATGCTATTTGGCTACTATATTTGTCCTCAATTATTTCTATTACAACCATGCAAGAACAAACCCCATACACACCTAAAAATAAAATAAGAATTGTAACTGCTGCCTCATTGTTCGATGGGCACGATGCTGCTATCAACATTATGCGCAGAATTATCCAATCAACCGGGTGCGAAGTAATACACCTTGGTCACGACAGAAGCGTTGAAGAAGTGGTAAACTGCGCCATTGAAGAAGATGCACATGCCATTGCCATGACCAGCTATCAGGGCGGCCACATGGAATATTTTAAATACATGTACGACTTGCTCAAAGAAAAAGGCGCAGAAAATATTAAAATATTTGGCGGTGGCGGGGGTACAATTCTTCCATCTGAAATAGAAGAACTTCATAAATATGGAATAGCACGCATCTATCATCCCGATGATGGACGTGCCATGGGCTTGCAGGGGATGATAAACGATTTGGTTCAAAAATGCGATTATCCTATAGGAAATAATTTAAATGGCGAGTTAACCCATGTAAGTGTAAAAGATAAAAAAAGCATAGCCCGATTAATTTCAGCTGCTGAAAATTTTCCTGAACTAAGCCGCCCATATTTAGATAAAATAAAAGAAAAAGCAGAAAAATCTAAAACTCCCGTTTTAGGAATTACCGGTACCGGTGGAGCCGGAAAATCAAGTATGGTTGATGAACTGGTGCGCAGATTTTTACTCGATTTTCCCGATAAGCACATCGGTATTATTTCGGTTGACCCAAGTAAACGCAAAACAGGTGGTGCATTATTGGGAGATAGAATTCGCATGAACGCTATTCGCAATGAGCGCGTGTACATGCGTTCATTAGCCACACGCCAAAGTAATTTGGCATTGAGCAAATATGTAGGCGATGCCGTAAATGTGCTAAAAGCTGCAGGTTTTGACTTAATTATTTTAGAAACTTCAGGCATTGGGCAAAGCGATACCGAAATACTTGACTATAGCGATGTTTCGCTTTACATAATGACACCTGAGTTTGGTGCAGCTACACAGTTAGAAAAAATAGACATGCTCGATTTTGCCGATATAGTAGCCATCAATAAATTTGATAAACGAGGGGCATTAGACGCATTGCGTGATGTAAAAAAACAATACAAACGCAATCATCAATTATGGGATGCAGATGATGAATCACTTCCTGTTTACGGAACCATTGCATCGCAATTTAACGACCCGGGAACAAATACACTCTATAAAGCCGTAATGGATAAAATTGTTGAAAAAACAGGTGCTAACCTGAATTCAAAATTTACCATTACCAAAGAAATGTCGGAGAAAATTTTTGTGATTCCTCCGGCTCGTACGCGCTACCTTTCAGAAATTTCTGAAAACAATCGAAAATATGATCAATGGGTTAATAAACAAGCAGAAATTGCAGAGAAATTATATGCCATTCAAAAAACCATTGAAACACTTGATAAAGCAGATGATGCTATTAAGAAAATTTTGAATGCCGAGTTCGACAGAATTAAACTCGATTTAGATCCACACAACTGGGAAATAATTCAGCAATGGCCGGATAAGGTTAAAAAATACAAAGACGAATATTATATCTTTAAAGTTCGCGATAAAGAAATAAATGTTAAAACCCATACCGAATCATTAGCGCATACTCAAATTCCAAAAGTTGTAACACCGCGTTATAAAGCTTGGGGCGAATTATTACGTTGGGTATTGCAAGAAAATGTTCCGGGCGAATTTCCCTACACTTCAGGCATTTATCCGTTTAAACGCGAGGGCGAAGACCCTACACGTATGTTTGCCGGAGAAGGCGGACCGGAACGCACTAACAAACGTTTTCATTACGTGAGTTTAGGAATGCCTGCTAAGCGTTTATCAACAGCATTTGATAGTGTTACGCTTTATGGAAATGACCCCGATTGGCGTCCGGATATTTACGGTAAAATCGGTAATTCGGGTGTTTCCATTTGCTGTTTAGATGATGCTAAAAAATTGTACTCAGGGTTTAATCTGGCTGATCCAAAAACATCGGTAAGCATGACCATAAACGGTCCTGCACCTATGTTGTTAGGTTTCTTTATGAATGCTGCTATTGACCAGCAATGCGAAATTTACATCAAACAAAACGGACTTGAAGCTGAAGTAAAAAAGAAAATTGAACAAATACATAAAGATAAAGGCGTAAAAGTTCCGCAATATATTCCATACAATTCATCAGGTTTGCCCGAAGGAAATGATGGTTTAGGTTTGATGTTATTAGGCGTAACAGGCGATCAGGTATTACCCAAAGAAGTGTATGAAAAAATAAAAGCAGAAACCTTATCGCAGGTTCGTGGTACGGTGCAAGCCGATATCTTAAAAGAAGACCAGGCACAAAATACCTGTATTTTCTCAACCGAATTTGCATTGCGCTTAATGGGCGATGTGCAGGAATATTTTATCAAAAACAAAGTTCGCAATTTCTATTCTGTATCTATTAGTGGTTATCACATAGCTGAAGCCGGTGCAAATCCAATTACACAATTAGCATTTACCTTGGCAAATGGTTTTACGTATGTTGAATACTACCTAAGCCGTGGAATGAATATTAACGATTTCGGCCCTAATTTATCTTTCTTCTTTAGCAATGGTATTGACCCCGAGTATGCCGTAATTGGTCGCGTAGCGCGTAGAATTTGGGCAAAAGCCATGCGCGAAAAATACGGAGCCGATGCCCGTTCGCAAATGTTGAAATACCACATTCAAACTTCAGGACGTTCGCTGCATGCGCAAGAAATTGACTTTAACGATATTCGAACAACATTGCAGGCATTGTATGCTATTTACGACAACTGTAACTCGCTTCATACCAATGCGTATGACGAAGCCATAACTACACCTACCGAAGAATCGGTGCGCAGAGCAATGGCTATACAGTTAATTATTAATCGTGAGTTGGGATTGGCGAAAAACGAAAATCCGCTACAAGGTTCGTTTATCATCGAAGAATTGACCGACCTGGTAGAAGAAGCCGTATTAGCCGAATTTGATAGAATTACCGAGCGTGGCGGAGTATTGGGCGCTATGGAAACCATGTATCAACGCAGCCGCATACAGGAAGAAAGTTTGTATTATGAAACATTGAAACACACCGGTGAATACCCAATAATTGGTGTTAATACATTTTTAAGTTCTAAGGGCTCGCCTACAATCATTCCTGCAGAAGTAATTCGTGCTACTGAAGAAGAGAAAAAACAACAGATAGATACTGTAGAAAACCTTAAAAAGAAATACCAGGCAGAAAGTAAACAACAGTTAGCTAATCTTCAGCAGGCTGCTATACAAAATAAAAATATGTTTGTGCAATTAATGGAAGTTACCAAATATTGTACTTTGGGTCAAATTACCAATGCATTGTTTGAAGTAGGAGGGCAGTATAGAAGGAATATGTAAAATCATTTTTAATGAAAAAAAAAATATTTGTTGTTTTTGTTTTTTTACAAATTGCAAGTTTTGTTAAAGCACAAAATGACAACGATAAATTTATTGATTCATTAAAATACGAACTAAACAAGCCAACACACCACGATACCACAAAAATCAGTATTTTATTTAAGTTGGTTGAATCAATCAACAATGATAGTGTTTGGCCGCAATACAACGAACGGGTTTTGCCTTTAGCTTACAATTTATTAAATTCAAACGATAGTAAAATTCAATTAATTGCACAAAAAGCAATTGCCGATGTACATAATAACAGAGGATATTTATATAAAATCAGAGGAAATACGAAGTTAGCCTTAGAAAACTATATTAAAGCGCTTAAAATATCAGAAAAAATAAATTATGAATATGGGCAGATTTCAATCAGTATTAATTTAGCAACCATACTTTCTCAACAAAAGCAATTCGAAGAAGCTTTAAAATATTATAATTACGCCCTTCAATTATCTCTAAAAAATAATAACTTAACTACACAAGCAATTGCTTTAATGTCTATAGCAGGTATTTTTTATTTAAATAATCAATATGATTCTACTGAGGTTTATTTATTAAAAAGTAAATCTATTTTTGAACAATTGAATGATGTTAATAGAATTGGAGAGATTTATAATGGATTAGGTGTTTTGTACTTTAAAATTAAAAAGCAAGAGCTGGCATTAAATTACCATTATAAGGCATTAAATTGTTTTAAAATTACAAATAACATTCTTCAATTATCAAACACATATTATAATTTTTCAAAATTATTAAATAACCCTAATAATTTAAAAAACTTATATTCAGCACTTACTTACTTAGATACCGCTTTTATATATGCAAATAAAATATATTTTATGGAGGGTGTTTCAGATTTATATCATCTAAAATCTGAAATATTTCATAATCTATCACGCTCAAAAGAATTGAACCTTCAACAAAAATACGATTATGCAATTAAATCATTGTAAAATTTTAAGCTGCATAAATTATATTCAGATTCTATTTTTAACAAAGAAGTATTGGATAATACAATAAAACAACAATTAAATTACGAATTCGACAAAAAAACTGCTATATTACAAGAACAGCAACTTCGAGAGCGCCAATTAGCATTAGCCGAAAAGAAAAAACAATCCATCATTATCGGGTTTACTATATCGGGTATTGTTATTTTATTAATCTTTCTTTTGTTATTAAACAATCGCTTTAAATTAACTAAAAAGCAGAAACAAATCATAGAAAAACAAAAACAACTGGTAGAAGAGAAGAACAAAGAAATTACAGATAGTATCAATTATGCCAAAAGAATACAGGAAGCGATATTACCCAATAAACAAAAGTGGAATAACTTATTGTCCGAAAGTTTTATTTTATACCTGCCCAAAGACATAGTAGCAGGAGATTTTTACTGGCTGGAAGAGACAGAGGGGTATATTTATGTAGCAGCCGCAGACAGCACCGGACACGGAGTACCTGGTGCAATGGTGAGTGTGGTATGCAGCAATGCATTAACCAAAGCAGTAACAGAAGGCGAACTAAAAAACACGAATGAGATACTAAACCGAACACGAGAGATAGTGATAGAAAAGTTAAGCAGCGATAAGGAAGAGAACATCCGTGACGGGATGGATGTGTGTTTGGTTAGGATAAACAAGAAGAA
>JBBIOU010000011.1:0-87194 GCA_037443205.1 Flavobacteriales bacterium | reverse complement strand
CGCGCCTGTTTTAAAACACCATACTATTACCCCTGATGTAAATTATTTAACCGGCTTTTAACCAACCTTACATATCTGCATATTTAAGCTCAATTCACATACCCCCTGCTAATTATCTTAACCCCACATTACGCATTAGCATGCGTAATGCTCGCCTGATGGCGGATATCCCAAATACCACACTACACTCAACACACTCAGTACGCCTCTGGCGGAAAATTTGGAATAAATCCAAATTTCTAATGCTGAATTTGGGTTAATTGGTAAACAACAATTCTCTGTATTTGGGCAATGGCCACGATACATCATCCACCAACAATTCTAATTTATCTACATGATAACGTATGGTATCAAAATAGGGTTTTACTTTTTCGCAGTAGGCTATGGCTTTTTTACGTGCATCTTCTATTTTATTGGCCTTTTTACGTTCTTCGGTCATTTCATCAACATTCTTTTTTACTACAGCTATGTGGTCGCTGATTGCCGATATAATTTCTATTTGTATAGCTGCTGCCTTTTTAAATTCTGATGCGCCTAAAATTTCTTTCAATGTTTTTACATTATTGGCTATTTCGGTTTGATATTTTATAGCAACCGGTATAATGTGGTTTAATGCCAAATCGCCAATTACACGCGATTCAATTTGTATTTTTTTGGTGTACGACTCTAAACGTATTTCATGGCGCGCATGCATTTCGCGCGGAAGCAAAACATTATTTCTTTCAAACAAAGCTATTGTTTCTTTACTTATATAAGCATCCAGTGCTAAGGGAGTAACTTTTATATTATTTAATCCGCGTTTAGCTGCTTCTTTTACCCATTCTTCTGCATAACCATTGCCTTCAAAACGTACTTTTTTAGATTCAACTATTAATTTTCTTAACACCTGAAAAATAGCTTCGTCTTTGTCAACATTTTTTTCTATAAGCGCATCTACATCTTTTTTAAATTTTACAAGTTGATCGGCCATAATGGTGTTTAATACAATCATAGGTGCAGCACAGTTTGCCGATGAACCTACTGCACGAAATTCAAACTTGTTTCCGGTAAAAGCAAAGGGCGATGTGCGGTTTCTGTCGGTATTATCCAACAATATTTCGGGAATGCGTCCGATGCCTAATTTCAATGCCGTTTTTTCATCGGGTGTCATTTTACCCGATTTTACTTTTTTCTCCAACTCATCCAATACTGCCGTTAATTGCGAACCTATAAATACCGACATAATAGCCGGAGGTGCTTCGTTGGCTCCCAGGCGATGGTCGTTACCCGCACTGGCTATAGTTGCGCGTAGTAAATCGGTATGGTCATGAAAAGCTTTAATCGTATTGATAAAAAAAGTTAAAAACTGCAAGTTGGTTTTAGGTGTTTTACCGGGGCTTAATAAATTTTTCCCGGTATTGGTACTCATACTCCAATTGTTGTGTTTACCGCTTCCGTTTACTCCGGCAAAAGGTTTTTCATGAAACAATACTCTGAAATTGTGTTTACGCGCCACCTTTTTCATCACATCCATTAACAGTTGGTTATGGTCAACAGCCAGATTACATTCTTCAAAAATAGGAGCGCACTCATATTGATTAGGTGCTACTTCGTTGTGCCGGGTTTTTACAGGGATACCCAATAAATGACATTCTATTTCAAAATCGCGCATATAAGCTGATACCCTATCAGGAATAGAACCAAAGTAATGATCTTCGAGTTGTTGTCCTTTGGCAGGGGTATGCCCAAAGAGTGTTCTGCCTGTCAGTGCCAAATCAGGCCTTGCATTATATAAGGCTGCGTCTATCAAAAAATATTCTTGTTCCCATCCTAAAGTAGCAGTAACCTTTGTAATATTTTTATCAAAATACTGACAAACTTCGGTTGCTGCTTTGTCTAACGCATGGATAGATTTTAGTAAGGGTGTTTTATAATCTAATGCTTCACCTGTATATGAAACAAATATAGTAGGTATGCACAAAGTTTTTCCCAGTACAAAAGCCGGTGATGAGGGGTCCCAGGCTGTATATCCTCTGGCTTCAAATGTATTTCTTATGCCTCCGCTTGGAAAACTCGAAGCATCCGGCTCTTGTTGTATTAACTGATTTCCCCCAAAACGCTCTATGGCTCTTCCTCCTTCTATAGGCTCAAAAAAAGCATCGTGTTTTTCGGCTGTTTCGCCTGTAAGCGGCTGAAACCAATGTGTGTAGTGTGTTGCCCCTCTTTCGCTTGCCCAGGCTTTCATGGCTGCAGCTACCTGGTCGGCTATGGCTCTGTTTAAATTACTTCCTTTATCTACTGCCTCCATTACACTGTTGTAAGCCTCTTCACTTAGGTACTGGCGCATGGCATCTTTGCCAAATACATTTTTACCAAAATATTCGGGCACTCTGCCTTCGGGAAATAACACTTCTTTTGGCTGACGTCCCATTACTTCTTCCAATGCTTTAAATCGTATGGTTAGCATATTTCTAAATTTTAATTTTATTGTATTATACCCTGTAAAATTTGGGGTATTTTTTCAAAATTTTACTATTTTTTGCAAATGTATATAAAAAAAAGGGGGGTATATTAAAAAATTTTAATAATTTTTAAACAAAGGAGAAAAATTAGGTTTAACACCCGATGAAGTAGCTTTCTACAATACCCTTGAAATAGACGACAGTGCAGTTCAGGTTATAGGAAATGAAATGCTCAAAGCAATTGCCAAAGAAATAGCAGACAAGGTAAGAGCCAATGCAACCATTGACTGAACAATAAGAGAAAGCGCAAGAACTAAACTTATGGTGCTTGTAAAGCGGACAGTGAACAAATACGGCTATCCACCCGACAAACAACAAAAAGCAATTGACACAGTATTAAAACAAGCAGAACTTGTAGTAGACAATTTAACAGCTTGAGGCCTTAAGAATGACAAGGGAAATAGCGTAATATATAAGAGAAATATTAACTGTTTATAAACCCAAATTCAGCATTAGAAATTTGAAATAAATCCAAATTTTCCGCCAAAGGCGGACTGAGTGTGTTGAGTGTAGTGTGGTATTTGGGTTATCCTCCATCAGGTTAGTTTTACGTATACTTGTGCATAAGGCACTTATAATACAAATCATAATCACTTATTTTATAGCCCTCTGACTGTATTTTTCAAAAAAGGAAAGTAATTCTTGTCGGCCGGTTCTTTTTACCGAAGATGTAACAAAATAGGTAGGCAGTTCTTCCCAGGTATTTTTCAATTCTTCTAAATATTTTCTTACATTTTCCTTTAAAAGAGCGTTTGTAAGTTTATCAGCTTTGGTAAACACAATGGCAAAAGGTATTTTATTTATGCCCAACCATTCCATAAATTGCATGTCTGTATTTTGTGGTTTATGGCGCAAATCAATCAACAGCATTACGCATATCAGATTAGGTCGTTTAATTAAATAATCAAAAGTAAAGCCACTCCACAGCTTTCGCAAATTACCGGGTGCGCGGGCATAACCATACCCGGGCAAATCTACCAGATACCATTCATTATTTATAATAAAATGATTAATAGTTTGTGTTTTGCCGGGCGTAGAAGAAGTTTTAGCCAACGATTTTTTATTACACAGCATATTAATAAGAGAAGATTTACCCACATTGCTCCTGCCGATAAATGCAAATTCGGGCAAGTGGGTTTTGGGTAGTTTGGCTAAACTTGTATGGCTCGATACAAATTCGGCCTTTTTAATTTCCATGCAGGTAAAATTTATAAAGCAAAAATCAGTTTAGTTCTTTAGCTAACCAGGCTTCCAAAATACGGTTAAATTCTTCGGGGTGTTCCATCATGGGTGCATGGCCGCATTTATCAATCCAATACAAATCGGCACGCGGCAATAGTTTTTTAAATTCTTCGGCTACTTCGGGTGGCGTTATAATATCATTTTTTCCCCAAATCAAGCATGCAGGCATATTCATCTTAGGTAAATCTGCAGCCATATTATGCCTGATTGCCGACTTGGCTAATGCAAGTATGCGTATCAATTTATTTCTGTCGCTGGTAATCGCAAAACACTCGTCAACTATTTCGTCAGTAGCATGTTTAGGGTCATAAAAAGTTACTTTTACTTTATTGCGTATGTATTCTTTATCACCTTTTCGTGGGGTGGAACCGCCAAATGCATTTTCATATAAGCCTGAACTACCTGTTAATATAAGTCTGTCAACTTTTTCAGGATATTTTTCTGCAAATACCAGTGATACATGTCCACCCAAAGAGTTACCTAAAAACGCTGCCTTATCCAACTTAATATGTTCCATAAATCCTTTAATAAATCTGGCTATGGCGGGTATATGGGTATTTAATACCGGCATGGTAAGCAAGGGTAGCTGCGGTATAATAATTCTATATTTGTGTTTAAAATAATTAAGCACATCATTAAAATTGCTTAACCCTCCAAATAATCCGTGCAGGATGATAATAGGGTATCCGCTACCTTCGTCAATATAGCTGTATTCTCCGCTCTGTTTAATGTTATTTGCCATGCAGCAATGTTTATCTTTTGTGTCAAAAATAATAAAAAACTTCACAGTATGATTACCCCCACTTAGTAAACAGGCAATTACTCAAAATTAAGCATTAATACCAAAAAAACTCTAATAACTTTTGGGTGTAATCTGGGATGAACTTAAACTACACATACAAGTATATACCGGAAGAAATTTTTCTAACAACAAATAAGCAGCAAATAACAAGATGCAATAATGATGATGAAAAAATTATTTATACAGTATCCATGCAGAAGGGATACCGTTTTCGCGAACTTGCTTAAGCGCATGTTGTGCTTCGCTTTGATTTTGATAATCAGCAACGGCTACACGATGTAAGTCTCCTGCCTGATCTAAAATATACGCATTATATCCTTTTGACTTTAGCGAGTTTATCAGTTTATGCGCGTTATTAATATCTCTGAAACATCCGCCAATAATGTGAATATTTTTTGCAAAGGTATTAGGCTGTTCTGTTCTGTTGATGTGTGTGGTTTCTGCAATGTTTAAGGTATTATGTAGAGCCGGTTGTACAATAAATTTCAGGTTTTCGTCAAGGGTTAATTCCGAATAATTTATTGAATCGATGTCTGGCGCGGTAATTACTGATAAGGGTTGAATGTTATGTTCGCTCTTATAGTAATATCTTTTTTGCTGATTTTTAAAGGGGTTCAAATCGGCAAAAGAAATTTTACCGGTTTGAAAAAAATCGGTTTTGGCAGGAATCCATACCAGATAAAAAGCTAGAGGAATAAAAACTGCTGCTGCCGCAATGTATTTCCATGTTTTTTGCGGTCTGGGGTTTAATGCTAAAATTTTAGCTTCTTGCTTATTTGCAACAGCATGTTCATTAGCAGCTTTTTGTGATAAAGGTTTTAGAGTTACTTCCTGTAAATTATGTGATTTTTGTTCAAAAAGTTGTTTGGCCGATACCGGAAATAAACCAAAAGAATCAAGTAAAAAATTAGTGCTGTAGTCAGGTATAAATTGTAAATTATTTTCGCTGTCGGTAAATATAAAACCCAGCTGTTCAAAAATTATTTTATTTCCTTTTTGTAATTCACTTTTACAATCCAAAACAAATGCATCTATCAGTTGATTGGCTTGCGCATAGGTAATCATTGCTTTTTGCGCCAATGCATTGGCCAAAAGCCCGTCATTGTTTTGTAAATTTTTATTAAAAATAATTCCTTTGCCGGGTGGATAGGCTATCATCTTGGCTGTATGAATACGTGCATTACTGTAATTACCAATAAACCCTCCCAAACCGGGGATTATTACACAATCGTAATCAAACAATAGTTCGGCTATTAAACTGCTTATCTTCATTTTAAAATGCTAAAATATAAATATGCTTATTGATTGCCAAAAAGAGTTTTGAGCAGTTGTAAATCTTGCGGAGTATCAACCGAATAGGATTCATGTTCAGTAAATATGGTTTTAATGCGGTAGCCGTTTTCGAGCCAACGCAATTGTTCCAAACTTTCAGCTTGTTCGAGCATAGAGGGTTTAAGCTGAGTAATTTGGGTAAGTATATGATGTCGGTAAGCATACAAACCTATATGTTGATAAAATTTGAGTGTTTGATTTTCTCCAGCGGTGTCAATATTTTTTACATAAGGTATAACACTGCGGCTAAAATAAAGTGCAAAGTGGTTTTTATCTATCACCACCTTGATACGGTTATCGTTGCGTATTGGCTCTATATCATTTACCGGTCTTATCAGGGTAGCAATATGTACCTGTTCATCAACAAAACATTGCGCTAAATTATTTATCTGTTCCGGCTGTATAAATGGCTCATCGCCTTGTATATTAATAATTACATCGCAAGGCAAATTTATTTTTTCTATAGCTTCCCTGCATCGGTCGGTGCCGCTGGGGTGATGCCCGGCAGTCATCACTACTTTTCCGCCAAAGTTTTCTACATGCTTTTTAATCCGCTCATCATCCGTAGCCACATAAACAGCTTGCAATTTATTTGCTTTAACGGCCTGTTCATAAACTCGCTGAATCATACTTTTACCCATAATATCAACCAGGGGTTTACCCGGAAAACGACTGGAGCCGTAACGCGAAGGTATAATACCAATTACATTCATGCATACAAAAATAGATAAATGCAGCATTAAAAGATTTTCTGAACCAGCTAAAAACAAACGGTTTGTTGATAACTCCACAAGTTATCAACCAAAATAAGCTTAAGCACATAGTAAATTCGCAGTTTGATATTTTTATTATTAAACATGGCACAAAAACATAATTACACCGAAGAAAATATACGTTCGTTAGACTGGAAAGAACATGTGCGCCTAAGACCCGGTATGTATATAGGCAAACTGGGAGACGGCTCGGCACCCGATGACGGAATTTATATTTTGCTTAAAGAAATAATAGACAACTGTATTGATGAGTATGTGATGGGTTATGGAAAAAAAATTGAAATTACCATCAAAGATAAAACCGTGCAAGTGCGCGACTATGGCCGGGGCATACCCTTAGGCAAAGTAGTGGATGCGGTTTCTAAAATGAATACAGGAGCTAAATACGATACCAAAGCATTTAAAAAATCAGTTGGCTTAAACGGAGTAGGTACCAAAGCTGTAAATGCGCTTTCTGATACTTTTATTGTTCAATCCGTACGCGATGGACAAATGAAACGCGCAGAGTTTCATCAGGGAGAAATTGTTAAGGATTATAAACCCGAAAAAATAAATGCTCAGGATGGTACATTGGTTTATTTTGTACCCGACAGCAGCATTTTTAAAAACTACCATTTCCGTGAAGAATATATTCGAAAAATGCTTTGGAATTACTGCTACCTTAACCCCGGTTTGGTAATTGTATTTAATGGAGAAGAATTAGTATCTCAAAACGGATTACTGGATTTATTAAAAGAAAATATGAGCGCAGAACCATTATACGATATTATACATCTGCGCGGAGAAGACATAGAAGTAGCCATGACACACACCCAATCATATGGAGAAGAATATTACAGCTTTGTAAATGGTCAACACACTACTCAAGGAGGCACACATCAGGCAGCATTCAGAGAAGCCGTTGTAAAAACCATACGCGAATTTTTTAAAAAAGACTATGATGCGATAGATATACGACAATCTATTTGTGCTGCCATAAGTGTAAAAGTAATTGAACCGGTTTTTGAATCGCAAACCAAAACCAAACTAGGCTCGCAGGAAATTGAACCGGGCGGAAAATCTATGCGCGCCTTTGTGGCCGACTTTCTGAAAGAACAACTCGATAACTATTTACACAAACATCCGGAAACAGCCGATGCCATCCAACGAAAAATATTGGCTGCCGAAAGAGAACGCAAAGAACTCTCGGGCATCCGAAAGCTGGCCCGCGAAAGAGCTAAAAAAGCCAGCCTGCATAATAAAAAACTACGCGACTGCCGCATCCATTTAACCGATGTTAAAGACCCTCGCAGACTTGATACTTCGCTTTTTATTTGCGAAGGAGATTCAGCCAGCGGTTCTATTACCAAAGTTCGTGATGTAAATACGCAAGCAGTTTTTAGTTTAAAAGGTAAACCACTGAACACTTATGGCCTTACTAAAAAAATTGTTTACGAAAACGAAGAATTTAATCTCATACAAGCTGCACTCGATATTGAAGATGATATAGAAAATCTGCGCTACAATAAAATTATTATTGCTACTGATGCCGATGTAGATGGCATGCACATACGCTTACTTTTACTTACTTTTTTCCTGCAGTTTTTTCCCGATTTAGTTAAAAACGGCCATGTATTTATCTTGCAAACACCCTTATTCAGAGTTAGAAATAAAAAAGAAACAATTTATTGCTACAACGAAGATGAAAAACAAAAAGCCATACATAAACTCGGCAAAAATCCCGAAATCACAAGATTTAAAGGATTGGGAGAAATTTCGCCTGATGAGTTTAAAATGTTTATTGGCGATGATATAAAATTAGAACCTGTTTTGATTGGTAAAGAATCTGTACAGCAACTACTGGATTATTATATGGGTAAAAACACACCCGAACGACAAGATTTTATTATTGATAACTTAAGAATTGAATTAGATAAAGTAGAGGCATATACCGCTCTTGAGGAAATACCCGAAACCTGAAGTATTAAAAATACAGCATAAAAAATGAAAGCATCAAAAGAAGATTTATTTGATAACAACAATCACCACAACGGTGAGGAAGGACAATCCTATATGCCACTATCGGGCATGTATAAAGATTGGTTTCTGGATTATGCCTCGTATGTAATTTTAGAACGCGCAGTACCCGCATTAATGGATGGCTTAAAGCCGGTACAAAGAAGGATATTACATTCAATGCGCGAACTGGAAGATGGCCGTTACAATAAAGTTGCAAATATTATAGGTAATACCATGAAATATCATCCACATGGTGATGCATCTATTGGCGATGCCATGGTACAACTGGGGCAACGCGATTTATTAATAGATACCCAAGGTAACTGGGGCAATATATTAACCGGAGATAGCGCTGCAGCTCCTCGCTATATTGAGGCACGCTTATCTAAATTTGCGCTGGAAGTAGTTTTTAACCCTAAAACCACCGAGTGGATTGCCTCTTACGATGGCAGAAATAAAGAACCCTTACATCTTCCGGTTAAATTTCCGCTCTTATTAGCACAAGGAGCAGAAGGCATTGCCGTTGGTTTAGCCTGTAAAATATTGCCCCATAATTTTATAGAACTTATTGATGCCTCTATCAACGCACTAAAAGATAAAAAAATAGAAATATACCCCGATTTTCCTACCGGTGGATTGGCCGATTTTACACAATACAATGATGGCTTACGCGGAGGAAAAGTAAGATTGCGTGCAAAAATCAGACAGCTTGACAGAAAAACACTGGTTATAGATGAAATACCATTTGGAACAACCACCTCCTCTCTGATTGAAAGCATAGTAAAATCTGTAGATAAAGGAAAAATTAAAATTAAAAAAATTGAAGATAATACGGCCGAAAAAGTAGAAATACTTTTACATCTGCATCCCGATGCTTCGGCTGATAAAACTATAGATGCACTCTTTGCATTTACCGATTGTGAAATATCTATATCGCCCAATGCTTGTGTTATTGAAAATGACAAACCGCGATTTTTGGGTGTAAGCGAAATGCTTAAAATTTCGGCACAACATACCTTAGAGCTGCTAAAACTCGAATTGCAAATAAAATTAAATGAATTAGAAGCACAATGGCACTTTGCATCACTCGAAAAAATATTTATTGAAAATAAAATTTACCGTAAAATAGAAAACGAAACAACCTGGGAAGGTGTAATTACTGCTATTGACAAAGGTTTAAAACCCTTTACCAAGCAACTTAAACGCGCTGTTACAGCGGATGACATTGTTCGATTAACTGAAATAAAAATTAAACGCATCTCAAAATTCGATAGTGAAAAAGCCGATATTTTAATTGAAAGTCTTGAAGAAGAAATGCAATCGGTGATGCATAATCTGAAACATATTACCGATTATACCATAGAATATTTTAAAACCCTGAAGAAAAAATATGCAGCCGGTCGCGAACGAAAAACTGAAATTAAAGTATTCGATACAATAGAAGCAGTAAAAGTTGTTGCTAACAACACTAAATTATACGCAAATAGAGAAGAAGGATTTATAGGCACATCACTCAAGAAAGACGAATTTATTTGTGATTGTTCGGATATTGACGATATTATTGTATTTAGAGAAGACGGTGTGATGCTGGTAACCAAAATTTCTGAAAAGAAATTTGTAGGAAAAAATATTATTCATCTTGCCGTCTGGAAAAAAGGTGAAACACAAAAAATTTATCATCTGCTATACCGCGATGGCAAACAAGGACCGGTGCTGGCTAAACGCTTTGCCGTTACAGGAGTTATTCGCGATAAAGAATATCATTTAGGCAAAGGAAATGAAGGCACCAAAGTGCAATATTTTTCTGTTCAACCCAACGGAGAAGCCGAAATTGTAACAATTATTTTAAAAGCCCGCCCCAACTTAAAAAAACTGCAGTTCGATTTTGATTTGGGAGGACTGGCAATAAAATCTATGAGCTCACAAGGAAATATTGTTACAAAATATCCTGTACAAAAAATAAAACAAAAAGAAGTAGGGGGTTCTACCCTATCGGCTCGTCAAATATGGTTTGATGATGTTACCATGCGCCTCAATACAAACGGACGTGGTGAGTTATTAGGCAGATTTAAGGGTGACGATAAAATACTTACGGTAACCCAATCGGGCTATTACAGAATATCAGGTCATGCGCTTGATTTACGTTTTGATGATGATATTATACTGATTGAAAAATTACACATAAAACGACCTTTAACAATAATATATTTTGACGGTGAAAAAAATGCGTATTATGTAAAACGATTTTTACTGGAACCCGGTGAAAGAAAATCGCATGTTATATCTATGCACGAAAATTCGAGGGTTGAACTGGTTACTACACAGTGGGTACCCCGTATAGAAATAGAATATGATGGCAGAAGCACCAACAAAAAAAATGAAAAATTTAATTTAGCCGAATTTGTTGAAATAAGAAACGAAAAAGCAGTTGGTAATAAACTGAGCGATAATAAAATAAAACAAATATCGCTGTTAGAACCTAAACCAACAGATATACCCGAAGAGGAAAAAGAAACTGAAGAACAACACGCATTAGATTTGGAATTTAACGAAGATAATAAAAATAACAAGGGTGAACAAATGGGTTTATTTAACTAAAACCCGAAAAACTTGTATCCATCGGTGCTGATGCTTGTTTGTTGATTGAGATTAATTTCTTTTACAATCCAGGTAGTTGTTTTTACGCCTTTCTTGTTGTATATTGTCATTTCTAATGTAAAGCCTGATATAGGATAATTGCTAAGCGCATTATTCTTACCGGCTTTATTAATGGCAGCAATTTTCCCCATATTAAAAGGAACTTTGGGGCTAACCCACATTTCGGTTTTATTACCTTCATCATCCGTTAAAATATACTCTTCGCATAAATAAGTTAAAATTGTTTTTGTTCTGCCTGTTTTAACTATTGTTACTTTATTACTATCCACATAATTTTCAGCCTCAGCACTTAAATTAAATTTTATTACCATAGCTATTTTGTTGCCATTATTATCTGTTAGAGTGATTACTTTATTTTTATCAAACTCGTAAATGTTTTTGCTATGTGCCGTATTACCTTTTTTATCATCAAACAATATTTCCGAACCGAAATAATTTTTATCCTTTGAAAATAAATAACGTGTGTTCACAGGGTCGCCATTTTTTTCACCGGACTTTTTATAGCTTTGTATCTCTACCAGTACATTATCAGTAAATTTATATATGGGTTCAATATCATTTTTATTTCCTGAGCTAACGGTGCCTGATGTTGAATAAGTGATTTTTGAACTATCTGGATTTTGTTTATCGGTATTTTGTTTATGATTGGCACCAGACGATTCCTTTTTATTAATACTTTCGTTAACTTTATTAAGAATTGCGTTTTTAATTTGTGCTGTTGTATTTATTGATAAAAACACCAGGGTAATGTATAATATTTTCTTTATCATAATTATTGTTTTTTACAAAAATAAATAGTAAACCTTTTGCATTTATAAATAAAATACTAATTTTGTGATAAAAGAAATTTTATAAATAAAAGTGGAATTATTAGAATTATTAAGCAAAAAAGAAATTACTGAATTTAAAAATGTGTTAAAAAATAATAAAAATAACAGGCTGCTGTTATTACTAAATAATATAAATTTAATAGAGAAGGATAAAGATAAATTATATAAAACAATATTTAATAAGCCCAGAAATAAAAAAAACGACTATTTACTCAGAAATGAAATCAGGTTATTAAAAAACGAGTTAAAATATTTTTTTGCCTGCAAATACATAACTCATATTAATCAGGAATCAGAACATATTCTCGAAAGTTTATACCTTAAAGAATTAGTAAAAAGAAAATCAGGTTTAATTACTATCAAAGAAGCAGAGAGTATAATCGAAAAGCTGCATCAGCGTAACGATATTGAAAAATTATGCGAAATTATTCCAATCTATATCAAAGAAAAAATATATTTTTTCAATCCGGATGTAACTATATTCAACAACCTGTTAAAACAACTCGATTATCTGGATGATGCCTACGAAAAAATTATGCATCGTAAAATATTAGAAAACGAATACATAAAAGCATACCTGCATAAAACAAATAAGCAATCAGGGTTAGTAAATAAATATACGTTCCCCGAAAAATTATTAACAAAATATGCAGATGATATTGCAGAGTATTATAAACTAAAAACTCTTAGCTTAATTGTAAATGACAACGAACGATTAAATGTATTGATACAGATAAAAACATTATTAAAAAAAATTCGTTTGCCTAAATCTGACTTAAATAAAGAAAAAGCAGCATTATACACCAACATAGGCTTAGAATATTCATTTAAACTAAATCATGAGGAAGCCATTAAATATCTAAACGAAGCAATTAAGCTAAAAAAGCATATACCCGACACTAATTATACTCTAATAATATACAACTATATATCAATATTATTAAAAACCGGCAAATACAGCGAAGCTCTTAATATTATAGAAGTAAATATAAAGCATTTTAAAAAAAATAAAACATTATTATTTCGGTTAAACATTCTAAGGATTATAGCTTTGGTATATCATGGTGCTTATAAACAAGCACAAAAAGAGATTCCTGTAGATTTTAAGCAAGGAACATTTCATGATTATATCTATCTGAGATGCCTGCTGGCAATTATATTTTTTGAAACCCGAAAAACCGATTTATCTGCACGCGAATTAAAAAACATCATGCAAACCATGCGAAATAAAGAATGGATAGATAATCATGTGGAATTTTGCAAAATAATGCAGGAAATTATAAACCTGTATAACAAATGGAATTCACTAAATATTAATACACAAAAAAACTCTTTAGCTGAACTTAAAAATAAATTAGACTTAAAAAAATATACCCGTCAAAATATGCTGCTGATGATGTGGATATATAACAACATAGACCGTATATTTGAACAGAAAAAAAAGTTATGATTTACAAAATAAAACCTTCTGCATCAAAAAAGTTTATAGACGTTAGCATTATTGTAAAATCACAATCACGAGCAATTATTAATATGCAATTAGCTGCCTGGCGACCGGGCAGATATGAACTAGGAAACTTTGCTAAAAATATACGTTCATTCAAAGTGCTTGATGCAAATAACAATAAACTTAGCTTTAAAAAAATTACTAAAGATTTGTGGCAAGTAAACACTTTATTCAGTGAAACAATAGAAATACAATATCAGTATTTTGCTAACGAATTAAATGCAGGTTCTACTTATGTCAATGAAGAATTATTATATGTAAATCCTGTAAACTGCCTGATGTACGATACGGATAATATAGAAAAACCTTCAACATTATATATTGACGTTCCCGATAATTATAAAATAGCATGTGGTTTAAAACAAGTTGGTAATAACTTGTTTGAAGCAAAAAATTTTCATGAAATTGCCGACAGTCCATTTATAGCATCAGTTAATCTTAAAAAATACAGTTTTAAGGTTGATGATTATAACTTTTATATATGCATACAAGGCAACTGCACTATCAATCATGACAAAATTATATGCGACTTTTCGGGGTTCGCAAAAAAACAAATAGCTGCATTCAAAGAATTTCCTGTAAATGAGTATTATTTCCTGATACATGCTCTGCCATACCATTTCTATCATGGAGTAGAGCATCTAACATCCAGCGTAAATGCTATAGGACCTGCACATAGCCTTATGCATGAACGATATACCGACTTATTAGGTTTATGCTCGCATGAATTATATCACACATGGAATATAAAATCCATCAGACCACAAGAAATGTATCCCTATGATTATACACAAGAAAACTATTTCAAAACAGGATATGTAGCTGAAGGTGTTACAACATACATGGGCGATTATTTTCTCCTTGCCTCAGGTGTTTTTAGTAAAGAACAATTTCTAAAAGAATTTTCTGAACAAATACAAAAACATCTTGATAATTACGGTCGCTTTAATTATTCTGTTGCAGAGTCATCATTTGACACCTGGCTTGATGGCTATACACCCGGAATACCTGCCAGAAAAGTTTCTATTTATACCGAAGGATTTTTACTGGCCTTTATTGCCGATATTTTAATACGAAAACACAGCAAACATCAATATTCTTTACATAATGTAATGTATGCTCTCTATCATGACTTTTATAAAAATAATAAGGGATACACTGAAAATGATTATAAAAATCTGTTAGAAAAATTCTCGGGTATATCGTTTGATGAATATTTTGAAAAATTAGTTAACGGAACTCACTCTTATTTTGAATTACTGAACGAAGCCTTAATTTTTATAGGACTTGAATTAAATATTTTTCCTAGTGAACATTGCCATGAAAATAACTATGGAATAAAATTAACCGAACAATCTGACAAAATCATTATTTCGGGTATTCATCCCGAATTGGCCGAAAATTCATACCTGAATACAGGCGATCAGATTCTTGCAATGAACAATCATCCTGTTAATAATGATATAGGTAAATGGTTTAATGATTATAACGGAAATGATATAGAAATACAAGTAACAAATAACTTTGGAACTAAAAATGTAAAGCTTCTATTTAAAGAAAATGCTTATTATAAAAAATGTGTGGTGTCGGAATGTAAAACACTCAACCATGAACAAACACTTAATTTTGAAAAATGGCTGAATCCGTAAAAATAGACACATATCAAATTGGCGTTAGGGGAATAAAGAATTTTATTTTAGGAAAATATAATCCCTCAGTTTACACACAAATAGTGCTTATCTTATCCATCCTGTATTTTTTTTGGTGGATAGCCCGATATTCAATTAATTTAATAGCTATCCAAATGATAGAAGTATTACCAAAAACAGAAAAAATAAATAACCTTTTTAATACCGTAGGCGAGCGCTATGCCATTGATAATTTAAAAGACACTTACTTTACCGTTTGCATAATTGAATTATGCTGTGCAGGCTTGTTTTTAACCGCAATCATCTTGCTGTGGCGATCTTATAAATTGGGTTATTATTTATTATTTATCAGTTTTATTATCAGCTTACCTACCATATATTTTTGGTTAGGAATGGATTTTATCAATAACGAACAAAGCCGTTTTGAATACATTATTCCATTAATACTAATGGCTCTTTATATTATTGACGCCATATTTTTTTACAAACCTAAAAACATACATCATAATTAGAAATAAATTTTTGGCATGAATATTTAACTTAGCCCCAACTGCTTATATCTTTTCTCAACTAACATAAAATATTTATATTTCATCTCATCGCTTAAAAAACTTTTTTCTAAAACATCCAGTATTTCGGGCTTACAGTAAGTAAAGAGTTCAAGGGTATCGTCCAACACTTTTTTACTTAACCCACTGTTTTCATAAGCAAATAAAAAATCACGATAATTTACTTTACTTTTTTTTCCGTTAAGTGTTAATGCCAATTCTTCTTTATCAGCTTCATTAACCAAGGCGGTAGGTACTAAATCGTATGCAGGGCAAAGACTGTATCCTATTCCCTCTTTCTTTATTAGAGAAAAATTCTTAAGATGCATATCAGCATTTCCTGTAAAAAAACAAAATAATACAAGCTCATAAAAATTAGTTACATCCAATAAAGGAGTATCTGAATATTTTAAAAGTAATTTAGCCACCTGCTCATGACTGCCCTTATATTTATCTTCGGTAAGCCTGCCGCTTAATTGACACATATCTTCCATAGCTAGTTTGCCTTGTCGTGTTCTATCAACTCTTTTAGTGATATAACATAAATTTCCGTCTTGTAATCTGACTAAACTATGGGGCACTACCGGTAAGCCACAAACATCTGCCATGTGCATGGTTACACTTTCTAATTGTGGCAACTCTGCGTAATATGGTGATGGCGATTTTAATATGTAATCTCCATACAAACCAACTATGGTGAGTTTTTTTGTCGGGTTTTTATCTTTTTTGCGATGTAAGCTAAGCGATACTTTTGCCTGCACGCCTGTTACCGACATACTGCTAAGGATAACCTTAGCTGCAAGATCGTGGAAATTATCTAAATCATAATTTAGCCGTGGAGTTTTTAATTGACCGTAAAATCGTTTGTTGCATGCACGATGTACCTCGGTTTCGGGTTCATTCAATGCTTCGTAACAATGCAAACAACGAGTGCCCAAAAATACTTCGGGTTCCTGAACTTGTTGGGTAAATTTTTCTAAATTCGAATAATATTTTTTTTTATAATTCTTCATTTTTTTCAATGCTAACTGATCCTATACAGTCTTTGCAACATACCAACAATAAACCCATGCGATCTCTGTAATTTATTTTCCAATTTTTTTCGGCTATGTCAAGTAACCATCCTTCGGGTATTAATCCATCAAAAAAGGGAAACAGTGTTTTACTGTGATAGGTTTTTTCTGATAATGGCATTGCCATGCAAACCGCTTGCGAATTTTTATTGCTCAGGTAATTGTCATCATAACTAAAAAAATAACCTTCATCATTTTCGTATATAATTCCGCAATAAACATTATTTATATATACTTTTCCGCTTCGATTCATATATCTTCATTTAATAGCTTTTCTCTGTCTAAGGGTACAGGGCCTAAAACTTCGCCAAACAATTTTAGTACATCGTTTACCTTATCCATTCTAAGTGTCTTTTTACCTTGTTCTAAATCTCTTATAAAGCGCAAACCTACTCCCGACTTTACTGCTAATTCGGGCTGAGTAAGCTTATATTGTTTACGCTTCAATTTTATATGGCTACTTAATTGGGTTAATTTTTTCTTCATTATTTATACCTTTAATGGTACAAATTTAATAATTTTCCTAAATATTTATGCTATTTTAGGTATAATTTTAATAATATTTTTATTTTTATACCTTTTATGGTATAAATTTGTTTTATATGTTTATATTTGTACTATTTAAGGTATAAATTTTCAGAAAAAAACACAAGCTTATTTAAAAGCTATAACTGAAATCTCTACATTTACGTCCTTGGGCAAACGCGACACCTGCACGGTTTCTCTGGCCGGAAAATCTGATTGAAAATATGAACCATAAACCTCGTTAACTGAAGCAAAATCATTCATATCTTTTAAAAAAATAGTAGTTTTAACAATATCAGAGAAATCCATATTTGCCTGGTTTAATATGGCTTTAATATTTTGCATAATTCTGTTTGTTTCAGTCTTTATATCGGCTGTGTCAAGGTTTCCTGTTTCGGGATTTATGGCAATATTACCGCTTACATACAGCGTATTGCCAATTAAAACTGCCTGACTATAAGGACCTATAGGTTTAGGAGCATTGCTTGTAATTATTGTTTTTTTCATGTGCTGTGTGCGATTAATTGATTCGTTACAAGAAAACAAATATATTAAGATAATACATATTATAATTAATGTAATAGATGGCGAGAAGATGTTTTTCATAAATAATATGATTATATTACGATTGTATCTAAGCGTAAAAATAATTGATATTTAACTGAAATTTACTATATGTATTGTTCTCTTCTAAATCATTAAAAATAATTTACATTTATCTCCATGCATATATCTAACCATATAACATCGCATTTACAGAAAACGCAATAATTATTGGATTATATTCACATAAAATGTAATTTACCGATTAAGATGAGAAAATATCCGTCAAAAATTTTTCGTACATCGGCTTGTGTTCCCAATATCCAATGTGCGCAATACCAAATTTTTCAAATTCTTTGTTTTCAAAACGGCACACAATGTTTTCATCAACTTTATAATAATCTAAATGTCCGCTAACCGGGTCTTTGGCATGATAAAAATTTAACCATTTAATATGGTCAAATTGTATTTTTACAGGACTTGACAGTAAAATATTTTCTTTCCCTTCGTACAAGAGATTATTTTTTACCTTAAAACCATATAAATGATTTAATAATTGTCGTCTCACATATTGGTTTTTATTCGATATATCCCTGAAAAAAAAGGCTGTTTTATCTAAAGGAGAACCAAAAGTTATAAGTTTTTTAACTTTTTGACATTGCGTGTGTGTTTCAGCATTAGTGTTTGCTTCTATATTTAGTTTGTTCAGCACATCAAATGCAATGACGCTGCCCAAAGAGTGGCCGGCTAAAATAACATTATCATAATCAATATTAGATTTTAATATTGCTTTTAATTCGTTTATTGCACCATTTAATATTAATTTACGTGTTTCGTAATGTTTAGATTTTATATCAATACTTGTATAAACAGCAATATCTCCTATATAACCTACTAATAGCTGCTCAACAAACATTTTATAGAACCAATCTAAAATTTTTATCGGTGGCAAAAAAGCTAACAAAGTTCCAAACCAACGTATAATAAACATATACTTTCTGAGCATTCGAACTTTTTTAGAGTATTTAGAAATACCCCATTCTTTTTGCACATTCAAATTATTACTTACTAAATCAGGGTATGTTGTAGCAAAATTTTCTGTAGCTTTTAATGTTTGTAATACCCATTTATATATTTCTTTATCCGAAATTTGTCTTTCTGTTAAATGCGACCAATAATATTCATAAACATCCAGGTACTGACGCCCGCCATCAATTTCAATCCGCACATAACTACCTTTTTTATTGTTTTCACTGTTTTCAAAAATATGATGATGCAGTTTTAAATTTTTGTTGCAAAAAGCATTACATATTCCCCTAACAAAACTATCGAGTGTTTCGTAGGGCTTTTGCTGACCTATGCCATGTATAATTAAAATGGCGTTTTTACCCGGTGTATTCATAATATTTGTTACCAATATACATATTTTATAAAATAAAATTACCTTTAGGCATGTTTATGCGAATTAAATTATCTCTTTTACTATTGTTTTTTAATCATTTGCTGTTTTCAGAAAACATCAAAGAATTAGAGGAACAATATTATAAAGCTAATAACGATTCGGTTAAAACAACTGCTTTATACCAATTATTTTGGCATTACAAAGAAACTAATCCTGACAAAGCCTTTACATATATACAATTGTTACAACAAATCGCTCTAAATGGGTATAAACCTGCCGAAGGTTATATGTATCATTGCTATGGCGAATATTTTATGATAAAAGGCGAACACGAAAAGGCTCTTAAATTTTATCAAAAAGCAGAACAAGAATATAGCAAACTAAAAAAGAAAAAAGAACATAAACTGGCCAGTATTTCTAATTCAATCGGTGTTATTTACCAACACATGGGCGATTATGAAAACGCTATATTAAGATACATGCAAACATTAAAATATGCCGAGCAAATGAACGATTACGAGCTTTTAGCTGCTGCTTGCAACAATATAGCCATCATCTATTTTTACAGGGGTATGACTCAGCAATCTGAAGAATATTTTACCAAGGCATTAAACTACAGAATTAAAGAAAATAATTTAAACGGCATTGCCGATTCGTATAATAATATTGGCGTATTGAATAAACTATCCGGAAAGCTGTCAAAAGCTGCTGACTATTACAAAAAAGCTGCTGAAATATACGAAAAAACTAATAACAAAAACAGCCTTGGTGTTGCCTATATGAATATTGGAGGTTTGTTGCTTGAAGAAAACAAAATCGGGCAAGCGCTTGATTATTTTAATAAATCACTTAAAATAAAAATTGAGCTTGATGAAAAAAGAGGAATTTGTGATATTTATACATACATAGCCAGAGCTTATAAAAAACAATCTAATTATGATAAATCGCTCGAATATGCCAGTAAAGCCCTAAACATAGCCACAGAAAATATATACGACAAAGGGATATCCGAATCTTTGATGGAGTTGACTGAAATTTATAAACATTTGGAAAACCATCGTCAAGCCTTATATTTTTTTGAAAAACTTTATCAACACAGAGATTCTATGTTGGCTAAACAAAACGATGAAGCTATAGAGAAAATTCAACAAGAGTATGAAGACGAAAAGAAAAAAAGGATAATTCAGGAACAAGAAAACCAACTTAATTTACAAAAAATTGAATCTATAAAAAAGGATGAAAAAATTTACCGAAAAAATATACTCTTGTATGCTACATTGGGAGGTATTATTATTTTATTCGGTTTAAGTTATGCACTTTATAACCGATATCATTATAAGAAAAAAGCCAACGCTGAATTAGAAAAGAAAAATGCAGAAATCAGCAAACAAAAAGACATTATCGAAGAAAAAAATAAAGATATAACCGATAGCATCAACTATGCACAAACTATACAACATGCTATTTTACCTACTCAGGAGGAACTAAATAAAATTTCGGAGGAACATTTTGTATTATTTATGCCTCGTGATATTGTTAGTGGCGATTTTTATTGGGCTTATTCTAAAGATGATTTTTCGGTGTTTGCCGTTGCCGATTGCACCGGACATGGTGTTCCGGGAGCTTTTATGAGTATGATTGGTATAAACCTGCTAAACAAAATTGTAATTGTTAAGCAAAAAAGAAAACCATCCGAAATACTAAATGAGTTGAATGAAGAAATAAAATTAGCATTTAAAAAAAACATCACTGATTATAAAGGTCGTGATGGTATGGATATTGCTCTCTGTGTTTGGCAAAAAACTAAAAATTCTCTACTCTTTGCTGGTGCTAAAAGACCGCTCTATATTGTTCGGGATAAAAAATTATTACAAATAGATGCACAACCATATCCCGTTGGTGAAAAAGAATATACCAATCCCTTTACCGACATAAATATTGATGTTTTGCCGGGCGAACAGTTATATTTAACCAGCGATGGCTTTGCCGACCAATTTGGAGGAATAAACGGAAAGAAACTACTCACAAAACGCACCAAGGAATTAATATTAAAATACGCTGATTTACCTTTAAGCGAACAGAAAAAAGTACTACAAACAGAATGGCTTAACTGGAAAAAGGGGTTTGACCAGGTAGATGATGTGTGTATACTTGCTTTAAAAATTTAAACTTTAATAATATGGCTACAAATAAACCCTCAACTCCCGAAGCATACATTGCAGAGTTAGCAGATGACCAAAAAAACGCTATCATCAAATTGCGTAACACTATCCTAAAAAATCTTCCAAAAGGTTTTAAAGAAGAAATGAGTTATGGCATGATTGGATATGTTGTGCCGCATCAACTTTATCCGAATGGATACCATTGCAACCCTAAACTTCCTCTACCCTTTTTGAGTATTGCCGCTCAAAAAAACTTTATTGCATTTTATCACATGGGCATCTATGCTCAACCCGAATTATTAAATTGGTTTGTAAATGAATATCCTAAACACAGCCATGCTAAACTTGATATGGGTAAATCATGTATCAGATTTAAAAAGCCCGAGCATATTCCCTATGAACTTCTCGGACAATTATGCACAAAAATTACCGTACAAAATTGGATAAATATCTACGAAAAAAATCTAAAAAAATAAAAGAACATCAATATTGATATTCTTTTCTTAAGTTTTTCTTAACCTTATTATATCCTTCTGAATTTTTATGATAACCGTTTTTTTTCTTAGCTTTAAATCCGCCCCTCTCTCCGGTTGGTTTATTTTCGCTAACTTCTACTCTTATTTTACGACCATTTTCGGGTAAAACATAATCGTTAAGTGCATTTTTTACATCCTGAACATAAGATGAATTAACTTCAAAAAAAGAAAATTCGCGTTTAATATCAATTCGTCCAACATCTTTACCTTTCAGTCCTGCATTGTCGCATATTAATCGCAATATCATACCTTTATTTGCATTATCAAGCTCGCCAATATTAATAAAAAAGCGTGTTTTGCCCGGTTCAGCGCCATATCCTTTTTTATATGAAGAACCATCATGATAATTAGCTTTATCAGCGCGATTATTGTCTTTTACATTTAAATCCTCCGAATTACGGTAATATTCTATAAAACGATTAAACTCTGCCGAAATAAACCGTTTAATGACATCTTCTTTACTCATTCCGGTGAATGCGTCACTAACTTTTTGCATATAGGGCTCAATTTCTTCATCTTTTACTTCGGTTTTTGCCATTTTATCAATTAATGCATACAATTGCTTGGCACAAATCTCGCTTCCGTTTGGTATATTAGTGCGTACAAACGATTTTTTAATTTGCCTTTCTATCGCCCGAATTTTATCAATTTCGCGGGTGTTTACAAAAATTATACTGATGCCCGATTTACCTGCACGTGCAGTTCTTCCGCTGCGATGCGTGTAATTTTCGATATCATCGGGCAAGTTATAGTTTATAACATGGGTAACATCATTTACATCAATACCTCGTGCTGCTACATCGGTAGCGCAAAGCAACTGAATACTTCTTTCTCTGAATTTTTTCATTACATGGTCTCGCTGGGCCTGTGATAAATCACCATGCAATGCTTCGCAGTTGTAACCGTCTTTAATTAATTTTTCTGCAATCATCTGTGTTTCACTGCGTGTTCTGCAAAATATAATACCAAAAATTTCAGGGTAAAAATCAATGATACGCTTCAATGCAAAATAACGGTCTTTTTCTTTTATAACATAATATTGATGCTCGATATTATCTGCGCTGGCATTTTGTTTACCCATGGTTATTTCTTTAGGTTGCTGCATATAATTGCGTGCAATGCGCGCAACTTCGTGGGGCATGGTAGCCGAAAATAACCAGGTATTCCGGTCTTTGGGTACGTTTTTCAAAATATCATCAATTGCTTCCTTAAAACCCATGTTTAACATTTCGTCAGCCTCATCTAATACCACTATATTAATTTTGCTAATGTTAACCATGTTGCGCTCTATCATATCAATCAGTCTTCCCGGAGTTGCAACAATAATCTGTGCTCCGCGCTTTAACTGACGGCTTTGATTTTCAATGCTCGCTCCTCCGTAAACAGCTACAATATTTACATTTTTTATCTGCGAAGCATAATTTTGCAAATCTTTGGTAATTTGAAGACACAATTCGCGTGTAGGACAGATAACCAAAGCCTGTGTATAGGTTTGGGTAAAATCTATTTTAGAAATAAGCGGTAAACCAAATGCTGCTGTTTTTCCGGTTCCTGTTTGGGCTAAACCTACTAAATCGGTGTTTTCGTTTAACAGCATAGGTATGGCCTGCTGCTGTATGGGTGTGGGATGATTAAAACCAAGTAAACTGATTGCTTTCAATATATCTTCACGTAGTCCAAGTTCATTAAATGTTGTCATATATTATAAAATAAGTTGCAAAGATACGCTTTAATTGATAATAATTCCGAATTTATGCAATATAATATCTATTTAGGCTCTATATTTTGTAAAATTGCACTTAAATGCATAAACAAATACATACACAAAACTATCCCATTTATATTGGTTCTATAAGCCATGAAAATTTAGGCTTGTTTTTAAAAAATAACTATAAGAACAAACAACTGTTCATTATTCTTGATGAAAACACTCTTAAATATTGTTATCCGCAAATAGCCTCGATAATAAACGAATGCGGCCCGATCGAATTAATAGAAATAGAAAGCGGAGAACAAAATAAAAATATAGAGATATGTAAAGGTATTTGGGAGGCTTTAACTCAACTCAAAGCAGATCGGCATGCCTTGATAATTAATTTAGGCGGTGGCGTAATTTGCGATATGGGCGCCTTTGTTGCTTCTACTTATAAACGCGGTATAGATTACATTAATATTGCCACCACACTGTTGGCGCAAGCTGATGCATCTGTTGGCGGAAAAACGGGTATAGATTTAAACGGTATAAAAAATCAGATTGGATTATTTAGCTTTCCAAAAGCAGTTTTTATTGATCCGGGTTTTCTGAAAACGCTTGATAAAAAACAATTGCTATCGGGCTTTGCTGAAATAATTAAACATGCTTTAATTGCTGATATTAATTTATGGAATAAAATAAAAGACCAAGAACCTGATAAACACTTTTATAACGAAGATATCTTATGCCATGCTATTGACATAAAAAATAAAATAGTAAATGATGACCCTTACGAAAACAATAATAGAAAGATGTTGAATTTTGGCCATACCATTGGGCATGCCTTAGAAACATTTGGTATTGAAAATCCCGAAAAATTTTTGCTACATGGCGAAGCAGTTGCTTTAGGTATGATGGCAGAAACATTTATATCATTTAAAAAAAATAAAATTGACGAAAACCTGCACAATCAAATTTGCCGATACATAAAAAAATATTACAAAAGTTTTGATTACGATAAAACGGATTTTCAACGCATCATCGAACTAATGAAAAACGACAAAAAAAATAAGGATAATAAAATTAATTTCACCCTATTATCAGGCAAAGGAAATGCCACAATTGATAATTATATTGAAATACCACTGATATACGATGCGCTCTATTTTTTGATGAAACAATAAATTATGGAAATATTTCCACCACAAAAAACCAAAGCACATATTTTATTGCCTTCTTCTAAAAGCATTAGCAACAGAGTTTTAATGATGAATTTTTTATCGGGTAATAAAATAAATATTAAAAATTTATCAAACGCCAACGATACCCTTGTTTTTCAAAGGATAATTTCGTGCATAGGCAAACAAAATATTTTTGATGCCGAAGATGCAGGTACAGCTCTTCGTTTTGCCACGGCTCTCTTATCTGTAATTGAAGGCAAACATTTATTAACGGGCACCGACAGAATGAAACAAAGACCTATAGGCGTACTTGCAGAAGCATTACAAACGTTGGGAATAAACATTGAATATGTCGAAAAAAAGAACTTCCCTCCGGTTATTATTTATGGCAAAAAAAACATTGATGGAGGAAAAATAAAGCTACGTGCTGACATCAGCAGCCAGTACATTTCATCATTAATGATGATTGCTCCTTTATTTAAAAATGGCTTAACCATAACTTTCGATACCCGGCCCGTATCTATGCCTTATATAAAGATGACTGCTGCATTGATGCAAAAATTTGGCATTGAATTAAACATCAATAAAAATTTAGTTGAAATTAAAAACGGTATTTACAAACCACATGTTTACCAAATAGAAAACGACTGGAGTGCAGCATCTTATTGGTATCTAATGGCCGCATTAAGCAATACTTGCCAACTGAGTTTTGATTTACTGCATAAAGACAGTTTGCAAGGCGATAGCATCATTCATTCGCTGTTCTATAATTTTGGTGTTGAAACCGTTTTTAATGATACGGGTTGTACTATCATAAAAACAAAAAACATAAAACCACCATATTTTGAGTATGATTTTACCGATTGTCCTGATCTGGCACAAACTTTTGCCTGCTTGTGTGCCGCATTAAAAACAAAGGCTTATTTAAAAGGATTAAAAACTTTAAAAATAAAAGAAACCGACCGTATTGAAGCATTAAAAAATGAACTTGCAAAATTTGGTGCAGAAATTTTTACGGATCATGAATCTCTTAAAATTACCGGTTTTAAATCTCCTGAAAATGCTATATGTGTAAATACTTATAACGATCACCGCATGGCTATGAGCTTTGCTCCATTGTCAATCTTATACGGCAAGTTTACCATAAATAACCCTGAGGTAGTTAAAAAATCATATCCCGGTTTTTGGAATGAATGGAATAAAGTACAATAATGAGTTGCTGCAACAAAAATTCTGTGTATGTTTGAATAAAATCACAAAACATGAAATACTGGATTAAACGATTGTTTTATTTAATCAAAAGCGGCTCATTATTTAAAGTACTTCCTTCTTATTTCAATGTATCTAAAAAAAAGATGCACGAAAAAATTATTCCGGTAAAAACACTACACGAAATTACCGGAAAGGTAGATTTTATTACGGTGAATAATGAATTTCAAGACGGTAATATTTCGCCCTATGAGTTAGAATGTATTTGCAGTATTGTTAAATACGCCCAACCCAAACGTATATTTGAAATCGGCACATTTAATGGCAAAACATCATTGAATATGGCTGCTAATTCTTCTCCCGATAGCCATGTGTATACATTAGACTTGCCCAAATCTGAAATTACCAAAACCAAACTAAGAATAAAAAGTGGCGAAAGAGCATTTATTGATAAAGAACAATCGGGCACACAATTTATTGGTACACCTTACGAAAAAATGATTACTCAAATATATTCCGACTCGGCAAAATATGATTATTCAATCTTGGCAAATACTATTGACCTTGTTTTTATTGATGGCTCTCATGCTTATGAATATGTAGTGAATGATACGGAAGCAGCTCTGAAACTGCTGCGAAATGGCAAAGGAATTATTTTGTGGCACGATTACGGATGGGCCGAAGTAATAAAAGCATTAAACGAATATTATAAAAACGATACACGCTTTAAAAATATGATTAACATTAAAGACACAAGTATTGTAATTTTACAAATCAATTAAAATTTATTTAACCAGACTTTGTATAGGTTTGCCGGTACAAGCATTAGGAAAAGGTATATTCAGTATTAAACTTAGCGTTGGAGCAATATCAGTTATAGCAACATATTCGGCTGATGAACCCCTTGGAATATTATACCCATACCATAATAAAGGTACATGCGTATCATAAGTGTAGGGCGAGCCATGTGTAGTACCGCTTTTATCATATTCTATCCATGCCGGTAAAAAATTAATCACAACATCACCCGAACGTTTTTCATTAAATCCCTTTTGTATCAACATTTTTATGCCATCGGTGTAGTGTTGGTTTATAAGCTGGTAAAAAGTTAATACTTCCGCAACTCCGTTGATGTTTCTGAAAAAATCCGCACATATATCCTGAACCGATTTTGCGTCCAAATTAACTTTACTCATAACTGCACGATTAAAATATACTTGTTGGTTATTTATATTTATTACAAGCGGTTGCGAGGTATCTTTTATATTAAATTTAGCATTCAAATAGCGATTCAGCTCGTTTTTATAATCATTAAGGTTGATATATCCTGCAGGGATATGATTGTTAAATAAATAGGCAGGAACATCCACTGCTGCATGGTCGGCAGTAAGAAACAACACAAAATTATTTTTACCGATATTTTTTTCGAGCCACGAAATTATTTCTTCCAAATCTTTATCTAAGCGCAAATAACAATCTTGCATTTCAATTGATTTTGGCCCGAACTGGTGACCAATATAATCCGGTGATGAAAAACTGATACAAAGCATATCCGTTGCCTGATGTTTGCCTAAATTTTCATTTTTTAAAATTGCTAAGGCAAGTTCCTTTGTTATGGTATTACCAAAAGGGGTAGATTTTATGATGCCCGGTTTATTATTATATGCTTTAAGAATTTGAGATAATTTATGCGGAAAAACCGGTCTTTCTTCGCCTTTAAATGCTTTTTCATACACATTATCATCTGCCAGGCTTTCTGTATATTCGTTAATAGGTAATAAGGTATTCCAGTCATCGCTTAAAAACTTTCCTGCCAGTTTTAAATTATTAAAATCTTTTAGCCATTGGGGTAATTCTTTTACATACCAGGAAGAAGAAATAAAATCTCCGGTTGCATCATCCATCCAGTAGGCTGCATCTGCAGCATGCCCTGCCGGTAATATAGCTGCGCGATCTTTTAATGCAATTGCGATTACCTTTGATTTTTTTCCGCTGGCTATTTTCAATTCGTCTCCTATATTACTGGCTACCATTCTGTGTGGCGACATTTTTCCTGATTCGTTGCCGGTGCCCACACCAGATATATTTTTATCTTCTGTACAATATACGATTTTGTTTTCAGTTCTTTCGTACCAATCGTTGGCAATTATACCGTGTTGGGCGGGTGTACAGCCCGCATAAATACTGGCATGCCCCGGACCGGTATAGGTAGGCACATAATTAAAATGGGTATTTTTAAAATTATATCCCTGTCTGACAAGTTTTTTAAATCCTCCGTTGCCAAATTTATTCCAATAGGCATACAAATAATCATAACGCATTTGGTCAATTACAATACCTACCACTAGTTTAGGCGGTTTATTTTGCTGAGCCGCAGCAAACAAATAAAACAAACTTAGGCATAAGCTGATGATTTTTTTTAAAGTCATAATACTGTATGTTTATCAAAATTAAATGTTTTAATTGTAAAAGTTCGGGGCATTTTAAAAACATTGCTTACTGAAGTGAGCCATTTTAGCGTTTGTGGGTTTGTTGTATCGTTCAGCAATGTAATGTGTATAATATTACAATCATATATATAAGTTAGGGCCGTTAATTCGTTATTTAAGTATTTTTTATTAAACTGTTCATTCAAAACATCCATGCAATTTTTACCGTAACACGCTAACCAGTTTTGTTTAACATTATTAACCCGTACTGTGTCGTCATATTCATAATAATAAAGTCCTATACGTATTCCTTCACGGGTAAACATCTCTATATATTCACGTTGTTTGTGTTCAAACCTATCCGGAAAAAGATAATTTTCATTTTCCATACTATCGAGCAAATCATTGTTGTTCAAAATCTGTTTTAAACCCAGGTATTTATGCTTTATTGGTTGTTTAACAGCAGCGAGCGAATCTATCAGGAATAATACATCTGATTGTGGGATAACAGGGTTATTATAACCTTTAATAGTATCATAAAAAATTGTATCGCGGTTGTTAATTCCTGACAAATAATTTTTATCGTTATTACAAGCTATAGTAACGAAAAAAATCAACAAGCCATAAAAGAAATATTTTTTAAAAAACAGCATTGGGCGTTAAAATTAGCACATATTAGGCTACGGTTGTGGTTTTTAATAAAATGGTAACAAACACCAAGCTAAATTTTATATATTTGGAACAGAAATAAAATAAATCCACTAAAATTAACTGCTATGAAAAAAAGTTACCTTTTACTATCGGGTTTGATTCTATCGGGTTTTGCTGCAAATTCACAACAAAACCAACAGAACTCTATACCTAAAATTAATCCGCAAATGGATATTGCGGTTAAAAAAGTCGCTCCCTACAAAGGGGATGAAAGTGGTCCTTACATAGGATTAATGCCTGCTGACAACGCTCCCAGAGCAATAAACTCTGAAGTAGTAGGACAAACCATCTACGATTTACAAACCAATAACTCTACAGACAATCGTATCTATTATTGGCCCTCAAGCGGCAATGTATCCGCAGCCTGGACAATGAGTTTAGACTCTGACCCCTGGCCTGCCAGAGGAACCGGATACAACTTCAGGAACAGCGGTGTATGGGGAGCATATCCCTCAGCCCGTATAGAAAGCGTTAGAACAGGCTGGCCATCTATAGCCGGGCTCCAAGACGGCTCTGAAATAGTAATTGCTCACTCGGGTAGTGTAGCCAATCCATTGGTAATGAACAAAAGAACTACTGCCGGTACAGGTACATGGACACAATCCACCATCTCTACCACCACCGGTAACGCATTAATTTGGCCACGTGTTGCTACCTCCGGTAACAATATACATGTAGTAGCATTAGTTGACCCCGGCACCCAAACCTCACCTATTACTTACATGGGTCAACAAGGTGCCATGGTATATTATCGCTCAACCGATGGGGGCGCAACATGGGATATAAACAGCTATATCATCCCGGATATTGATCAAAATTATTTTACCGGATTTAGCGGAGACGCTTATGCTATTTCTGCCAATGGCAATAACGTAGCTATTGCAATATTTAATCAATTAGCGGATATCGTTTTATTAAAGTCGAACGACAATGGAACTACCTGGACCAAAACTACCATTGCAGATTTCCCGATTGATTTATATCAAATAGACCAAGGTTTAGATATTAACGGAGATACTGTTTATGATACTGTTTGGACCTGCGATGGTGCAGGAGCTGTTGTTGTAGCACCTAACGGAACTGCTCATGTTTTCTTTGGTTTAATGCGTGTTATGGATGATAACTTAACAGATGCTTCGTACAGTTATTTTCCCGGAACAAACGGTTTATGCTATTGGAGAGAAGGTATGCCCGCATTAAATCAAAACACCTTTACAAACAGCGTAATAACAGGTGCACAAGATATTGACGGCAATATGCAATTGGATGTCACTGGTTTAGCACTTTATTATGTTGGTCTTTGCTCAATGCCATCAGCAGGGGTTTCGCCCAATGGTACTATCTTCGTTTCTTATGCGTCTATCAGAGAAGACTTTGAATCTAACGGGCAAAGTTGCCGCCATATTTATGCTATGAAATCTACCAACGGAGGAAATACATGGACAGGCGAAGTTGACTTAACACCTGATACCGATCAAAATCTATACGAGCATGTTTTTGCATCGGCAGCTTATCATGTTGACAATAAATTCAGAATACTATTTCAACGAGACCTTGAGCCCGGACTAACTATTCGTGGCGATTTAGACCCCCCTGTTAATAACGACATCGTTTATTTAGAAGTAGATACCGTATTAGGACCCAGCGTAGGAATTACCGAACAAATTCTATTTAGCAGAAATATGCAGGTTTATCCTAATCCAAGCAATGGAATAGTAAACATTACATTTGAAACAACGCAATCTGCTCCTATACATGTTGCTGTTACAAACATCATTGGTCAGCAAGTACTATCTTTAAACAAAAATGCTTCTGCTGCCGGCTTGCAAACCGAGCAATTAGATTTAACTACTCTTACCGAAGGAATCTATTTTATAACACTTACTTCGGGTAAACAACAAATTACCCAAAAATTAATTATCAATAAGTAACTAAATTTTTTGCAATTTTTCAAACCCCTGCCTGTATAATCAGGCAGGGGTTTTTTATACCCAATTTTTTCCTGTCGGTTAATTTCATATACCAACAACCGGATTTAACCCAAATACTGCCCACATACAAACACACTTGCATCAGCCTACGAAAAATTTGGTGGCTGATGACAATTTTGGATTTAAGTTTATTACAACACTTGCAGATATATAAAAAAAGTTACATATTTGTCAATATATAAATCAATAAAGTATGAAACTATATATATGCATTATCAGCTTACTAGTTTTTTATAGTAATAATTTTTCTCAAAATAATTATCATACAGGGCTTACTGAACAATTAAATACTGCAAACAATACAACTAATGATGTTTATAATTTTAAAACCGAAAGCATCACATGGACAGAAGATATATCACTAAGAACACTATATTCATCTACTTATAAAAGCAATGATGGTCAGGTAAAAGCCGTTTTTAGCAAAAAACCAGTAAATTACTACAACGAAAAAAACGAGTTAATACCCATAAGCGCTTTATTAACCGAAGAGAATGACAGATGGATAGCCAAACAACAACCTTTTCCTACAACCCTCTACAAAGATGCAAGTTTTAGCTTATCTGTTGGCAACAACCAAAATATATATTTTGGGAAAAATATTCATATAAATAACCGTGCTACCCAAAATTCTTTTGAATTTACAGGAAATGAAATCACGCTATACAACATTGTTACAGGAATAGACAAACAACTTATATTTAGAGAAAATTCGGTTAAATACAATTATGTTGTAAACAATCGCATGTCTGTTAATGCCAATCAAAACTTAATTTTTTATGAAGAAATAATTTTACCTCAAGGATATAAAATAACTGAAGATAAAAATCATGGCCAATTAACCGGCAATGCATGGAGCGGAGATTTACTGGTGTTAAACAATAAAAATGAAGTAGTATGTACAATCTTTGCTCCTCTGTGTTATGATGCAAACAACAACTACATTATAGCCGGATATAAAATAAAAAAAACAGATAATAAATATCAACTGGAATTGATAGTTCCTGATAGCTGGATAAATAATTCAGCCCGTGTATTTCCTGTTGTAATAGACCCTTTGATAAATGGCCCTACCGCGCAATGGACCGGAGGATATATACCCTCTTGCATACTGCCTGCCACCTATGCTGATAGTATTTTAGTTACCATACCGGCAGCAGTTACCGTTACCGGACTTTACGTTACGTCCAGTTTTTATGCCGATCCTTTTACAACAGCAACGATGGGGCAAGGTTCTATGTATTTTAGTACCAATTGTGCTAATTCGCAAACGTTTACTGTTACAGGGCCTAATGCAAATCTACCGGGCACCGCTTATTTAGATAGTTTTAATCTTTACAGCCCACTTACGTGTTGCTTTCCCGAGTCGTGCAGTCCCACTACTTTTTACCTGCGTATGCATCTTGGCCGAACAGGTCCGGGAACAGGATGCAATACCACCTATATCAGACACGACCCTTTTACTACACAATGGCCATTTAAAGCCGTAGTTTATGGGCGGACAGCCGAACCCTATAATAATCAGTGGACTACCCCTCAAAATCCTATTTGTGCCAATACTTGTACCGTGCAAGCTACAGCCTTTGTCAGATATGGTGTTGCTCCATATACTTTTTCGCATCCCTGGACAAATACAGTAGTTACGCAAGGCATCAATAACGGTTGTAATACCGGTGCCACTAATTATCAATTTACCTTAAACATTCCTAATTGCCCTATTTATTGCGATCAAAATTATACCTCCCTTACCATACCTCCGCCCATCATTACTGATGCTTGTGGTACCATTGTAAGCGGTATTCCGGCTATTACACGCCCCGTAAAAATTGCTCCCGATATTTCTGTAAATTACGATTCTATTATTTGTTCGGCTGAAAATTATACCATTACATTGAGTTCTTGTGTAAACAATGCCAATATCAATTGGGGAGGAAATTATACTTCAGGAACAGGAAACATACAGGATAATGTTGTGAATAGCGGAACTACTACAAATACTATCAGCTATTCTGCTTATTCCGAAATTAATGGTTGTTATTCCGACACCATAAATTTTAATCTTTATATTGAACCACAGCCGCAAGCTGCATTTAACTATTTACCTAATCCGGTTATAGTAAATGTACCCGTAATATTTTCTGATAATAGCACAATACATACGGGGACAGCCTATGCCTGGAATTGGAATTTTGGAGATAGTACTTCGGCTACCATTCAAAATCCTTCGCATACCTACACACAACCGGGAACCTATAACGTATGCTTTGCATTAACTACCAACGAAGGCTGTCTGGATACGATTTGTCAATCAATAACAGTTATTCCTGCAGAAATTGTTGCGCCCAATGTTATTACTCCGAATAACGATGGTGAAAATGATTTATTGGTATTTTCGTTTTTGGAATTTTATCCCAATAACGAACTATTAATTTTTAATCGCTGGGGAACCTTACTCTATCAAACTAAAAACTATAAAAACGATTGGGATGGTTCAAAATATAGTGACGGAACTTATTATTATATTTTAAAAATTATAGATACCGATAAAATCTATAACGGATTTTTTGAACTATTAAAGTAAACCTAATTTGTAATAAATTCGCTTCTGAAATCTGACAAGAGTTTATTTAAATCATTTTCTCTGTTATCGGCAATTTGATTGATAATGGTATTAGGTTTTACTTTGATATCGCGCAGTTGCATGTGCTGATTTACAAAAAGTATTTCTAAGTCGGGATAAAGGTTTTTTAATACGTCTGCAATTTGATTTACCGAATAATTTGCATCAACCAAATCATATCTTCCGGGCTGAAGGCATTGAGTAACTCCTATTTTAGTCAAAATACTGCAAGCGTGATGAATATGAGTAAATGCCCTGAACTGATTACCCGAACCGTTGATGGTGATTCTTTTTTTATAATGTGCATCAAATAAAAAACGGTTTATAACTGCGTCAAAGCGCATACTCTTGCTGTAGCCAAACACATTACCCAAACGAATAATATAAGTAGGCAACTTTGAAAACATTCGGTTTACATGTTCTTCACCACGCATTTTAGAGATGCCATAAAAAGTTTTCGGGTTAATTGGTGAATCCACATCAACCTCTTCTTTTGAAGAACCATAAACTGATACCGAGCTGAGGTATATAAATTTTTTTACTTTGCTTTCTTCAAGCGCATACGTAAGTTCGGCCGTTCCCCAGTGATTGATTTGTTCAAACTCGTGCGGGTTTTGATCGGAAAAAGGAGTTGTTACTTTTGCAGCCAGATGATAAACTATATCAATATCTTGCAAAGCTTTTTTTAATCTTCGGCTGTCTAATATATCTGCTTCAATAAATTTTAATCGTGTTTTATCAATTTTTTTTGTACCAATAAAAAAATTATAATTTCCTCGCGATAAATTATCGTAAACAATAATCAATTCTACTTGCGGTTGCAAAAGTAAATTATAAACCAATTCAGTTCCGATGTACCCTGCTCCGCCTGTAATAAGTATTTTCATATATGCTTATTTATTTATTAAATCAGTATGCAAACCACATTCGGTTTTATTTAAGCCAAACCAACGTGCAGCACGTTCATCGTTCAAATCAACTTTGCGGGTACAGGGCTCGCAACCGATACTAAAATAACCTTGATTTTCGAGGGGGTGTTTAGGCAAATTATTTTCGCGGATATATTCATATATCATTTTAGATGTCCAATCAAGCATCGGATGAAAACGAATACAGCCTTTGGGTGCCGACATTTCGGTTTGTAAAGTTTTTCTGTTTGCATTTTGGTCTGCCCTTACACCGTTTATCCATACATCATATTCAGCTAAAAAAGGTTCAACGGGCTGGGTCTTGTTAATAAAACAACAATAATCAGGGTCGGAAGCAAAATAGAAACTTCCCTTGGCGTCTTTTTGTAGATTTCTGGCTACCAGGCTTTTTACATCTATCAGGTTTAATTTAAGCATCTCGGCCACTTTATCCCTAAAAATCATGGTTTCAGGAAAATGAAAACCGGTGTTAATAAATAAAACCGGAATGGTGTTATCAATATTACTTATGATATGCAATAACGGAATGCTATGTGTTTGAAAAGAAGAGGTAAGAAACATTTTCTTTCCCGCTTCTTTGTATTCATTGATTTTATGTTTTATTTGGTTTATATTCATTTAGGCGAACAAAAATAAATTATTAACTGTAAAATCAATCAATTTATGAATTATTTTGCCCTATGAATTATTTAAAAAGGTAATAAAGCATTTTCATATATTCGTTATTTACCATAATCATTCCTTCCTCGTATTTCCACCATTCATCTTCTTTGTAAACAACTGAGGGGGCTCCGTGTACGATAAAATCAACCGTTGAGCCATTAAATACTTTTTTAAATTCGTTATACACCCTGCGAGTATGAAAGCGAGAGGATAAAATCATCACTTTGTTATATTTTTTTTGTTTACAATATTCAAAAACTGCCATGGCTTCTTCGCGAGTGCTGGTACCCGCATCAAGTGTATCAATGTATTCGGGAGGCAAGCCGTTTAGCAACAAATAATGAGCTGTAACTTCTGCCTCGGTAAGAGGTTGATTGATTGCTTTAAGTAAATTAGGGATGTTATGTCCGGTAGTTATAAAACATTTACTGTAACCTGAGTCATAAATTTTTTTTGCTTCTATTCCTCTCTCAAGCGATGAACCCCCTAAAACAAAAACCGCATCGCAAATTTCGGGAGTATCCTCATGTATTAAAAAATTACCTGCACTGCGCAATATAGGATAGCGAAACAAATACATCAATAAAAAAATAAGACTGTAAATACTCCATCTGATTAAACGTTGTTTGCTGAAAAGTTTTTTTAATACTTCTTTCATAATTATTTATGCCATACCAAAAATAAACATTTACCATAATAATCGGTTAATTATACATACATTTGCAAGATATATGCAATTAGTAAAACCATACAATACCGACCGCTCTAAAAAAGATGAGGTTGCCGCAATGTTTGATAACATTTCGGGTAAATATGATTTTCTGAATCATTTTTTATCATTGGGCATAGATAAGTTATGGCGAAAAAAGGCTGTCAAAATGCTTAAACCTTATCATCCTAAAATTATACTGGATGTCGCTACCGGCACAGGCGATTTTGCCATTGAAGCTTTAAAATTAAAACCTGAAAAAATTATCGGTATAGACATATCGGCCGGTATGCTTGAAAAAGGCAAACAAAAAATGCAACAAAAAAATGTATCTCACATAGTAGAAATGATAAAAGCCGACAGCGAAAACTTGCCTTTTTCTGATAATACTTTTGATGCACTTACGGTAGCTTTTGGCATCAGAAATTTTGAAAACCTGCACAAAGGATTAACAGAAATGTTACGGGTTGTTAAGCCTGCTAAGCCTATATTAATTATTGAATTTTCTAAACCTAAAAAATTTCCGGTAAAACAAGTATTTGGTTTTTATTCAAAAACAATCATTCCGAAAGTTGGAAAAGCCATTTCTAAGGATACTGCAGCTTATCAATATCTTCCCGATTCGGTAGCTGCGTTTCCTGAAGGAGATGAACTGGTAAATATTTTGCAACAAATCGGCTATAAAAACGTAATGGTAAAATCTCTTTCGGGTGGTATTGCAAGCATTTATATAGGAGTGAAATAATTGTATGTATTTTGCGTTTAGGAAATGGGAGTACAAACTTTATTTATAAATTTGCCGATAGTAATGAGAAAAATCAAGATATGTAATTTTTTCACCTGTTTTCTTTTAATTGGTTTTACTCATACCGGCTTGTTTGCACAAAAAGAAAAAGTAGGCAAATTGCCCCATTTTGACGAAAAGCCTTATCACTTTGGTTTTTTATTAGCATTCAACAGTGCCGACTTTCAAATGAATATGCGTACCAACTATCCTTTTAGTCCGGATTCTATCTTAGGTTTATCCGTAAAACGCAGACCGGGTTTTAATCTGGGAATTATTTCATCGCTCAATCTAAGTAAAAATATATCACTTAGATTTTTACCCGAATTATCGTTTCAAGACAGAGATTTATATTTTTCTGAAATTGTAAACAATAAGGTAAAGCAAAAATTAATAGGCGTACGCTCTGTATTTTTAAATTTTCCTTTAAACCTAAAATTACGAACCGACCGTGTAAACAACTTTGCTGCATACATAATTGGAGGTTACAATTTTGGTATTGATATGCAAAACCAAAAAGATGTTGATGCCAACGATATTGTAAAAATTAATCGCTTTGACCATCAATATCAAATTGGAGGCGGCTTAGATTTTTTCTTGTTATATTTTAAACTGGGTGTTGAGCTTAAACTATATAATGGCATAAAAAACTCTCTGATTCAGGAATACAAAAAATACAGTTCGCCCATAGAAATGCTAAAAACCAGAGTATGGGTTCTTACCTTAACTTTTGAAGGTTAATGAAAGAAATTCAGTTAAAATTATTGCCTCATGAATTTTATGATGAACAAACTTTACTACATAAGATTAAAAAACAAATCGGCCTAAACAATCATGACACGGTTTATTATAGAATAATAAAAAAATCGCTTGATGCAAGAGCAAAACAGCCGCAATATCTGATAAAAATGTTAATTGCGGTTAATGAAGAAATCCCCGCGGAACAACCACAATATAACTTTACCAATGTAAGCCATGCTAAACCGGTGATGATTATAGGGGCAGGACCGGCCGGATTATTTGCTGCATTGCGATTAATTGAAAAGGGAATTAAGCCAATTATTTTTGAAAGAGGCAAAGATGTACGCGCAAGAAGAAGGGATATTGCCGCACATACCAAACATCATTTGGTTAATCCTGAATCAAATTATTGCTTTGGCGAAGGTGGTGCAGGCACTTACTCTGACGGAAAACTTTATACCCGCTCTACCAAAAGAGGAGATGTAAAAAAAATCTTACAATGGCTGGTATTACACGGAGCCGGTAAAGAAATTCTTTATGAGGCACATCCGCATATAGGAACCAACAAACTTCCCGCAGTAATTACCAACATCAGAAACACCATCTTACAATGTGGCGGAGAAATACATTTTAATGCTAAACTAACCGATATTTTTTTTGACTCACAAAAAATTAATGGTATTGAAATTAATCATACCGAAAAGCATAATTGCAAAGAACTTATATTAGCAACCGGACATTCTGCCCGCGATATTTTTTATTTATTTTATCGAAAAAACATATTGCTCGAAGAAAAACCCATTGCCATTGGCGTTAGAGCAGAACATCCGCAAACACTTATAGACAGTATTCAGTATAAATGTGCCCAACGAAATAAATATTTACCACCTGCCTCATATAGCCTGGTTGAACAGATTAATAATTCAGGGGTGTACTCTTTTTGTATGTGTCCGGGCGGAATAATTGCTCCATGTGCTACCTCGCAGCAAGAAATTGTAACCAACGGATGGTCACCTTCAAAACGCAATAATCCGTTTGCCAATTCGGGTATTGTAACTACCATAACCCACGAAGATTTAAAAGCATTTAATAAATATGGTGTATTAAAGTATTTAAAGTTTCAGGAAGAAGTTGAAAAAAATTGCTGGATTGCAGGAGGTAAAACGCAAACAGCACCGGCACAACGCATGGTAGATTTTACCCTAAAAAAAACAAGTAACTCACTGTTGCCTTGTTCTTATCAGCCCGGGGGTGCCGGTGTAAATCTGCACGATATTTTACCTACAGGAATTTGTTTACGTCTTAGCAAAGCCTTTACAGCATTTGGAAAGAAAATGAAAGGATATTATACAAACGAAGCTATGCTGGTAGCAGTAGAATCCAGAACTTCTTCTCCGATAAGAATACCACGCCATAAAGATACTCTACAACATTTACAATTAGAGGGTTTGTATCCTTGCGGAGAAGGAGCCGGTTATGCCGGAGGTATAATTTCAGCAGCTATAGACGGAGTTAATTGTGCTGAAAAAATATCATAGCTTTTATGATTTAAACAATGCTGTGTAATTGATTAAAATTTTTATTTTGACTTGTGATCTCGATCGCCATATTATTTACAGGATGCATAAAAGCAAGTTTACAAGCATGTAATGCTATAGAACTATCGTTTATATAATTAATTTTAGCTCCATACTTAATATCCCCAATAACAGGATGACCAATGTACGACAACTGCGCTCTGATTTGATGAAATTTACCGGTATGCAATTCTACTTCAATTAAACTTGTATTGTCGCATTCCGTCAATACCCGGTAGCTGAGTTCTACAGGGTAATAATTATTAGTATAATGATTTTTGATAATCGCTTTTTTATTTTCTTTATCTATTCGTAAAAAATGATTAAGTTTATTTTGCTTTAGCTGCAAAATACCTTCTACTATGGCCCTGTAAGTTTTTTGAACGGTTCTATCAGCAAATTGCTTATTAAGTTCTTTTAATGTTTGCCTTTTCTTAGCAAATAACAACACACCGCTAACGGGTTTATCTAACCGATGGGGCATACCTGCAATTAACTTATTACCATAAGGCACGGTATTCAGGTAATTTCTTACCAGTTGCTGCACTCCATATACACCATCACTGTTGATACCCGATGGTTTATCTACCGCAAGCAAATACTTATCTTCAAAAAGTATTTTTAACTCCATACATAAAATCAAACACAATAATATATAAATTAGCTATAAATAATACATAAATATATGTCGTTTGAGCGAACTACCGAAAAAGAGTCAAATTACCACGACTTAGATAAAATGTCTATACATGAATTATTGGTTAACATAAACAAAGAAGATAATACTGTAGCCATGTCCGTAAAAAAATCCATTCCCCAGATAGAAAAACTAACCGAAGCGGTTTATATCAAATTAAAAAACGGAGGAAGATTGTTTTACATAGGAGCGGGTACAAGCGGACGCTTAGGTATTGTTGACGCATCTGAGTGCCCGCCTACATATGGAGTACCGCATGGTTTGGTTATTGGCTTGATAGCCGGAGGAGATGGTGCTATCAGAAAAGCTGTAGAATTTGCTGAAGACAGCGAAACACAAGCATGGAAAGATTTAGAAGAGCATGCCATAGGCCGGGATGATATCGTTATAGGAATTGCTGCATCGGGCACTACACCTTATGTTGTAGGTGGATTAAAAAAATGCAGAGAAAACAATATCCTTACCGGGTGTATTACCTGCAATGCAGGTAGCCCTGTGGCAAAAATCAGCGATTTTCCTGTTGAAGTAATTACCGGGCCCGAATTTGTTACCGGCAGCACACGCATGAAGGCAGGTACTGCACAAAAATTAGTGTTAAATATGATTAGCACTTCGGTAATGATAAAGTTAGGAAGAGTTAAAGGTAATCGTATGGTTGATATGCAGCTAAGCAATGAAAAACTTATAGATCGGGGTACTAAAATGGTCATGCAAGAACTAAATATTGGTTATGATGAAGCCAATGAATTACTTAAAAAATTCGGTAGTGTAAGAAAGGCTATAAACAGTAAAAAAAATTGACTCAAATTTTCCATCCGCCAAACATGATACAGTGTCAATATGCGGGAGCATTTAGGTTGTTCGCCATCAGTCGAATACTACACATATAAATACTTGTGCGGGTTAAAAACGCTTCTAATGGGGTCGTTTTTTTGATGTTTTAATTTTTAAAGTTAGTTGTGCACTTGTCTGTCTTTGGTGGAACGGTTACCCCCCTTTAGCGGCTGATGTTCTTGTTTGTCGAACTACTGATATTATTGTTTAACCAAATAAAAATAATTGAAACGATTATAAACAAAAGCATCATTCCAAGGCTATTTATCATAACCTGTGTAAAACCAATTTTTGACACATCTATAAATGGGTAGGGGTAAAAGTTGGAGAAATAACCACGAGTCAGTATGTAAAAAAGATAAATGGATGGATATAATAGCCACATCGGAATTTTTCTATAATCGAGCAGCATTCCTGTTCTACTGAAAAACCAAAAGCAAATCACTAAAGTAGGATTTATTGTATGTAATAGTTCATCCACTATTTTTTGAAGACCGACAGGACTCCAGATGTGCCGTAATAGAATTTGATACACTAACCCTACAATAGTAATGTAAACTGTGATTGCGGTTAGCATTGTAAAATTTACATTTATTATTTGCTTACTACATAAGATTTTGTATGAAAGACGAACAAAATAAACGGCAGTTAACGAATTGGTTAAAATAGTAAAGAAGCTAAAAAACCTTATGGTGGTTTCTGTAATGCCGGCTACTCTGTTGTTAATCATCAATTGATATTGAACAATTACCGCGAATAAGGCTAAAACGGCTATCAAAATGGCTAAATATTTTTTCAACAGGTTGCTTTTAGTTAATAACTTTAAACTGTTTGTCATGCTCAATACAATCAATTGGCGTAAATATAATACCTTTTGAAAAACTGATATTCTTTTTGTTTTTAAAAAAAATGAACTTTCCGTTTTGCTCAGTCAAATTTCCAAATCCTTCTGTTTTTATGTAAGCTCCCCATTTTTTGCTAAATAAGTATACTTTTCGCTAATATTTTTTACATACAAGTTTACAATTATCCCACATTACGCATTAGCATGCGTAATGTTTGCCTAATGGCGGATAACCCAAATCCCACACGACACTCAACACACTCAGTCCGCCTCTGGCGGAAAATTTGGATTTATTTCAAATTTCTAATGCTAAATTTGGGATTATTTTGCTTGTTTTCCAGATTTTCACATCACCTAAAAATACTTACTTGTCCTTTAACCCGCATTATGTATTTTCTAATGTGTAATACGGAGTAAAATGACTTATAAATTATCATAAAAATTTATTGTAAGAAAACATAGGTTGTATTTACAAATCCACCGGTTAATTTAAATCGAATAATTCTTTTTGTATTTGATTATGGTAATTACTGTTTATTTTAATAAAGTCGGCAACCATGTTAGCCAATAATTTAGCTGCGCTTTCTGCAATTTGTGGATTAATATTCGGAGCAAATTCAGACAGATGAAATGAGCGTATTTTAGTATTGGCAGCCATAGTCATAATAATACTTCTGGCTTCGTTGGGTGTAAAACCGCTTAAAGTTTCGGCACTGGCAGGAAAACCCGCAATCGAATCGCAATCAAATTCAAAACAAATATTTTCATCTTGCAGAAAAGCGTTTATTTCGTTTGCCTGATAACGTATATGCACTACACTCTGCAAGCAATTTTCATACGTTATGTATTTGCGGGTTTTGTTATCAAACTGTTCTAAAATATGGGTATTGTTGTAGCCTTCGTGTAAACCAAACACGATGTATTTATTAATGTATCCTTCCTGATAGGCAAAAGAAAATGCATTTCCACTATGTCTAGCTTGGGTATTACGCAAGTCGGCATGGGGATCAATATTTGCTACTGATATTTTTTGTTTTAAGCTTTTGCTAACAGCTTTTATAATCGGGTAAGCATTGTTATGTCCGCCTCCGATTATCACGGGTATTTTGTTTGCTTCGCAGATTTTAAATATTACAGCTTCTACTCTATTATCTAATTCCTCGACAATTTTAGAAAGACGGCTTTTGTCATTCAAAAAATTGTTTTTTAACTGCATCAAATCATTTGTAAATATTTCACCGGCTATAAAAAGTTGATGGCCGTCAAAAAATTTATTGGATTGTATGTTGAGAAATTTACTTAAAAAAAATTGCCAGGCTTCCGAGGCTCCCGGTCTGCCATAATTAGCTAATACGCCAATATCTTCGGGTATACCCAGCAGTACATATTTGAAAGTATTATCGTTTAATAATTTATTAAATTCTTCGTGATTTTTACTGAAACTGATACACTCGCCAATTTTAGTTTCGCCAGGTCTTTTAGAAACGTGCGCAAGAATTTCTTTATCGGTTATAAACTGCAAACTCATCAATAATCGCTAAGGAAAAAGCGTTGACAAAGGTTTAACTAATTACTCTGCAAATTAAATCCTTCGCCTGTAACTTTAAAAGCTGTACGTCTGTTCTTTTGGTGTAATTTTTCCTGTTCGTCTTTGCTCGAAAAAGAGTTGATTACTTTTTCGGTTAGTTGTATTCTATTGCCGCTTTCGTCTAAACGTGGATTTTTATTATCATCAAGCCAATATGCCGGTTGCGATTCTCCAAAACCTTTTGCTTTGAGGCGTTCTTTGGGAACACCCTTAGAAACCAGGTAATTTACGCATGATTGGGCTCTTCGTTGAGACAAATCCATATTGTATTTATCACTGCCTCTGCAATCGGTATGCGAGTTTATTTCTACAATCAAATTATCGTTTAACATCAATAATTCATAAATTTTGTCAAGCACTTCAAATGAAACGGGGCGTAGCTTATCCGAGTCAAAATCATACTCTATACCGGGAATTTCAATTTCGTCTTTAGGTATTTTTTTAAGAAAAAAATCTTGTTGTAAATAGGTGGTTTGGGTGATGCTGCTGGTATTTATTGAGGCTGCATCAGCAAAGTATCCTGTTTTACGGGCTTTGATAAACAGTTCAATATTTTGAGAAAGTTCTGTTTCGTAATAACCATTTTCATCTGCTTCTATCTGGAAAGGGTCCATCACAAACTTCACATCTTTAAACGAGAGCAATGCGCCCGGCACAGGATCTTCGTCATCGCTGGTTGCATCATATACGGTTCCCGAAAGGAATATTTTAATCGGTTCATTAAATACTTCGTATATTTTATAGCAATGTCCGCTGGGGCAATCTTCTCTGTCGCTGGATAAATATCCATGACGCAAATATTTGTCCCAAATAATGTAGTTATCATCTTTACCCGAATTGATAGGCATTCCCATATTGATGGTAAGACCAAATGTACTGTCGTTGCGGTTGTATGTGTTTTTAAAAATATCAAAGCCACCAATGGAATTATGGCCATTAGAACTAAAAAAAAGTGTGCCGGTTGTTTCATGGAAAAAAGGCGCCACCTCATCATTAGGGGTATTGATTTGTGGCCCGAGGTTTACGGCTTTACCTACGGTATTTCCGTTCGAGTCAAGATCAATTTTCCATAAATCCATGCCTCCGTATCCTCCTTTTCGGTTGCTCGAAAAATAAAGTGTTCTGCCATCTAACGAAACAAAAGGATTGATGCTTTTACAGCCATCACAATTTACATTGGTATCGAGCTTATATGCTTCAAAAAACTTCATGTTTAGCATACGGGCAATGTATATATTTTGCTCGTTTCTTTTCTGGTCGCTCCAGCGTGTAAAGAACATGGTATTTTTATTATTGAAACAAGCAGTTGCTTCGTGCAAAGAAGTATTAACGGGCCTACCAAAATTCCATGCTCTGCTCCATACACTGTCTTCACTCATTTCTGTCCAATATAAATCCAGTAAATATTCTGATTCTTGCTTTGCGGGGTCGAATATTACACCACCTTTGCGTGCGCTGGCAAAAATTAATTTTTCTTCGCTGCCCCAAAACATTGTGCCAAACGAGGTAGTTCCTTTGTTAAAAGTGTTGGTATCGGCTAGTTCAACCCTTACGGCTTTGCGCAGGTTGTTCTCATCCATGGCATAATAACAACCCAACATGGCTGTTTGCGCTTTTGCTACCAGTTCTTTGTCATTATCGGGCAGTGCAATGTATTTCTCAAAGGCAGCTATTGCTTCCTCATGCCTTTTTACATGCATTAATGATACACCATAATAATATATATCCTCGGGGTAGGAATTGTTTTCGGAAGTTAATTTAAAGTGGTTAACGGCATGGTTATAATCGGCTGTATATAAATAGCACATCGCTATTTGATGATTAACATAATCTCTTAGTGCAACTTTTCTATTATTTTTTTGAATTGTTTTTTTCTCGTTTAGCTTTTGGTTAGACATTGCCGACTCGTAGGGTAAAACCGAGGTTGACAAACCAACGGAATCGTCTAACACTTTAAGATAATTTACCAATGCCGAGGCATAATCAGCTTTTTTATAATATTCATCTGCCAAATATAGCCATGCTGTTTTGGCTTGCGAAAAAACAGAAAGTGGTATTAAAAAAATCAAAAAAAGTTGAAATAATTTTTTCATCGTTTTATTGTTAAATCCTTTAAGTTAAATTTTAAATTATAGTCTGGGGCAAATTTTTCCTTCTCTGGGTTTTGCTTTTTGTTTCATGTAGGTAAACGAAATTTCAAAAGCGCCTCGTCCGCTTGAGGCAGGTCTAAGAGTTGAAAAGTTAATATCATAACCTATTTTAGCTATGTAGCTTGCTTTGCGGGCACCCAGGTAAAGCATAAATGCATCTTTATTTCTGAAAAGCGTACCTGCCAGTAAGTAGGTTTCTGAGTGTTTAAGATAATAGCCTCCGTCTAAACCAAAATTAATTTCTTGCCCGGGTTTTTGATGCATAATCAAAGCTTTGGGTATCAGGAAAAATAAATCAGTAATGTTTATTCGGGTACCAACATTAATATAAGTTCTTAAAGGCAATTTGTTATCACCTCCAAAAAAGGTTTCTTTGGGTTGTAATAAATTAAACATTGAAAAACCAACAAAAGGATTTAAGCGACTTTGTTGTTTGGCATAGTAGTACATGGTTCCAAAATTAACTTCGGGAACAAAAACCGATTGTCGCGCAAAATTTTCATTACTGTTTAGTTCGCTGTCAAAACCTCCGCCATTGGTAGTAACGTACTGATTATTGAAGGTATGTAAACCGGCTTCTAATGACTTATTGACAAAACCTGCCTGCAATCCGAAGGAAATGTTGTGTGATTTTTGAGCATCAACCGAAAGTGTGTAGGCAGCCGAGAGTAATCCCTGAAAGGCATTATAATTTCCCCAGCCTGCTCTGAAGTTTTGCAACTGTATGCCAAAACCCCACTTATTATAAGGCATATCAAAACTGGCTAAATAAGAAGTGTAGGGTTTAAAATTTACTGCTTTCCATTGTGTACGATGATGCAAATGAATTCTCCAGTCACCTTCAAAAACACCTGTCATGGCAGGGTTTAAAAAAAGTGGTGCAGCGTCATACATTGATAAATGAAAATCCTGCGATTTTGCGTTGTTAACTCCAACAATCACAAAACCTGATACTAAGGATGCTTTTGTTATAGCATTAAAAAGTTTCATATCTACTTCCTGTTATTATAAATTATCTGATTAAGGTTACGTCACCCGATTGTGTAATGATTCTGCCTCCGGGTAATTCCACAATAAATTTCCATGTATAAACCCCCATTTGAGCGGGATTGCCTTTATAGGTTCCATCCCAACCAATGCTTGCATCATCGCTAAAGAAAATTTGTTCTCCCCAGTTGTTATATATTCTAAAATCCACTGATTTGAATGGTCCTCCGCGGATGATAAAACTGTCATTTTCTCCGTCTCCGTTTGGAGTAAAAGCGGTAGGTAATACCGGTAATAATGTAATATCAATTACTGTTCGGGCAGTATCTACACAACCATCGTTATCAGTTACAACTAAATAAACAATATAACTTCCTCCATCGGGGTAGCTGTGAACCGGGTTTGGGCTGTTACTACCCGTATTGTTGCCAAAATTCCACAACCAGGCAGCAATGTTACCGGTTGACTGATCGGTAAATTGAATATTCTCATTAATTAATGCCGGATTGGGCGATGCAGTAAATGCTGCATTAGGACCCGGTAATGCGGTTACTGTAGTTGTGGAAGTACCAGTGCAACCTAAATTAGAAGTGGCCGTCATTACCACATTATATGTACCTGAACTGGTATAGATATGGATGGGGTTTTGTAAATTGCTGACAGGTGAGCCATCACCAAAATCGTAAGACCATGACACAATACTGCCCGTGGGTATAAAAGAATTATCTATAAATTCTGTGGGCAAGCCTACACAAAAACGAGTGGGTGTAAACGAAACTACCGGATTGGGATTAACCACTACGGTTTGTTGTATGGTATCGTAGCACCCGTTGCTTGATTGCACAATTAATGTAACATTGATTGGGCCACTTGCAGGGAATGTATATAGCGGGTTTTGAGCAACCGAACTGCCAAAGCCACCAAAATCCCAATTCCAGGATGTTATACTGCCTGACGAAACAGTTGATTGGTCGGTAAATGTTGTATTATTCCCCTCGCAAACTGTAGTCGCATTAAATGATGCATTCGGTATTGGTAAAAAGGTTACATTCAATGCATCATTGGTTGGCGGGCATCCAAAATTATTAGTCGAAGTTAAAGTTAATTGCACATTACCATTTGAGATATCAAGAGCAGAGGGGATATATATGGTAGAGATAAAATTATTACCCGGATTAAATACACCTGTACCGGTACTTGTCCATGTTCCTTGTGGATTGGGACCACTTATATTTCCGTTTAATTGTATCGCTTCATTGCTGCATAAGTTAATATCATTTCCGGCAAATACGGTGGGTGGTGCTATAAAGTAAACCGTAACAGTATCACTTTCCGTAGGACAAATATCCGGTGTTGTAGATAAAGCTATATTCACAAAACCGTTTGATACGTCAATCGGGCTGATGGTGTAACTGGTGTTGGGTGTATTATTGGGACTAACAATGGTACCGGCTCCATCGGTTGACCAATAGTAATCAAAACCGCTTGTTACATTGCCGCTTAAATTTATACTCGATAAATTAGAACAAACCGAGTCGGGAACAGTCATAGATATACTTGGTTTGCTTAAAATATTAACCTGAAAACTATCTACTACTGCCAGGCAATTGCCATTGTTGGTTGAAGTTAAATAAAACCATAATTGCGAAGCTGTAGTGTCGGTAGGTGTTACCGAATATATCCCGGTAAGGCTGTTGTTACTTGGGCTGATACTTCCTGTGCCTGTATACGACCAGACACCAGTGTTGGATGTTCCGCCTACAAAACCATTCAAATTTATATCGGTTACACTGGTACAAATCGTTTGATTAGGTCCTGCAACAACTACCGGAGGCTCAGTAAAGTAAAATACCACTGTATCCGAGTCGTCCGGACAAGCAAAGAAACTACCTGCTGATGTAATAACAATAGCAACACTGTCGTTTGCTAAATCGGCCGGTGAAGGTGTATAAAAAGTATTTAATGAACCTGCGTTACCAAACGAACCTCCTGCACCACCACTCCAGTTTGAACCAACTGCATACTGCAATGTACCATTTAAAGGTATTTGCGGAACATTGTTTTTACAATATACATTATCAACCCCGGCAGTAACTATAGGTGATTGAATAAATTGAACTACCAAGGTATCTCTAACCGGCAAGCAATTACCGGTAGATTCCAAGACAAACGTAACGGTTCCCTGGCTATAATCGCTGGCAGTCGGGTTGTATTGCCCTACTAAGTCGGTAGGGTTATTAAATGTTCCTGAACCATTTATTGTGGTCCAAATACCGGTGGTTGCTCCTCCGGTTACGCTGCCATTTAAAGGAACAAAGGGATCACCGCTGCATAAAATAGTGTCGTTACCGGCATGGGTATATACTCTTCTTATGAAGGAGGACATATAATGATACAAGCATCCGGTTGTAGTACCACCATTAATAACACCCATTCCAAAATTATCAATGGAATTGGTTAAGATATTTGAAGAACCCGCGGGTATTTGTGCCGTTGTAAAGGTAATTTGTGCTGCCAGCCATTGACCACCTGTACCGGGCACAGGGTTAAACGCTGCGGCAGGCACCAGAGCCGGATTACCATTTAGTAAAAAGGCTCCCTCAGCACCGGTAGGACATAGTATATTGAGTGAAAAATTTTGGGCATTCGTTCGGGGAAATGTAACCGTTTGAGAACCGGCACAATTTAGTGGCGGTAAAATGGCTTCTCCTAATTCGCAGCCATAACCTGTCATGTGTAACACATATACCGGTTTATCAGCTTGTACATAAGTTCTTGGCTGTCCTGCATTATTAATTAAATATCGGTAAGTATCTCCTTGATTTAATAATACATTGGTAACAGGATTAAATCCATCGTTAATTGTAACCTGCGTAAAATTTTCGGTTGCCGTAATGAAAAATGATTCTTCTGAACCAACATTTAAATTACCTTTTAGAACAATATAATCCGTTCCTACCACATCTACCGGAACGGTTTGGTCTCCCATTAAATCGTAGCATCCGCCTCCTCCCGAAGGGTTTACCGAATCGTCAGTAACTGTAACGGCAATAGGCTTATCGGCAACTACAATAGTTCCCGCCAGGTTATTACCGGGCACACTGGTATTTTGTACCAGGTTTTGAACCGTATAGGTATTTCCTGCCAAAGGTAAAACTACCGAGTACGTAACATTAGCCGGGTGCCCTCCTACTACATTACATCGGGGTGTAATATAAACAGTGGTATTTGGCTCGGTGGCTACAATATTTATTTGCTGATACGGCTGTGTAACTTGTGAGTCTCCGTTTAGGTCACCACTTAATGTTTGGTTATTCCATCTTGTTTGGAATGAGCACACAAATTCTTTTCCTAATCCGTTTTGACCTTTAAGAGAAAATGTTTCGGGGTTGTAATGTTGAGTAGGACGTGTAATAACATCATACACTACCGTAATTGGAAAATCAGATGTTATTTTAAAACCTGTATTTAAAACTGTGTTTGCGGGTTTAGATTCTACCGCATTAATCATAAAGTCCACATATTTTGAAAACAAGCTGTTAGCAGGTATATTAATGGTAGTATCATATCCGGTTACAGGTTGTTGAATTCTTACTGCAGTAGGGTTGTTAAAGGTGGAAAAATGAAATGCTATAGGGTCTCTCCACCAATGGTCGGGTGTTACCCAGGGAGCCGCAAACCAAAAAAGCGTGTCAATTTGTGCTTTTGCTTCTTTTTGTGAAAGACTAAAAAACACAACAAATACTAGTAAATATTTGCTTTTTTTCATTTCTAAAAATTTAAAAGTATTCATAATGATTAATATTTTTCTTTGACATCAAGTTTATTTTGATCCATGATGCGGTTATTTAGTTTTTCGTCCATTTCATCAAGCGAAGGTTTTTTAGGCGTTGTGATAAACGATATAACAATTTCGTGCGAACCGGAATTAAATTTTCGGATGCCTGAAACAGAATAATCATAACCATATCCCACACTGAGTCTTTCTTTTAAATTATATCCTATACACACAGACATAGCATCGCTGGTGCGATAAGATATACCTGCCCAGTATTTTTTATCGTATGTCGCTTTTAACATAATACCTATTTGCGCTGGTGCCGGTTTAACATAACGTACCAGCAAAGTGGGTTGTAATAACATTTTTGCACTGTCTAATTTAATGTTATAGCCTCCGAGCAGGGTAAAGTGTTTAGCCAGATTATTGTTGTATGTAGTAAATTGTATTTCCTTACCAAGTATTTGCTGCATGGCCCCCATCACAAAAAACTTAGGTGAGTACAAATGAAACCCGCTGTTTAAATCGAGTGCGTTAGCCGATAATATATTACCGGTTAACACATCATCACCTGCATCAGCCAGGCGAGCATCATACAACTTAACCCTGTATTGCAAGTATCCGGGTTGAAATCCCAAACCTAATTTTATTTCTTTACTTAACTTAATATGGTAGGCATAATTCAAATATATAGCTGTACTTTGGGCAAGCCCTGCACGGTCGTTCAATATCGAAAGTCCATAACCATGCTTGCCTTCATTTCTAAGCGAGCCATAAAAATTACCGATAAGTGTATTAGGTGCGCCTTCAAATCCTGTCCACTGATTGCGGTAACTTAAATTGGCAACATGCACTTTTTTGCTGCCGGCAATTGCAGGATTATAAAAATAATCATTCAGTAAAAAATTTGTAAACGTAGCTTGTTGCTGTGCCAATGAAAAATAAGCAAAAAGCAGCAAAACAATTGTTGTGTATATAAATTTCTTTATCATTTTTATTAATCTTTATTTCTTAAAACTAAAATTGAGCCTTTAAAAATTTGCGACTGAGAGTCGTTGAGTTTTATCACATAATAATAGGTAGCATCTGGAACAGGCTCATTGTTATAGGTGCCATCCCAAGGGGTGTTGTATCCTTTAGATGAAAACATTTCTTGTCCCCAGCGGTTGTAAATGTACACCTCGGCATCGGGGTATAAAAGATTAATAAATCCAAGCTTCCACACGTCATTTTTTCCATCACCATTAGGCGAAATAGCATTCGGTATTAAAGTACTGATTTCGGTAGTTACATTATTTATTACAATAATTTTTGTGGTACTATCAACGCAGCCAAATGCCCCATATGCATAAAGTGTTACATAATAATTTCCGTTATTAAAATACGTATTTAAAGGGTTTACGTCAGTCGAATTGTTGCCATCGCCAAATGTCCAATAATAGCTGGTACTGTTACTTGATAGATTAACAAAATTATAAATAGAACCAACATTGGGGCCGGCATTAAAATTATAAGTAAAATCCGCATCCGGTCGGGGTGGAACATTAACTATTTTAACAATGGTATCTCTGCAACCTTGCGTGGTGGCAACAGCATGTGTAACTGTATAATTACCCGAAGTAGTAAATACCTGTGTAGGGTTTTGTGCAACAATATTGCCCGGACCTCCAAAATCATAATACCAGTAATTGATAGTGCCGTTGTTTACATAGGAACTATCTGTAAAATTTATGGTGATAAATGCACCGTTACAAGAACCGGTGTATGTAAAGTCAGCAACGGGTTTAGGGTAAACACTAACGGTTTGTGTAATTGTATCGCTGCAACCACTATTAGAGGTAGCTATTAACTGTACCGTATAGTTTCCAGGTGCAGCATAAAGATGCGTGGGGTTTTGCAAAGCAGAATTTGTGTTATCGCCAAAATCCCATTGCCAGGCATTTAAAGAGCCAAACCCGGGTAAAGAAAAATCAGTAAAAACAGTTGTTTCATTTTGGCAGACATTATTAAAATTGAAGTTTGCAAAAGGCGGAGCTACAAAATTAATTTGTACGGTGCTGTTAACTGCATTGCAGTTTTGGTTATTGGTAGAAGTTAATGTTAAGAAGATGGTTCCGGATAAAACCTCAGCAGGGGTTGGAGTATAAACTGCGTTTAACGTGGTATTTGAAGGTGTGAATGTACCGCTTCCTCCTGACCAGATTCCTGTAGTGGTAGGGCCGCTAACAGTGCCATTTAATTGAACTGTCGGGCTATTGGTACAGGCAATAATATTAGTTCCGGCATTAACTGTTGGTGCCGGAGTAAAAGTAACTACAATGCTATCATAAACCGGTAAACAATTTCCGTTGTTGGTTGATTCCAGATATAGTGTAACACTACCGCTGTTTACATCTGCGGTGGTGGGTTGGTAAGTGCAGTTTAATGATAAGTTATTAGGTAAGAAAAAGCCGGTGCCACTGGTTGTCCATTTTCCTCCAAAAGGCGCAGAAACTGTTCCGCTAAGGCTTACTTGTGGATTATTAGCACACACCGAAACAGTGGCAGGGCCTGCATTTACGGTAGCTGCCTGCGTAAATGTAACTACCATAGTGTCAGAAACATTTAAGCAAACCCCTGCATTAGTAGAAGTCAATACCAATGTTACCGAACCGTTACTGATATCGGTTGAGGATGGAGTAAATGTTGCATTTAATGTAGTATTGTTAGGGCTAAAAGTTCCTCCCGTACCTAAACTGGTCCATATACCTGTTGTAGAACCGGCAATTACACTGCCATTGAGATTAACTACCGGATTATTATTACAAACCGATTGATCAACCGATGCGTTTACAATAGGTGCGGGTAATACATGTAAAAATATGGTATCGCGTTGGGTTGGGCAAGGCGGAGAAGAAGTAAGCACTAATCTTATCGGACTAACTAAGGTGTCTAAATTACTGGGTACATAAGTATTATTTAAGCTATTGAGCGGATTTTGAAAGCTTCCGAAACCGGAGCTGCCCCAGAAGCCTGTTACTGAACCCCCTCCTACTATGCCATTAACCGTGTAAGGTACATTCGCGCAAGTTGTATCAACTGCCGGACCTGCTTCAACAAATGGAGAGGATGAAAACTGCGATAAATAAGCGTAGCCTGAGCCTGCCGAGTGTTGACCATGTATAATCCCTAATCCGAAAATATCTCCCGAGTTAGTTATTTTATTGTACGAACCAACAGGTACATCCGTAGTATTGTAATAAATCAATGCCGATTTAAACTGCCCGCTGGTACCCGGAACGTTTTTAAACGCAGAGGCCGGCACAAGCGATGCATTTCCGTTTAAAGCAAACATACTTTCAAATCCGGTTCGGGTATATAAAAACACCCCGATTGAATCGCTGCTGTGACGCGAAAAAGATGTTTCATACGTTCCTGCACAAAAAACCGGTGGCACCTGAGCTGCCGCCAACCTGCATCCGTTACCCGAAAGGTGATAAACATAAACCGGTTTATTGGTTTTGATGTAGATTACCGTATCGTTTATATTGGTAGTTACCTGATGGGTTTCGCCCCAGTTTATTAAGGTATTTGAATTGGTAGATTTATATATTTCTACAGTAGTTGCGTTTTGAGTGGCCAATACGTAAATTCTCTCATTAAATGCATTGTTCTTGTAGATAATATAATCTGTGCCGATGTGTTCGGTGGTAGTGATTTGGTCGCCTGTTGTATTCATGCATCCGGCACTGCTTAAGGCGCCTGAATGAACCGTTACTGCCACAGGTTTATCAGCAGAAATAATAGACCCTGCCAGGGAGGGAGTAGCTGCAGTAGATGTGGTGCGACCACTGTAAGTTTGCCCGGCATTTAAACTGATGCTGTATGTAACATTGGCACTATGCCCTACTATATTGGCACGGGGAGTTATAAGCACCGTAGTATTGGGTTGTGTTGCAACAATTTCAAATGAATGAAATGAGGCGGGAGTGGTTGAACCGGCTGCAAAAAAAGTTTGAAATGGAGTATAAAAATTTGTACCCAGGGCTTTTTGTCCTTTTAATGAAAAAATTTCTTTATTGTTTGTAGCTTGTAAATCGAAAAACGCACTAATGGGTGCCGTAGATGATACTTTTAATCCGTTATTAGAAACCACGTTGGCTGCAGGGCTTTCAATTTGGGATAAAAACGGGGTTAAATTTGTTTGCCCGTTACTGTTTGCCGGCAAATTCAATACGATAGGAGTAAATGACATATTTGCCGGCTGACTAATAGTGATAGTTGCCGGAGTATTGTAGGTAAGAAATTTTAAATAAATCGGGTTGTCGCCCAGTGATGAAGAAACTTCGGGAGCCGCAAACCAAAATACTGTGTCTATTTGAGATTTAGCTGATTTATACTGTAATAAAATAAAGCAAAATAACAGCAAACGCCATCCGCGCTTTAATTGGTTGTTCACACTCATGGATAAGTACATTTGTTTAATATTGAACCGCTTTTTTGTTTTCCGTATGCGAAAATAATAAAAAACTGATATTAATTATTAATTTATCGCTAAAAACTAAACATTTATCGTAAAAAATATGTCGAAATGTCTATGTGGAATTATTAAACTACAATATTTACAATCTTTTTAGGTACAACTATTACTTTTTTGGGCGTTTTTCCCTCCAACCATTTTTGGGCTTCAGGTGCTGAAAGTGCTGCTTCTTCCACTTCTTTGGGAGAAAGTGTAATGGGCAGTTCAATATTAAAACGCATTTTTCCGTTAAATGAAACCGGATAATTAAAATTATCTTCTGTTAAATATGCTTCGTTATGCACAGGATAAGTAACGTATTCAATACTTTCTGTGTGCCCTAATTTGCTCCATAGTTCTTCTGCAATATGAGGTGCATAAGGAGAAATTAAAACAATAAGCGGCTCTAATATTTCGCGTTTGTTGCACTTTAAATCGCTTAGCTCATTTACACAAATCATAAAATTACTTACCGAAGTGTTGAATGAAAAACGCTCAATGTCTTCGTTTACTTTTTTAATGCATTTGTGTAAAGCTTTAAGTTCTGCTTTACTTGCTGCCTCGTTTGAAATTCCATTTTCTGAGTGGAATAATCTCCAAAGTTTTTTCAAGAAATTATGTACACCCGTTATTCCGTTTGTGTTCCATGGTTTGTGCTGCTCCAGCGGACCTAAAAACATTTCGTATAAACGCAATGTGTCGGCTCCGTATTTTTCGCATATTGAATCTGGTGTTACAACATTAAACCATCTTTTACTCATTTTTTCAACTTCGTGATGGCAAATTAATTTACCATTTTCTAATTCAAATTCTGCATTGGCAAAATCATCGCGCCATTTTTTTAATTCTTCAATATTTACAATACTATTATCAACCAAATTAACATCAATATGAATCGCAACAGCATCGTATTTATTTTTTAAACCTGCTGATACAATTTTATTAGTTCCGTTTACGCGGTAAATAATAGCTGAAGTTCCCTGTATCATCCCCTGATTAATCAATTTCTTTGCAGGTTCTTCAATGCTGATGTAACCTAGGTCTTTCAGAAATTTTGTCCAAAAGCGGAAGTATAATAAATGTCCTGTGGCGTGTTCGGCACCGCCTATATATAAGTCAATTTCTTTCCAATATTCGGCAGCTTTTTTAGATACAAATTCCTTTTCGTTTTTTGGATCCATGTAGCGCAAAAAATGCCAGGAACTGCCTGCCCATCCCGGCATGGTGGTAAATTCGTAATCGTATTTTCCCTGATATTTCCATTTTTCTGAAGCTCTTGCTAATGGTGGATCGCCATCTTCAGTCGGTAAATATTTATCAACTTCAGGGAGAATAATGGGTAAATGTTTTTCGTCAACTGCTTTTGGTATTTCATTATCATAATAAATAGGTATGGGTTCGCCCCAATAGCGTTGGCGGCCAAATACTGCATCGCGAAGGCGATAATTTATTTTTCCTTTTCCTATTCCTCGTTTTTCAATTTCGGCAATGGCAGCTTTTATGGCATCTTTTACTTCAAGTCCGTTTAAAAAATCAGAATTAATTATTTTACCTTCTTTTGTATCGTAAGCTTCTTTACTTATGTCGCCACCTTCAACTACTTGCAGAATTGGTAAATTAAAGGTTTTTGCAAAAGCATAATCGCGCGAATCATGAGCGGGAACAGCCATTACTGCGCCTGTTCCATATCCTGCCAAAACATAATCGCCCACCCAAATCGGAATTTGTTTTCCTGTAAAAGGCTGTATGGCATAAGCTCCGGTAAACTCGCCTGTAACTTTTTTTACATCGGCCTGACGCTCGCGTTCGCTGCGATTTTTAGCATAAGTAATGTATGCCTCTACTTTTTCTTTTTGTTCGGGAGTAGTAATTTTTTCTACCAGTTCGTGTTCGGGTGCAAGCGTTAAATAACTCACTCCAAAAATAGTGTCGGGGCGGGTTGTGAAAACTTCTACTTCTGCATTGTAACCATCAATTTCAAATTTTAAACTTGTCCCTTCCGATCTTCCAATCCAGTTTCTTTGTGCTTCTTTTATACTTTCGCTCCAGTCAATTATATCTAATCCTTTAAGTAAGCGTTCTGCATAAGCCGTAATGCGAAGACTCCATTGTTTCATTAATTTTCTTTCTACCGGATGGCCACCTCTTTCGCTCACGCCATCTTTTACTTCATCATTGGCTAATACCGTACCCAATGCAGGACACCAGTTTACATAAGCTTCGCTTAAATAAGCTAATCGGTATTCCATTAAAATATCTGATTGCTCTTTTTCTGAAAGTTCATTCCAGCGTTTATTTTTTAAAATTTCAGGTATGTTAAGGGAACTATTGTTCCCCTCTCCATTTTGAGAGGAGTTAGGGGAGAGGTTTTTAAATTTTTTAATAAGCGTTTCAATGGGTTCTGCTTTATCGCTTTCGGGATTATACCACGAATTGAAAAGTTGAATAAAAATCCACTGTGTCCATTTATAATAGTTTGGATCGCTGGTGCGCACTTCTCTGTCCCAATCGAATGAAAATCCAATTTTGTCTAATTGTTCGCGGTATCGTTTTATGTTTTGTTCCGTAGTTATGGCAGGGTGCTGTCCGGTTTGAATAGCATATTGCTCAGCAGGTAAACCAAAACTGTCGTAGCCCATTGGGTGTAATACGTTAAAGCCTTTATGGCGTTTATAGCGAGCCATAATATCAGAGGCAATGTAACCAAGCGGATGCCCAACATGTAAACCCGCTCCTGATGGGTAAGGAAACATGTCTAATACATAATACTTAGATTTATCACTATTATCTAATGCTTTGTAAGTTTTGTGTTCTGCCCAGTGTTGTTGCCACTTTTGTTCTATTTCTCTAAAATTGTATTCCATTCTGTTAATTTGTAAGTGCGCAAATTTAATAATATAAACCTCAGTAAACTTTATTAACATATTGCTTTTGGCAATAAACTCCATGGTGGCTTTCGGAAGTAAAAAAATTATTGAAAATTTGTTGTAATGAAAACAAAAGGAAACACCTCTCAAATTTCCACCATTATTGGCATATCACTGGTGCTGTTTATGCTTGGCATGGTAGGCTGGATAGTGCTTAGCGCTAACACACTAACTAAAAACGCTAAAGAAAATATCCGAATAGATATTTTTTTTAAAGAAAAGACAAAAGAAAACGAAATACGACAAATTGAAAAAACATTATTAACCGAAAAATATATTAAAAGCGCTGATTATATAAGCAAAGATGAAGCCTTACAGGAAACAAAAAAAATATGGGGCGATGATATTGAAGAAGGGCTTTTCGGATACAACCCGATTTGGGCATCATTAGAAATTTATATCAAATCAGATTGGGCAAATTTAGACAGCGTACAAAATATAGAAGCGATGCTAATGGCCGAATATGCCGATGCCATACAGGAAATTTCGTACAATAAAAATATGTTTAAACACATTAACGAAAATGCCAAAATGCTTTTATATATGGTTCTGGTTTTTTCAGCTTTATTGCTGCTGGTAGCCATTGCATTGATAAACAATACAATCAGGTTAACTATATACGCTAAACGACTATTAATAAAAAGTATGCAACTGGTTGGTGCAACCGAACGATTTATTCGCAAACCCTTTATGTTACGGGCACTGATCAATGGTATAATAGCCGGCCTGCTATCTATGATGCTCATTACCGGAGTAATGTATTATGCGATAAACTGGTGGCCCGACTTAAAACAAATTACCGAATTAAAACAAATAATTATACTATTTGCAGGAGTTATTTTATTAGGGATTATCATTTCGTGGACCTCTACCTATTTTGCATTAAGAAAATATCTAAGAATTAAGAGCGATTATCTGTTTTAATGATAGTTACATTAGGAGAAAAAAGATACCTTTGCAGCAAACCATATATTCTATAACAACTTTATTGAAATGAAAAACAAACAAAAAAATACATCCGGTAGAATGGTGGATATAGAACAAACCCTTTCTGCAAAAACAAATAATCAAAATAAAGAAAGCGAAAAACTTACTTACGGTAAACAAAATTATTTGATTTTAACCGCAGGAGCTGTTTTGGTTATCATTGGTTTTTTACTTATGATAGGGGGTGGATCAGAAGATCCAAACGTATTTAAAAAAGAAGAATTATTTAGTTTTCGCAGAATTACCTTGTCGCCAATCATTGTGCTTTTGGGTTATGGAGTAATTATATACGCCATACTTAAAAAACGCAAAGACTAATCAATATAAATGGATATTCTGCAGGCTATAATTATTGCTATTGTAGAGGGTATAACTGAATTTCTGCCAATATCATCTACCGGACACATGATAATTACTCAAAAAATTTTGGGAATAGAAAGTTCTGAATTTGTAAAAGTATTTACCGTTAATATACAATTTGGCGCTATTTTATCTGTCATCGTTCTTTACTACAAAAAATTTTTTCAATCTATTAAATTTTATATGCAGTTGCTAATAGCTTTTATACCCGCAGCTATAGCAGGATTTTTATTAGGAAATAAAATTGATGAATTACTGGAAAGCGTTGAAGTTGTTGCCATATCACTAATCTTAGGAGGTATTATTTTACTGTTTGTAGATAAATGGTTAAACCGGCCTGATGCAACACCGCAAATAACCTATGGCAAAGCACTAAAAATAGGCTTATTTCAATGCCTGGCATTAATACCGGGCATATCGCGTTCTGCAGCAAGTATCGTTGGTGGTCTGACACAAAAATTAGACAAAAAAACAGCCACCGAATTTTCTTTTTTTTTAGCTGTTCCAACCATGTTTGCCGCCAGCGCATATAAACTCTTAAAAACATACAAAACCATTGATAATACACAAATAAATACCCTGTTATTAGGTAATGTAATTGCCTTTATTGTAGCTATGCTGGCCATAAAATTTTTTATAACTTTTGTTACCCGATACGGATTTAAAATATTTGGTTATTACAGAATTGCAGTAGGCACACTTATTTTATTATTATTATTACTGGGATATAATTTAAATATAGCCTGATGAATGATGAAATAGATTTCGAAAAAGGCAGTGTTTTTCTGATTGATAAACCGTATGAATGGACATCGTTTGATGTGATAAATAAACTTCGATTTTATTTTAAAAAAAAATATCCCCGTCAAAAAATTAAAATCGGACATGCAGGAACCTTAGACCCGCTTGCAACCGGTTTATTAATTGTATGTGCCGGAAAAGCAACTAAACAAATACCCATCATACAAGAAGCACGTAAACAATACACCGGCACAATATTTTTAGGAGCCTCCACCCCTTCTTACGACCGCGAAACAGCCGTAAATCAAAAAATGAGCACTAACCACATTACGCGTGAGCTCCTGGTAAAAGCAGCCAATTCATTTTTAGGAAAACAATGGCAAACAGCACCCATATTTTCTGCCAAAAAAATAAATGGAGTTAACGCTTATACAAGCGCCCGCAACGGTGAGGAAGTAAAAATAAAATCGCATCAAATAGAATTATATCGGTTTGAAATAACAAACGTAGAATTACCATTGGTAGATTTTATTATAGAATGTTCTAAAGGCACCTACATCAGAAGCATTGCTAACGACTTTGGTATAAAACTAAACACCCTGGCATATTTATACAACTTGCGAAGAACTCGAATAGGAACATACGATATAGCAGAGGCAAAAGATTTTGCAGATATTTTTAATCATTCAAAATCTAAAAGAACATTTTTAGCCGAACATAAAAAGTAAAAGCATCGGGCAAACTTATATTGGTCTGCTAAAAAAATCTTACTGGCAATTTAACTACCTTTGTATTATGCAAAACAATAAAAGAACAGAGCTATCAAGTTTGGGAGAATTTGGATTAATCGAACATCTTTCTAAACATATTGAAACAAAGAACCCTGATACACTAAAGGGCATAGGCGATGATGCCGCAGTAATAGACTGCCACAACGGAAATGTAAAACTAATTACTACCGATCTGCTGACAGAAGGCGTTCATTTTGACTTAATGTATGTACCCTTAAAACATTTAGGCTATAAAGCGGTCATTGTAAATTTATCTGATATTTATGCAATGAATGGCACTCCTGAACAAATTGTTATTTCGCTGTCGTTGAGTAATCGTTTTTCTTTAGAAGCCGTTGAAGAACTTTATGCCGGAATGATATTAGCCTGTAAAATATATGGTGTAGATATAGTAGGGGGAGACACTACCTCTTCCCGTTCAGGACTTAGCATCAGTATTACGGCAATAGGCAGCGCAAAAAAAGACAAGGTTGTTTACAGAAACGGAGCTAAACCCAACGATTTAATTGTGGTGAGCGGTGATTTAGGCTCAGCTTATATGGGTTTGCAAATATTAGAAAGAGAAAAAGAAGTATTTAAAGCTAATCCGAATATACAGCCTGATTTAACCGGACACGATTACTTGTTAGAAAGACAACTTAAACCTGAAGCCCGAAAAGATGTTATCAAATTTTTTGAAGAATATAACGTCAAACCAACCGGCATGATTGACATTTCTGACGGTCTTGCCTCAGAATTGCTGCATATATGCAAGCAATCTAATGTGGGTTGCAATGTTTACATTGATAAAATACCTTTAGATCACGCTTTAATTTCTGCTGCCGAAGATTTTAATCTTGAGCCTGTTACCTGTGCGCTAAATGGTGGTGAAGATTACGAATTGCTTTTTACTATCAATCAAAATGATTTTGATAAAATAAAAAACAGTAAACTTTTTACAGTGATTGGTTATATAACCGATAAATCGCAAGGAGCTAACTTAATCAACCAGGCAAATCAGGCAATACCGCTTAAAGCCCAAGGGTGGGATGCACTGTTAAACAAATAATATTATTGTTCTATACCCCACTCTTCCCGCCAGGGATAAAGTTCAACATAAGGCTCTTTGTTGCCGTTAGTAAAAAACCATCCCCAACGCTTATTGACATAAGCAGACAACTTGTTTATTAATGCTAATACAGTGAGCATAACCACATTATTTACAAAAAAACGTGTGGTTATTTTATTTATTATTGCCTGCATATTATTGATTTATTAAATGGTTAGAATAAGGCGGTAAAAGGAATTCGGTATAAGGCGACAAATTGGCTTTAGCTTGTAAATCAATATATCTTTTAGAAAATTCTTCCTCGCTTTGCGCAGAGTTTAAATATGCTATTCTGTAACGATCGTAGTTTTTTAAAGCTTGTAATTCCTGATCGTTAAGCGCATCTCCTGAAAAATATTTATCTTTCAGATCATTAATTGTAATAATGCTAAGGTGCGTATTTACATTTACAGATTGAGCCATAATGTAAATACAAATGTACAAAGCTTAAAAAATCATGGCAAATTAAAATTTATGTTCTATTCACATTCGGGTGTTAGTTTTCAAAACGAATTGCTTAAAAATAATCACAAACAGCCATATCCAGGGCGATGCATGCATCATAAAATCAAACCAATCAATAAATTGCATTCCTTTAGCGCCTCCTGCTATCCATCTGATTTTACCCCAAAGATGGGGTTCATGGTAGGGCGCCAAACCTAAACTTATTGCCGCTAAAAAAGGCAATAAAAACGGTTTGATGTTTTTAAACTCAAACATGTTGATTGATGATTTGCAATAATTGTGGCGCAGGCACTACACCCGATTGCCTCCATACGATATTACCTTTTTTAAACAATATAAGCGTTGGCACTCCTTGTATGCCATAAACTGATGCCGCTTGTGGATTTTTATCTACATCTACCTTTATAATGGTTGCTTTATCACCTAATTGAGCCGATACTTGCTCCAAAACAGGAGTCATCATCTTACAAGGTCCACACCAGGTTGCAAAAAAATCTACCAATACAGGCTTTTCTGATTTTATTAATTCATTAAACGTACTCATAGTAATTATTATTTAGTTACAGTTGGGTAATTTTTAGCTTTCCACGCGTCTATGCCACCTGTCAGGTTATAAACTGTATTAAATCCTGACTTAATTAATTTTTCTGCCGCACGTATACTTCTGCCGCCAACTTTACAATACACATACACGGGTTTACTTTTATCCAATAAATTAATTTTATTATCAAATTCCTTATCAAAAAAATCAATGTGTATGGCATTTTTTATTTTTCCGCTTTTAACCTCTTCTGCTGTACGCACATCCAGTATAGTAATATTTTTGTTTTGCGCTATACTTTTAAACGTATCAACATCAATATTTTTAAATCCATTTTGGGTAATTGCAATAAAACACCAAATTAAAATTGTATGCATCATGATAGTATATATTTATAAGTTATACCAACTCCCTGCATCGTATGTTTCTATGCCCTGTTTCTTAAGTATTGAACAGGCGCTTGCACTGCGCATTCCGGAAGCGCAACAAACAATTACGGGTTTTTGGTATTTTTTTATTTCATTAATTTTTTGTTCTAAATTTTGTAATGGTATATTTTTTGAACCTTGATAATGCCCCGATTGAAATTCAGCCGGTGTGCGTACGTCTATAATAATAGCTTTTGATTTTAACTCATCGGTTATTTGATGTTTTTTATTGAATATTGAAAAGATGCTCATAATTTTTAATTTTTAATGGTTTGTGATTTGACAATTGTTTTATTATTTTTTAAAACTTCCTGTTCTGTTAATTGTGTGCCTTTGTATGACCAAAAAAAGTTTGCCCAAATAATTTTAGACAGTGCGTATAACCAAGGACCCGCCAAAATCAGACCGCTTAGTACAGCTATTAAATATACTTCTGACGAAGCCTCGGGGAACAATACATAAATGGCAACAATTATTGAAACAAATAATGCAACGCCCAAAGCATAAGCCACATACATGGCTCCATAATAAAAACCCGGCTCCATACTTAATTTTCTGCCACACACCCGACATTTATTATGTATATCTCCGGCATATTTTAAATTGTACGGATTATCTGAAATAAAAAATTTTCCTTCATGGCAATGCGGGCATTTAAACTTAAAAATACTATACAGCTTATTTCCTTTTTTAATCATACTATATATTTAAACATTAACACTCCTGACACTTTTTAACTATCTTAATCATTTCAGCAAAGAGCGGCTGCCTTAATTGATAATAACTGTTTTTACCTGAGCGCTCACAAATCAATACACCCTTTTGCTTTAACACCGATAAATGCTGAGAGACCACTGCTTGTTCTATTTTCATTTTGCTGTATATATCTGTTACGTTCATTACTTTATGTTCAATAATCATTTCTACAATAGCCATACGGGCCGGGTGCGAAACTGCTTTAAGCATTTCTACCGCTCTTTGCATTTTGGTTTTATTTGACAGTTTTTTCATTTTTTTACGATGCAAATATATATATGTTTTTTTATATATATAAAATTTTATATGTTAAATTTTTACAAACAATTATCATTATAAACACAAATTCAGTATTAAAAATTTGAAATAAATCCAAATTTTCCGCCAGAGGCGGACTGAGTGCTTTGGCAAAGGGGAGGGATTTAGGTTATCCGCCATCAGACGAGCATTACGCATGCTAATGCGTAATGTGGGATAAACCTATATTCCGGTATTAAAGATTAAACATAGTTCACATGGCGTTTAGGTTACAGGCCATCCGGCAAGCATCAAGTATTAATATGGATAATGCAGAATAAAACCAAATTACATCGGTAATAAAGGCAAGATTTAATGATTATTCAACTCATATAATGCTTTTTGTACATCAGCATCTGTTGTTGTAAGCACCCTGTAATAACCATCATTATTCCATAAAAATCGGGCAATCTCTGCTTTTAAATAACGTTTTATAATGGTTTCGGATTGCTTTTTTTGTGAGTCTGAATAACGAATGTTTATGTTTTTTAAATATTCAAAAAATGAGTTATACATTGTATTATTAATTTCGAAATTTTGGTTAAAGGCAGTTGCACTTTTATATGCCGATTTTAATTGGTGATGGTATTTTTCCAGATATAAATAAATAAATGCGCTAATGGGTCTATCTTCAAGATATTGCAGGTGTGAAAAAAAAGATGTTCTGTAGGTGGTATCCAAAGGAATAAAAATATCCGGCATAATACCTCCTCCGCCATAGACAATCTTTCCTTTAGGTGTTGTATATTTCAGCGAATCTACAAATATAGAACTGTCAGGCACAAAAAATTCGTTTCGATTATACCTATCTAATTGCTCATTATCATAATCAATACCGTTGCCGTAAGGTTTTTGAATACACCTGCCTGTAGGCGTATAATAGCGGGCCACTGTCAGGCGTATAGCCGATTCATCGGCAAAAGGTTTAAACTGTTGCTGCACCAGGCCTTTGCCAAACGATCGTCTGCCCAGAATAATCCCTCTGTCGTTATCTTGCACAGCTCCTGCTACAATTTCGCTGGCCGATGCAGAATTATGATTAATAAGTATGGCCAATTTTGTTTGGTGTAAACGTCCTTTTGAGGTAGCTTTGTAGGTTTCTTTAGGTGATGCCTTTCCTTCGGTATATACAATTAATTTCCCTTTGTCTAAAAATTCATCTGATAGTTTTATGGCTGCATCCAGATATCCTCCTCCATTATCACGCAAATCAAATATCAGTTGTTTCATCCCTCTGTTATTTAATTTATTTACTGCGGCAATAAAATCTTCGTATGTAGTTGCTCCAAACTGAGTTAGTTTTATATACCCGGTATATTCATCCAACATAAAAGACGCATCAACACTGCTAACCGGAATCGCATCCCGTTTTAACTCCATGTTTAAAGTATCGGTGCGGTTGCGTAAAATTTTTATTTTAACCCTGGTGCCTATTTCGCCTCGCAGGTGTTTAAAAACATCGTTATTGGTAATTTTTCTTCCGGCCATGCTAATGCTATCTACTCTAATTATTCTGTCAAAAGGTATTACCCCCGCATCTTCCGAGGGGCTGTATTCTATAACATGTGTTACACATAAGGTGTCGTTTACAATTAAAAACTGAATACCTACTCCGCCAAAATTCCCGCTCAACTCTTCTTCCGACCTTTTAAAATCCTCGGCTGTCATGTAAGATGAATGTGGATCTAAACGCGAAATAATTGCCCGTAATGATTGTTCGGTTAATTCATCACGATTAATTGAATCAACATATTTATCTTCTATCAGATTAAGTAAACTGTTAATTTTACTGATGGTTTCTTTTTCGGTGTTCGATACCGGGGCAGGATTAACTAATATTCCCAAATAAACACCTATTGCCAATGCAAACGAAAGCAGTAAAGGGTAAAATATTATTACCTTATTAAAGTATTTGTTTTTTGGTTCTTCGTTTGAATTATAAAAATCTTCGCTTGGATACATGCTATCTATATTTCCTCAATTTGTAAAACTTCTATTCCCGAATTTATTAAAAATTGAACCCCCGATTGATCTTTGTATGCTTTAATAAATACCACACGAACTATACCTGCCTGCAAAATAAGTTTTGAACATTCTTTGCAAGGCGAAAGAGTTAAATACAAAGTTGCGCCTTTGGCGTTATGTGTTGAACGGGCAACTTTTAGTATGGCATTGGCTTCGGCATGCAATACATACCAAAGGGTTTCTCCTTGTTCGTCTTCGCAGGCATTGGGATAACCCGAAGGCGTTCCGTTATATCCATCTGATATTATCATACCTTCTTTTACGATGAGGGCGCCCACTTGCTTGCGTTTACAATGCGAAAGTTTAGCCCACTCGGTAGCCATACGCAAATAGGCTTTGTCGTAGCGGAGTTGTTTTTCGAGTATATATGAATTTTCTATGTCCATAAACAGCGCTGCTAAGGTAAGAAAAACCTTTGAGTAGCAACAAAGCAAACATACTCAGTATCATTCATCCGGCATATACTATCTTGTTTAAGAATTAAAAAAATTTAATGCATAAATGATATACACAATTGATGTTTTACATAAAATGTAATTTATACCAAAATTGTCATCAGTCACCGAATTTTACATAGACTGATGCAGGTATGTTGGATAGTTTCTGGTGTTTACTTATCCTCCATGAGCACAGAATTAATCGTTAATAAGCTTAATTCGGAATAAACATTATTATAGGAAGGTGAATAAATAAACCCTGAGGAGACCTGATAAGAATCAAATGGTACTGGCAGCTAAAAAACTTAATATTTGCAAAAACGATGTACCCGGGATCGGGGTCGAACCGATACGATATTGCTATCACTGGTGTTTGAGACCAGCGCGTCTACCAATTCCGCCACCCGGGCATTTTTAAGTTACTCTGTATTTAAAGAACAAATTTCTATATAAATTAAAACGGGCTGCGAAATTATTCAATAATTTGCGTTTGGCAAAAAAAACTTTAAATAAATGTATAACGAATAAATCAGATATTTGCACCAACACCTAATATTTTAAAAAAGGCATGAAAATAATTATACCCATGGCCGGCATGGGTAAGCGTATGCGTCCGCATACGCTTACCACACCAAAGCCGCTAATTCCTGTTGCAGGTAAACCTATTGTACATTGGCTGGTAGAAGATATTATTTCGGTGTGCAGCGAAAAAGTTGATGAAATTGCTTTTGTAACAGGAGATTTTGGCAAAGAAACCGAAGGCGAACTGCTTGCCATTGCCGATAAGGTAGGAGCAAAAGGAACTATACATTATCAGCATGAGGCCCTGGGCACGGCACACGCAGTGCTGTGTGCAGCAAATGCTTTAAAGGGTAAAATTGTAGTAGCTTTTGCAGATACTCTTTTTAAGGCAAACTTTAAATTAAACGAAAATAAAGATAGTATCATTTGGGTTAAAAAGGTAGATAATCCATCAAGTTTTGGTGTTGTAAAATTGAATGACGATGGCAGTGTAAATGATTTTATAGAAAAACCCAAAAAGTTTGTTTCTGATCAAGCAATCATCGGGATTTACTATTTTAAAGACGGGGAAAAGCTGAAAAATGAACTTCAATATTTAATAGACCATAACATCAAAGGCAACAATGAATTTCAGCTTACGGATGCTTTGCAAAACATGAAACAAAAAGGCGTGAAATTTTTTACCGACACTGTAAGCGAATGGCTTGATTGCGGTAATAAAGAGGCAACGGTAAATTCCAATCAACGCTATTTGATTTTTTTACAAGAAAAAAATTTAAATTTAAAAGCTAAATCGGCAACTCTAAAAAACAGTATGATTATTGAGCCTTGTTTTATTGATGAGGATGTAAAAATAATTAACAGTGTAGTTGGCCCATATGTGTCAATAGGTAAGGCCACAGTAATTGAAAAATGTATAATTGAAAACAGTATTATTCAACAAAACAGCGTGCTAAAAAATGTTAATATAACAAACACCATGGTGGGGAATCATGCTAATATTTCAAACCATGCGTTAGAATTAAACGTAGGAGATTTTAATACCATAAATTTTTGATGAAATATTTTACCCTGATAATTTTATGTTTTACGGTTTTTGTTTATTCCTGTAAGAGTAAAAAAAACGCGGCTACGGGCAACCATAAATCTGCATTAAAAACCACAAAGGAATATTTAGACGATTTAAAAAAACAAAAAATATCGTCTTTAATCATTGAAGGAACAACGGCAAAATCGGCCGGAAACATTGAATTGGCTTTTACCAAATTTGATTCCTGTTTAAGCATAGACCCTGCCTGTGCAACAGCCATGTATCATTTATCAGGCTTATACGATATCAGCGGCAGAAAAATACGCGCACTGGAAATGGCAGAAAAAGCAGCTCAGCTAGAGCCTCAAAATAAATGGTTTTTGCTGCAACTTGCTTACTTATATCAATCAAATAAATATTATAAAGAAACTGTACAAACCTTTGAAAAACTAATTAAAAACGAACCTGAAAATACCGATTATTACTTTCCTTATTCGGATGCGCTGCTGATGATGAATCAGCCCGAAAAAGCAATTGAAGCACTTAATAAAGCCGAAAAATTAATGGGTAAACGCGAAGATATTATTTTTCAGAAATATCGCATATACAGCTTTTTAAAAAAACACGATAAAGCACTCGAAGAAATACAAAGTTTATTAAATCAAAACCCCAACGAACCCCGCTATTACGGTATCATGGCCGAAATATTTGAGGAAATGGGACAAAGCGAAAAAGCCCTTGAATATTATCATAAAGTTTTAGAATTAGACCCGCAAAATGGCATGGTACATTTATCACTTGCCGAATATTATAAAGCCAAACGTAACGAACTTAAACGCAAGGAAGAATTACAAAAAGCTTTTCAGAGCCCTAACATTCCTATTGACATAAAAATGCAAATATTACTCGAATATTTAGACCAACCGGCAAAAACAGAAGAGGCATATGAACTATTAGAAATACTTATTGCGGTTCATGCTGACGAGGCCAAGGCATGGTCAATATACGGTGATTTTCTTGTACGCGATAATAAAACCATTGAAGCCCGCGATAAATTCAGAAAAGCCGTAGCACTCGAAAAAAATGTATTTCCGATATGGAATGAAATATGCATCCTCAATTCGCAACTTCAGGATAATGAATCGCTTTATAACGAAAGCCGCACAGCTATGGAACTTTTTCCTACGCAACCCGGCTTTTATTACTTTAATGGTTTTGCCGCCATGCAAAAAAATCTTTACAAAGAAGCATCCGAAACACTGCAAGAAGGACTGAATTATGTAATCGGCAATAAAGCCCTTCAGGCAGAATTTTACCAACTACTGGGTGATTGCTATCATAAATTACAAGAACATAAAAAATCAGATGAATATTATGATAAAGCCTTAGCCATAAACCCCGATAACGTTTATGTATTAAACAACTACGCCTATTATTTGTGCTTAAGAAAAATAAACTTAGACAAAGCTGCCGAAATGTCTAAAAAAAGCAATGATTTACAACCCAACCAGGCCTCTTTTTTAGATACCTATGGCTGGATATTATTTGTACAAAAAAAATATGAAGAAGCCGAAAAATGGCTAAAACAAGCCTTAGAAAAAGGAGGTAACAACAGTGGCACAATTTTAGAACATTATGGCGATGTTTTATTTATGCTGCAAAAACATGACGAAGCCCTTAAATATTGGAAACAAGCTAAAGAAAAAGGTGACACCGGCCCGGCTATTGATAAAAAAATAAACGACAAAAAATATTATGAATAAAATTAATATATACAAACTTATTTTTGTCGTTTTTATTGCGTTAATTTTATTTTCTGCATCCTGCCGAAGTAAAAGAATATTTCATTTCAGAAATCATTTACATAAAGATATTCCTTTATCTAAACTACTGGATAGCATTAATCTGGAAAGATTACAATACACTTATTTCAGTTCGCGCATATCTGTAGAGGTAGACGCCCCCGGTTTTGATAAATCTTTTAAAACTAACCTACGCGTCAAAAAAGACAGTATTATCTGGATGTCTATCAGCGCACTAAATATTGTAGTTGCTAATGCAGCCATTACGAAAGACTCATTTAAACTGGTAAATAAATTTGATAAAAAATATTTACTGGAAAGTTTTAATTATCTGAACGAAATTTTTGACACAGAAATTGATTACCTGTTGTTTCAGCAAATTATAGCCGGCAATTTGCCTCAATTTAATATGGATGATAAACTTAAATTATTACCCGACACGGCCTGTTATTTACTGTCTACGGTTGGTAAAAGAAAACTAAAACGCAGCCTTGAAAAAGACAAACAACTTAAAAAGGAAAATATCATTTACCGCTATTGGATATATCCGGGGATATTTCGGCCGGCAAGAATTGTAATAAATGATTTACAAGACACAACCGAGCTGGACATAAAATACCTGCAATACGAAATGGTTAATTCAAGTTTAGTCCCCATGGATGTGTTAATAAATGCTTCCTCACCCCGTCAAAAAGCCAGTATTTTTTTAAAATATTCGCGTACAAAAGTGAACGAAATAACAGATTTTCCGTTCAACGTACCCGAAGGTTATGAAAAAATGGAATAAAATTATTTGGCTAATACTTGCTGTGCTTGCTTTTTATAATAAGCTATCAGCTCAAAAAAACAGCGAAAAATTAAAGCAAAAACAACAAGAGCTTGAACAAAAAATAGAAAACACCAAATCCTTAATAGGCAATATTAAAAACCATGAACGATTAACCATTGCCGAATTAGCCATTATAAACCAACAAATCGCTTATCGCGAAGAATTATTGCAAAATATAAGCTCGCAAATACGCTATCTAAATAAACAAATCGAAGAAACAAAAAGCGTAATCAAAGCTATGGAAGAAGACTTAAAAAGAGTAAAAGAACAATATGCTAAAATGGTATTTTACGCTTATAAAAACAGAAATACATACCACAATTTAATGTTTGTTTTTGCATCAGAAAATTTTAACCAAGGCTACCAGCGGGCAAAATACCTGCGACAGTTTGGCGATTACCGAAAACGACAAATGGATATTATTACTCAAACACAAAATGCACTGCAGCAAAAAATAAGTTTACTGGACGAAAAAGTTAAAGAAAAAGAAAATTTAGCAGACATTCAAAAAAAAGAAAAAGAAAACTTTAATAAAGATAAAGAAAAACAACACATTGCATTAAACGAATTAAAAAAAGAAGAAACAAAACTGAAAAAAATCTTGCAAGAACAGGAAGAAACAAAAAAACGTATAGCTCAACAAATTAAAAAAGCCATTGAAGAAGAAATCAGAGAACAACAGCGCAAAGAAAAAGAAAGGATGGAAAAAGAAAAGCGGGCAGCAAACAAAAAAAATATCGCTGATAATCCGGTAAATAATAAAAATAACAAAACAAACACCGGATTTACCGAAACCCCCGAAGCACAACTCGAATCCGCAAAATTTGAAAACAACAAAGGTAAATTACCATGGCCTGTAGAAAAAGGCGAAATTACCATTGGTTTTGGCAAACAACCACACCCTACTCTTCCGGGTATTTTTACCAATAATAACGGTGTAGATATAAGCAGTACAAAAGCTGCAAAAGTAAGGGCGGTATTTGAAGGAACCGTTACCAGTATTTTTGTTATCCCCGGTGCCGGCAAAGCTGTAATGATAAGCCATGGATCCTACCGCACTGTATATGCCAACCTGGGTAATGTTATTGTTCAAAAAGGACAAAACATTAAAACCAAACAGGAAATTGGCACTTTACTGAGCACCGAAGACAACAACATTAGCGAGTTGCATTTTGAAATTTGGAAAATAACCGAAGAAGATTTTGTTAAACAAGACCCTGCAGCCTGGTTATACAGATAAATAATAACCCCTCATATTTTAAGTCATATAATAGAATTGTTTTCATAGATTTGCATAAAGCATAAAGTTTAACCTATGTCGGCATCTAAAAAAGAAGTAAAAAGAGTAACTACACACGTGTTGCAGGAAATGAAACAGCGCGGAGAAAAAATAAGTATGCTCACTGCTTATGATTACTCTATGGCAGCATTAATAGATAGTGCAGGAATAGATGTTATATTAGTTGGCGACTCTGCCAGCAACGTAATGGCAGGACACGAAACCACATTGCCTATTACACTGGATCAAATGATATACCATGCTTCATCAGTAATACGTGCCGTAAAAAGATGTCTGGTAGTAGTTGATTTACCCTTTGGAACCTACCAGGGAAATTCTAAAGAAGCTTTGAATGCTGCCGTAAAAATTATGAAAGAATCAGGTGCCCATGCCGTAAAAATGGAAGGAGGCAGAGAAATAAAAGAATCGGTACAACGCATTCTATCGGCAGGTATTCCGGTTATGGGGCATTTAGGATTGACTCCACAATCAATTTATAAATTTGGCACCTACGTTGTGCGCGCCAAAGAAGAAGAAGAAGCCAAACGATTGCTCGAAGACGCAGCCATACTCGAAGAAACAGGTTGTTTTGCCATAGTACTTGAAAAAATACCGGCCAGCCTCGCAGCTAAAGTTGCTACCCGGCTTAAAATTCCCATTATCGGGATAGGTGCCGGCAACCAGGTAGACGGGCAAGTACTCGTAATGCACGATATGCTGGGAATTACCACAGAATTTCAACCCCGTTTTCTACGCAGGTATGCTAACCTAAATGAAATTATAAACCGGGCCGTAAAACAATATATCAAAGACGTTAAGAGCCGAGACTTCCCCAACGAAAAAGAATCTTACTAATTATGTCTGTTAAAATAAATGCCTTATAAAGAAAAACCCATACAAAAACTATATTACAGCATTGGCGAAGTGGCAAATATGTTTGACGTAAATGCTTCGCTTATTAGGTTTTGGGAAAAAGAATTTAACTCGTTTTTAAAACCCTCAAAAAATAAAAAAGGTAATCGGTTTTACACCCCCGATGATATTGAAGTACTAAAGTTAATTTATAAATTGGTAAAAGAAGAAGGCTTTACCTTACATGGCGCCAAAGAAAGAATAACCAAAGAAAAAAAAATGGGCATAAACACCCATACAAACACACAGGCTCTGATAGAAGAAAAACTTCTGAAAATAAAAGAAGCTCTTGAAAAGCTTAAAAATGATTTATAATACGTTTCTTATCGGGCAGGTATAAAACCGCTCTGGCGTATTATTTCGCGGGTTGATGAGCTATAAAGTATTTGAATAAACGGTTTTAGTTTATCTTCGTTAGCAATATTATATATCATATATAAAGCGCGCGAAAGCGGATACGTGCGATTTTCAATATTCATGTATTCTGGTAATACATAATTGTTTTGATTTGTAAAATCTATCGCCAGCGTTTTAACCGCCATGGCATTATAACCGGCACCTACATAGCCAATTGCATTTAAATTTTTTGACACAGCTTCTACAATTTTTTCGTTCGATTCCAAAAAAATACAATCCATCAAATAATTTTCATCATCCAGTACTTCTTTTTTAAAATAACTATGTGTGCCCGAGTTTGAATTACGTGCATACACATATATTCTTTCATTTACGCCTGTCAGCGTATTCCAGTTTTTTATTTTACCGGTATAAATTTGCTTTAATTCTTCTTTGGAAAGTTTATTTATTTCATTTTTGGAATTTACTATTATATGCAATCCATCATAAGCCAACTCTGTAATACTGATTTTTATATTTTTCTCTGTAATGGCTTTTACTTCATCAGCCGTTAAATCGCGCGAACTAAAAATAATATCCGACTCGCCCGAAATAAGTGACTGTATTCCCTGATTACTCCCTAATCCACTATACATCACATAATGCGTATTGCTCTCTTCATTAAAATTATTAACTATATTGCGCATAAAAATATGCATAGTTTCGCTGCCCGATGCTTTAATTTTTATCTTTCGATCAAACGAATTTTCTTCATTACTATCACAAGCATTAAAAGCAAAAAATAAACACAAAAAATATAGTCGATACATATTTTTATTTTTCGTAAAGCTATACCGGTAATATTAACTAAAAATTATTTCATCGTTTACTAAGTATTTAATTTTTAGAAACTTATTAATATTGCATAATAAAAATTAATTATATTTGAATAGAAAATTATAACCTGTTATGAAAAAAATTTTATACACATTTTTAATTCTCTCTACCCCATCTCTGCAGGCACAAATAGCCAACAGTTATACACATAAACAAACAAACTTTGCCCCTTATTTCAATAAGGCTTATCAACTTTTTCCTGATATACCCCAAGGTTTGCTGGAGGCTGTTGCCTGGAGTCAAACACGCATAACACATATTGACAGCAGCGAAGCAGAAAGTTGTATGGGTTTGCCAAGGGTATATGGTGTAATGGGTTTAACCTTAGACGGTAAAAATTATTTTAAAAACAATTTAATTAAAATTTCAAACCTTTCAGGGTACAGTACCAACGAAATAATCAACTCTCCCGAAAAAAATATATTGGCTTATGCAAAAGCATACCATACTATCCTGCAACAAAAAAATAATCTGCAAGGCTGGAAAAAACACGAAAATATACTTACAGAACTAAGTGAACTTCCCGAAGGCAATGCCATGAACGATTTTGCACAAAAATCATTTACCTATATGGTGTTTACTTTTTTAAATGATGCCGAAAAACAAACGCAATACAATTTCCCCAACTATGCAATCAATCTGCAAGATATTTATGGCGATAATTTACAGGTATTACAAGCTCAGAAAATAAAAATAACCCCGCAAGGATTAAAAACAGAAACCGGTATCACCTATCAATTCTTACAAGATGAAGGCAATTACCGTTCGCCTGATTACGGCCCTGCGCTATGGAATCCAGCCCCTACTTGTAATTACAGTTCGCGCAACGGCACCCCCGTTTCTGCCATTACCATACATACCATTCAAGGCACCTATGCCGGAGCTATTTCCTGGTCGCAAAACTGCAATTCAAATGTTTCATTTCATTATGTTTTACGCTCATCCGATGGTCAAATTACTCAAATGGTATTAGAAGCAAATAAAGCCTGGCACGTAGGCAGCGAAAATCCATATACCATAGGCTACGAGCACGAAGGCTATGTAACTCAACCGCAATGGTACACCCAGGTAATGTATCAATCAAGTGCCAATATCAGCAAAGATGTATGCAACAGTGGTTATGGCATAAATCCGCTTAGAACTTACTTTGGCAATTCATCATCAGGCATAAATGTATTAGGCAGTTGTACAAAAATTAAAGGCCACCAGCATTATCCCAACCAAACCCATACCGACCCGGGTATAAATTGGGATTGGGAAAAATATTATAAATTAATCAATGATAATCCGATAATTACACCGCTTAACACTACCTCCGGAACATTTTACGACAGTGGTGGTCAAAGCGGTAATTATGCCAATGACGAACGTAAACTCTGGTTGATTGCACCTCCCGGAGCAACTTCGGTAACACTTACTTTTAGCAGTTTCAATCTGGAAAACAACTGGGATTTTTTGTTCATCTACAATGGAAACAATACTTCTTCACCACTCATTGGTAAATACACCGGCACCAACAGTCCGGGAACTGTTACCTCGAGCGGGGGAGCAATTTTGGTTGAATTTCGTTCTGATTGCGCCACTACGGCCGCAGGCTGGGCAGCATCCTGGACCAGCAATGCCACCCCGCCTCCACCCAGCGACCTTACACCGCCCACCACCCAAATTTTGCCTCCTGCCAACTGGGTAACCCAAGACTTTATCGTAAACTTTAATGATGCCGACAATGTGGGCGGTAGCGGCATTGAAAAAGCTTTTTATCAGGTTATAGATTTTGATGGCACCGACTGGAGAGCCAATGCACAAAGAGGTTTTTTTAGCGATAATTTTGATTTACCAAACATTCATCCCGACTGGACCAATGCATCCGGCAACTGGAATATAAACAACGGGTATCTGCAACAAACTGACGAAAACAACGGAAATACCAATATATATGCCTACATCAATCACTCGCTAAGCAATCGCTACTTATATCACTGGGCCGGTAAAATGGAAGGCAGCGGAAACAATCGCAGAGCAGGACTACACTATTTTTGCGACCAACCCAATTTAACAAACAGAGGAAATTCTTATTTTATCTGGTTCAGGTTAGATAACGATAAAGTACAATTATATAAAGTAACCAATGATGTTTTTACCATGGTAGATGAAGTTAACTTTAACTTTAACGCTAATCAATGGTACGATTTTAAAGTAATGTATGATAGAATTACCGGCAAACATATGATATACATAGACAATAGCCTGGTGCAAACCTGGACAGACTCTTCGCCATACGCCTCGGGTAATTACGTTTCATTTAGAAGCGGAAATTGTATTTATACAGTAAACAACTTTAAAATATTCAGAAGCAGAAATACAAGCACAAATATTTTAGTGGGTGCAAATGGCGATTTGCGTTATCAAAATACCAACCCCCTTACACCGGCCGGAAAAATAAAATCCATCGTTAACGATAATGCCGGAAATATTTCTGCCGAAAGCCTTCAAAACATAAACGTTGACTGGACCGCCCCCAATAGCATCATACAAGTTAATGACGGTACCGGTGCCGATATAAATATTACTTACAACAATACCCAGTTGTCTGCTAATTGGAGTAGCTCCTCCGATACACACTCAGATATAGCCAGATACTGGTTTGCCATTGGTACAGCACCTGCACAAACCGATATACAAAACTGGACTGACAATGCCTGGTACGATTCAGTAACAGTTACCGGCTTAAACCTCAGTTACGGAACCACTTATTATTTTTCGGTACGTGCAGAAAACGGGGCAGGCTTGCTCTCTCCCATCAGTTCTTCTGACGGACAACTGCTGCAAGTACCATTTACACCTCCAACCGTTAATTACTATGCACAAAGCTCTTACCTCTGCATAAACGATTCGGTAACCTTTATCAATAACACCTCAAATGCAAATTCGTATTACTGGTTTTTTCCCGGTGGCAGCCCCGCAACCAGCACTGCCGTTGCTCCTAAAGTATATTATGCAAGCAGCGGCACATACAACGTAAAACTTATTGCCACCGGACCGGGCGGGATAGATTCGTTAGAACAAACTATTCAAATACAAATTGACCCCTTGCCCTTAGCACAATTTACCGAAACCAATGATACCGTTTATTTACCCAATGCATTTGTAGGCTTTAACAATCAGTCGGTGAATGCCAATGGTTATTATTGGAATTTTGGAGATGGCAACTTCTCTACCGGATTTAACCCCTGGCATTTATACACACAACCCGGAGTATATATGGTTAGTTTAATAGCCATAAATGGCACCTGCCCCAATGATACCCTTACAAAATCCATCGTTGTTTTAAATGCTAACCAGGTAAACAACCTTGAAGAAAACCACACCTTGTTGGTATTCCCCAATCCGATAAATGAACAAACTCATATCATTCTGTTTAGCGACAACTATAAAAACACACCACTGGAAATATATGACATAAACGGTAAATTAATATTCAGCAAAATTGTAAACCTCAACCCTGGCGAAAACAAAATTAAGCTCGACCCCACTGTTTTAGCCGCAGGCAAATATTTTGTAAAAATTAATAACCGGATAGCTGTATTTCAAAAACATTAGTGTTGCTGCTAATTATTTTCATATCGCTTGCCATCATATTTTTAATAGCGGCTGGTTTATTCTATGTGCATAACCGAAAATTAAAACAAGAAAATGCACTCCTGATAAAAGAAGCCGAACAGGCAAAAAATACTTTGCTCGAACATGAACGCTATTTGGCTTATACCAGCCACGAACTTAGAACCCCTTTAAATGCAATTGCCGGTGGCGCACAATTATTATCAAAATTAAGACTTGATGATAAACAAAAAAAATATGTTGACACGATTCAGGCAAGCGTTGATAGCGCCCTGCTAATTGTAAATGACGTTTTGGACTTAGCCAAGTTAGACAGCAACATGGTAGAAATAAGAAGCGTTAATTTTATGATTAGCGAATTAATAAGCGGCATTCATCAAATGTTATCATTCAGGGCTGAACAAAAAGGCATACAATTTATTACCGATATTGATAAAAACATACCCCCCGTAATTTGCGGAGATGCCAAACACCTCAATCAAATTTTAATTAACCTTACTACCAATGCCATTAAATTTACCGACATAGGAAAAGTAGAACTTAAAGTAAGCATCGTATCCGAAGATGCAGAAAAAATAAAATTACGCTTTGAAGTAATTGACACCGGTAAAGGCATAAGAAAAAGTAATCTGAGTACTATCTTTAATCAATATCAACAAGAAACACGTCATACCATAAAACACAGTGGTGGCACTGGCTTAGGCCTGGCAATTACCAAAAAACTGGTAGAACTGCAAAACGGAACCATTGATGTTAAAAGCCAATACCTGGAGGGAACTACCTTTACGGTTGAAATAACCTACGAAAAAACTAACGAAAAAACCGAACAGCAACAAAACGCCAATACAAATCCTTTTGAAAAATTAGGTAATATAAAAATTCTGGCCGTTGACGATAATCTGATAAACCGCGAAATACTACATGATTTATTGAAAGAAGCTAATAACGCTTTGCAAATTGAACTGGCAGAAGACGGAGAAGATGCTATAATTAAAATGCAAAAAGAGTCATTTGATGTGGTACTTATGGATTTACAAATGCCTAAAAAAAATGGCTATGAAGTGTGCCAATACATCCGTAAAAACATGAAATACCCGCGCAGTGAAACACCTATCATTGCCATGACTGCACATGCCTTGGAAAATGTAGCCGAAAGCTGTTTTAAAGCAGGTATGAATGATTACATTGCCAAACCCATTGACATTAATTTACTGGGCAATAAAATACTTAACCAAATACAAAAAAAATGGCGACTGAACGAAAAACTGCAACGCTTTAAATATGTAGACTTAGAACATTTGCAGGAACTAACCAAAGATAATAAAGAACGTATTTTAAAATACATAAACATATTTTTGCAAAACCTGCCCGATGAATTGGAAATATTAAAGCAACATGCCTTAAACAAAGACTATAAGTCTATACGCGAAAGCATCCATAAAATCAAAGGAATAGTTGCCTACATGGGCATAAAAAGTCTCAGCCGCTTGTTTTCTTCAACAGAATATGCTAAACTTGAACAATTAAATGATAACGAAATGAAATTATATTTTGCAGAAATTGAACAAACCTGCAATAAAGCAATCGAAGAATTAAAAATGATACAACAAGAAATCTAAAAAAAACCAATAATATGCGCTGTATAATAGTAGACGATGATGAACTATCCAGAAACATTATGGCCGACCTGGTTGCCGAAACCGATCTGGAATTGGTAAAAATATGTAAAGATGCCATGGAGGCCTTTAATGTATTAAAAAACGAAGAAATAGACCTGATTTTTCTGGATGTGGATATGCCTAAAATGAGCGGACTGGAATTGATTAAAAGCCTCGATGTGGTTCCTCAGGTCATATTAATTACCTCGCATGCCGAGTTTGCAGTTGAATCATACGAATATAATGTAACTGATTTTGTTGTTAAACCTATTTCGCACGCAAGGTTTTTTAAAGCCGTAGAAAAAGCCCGTAAAAATTTTTTACGACCGGTAGAAAGTTCAACCCATGCCAAAACTATTTTTATAAAAACCGACTCAAGACTTGTACAAGTTTTTACACAAAACATATTATACATCGAAGCACTGGGCAATTATGTAAACTTGTACATTCCCAGCGGACGACACACAGTACTTTCTACCATGAAAGAAATAGAACAAAAATTACCCCCACCCGAATTTATAAGAGTTCACCGCTCTTTTTTTTATAGTACGCCTCGATAAAATTGAAAGCATTGAAGACAACAATATTTACATACAAGATAAAAATATACCCATTGGCAAAAACTATAAAGAACACCTGATGAACTCTCTCAATCTGCTTTAAACAGAACTTAATTTGGGTTAATCATGGCATGCGCAGCTAATAGACAATTTTGGGTTTAATTTTCAACACCCATACACCCAACCACCTTTTAATCGCTAAAAACCGCATTTAAGTAGAAAAAAAATGTTAAAGTGTCTTATTTTTTTACTACACTTTTGCAAATTATCATATATTAGTGTTATAAATAAAATATTAACATAAAAAATTATAGTATTTAATTAAAAATGGAAACTTTAGAACTCACACCCAAAAAAGCACTGCAAAAATTCTTTGGATTTAACACTTTTAAAGGTCGCCAGGAAGATATAATTAAAAACGTTCTTGCCGGCAACAACACCTTTGTTATCATGCCTACCGGGGGAGGAAAATCACTCTGCTATCAACTTCCCGCACTGATGATGGAAGGTACTGCCATTATTGTATCTCCGCTGATTGCTCTGATGAAAAACCAGGTAGATTCTATCCGTAATTTCGGAAGCGATGACAGTGTGGCACACTTTTTAAACTCATCATTAAACAAAACCGAAACACTAAGAGTAAAAAAAAACATAACCGAAGGTAAAACCAAACTATTATACGTTGCTCCCGAATCATTAACCAAACAAGAAAATATTGATTTTTTAGCCGGAGTTAAAATTTCTTTCTTTGCCATTGATGAAGCACATTGTATCTCCGAATGGGGGCACGACTTCAGGCCGGAATATCGAAAATTAAGAACATTGTTTGATCAGGTAGATGGTAAAGTACCCATCATGGCGCTTACAGCTACTGCTACTCCTAAGGTACAGGCCGATATTCAAAAAAACCTGGGCATGATGGATGCTACTGTTTTTAAGGCATCATTTAACCGACCAAACTTATATTACGAAGTACGTCCTAAAAGAGACGTTGTTAAAGAAATCATTAAATTTATCAAACAACACCCCGGCAAATCAGGTATTGTGTATTGCCTTAGCCGCAAAAAAGTTGAAGAACTTGCCGAAATACTCTCTGTAAACGGCATTAAAGCCTTGCCCTATCATGCAGGATTAGACGCCAAAGTTCGCTCCAAACATCAGGATATGTTTTTGATGGAAGATGCAGACGTTATAGTAGCTACTATCGCATTTGGTATGGGTATAGACAAACCGGATGTGCGATACGTGATCCACCATGATATCCCTAAAAGTTTAGAATCTTACTACCAGGAAACCGGCCGTGCAGGCAGAGACGGAGGTGAAGGAATATGTTTGGCATTTTACAGCTACAAAGACATTGAAAAACTTGAAAAATTTTTAAACGGTAAGCACGTTGCCGAAATGGAAATAGGCAAACAACTGCTCCATGAAATGGTTTCGTTTGCCGAAACTTCTATGTGCCGAAGAAAATATTTATTACACTATTTTGGCGAGGCCTTTGATGAAAGTAAATGTTCCGACCATTGCGACAACTGCAAACATCCTAAAGAAAGAATAGAAGGACAAGAATATGTTAAATTGCTTTTAGAAACCATCCTGGAAACCAAAGAAAAACATAAAGCCAAACATATTGTAAATGTTTTGTGTGGCGATATTTCATCAGAAGTAAAAACATACAAACACGATAAACTCGACATTTTTGGAGAAGGCTCTGAGTATAGCGATAAATTTTGGCATGCAGTAATTCGCCAGTGTATTGTTTCAGGTTTTATCGAAAAAGAAATAGAATCGTATGGAGTACTTCACGTTACCAAGCGCGGAAACGAATTTTTGAAAAATCCTTACCCGTTTGAAATCATAAAAGAACACGATTACGAAGGTGACGGCATAGATGATGATGATGATATTATCACAAAAGCCGGTAATGGGTCATCAGGGGGAGTTGATGAAACACTGATGGCTATGTTAAAAGATCTGCGTAAACAGGTGGCCAAACAAAAAAATGTTCCTCCCTTTGTTGTGTTTCAAGATCCTTCTATTGAAGACATGGCCATACAATATCCCATCACCCTTGAAGAGTTAACCAAAATATCGGGTGTAGGACAAGGCAAAGCCGAACGTTTTGGTAAACCCTTTGTTGAACTCATTAAAAAATACGTTGAAGAAAACGAAATTGAACGTCCGCAGGATTTTGTGGTGAAAAGCGTTGCCAACAAATCGGCAGCAAAAGTGCAAATCATCCAAAATATTGACCGTAAGCTACCCCTGGAAGCTATCGCTAAAGCACAATCAAAAACTACCGATGAAATTATTGCCGAAATAGAAAGTATCGTTTCTTCAGGTACTCGTATAAATATCAATTATTATATTGATGAAATTCTTGATAAAGAAAATCAGGAAGAAATTTATGATTATTTCCGGGAAGCAGAAACCGACTCTATAGAAGATGCCTACCTCGAATTTGACGGAGACTACTCCGAAGAAGAATTACGTTTGATGCGCATTAAATTTATGAGTGAAATGGCTAATTAGCCAATATATACAATTTATAACTCTAAAATATACCACACAAAAGCCCCGTAAAATTTACGGGGCTTTTGAATATATAAAAAATTGCAATAAAATCAATCACACATGTCCCTGACCAATCATGGCTTCGGCTACTTTAATAAAACCGCCTACATTGGCTCCTTTTACATAATTAATGTAATCTCCTTCCTTGCCATACTTTACACAAGTAGCATGTATGTTTTTCATAATATTGTGCAAGCGCTCATCTACCTCTTCACGAGTCCACGATAAACGCAATGAGTTTTGGCTCATCTCTAAACCGGATGTTGCCACACCTCCTGCATTAGAGGCTTTGCCGGGAGCAAACATTATTTTTTTACTGATAAAATAATTTACAGCTTCGGGTGTAGAAGGCATATTTGCTCCTTCTGCTACAGCAATCACACCATTTTTTACTAATGTTTCTGCATCTTTACCGTTAAGTTCGTTTTGTGTGGCACATGGCAGCGCAATATCGCATTTGGTGCCCCAGGGAGTTTTTCCGGCAAAAAACTGAGCTGTTTTATATTTTTTGATATATTCACTGATGCGTGCTTGTTTATCGTTTTTCAGCTCCATGATATAAGCTAATTTTTTTTCATCAATGCCGTCTTTATCGTAAATATAGCCGGACGAATCGCTCATGGTTACCACTTTTGCTCCTAATTGTATACACTTTTCTGCAGCATATTGTGCCACATTACCCGAGCCTGAAATAGCTACCACTTTGCCTTTGATAGTTTGTTTTTTGGTTGCCAACATTTCTTGTGTAAAATAAACACAACCATATCCGGTAGCTTCAGGGCGAATTAAAGAACCCCCGAAAGTAATTCCTTTACCTGTTAATACACCGGTAAACTCGTTTTTAATCCGTTTATATTGACCAAACATATAGCCTACTTCGCGTGCTCCAACCCCAATATCACCTGCAGGAACATCGGTATCTGCACTGATATGCTTACATAACTCGGTCATAAAACTTTGGCAAAAGCGCATAATTTCATTATCCGATTTTCCTTTAGGGTCGAAATCTGAACCGCCTTTACCACCGCCCATAGGCAAAGTAGTAAGACTATTTTTAAAAACCTGCTCAAAAGCCAAAAATTTTAAAATAGAAAGATTTACCGATGGATGGAAACGAATACCTCCTTTATACGGACCGATAGCGCTGCTCATCTGTATGCGATAACCCCGGTTAATTTGCATTTCGCCCTTATCGTCTATCCAGGGCACTCTGAACATAATTACTCGCTCGGGTTCTGTCATACGTTCCAGAACTTTGGCTTTTTTATATTTCGGATTAGCCTCAACATAAGGCATAACCGTTTCTACAACTTCGTGAACGGCCTGTAAAAATTCCTTTTCACCGGGGTTTTTGGCCTCTACCTGTTTCATAAATGCGTCTACCTTTGCATGTATAGACGAGCCGTTTGCAGAGGGCTTGCCAGCGGCTTTTTTAGATGCTGTTTTTGTTGCCATATAGTTTTTGGGTATTTTATTATTTATCGCCCAAATGTATTGATTTTTTATTCATCATAAATCGAAAAATAACATTCTAAAAAAATCAAGATGTATTCGGTCAATGATTAAACCGTATCTTCGCGTCAAAATATTTTTATGAAAAACAAAGCTTATAATATCTTTTTATGGATTGTTACGGCAACGCTCGTTTATTCGTGTAAAAATAACACTCCGACCAGCGATCATGTAAATATATCCAAAGCTAAGTTAGCAGTTAATACTTTATCGGTACACGATAAGCTAAGCTATGCCATAGGCCTGGATGCCGGCAGAGAGATAATGAGTAAATTAACGGGTGGTGAGATGGATACTATTATTAACCGTGACATGGTGGCAAAAGGGCTTATAGATGCCGTATACCAATTAGAAAGCAGTATGCAGCCCGATAGTGCACGCCTCGTAATACGCGATTTTTTTATGAAAGAGCGACAACGCATAATGCAGGAAGAGCTTAAAAAATATGAAGGAAATAAAGCCGAAAGCGAAAAATTTATGGCTGAAAATGCTTCTAAGCCGGGCATTAAAAGTACTGCCTCGGGTTTACAATATGAAGTGCTTAAACAAGGTACCGGCAAGCAGCCCAAATTAAACGATGTGATTGTAGCTCATTACAAAGGCACCCTGTTAAATGGGGCTGAATTTGACAATTCATATAAAAGAAATGAACCTCTGGAAGCTACTGTTAGATACGGTGAATTGATTGATGGTTGGGTTGAGGCGCTACAGTTAATGAAAGAAGGCAGTAAATTCAGAATTTATGTGCCCTACGACTTAGGATATAAAGAAAATAACATTCCTGCAGGTAAAGATTTTCCGGGTATTCCGCCATATTCTACCCTGATATTTGAAATGGAACTCATAAAAGTAAAATAATGGTTTATGCAGAATACCATTAAAATAACTGTTATTGACAGGCTAGGTAAAAAACATGAGTTGGAAGCCCCAACCGATATGGGCATGAATCTAATGGAGTTGTGTAAATCGTACGAACTACCCGTAGAGGGCACCTGCGGGGGCATGGCTCTGTGTGCTTCATGCCAATGTTATATATTAAGTAACCATCAGTTACCCGAACCAAGCGATGATGAACTGGCCATGTTAGACCAGGCTTTTCATGTAAAAGCAAATTCCCGTTTAGGATGTCAGATAAAATTATCGGATGCTATTGATGGTTTAACCGTTGAACTTGCTCCCGAAACTTAATACAAATCCAATTACAATGAATTTTATTATCAGCGGAATACAACAAGTAGGCATAGGTGTACCGGATGTTGAACAAATATGGAAATGGTACCGAAAATATTTTGGCATTGATATAAAAATTTTTGAAGAAGCTGCCCAGGCTCCTTTAATGACAAAATATACCGGTGGACAAGTACACTCGCGCACCGCAACACTGGCCCTTAGTTTACAAGGTGGTGGTGGCTTTGAAATATGGCAATATACCAGCAGAAATACCCAAAAAGCTGCCTTTGATATACAAGCTGGCGATTTAGGCATTTTTATTACACGCATAAAATGCAAAAATGTAACTAAATGTTTCGAATGGTTCACTAAAGAAAAATTAAATATTGTTGGAGCGCTCAGTACTGCACCCGATGGTAAATTACATTTCTTTGTAAAAGACCCTAATGACAACCTGTTTGAAATTGCTGAAGGATATGACTGGTATGCTGATACCAACCACCTGTGCGGAGGTGTGGCCGGTGTAATCTTAGGCGTAAGCAACATTGAAAATTCTAAAAAACTGTATAGCGATGTATTAGGATATAATCAAACATTGTACGACCAAACAGAAACATTTACCGATTTACATGCATTAAATGGCGGACATAAAAAATTCAGAAGAGTATTATTAACCCATACTGAAAGCCGCAAAGGCCCCTTTAGCGAATTACTGGGAAAAACTACCATTGAATTGTTACAGGCTTATGATTACAGCCCACGTAAAATATTTGAAAACCGTTTTTGGGGCGATTGGGGATACATTCATTTATGTTTTGATATACAAAATATGCCCGCACTAAAAATGGCTTGCGAAAATGCCGGGTTTCCTTTTGTAATTGACAGCGGTGGTAATTTTGATATGGGCGAAGCCGGTGGGCATTTTACTTACATAGAAGACCCAGACGGCACTTTAATAGAATTTGTAGAAGCTTATAAAATACCCATTATTAAAAAAATAGGTTGGTATTTGAATTTGCGTAAACGCAATCCCGAAAAACCATTGCCACGCTTTATGCTCAAAGCGCTTAAATTTAACCGCGTTAAAAACTAACACATACATTCTTTGGCTCGGTAAAAAAACGCAGCGCCTCAAAACCTCCTTCCCGTCCCACTCCCGAATCTTTAACTCCGCCAAATGCCGTTCGTAAATCGCGCACCAGCCAACAGTTTATCCAAACTATTCCGGCTTCTGCTTTTTGCGCCACGCGATGTGCTTTATTTAAATCATTTGTCCAAATAGTTGCTGATAAACCATAACGCACGGCATTAGCCATTCTTAGCGCTTCTTCTTCTGTTTCAAAAGGAGTAATTGTTACCACCGGGCCAAAAATTTCTTCCATATTGGTTCGGCAATTATATGCCAGGCCCTCTATAACAGTTGGTGCAATATAATATCCATCTTTAAACTCTCCGTCTAATATTATTCTCTCTCCTCCGCATAACACTTTGCCACCTTCTTGTTTAGCCAATTCAATATAAGAAAGTATTTTTTCCATATGAGCTTTAGATACCACTGCTCCTAGTTTGCTGTTTTCATCTTGCGGATTACCCACTTTTAGTTGTTTGGTTTTTTCTACAAATGCGGTTTTAAATTTTTCATAAATACTTTTTTCTACCAAAATACGCGAACCACACAAACAAATTTGCCCCTGATTGGCAAAAGAAGAATGTAAAGTAGTATGCAACATTTTTTCAAAATCGCAATCGGCAAAAATGATATTAGGGTTTTTTCCGCCTAACTCTAACGAAAGTTTTTTAAACATAGGCGCTGCCGTTTTAGCTATTTCTGCCCCTGTTGATGTACCACCGGTAAACGATATAGCTTTAATACCTTTGTGTACCGTGATGGCAGCACCCACTTTTGGACCTAAACCATGCACAATATTCAATACCCCCTTGGGCAACCGGCTTCTATAC
>JBBIOU010000010.1:0-91483 GCA_037443205.1 Flavobacteriales bacterium | reverse complement strand
TAGGCATTAGAGTTACCTTTACCGGGAATATCGGTAAGTTTTTCCCAGTTTAAACCATCAATAGATTTATAAAGGCTAAAATGACTGTTGTTGGTTTCGGAAGCGGTAGCCCAGTCTAAAAGAGCTGTATTTTCGCTTAATTTGGTTGCTCTGAAAAATACTAGTTCTACAGGTAAAGGATTGCCGGTATTTTGTAAAATACCGCTTCCATTAATGCCCGATGCCGAGCCGGCAGAATTATTGCAAGGATTACTGTTATTATTACATCCGGGATTACCATTGTTGGTTTGCGTGGTAATATTAGCTGTTGGTTGTGCACCATTAAATATTACAACGCCTTGTGCTCCTGCGCCTCCACCAGCATGAGTAGAAGAATTTACAGTACCACCGTTACCACCGTTAGCGCTGATTGTTAATACACAGGTTGAAGAGATAGCCCAGTTGTTAACCCAAAATACAATAGATCCCCCGGCACCTCCACCCCCGGCACCGTCATTACCCGATAGGGAAGGAGTAATTCCGTTGGCTGTAATACTTCTTCCTCCACATGCACCCGATGTTTGAATGGTATTAGCTTTGATTAAAATTATTCCCCCTCCGTTGCCACCGTTTGTGGCTACGCTGTTATTTTGCTGACCACCACCACCGCCACCACCCATAAAAATTCTATTACCAGAGATATGAGCAGATAGAGCTATTCCGCCATATCCATACCCACCTGAAGCAAAGGGGCAACCTGCGGCAGTTCCATTCCATCCCGGACCCCCGGTTCCTCCGGCAGTAAAGTTACCACCACCACCGCCACCGGTATTTATTTGTATTCCGCCACCGCCCCCGGTAAGTATTTTTGCACGGGCGTTGTTGTATGTAGCAGTAGTATTTTTGTAAATGCCTTCACCTTTAAAGGCATGTTGGGTGTTATTCTCTCTATAAGGAGTTGTATAACATCCGGTGCCGCCAATATAATAATTGGAAGAACTGTTCCCTCCCCTGAAACCCTGTCCGTTTGCAATGATATTATGATTTAATGTCAAAGTACCCGGAACATACATCGCAACTACGCCACCTACATTACCATCCCAGGCTAAAGCGCTAATGTTGCCGGTAGTGGTATAATTAGTTGTAGACATCTGGCGGAATGAAATAATCTGTACACTTGAGTTGGTACCGGTGTTATAGGTATTGGTTAGTGATGCTAATGAGAGTGTTGTCGGACTTGCAGAGGTATATCCCAAAGTGCTGTTGCCGTCTATATCAGTTATTCGTCTTATTTCATAAAGTCCGGCACTTCCTATAGCGGATAAATCGCCAAATGTAGGATTATCGGCAGTATTACTGCCAATAACATCGTCTTGCATTTGCATAATAACTACTTCATCGCCTACGGCAAAACTGTGGGCTGTTTGGTTAACGTTAGACAAGGTTAAGGTTGTACCGCTTATGGCAGTAACTTTTGCATAAGCATTAATTACCTGTGGGTATAGATTATAATGTGCAAATAACACACCTATAACCATTAGGTACTTTGTAAGGCTTTTTTTCATATAACAACCTGGGTGTAAAATTAACATTTTTTTGGTTGTATTTACAAAATTCTAAACATTTAGAATAACATTTTAACATTAAATTGTTTAAACAGGTGATATATCAATATAAAATAACATTTTTGTTGTATGAAAAACTTGCCATTGCATATAAAAATATTACTGGGTGTAGTATTGGGTTTAATAGCCGGAATAATTGCTAAACAAATTGGTTCCGGAGCAGAAAGATTTATTGCTGATTGGATATATCCATTTGGTAATTTGTTTGTAAAAATGCTAAAACTGATTGCGGTTCCCTTGGTTTTGGTTTCGTTGATAGACGGAATATCTAATTTAAAAAATATATCGGGCTTATCGCGTATGGGTATCAGAACCATGGTTTTATACATAACTACAACCATTCTTGCCATAACCATAGGTTTATTGGTTGTAAATATTGTGCAACCGGGTAATTATATTTCAGAAGAAAAAAAAACAGAGTTACAAAGCAAATTTGCAAGTAATGCCGGTGAAAAAATTAATGTTGCTGAGATGGAAAAATCAAAAGGACCATTAGCTATGTTGGATAATATTGTACCTGACAATATAGTTGCTGCAATGAGTGATAATAAACTGATGTTGCAGGTAATATTTTTTGCGCTGTTATTTTCGGTAGCCATGGTTATGTTGCCTGCTGATAAAACCCGCCCGGTAAAGATTTTTTTTAATTCGTTAAACGAAATTATCTTAAAAATGGTTGAAATTATTATGGTTTTTGCTCCCTTTGGAGTATTTGCATTATTAGCCGGTATGAACGCAGATGCAGAAATGCTAGTATCTTTAGGTATTTATTGTTTGTGCGTAATTAGCGGATTGTTACTGATGATTTTTATTACTTATCCGGTATTACTTAAAATTTTTACTAAAAAGAAAATTTCTGAATTTATGAAGGGAATTTTTCCTGCCCAACTGCTAGCATTTTCTACCAGTTCGAGTGCTGCAGCCTTGGCAGTTAATATGGAATGTTGCGAAAAGAATTTAAAATTACGCGAAGAAACATGCGGATTTGTATTGCCACTGGGAGCAACGGTAAATATGGATGGTACCAGTCTGTATCAGGCAGTGGCGGCCGTATTTATTGCACAAGTATATGGCTATGATTTAACGTTGACAGACCAGTTAACTATTGTATTGAGTGCAGCTTTAGCATCCATAGGTTCAGCGCCTGTACCCGGGGCGGGCATGGTAATGCTGGTGATTATATTGCAATCGGTGGGTATAGCCCCCGAAGGACTTGCATTAATTATAGGTGTTGACAGGGTATTAGATATGTTTAGAACAGCCGTAAATGTTACCAGCGATGCTGCCGTTGCTTGTGTAGTAGATAACGCTGAAGTAAACAGAATGTCTGAATAATTATATTTTTTCTTCAATAGCAGAGCACAATCTGCTGAATATTTCCTGAATACTGCCTACACCGTCAATCTCAATACATTTATTTTGTTTGCTGTAATATTCTTTTACCGGAGCTGTTTCGGCATGATAAACATCTATGCGTTTTTGGATAACAGCGGGGTCGGCATCATCCGGTCTGCCTGAAGTTTTAGCTCTTTCCAGTAAGCGTTTTTTTAGTTCGGCTTCGGGTACTGTTAATGCAAGCATTAACGTAATGCTTTGATTTTTACTAGCTAAAAAACTATCTAAGGCTTTTGCCTGTGCTGAGGTTCTTGGAAAGCCGTCAAATATAAATCCTTTGGCCTGTGCATGTTTGTTTACTTCCGACTCCAGCATTTGGATGGTTACTTCGTCAGGCACAAGCTGCCCTTTATCCATATAGCTTTTAGCTAATTTGCCCAGCTCAGTTTGTGATTTAATATTTGCTCTGAAAATATCGCCCGTTGAAAGATGAACCAATTTATATTTTGTTACCAAACTTTCGCTTTGTGTTCCTTTTCCTGCGCCCGGTGGACCAAATAAAACTATGTTTATCATCTTTTAAAATTATTTAATTATTACTCACTTAATTCGTATATATCGGGTAAATTTCTGCCTAAACCTTTGTAGTCTAATCCATAACCTACTATAAACCGATTGGGGATAACGATGGCAGTGTAATCAACCGGAATAGATTTTTTGTAAGCATCGGGTTTAAACAGTAAGGAGGCTACTTTTATACTTTGGGGTTTGCGATAATTCAATAGTTCAATAATTTTTTGCAAGGTTGTGCCGGTATCAACAATATCTTCAAGTACTATGATGTTTCTATCTTGCACATTTTCGGCTAAACCTATTAATTCGGCAACACTACCCGAAGAAATGCTGCCATGATAGGAGGCAACTTTTACAAAACTAATTTCACATTCAATGGTAATTTGTTTTATCAGGTCGGCAGCAAACATAAAAGAGCCGTTGAGTACAGCTATAAACAGTGGTTTTTTATCTTGATAATCTTTGCTGATAATTTGTGCCATTTCGGCTATACTTTCTTGTATATGATTGTTCTCTATAAACAATCTGAATTTTTTATCGTGTAACAGTATTTCTTGCATTAGTGCAAACATAGTGTTTTTTTAATACTTATGTTTATTGGGCTGCCACATTTATGGCTATTTTCATTCGGTCTTTGTCTACCAGATCCAAATAAAATTCTTTAAAGGCTTCAAATTCCTCTACCGGAATGTAAATATCTTTAAACTGCTGATATTTTTCTATTTGCAGGCTATTACCTGTTTTTTTGAACTTTACCGAATAAATACCATATTTATTATCAATATAAATGTCTTTGGGTATTTTAGTAAAACTGGTGCCGGGTGTAAAGTTTATGGTAATATATTGTTTGCAGGGTTCGGTTTGAGTAATGGATGAGAGTTTAATGGAGTTATAACGCATATTACCTGATATAACCGGGCTGGGAATAATTCCAATCATATAAGGGATGCGCATAAAGTGGATATCCATAATATTGTCGGCAAAGTTTAATGCTTTAAATTTAAAAGTTCCTTTGAGAGGTTGAGTGATATCATTCATATTTTCAAACTTGTGTTCTTTGAGTGATATATTTTCGAACACTCCATTACCCATGATGTTTAGTATTTCATTTTGAAAGGTAGTTTTTGATTTATTGAAATATTTTTCTCTTAAATATCCGCCTTCAATTCCGCTAAAAATTGAGTGTACCTCAATATCCAGCGATTTATTTTTATTTAAAGTAGCAGTTATGTGGTGCTCAACCAGATTTTTTAGAGGGTCTATGTTATCGGCAGGCAATTGAAATATTTCTTTTTCACCCGGCCGTATTAATAAGGCCCATGCAGCCACATCGTTTTCGTTAAGCACATAATAGGGGTAGTGATTGGTTGTTAAATCAACAAAATTCATTTTACCGTCAATCACATAAGCTGCAATAACATGGTCGAACTTTTGTGCCGGCAAAATCTTGGCATGGAAATATTGATTGGTTTTTACCAAAGCATAATATGATTCTATGCCTTCTAATTGAAGCAGGCTTATCATAAGCGTGGCTACATCTTTACAATCGCCTATACGCGATGAAATGGTTAAATCGGTATTTTTGGGTATATAATTAGATTGGAGTAAAGTTGTAAACGAATAATTAATATCTTTTGTAATATAATTATAGATAGCTACTATTTTTTCCTGTTGTGTCATCCCTGGTTTTATGATGCTGTCGCGCAGTTCAAGTAATTCGTAATTAGGTTCTAATTTTCTGTAAGTTTTTGCCATATACCAATCTACAACATCTTCCCAACCGTTTAGGGTAGATGTTTGTATTATCGGATACAAATCGTAGAGGTCAATTACAGCATCTTCTTCAGTTACTTTATCTATTTCTTTGTATTCCCATTTATAAAAATCAAAACCATCAAGATTAGTTTTTTGCAAATTATCTTTGACTTTATGAACCGAATAATAGAAAGGATGTCCTTGGGGTACAGCAATTTCGAGTTTTGCATAATATACCGGAGCATGTAATGAGAGTACATTAAATAAATTCATGTTGTTTCCCATTTCGGTAGAGCTGTTCCACTTTGTTTTACCTTCCAGTTTAATGTAATCGCCTTTTTCGAGGTTTTTAAATACTACAAAAGTTCCTCTTTTGTCGGGTGTAATTTCGGCACCGTTTTTCTTTACTACTTTTACTAAGGTTAAATTTCCGAGCATATTAAAGTTATACTCTGTCCAAGAAGTAGCCCCCGATTCGGTAAGTATATGAATCAACATACGGGTATATAAGCTAATGTTGCCGTCATTTTCCATAATGATATCGGTGGTGTAACCCACTATAACCGACTCTTCATCTTTATAGATTTCCTGCCAGGATTTATCGGCAAACATCTCGTCAAATGATTTTGAATTAAATTTATTTCGCAATTGTTTTTGCCCCGCAAGCTTTTCTATTTTTTCATCTAAACCCGATGATTCTGAAAGACCGTAATATGAATAGCCGGATCCGTTGCTCAGAGATTTTGCTTTTTGATAATATTCTAAGGCAGTTTTTTCATCTTTCAGATCGTTGTATATATCACCTTTCAATTCGTAAATCTGTGCCGTATTGGGTTTAATGGTTTCTAATTCTTCCAATTCTTTTATGGCTTCTGTATTTTTATCTATGTTGTATAGATATTTTGCTTTGTCTATACGGGTGCTAAAAACCCACGGTTCAATTTTTATTAATTCATCATATAATTGCAGAGCTTTAGCGGGTTTATTTTCGCCTTTGTATTTGTCTATTAAAGTAGTGTAGTCACTTTTGTAAAAATATTTTTTAATATTTTTTGCTGCCAGAGCTTCTTCTTTTTTGGTATTAATTTCTTCCTTATTTCCGATTTTATGATCAGTGGGCTTATTGTCGTCTTTGAGGTATTTTTCAATGCTGCTTTTGTAATCAGGGTATGTTTTTATGATGCTTTCGGCATATTTCTTTTTTTCTTCTTTATTTCCTTTTTTATCTAAAAAATTTAACTTGGTTTTTATGGCGCTAAGGTTACTCGGGGTTATTTCGAGCAATTGATTAATTTTTGCGAGGTATTTTTCTTCCTGGTATTCTTTGTCTAATTCTTTTAGTTCTTTATATAGCAAACTAAACACCGGTGTTTTATCATGGTTAATATTTGATAATACGCGGTGTGCTTTTTCGTTTTTGCCGTTTTTCTTATAAACTTCCGCTGCTAAATATTTAAAAAAGGTTATATCCGGATTTTTTAGCAATTGGCGATAAAATATTTCTTCTATTTCTTCGGTTAATCCGGCTGCTAAGGCAGATTTGTATAACATGTAATAAGCAAAATAATTTTCGGGATTTTCTTTTACCAGATTTTTATAAAAATTTATACTTTCTTTTTCGATAACTTGTTTTTTAATTATGTTACCTTTTGTATATTCTTTAGCTTGATTATAGCTTATAATATTTTTAACAAGTTGACCATTTTCATCTGTAATTCTGATAGTTAAATCGCTTATGTTCGATTTACCATAAGGCATATTGCTATAGCTAAAATACTGATAGAGTTCAGAAAGCCAACTATCACTGTAATCATCATAATCATCGTAGTCATCATAATCATTGTTTTTCTTACCACTGTAATAAGAGCCTACACAGTATTTTACCAACATACGATGTGTGCCTGATTTTATTACAAAATTGATTTTTTCAAAATCCCACTGAAAGTTAATGCGCTCTTTATTTTCAAAAATCAATTCATCATCTATCCATATTTTAATAGGATATTTTCTGCTAATTCGCAATTGTAATTGTTTATCTTCATCAAGTTCAATAAAAGTGTTTGCGTAATATACATTTCCATAAGTATCAGAGTTTAAATGTTGTGAAAAATTGATGGTGCCTTTATTGTTGGTGTATTTGGGTGTAACCCATGTTAATTGCTGCCCACGATGATTTTTATAAATTGCATCAGGAGTAAATTTTTCGGTTTCAGGTTCGTATGTTTTTTCGTAACCATATCCGTTAATGTTTTTAAACGGGCCAATATAACTCCAGTTAAGTTTGGTAATATTATCCGAATATATTTTACGGGCTTCATCAAACTTTCGCTCATAATGCAACTTTTCTGCTTTGCCTAAAATATAATCCAGTTTATTGGCGATATTCAGCGTTGTATTATTAAGGATGTCGTCAAACTTTTCGGTGCAGTAACTGCTTAGTACAGAGAATGTATAATTATTCCAGTCTTTTACAATTAAACGATTTACATATTTGGCATAAGATCTTTCGTCTTCTTCAATATCACTCAAAAAGATCATACCTTGCAGTGCCTCTGTATGCATAGAGTCTTTTTCTAACTGATCTAAAAAAATTTTGCGGGCTTCTTTGTGATTGTTCTGTTTAATTTTATCCCAGCCGTTTTGTGCTGATAAACTATGAGTTAAAAACACCAAAACAAAACATTTTATCAAATTCATTGCAGTCATATTTTTGTTTAAATAACGTAATTTTTTTTAAAATTACATAAATATCATGTAAAATATGGTTTCAGTTTGAAGTATTGATAAACATTATTAATTTAGCGAAAAATATAATTAAGCCATGCCTAAAATTCTTGTCATTGATGATGAAAAACCTATTCGCAGAGCACTTCGTGAAATTTTGGAATATGAGAAATATGAAGTGGATGAGGCAGAAGACGGTCCGGCCGGACTGGAGAAGTCTTTAAACAATAATTTTGATGTTATATTATGCGACATTAAGATGCCCAAAATGGATGGTATGGAAGTGTTGGAAAAAATACTCAAAGAAGGAGTGCAAACACCTGTAGTGATGATTTCGGGGCATGGTAATATTGATACTGCCGTTGAAGCCATTAAAAAAGGAGCTTTTGACTTTATTCAAAAACCACTTGATTTAAACAGAATATTAGTTACCATACGCAATGCGATGGACAAATCGGAGTTGGTACATGAAACAAAAATTTTGAAACAAAAAATTCACAAAAGCAAGAGTAGCGAAATAATAGGTGAGTCAAAAGCTATTATACAAATCAAAGAAATGATAGAACGGGTAGCTCCTACCGATGCACGAGTACTTATAACCGGTGGTAATGGTTCGGGTAAAGAATTGGTAGCACGGCAATTGCACGAAAAAAGTAATCGATCACAGGCTTCGTTTATCGAAGTGAATTGCGCTGCTATCCCGTCAGAACTTATCGAAAGTGAACTTTTTGGACACGAAAAAGGTGCTTTTACATCGGCAGTTAAACAGCGCATCGGTAAGTTTGAACAGGCCGAAGGAGGTACGTTATTTTTAGATGAAATTGGCGATATGAGTTTATCGGCACAGGCTAAAGTTTTACGCGCTTTGCAAGAAAATAAAATTACCCGTGTGGGTGGCGAAAAAGATATTAAAATAAATGTTCGCATAATTGCTGCTACCAATAAAGATTTAAGAAAAGAAATAGAAAAAAATAATTTTCGCGAAGATTTATTCCATCGTTTGGGTGTAATACTTATCCATGTGCCCCCGCTTAATGAACGTAAAGAAGATATACCCATATTGGTAGAACATTTTTCCAAAATAATTTGCGAAGAACAAGGTATGCCTGTCAAAACATTTGATAAGGGCGCTATCAAGGCTCTGCAGGCACATAACTGGACCGGTAATATTCGCGAGCTGCGTAATGTAGTTGAACGTTTAATAATCTTAGGCGGCAAATCAATAACCGAAAACGATGTAAAAGCTTATGCCGTACCCAGATTTGATTAATCCAATTAAATCAAATGTTGGCTAATACTTCTTTTGTAATTAACTTGGGATTAACAAAAGTTACATTTAGTTAAAATCTCAAATATTTTCCGGTGTGTGAATGATTGCATTTTGCTAAATCTTCGGGTGTTCCTTCGAATACTATTTGTCCGCCATTTTCTCCTGCTTCGGGGCCTAAATCTATCACCCAATCAGCACATTTAATAACATCTGTATGATGTTCAATAATTAATACGGTATGACCTTTATCTATCAGAGCATGTATGGCATACAATAATTTTTTTACATCATGAAAATGTAAGCCGGTAGTGGGCTCATCAAATATAAAAAAAGTTCGGTTTTGTTCTTTTTCTTGTCCTAAAAATGCGGCCAATTTAATGCGTTGCGCTTCTCCGCCACTTAGTGTGCTTGATGATTGCCCCAGTGTAACATATCCTAAACCTACTTGTTGTAAAAGTTTTAATCGTGCAACAATTTTATTTTCAATCGAGTGGGTAGTTGCCGTATGCGAAGTAAAAAAATTTATCGCATCATCAATAGTCATACATAATATATCATAAATATTTTTACCCTGATATTCAATTTCTAAAATATCTTCTTTATATCTTTTTCCTTTGCATGTATCACAAATCAGGTGTACATCAGCCATAAATTGCATTTCAACCGTAATAATTCCTTCGCCTTCGCATACTTCGCATCGGCCACCGTCAACATTAAAAGAAAAATGCGAAGGTTTATATCCTCTTACTTTTGCCTGTGGCAGCGAGGCAAATAAATTTCTGATTTCATCAAATGCTTTGATGTAAGTAACAGGGTTGCTGCGCGTAGATTTTCCAATCGGATTTTGGTCAACAAATTCAACGGCCTGAATACGGTTTAGTGCACCTTTTAATTCATCAAATTCTCCGGCTCTTTCGCCATAGCCTCCGCAGTGTTTAACCAATGAAGGAAATAAAACATTTTTTACCAAAGATGATTTGCCTGAGCCGCTTACACCGGTTACTACGGTTAATACATCAAGCGGAATTTTTACATCAATGTTTTTGAGGTTATTTTCTCTTACTCCTTTTAGTTCTATAAAATCTTTACATTTTCTGCGAACGGCAGGTATTTCTATTTTTTGTTTTCCGGTAAGGTATTGTGCGGTGATGCTGTTACTATGATTGATAAGTTGCTCATGGTTACCTGCAAAAACAACCTCTCCTCCCAGTGAGCCTGCCATCGGCCCCATATCAATGATATAGTCGGCTGCACGCATTACTTCTTCATCATGTTCTACAACAATTACGGTATTACCTAAGTTGCGTAAGGATTTTAAAACGCCTATTAAACGTTGTGTATCGCGAGGATGCAAACCAATGCTTGGTTCATCTAAAATATACATAGAACCTACCAGGCTGCTTCCTAAAGAAGTAGCTAAATTGATACGTTGCGATTCTCCGCCCGAAAGCGTATTGGATTGTCTGTTTAATGTCAGGTATCCTAAACCTACATCCTGCAAGTATTTTAAACGGTTTTTTATTTCTGTTAAAACACGTTGGGCTGTTTGCAGTTGATTTTTATTTAGTTTTAAATGATTAAAAAATATAGCGAGTTCATCTATCGGCATTAAAACCAGTTCGCTGATGTTTTTTTCGGCTATCTTTACATATTGTGCGTCTTTCCTTAAACGCGTGCCATAACAATCAGGACAGGTTGTTTTACCTCTGTATCTGCTTAGCATTACACGGTATTGTATTTTATATAGATTGGCTTCGAGATATTTAAAAAAATCGTTTAAACCATGAAAATATTTATTGCCGGTCCATAAAAGGGTTAGGTGTTCTTTCTTTAAATCCTTAATGGGTTTATGCACGGGGAAATCAAATTTATGGGCGTGTTTCAGTAATGCCTCTTTCCATTCGCTCATGGTTTCGCCTCTCCAACAGGCTATGGCATCGTTATATACCGAAAGATTTTTGTTAGGCATTACCAGCGACTCATCAATACCAATAACACTTCCATAGCCTTCGCAGGTTTTGCATGCGCCAACGGGGTTGTTAAAAGTAAAAAAATTAATGTCGGGATCTTCAAAGGTAATACCATCCAGTTCAAACCGGTTATTAAAATTTTCCTGAACCGGTTTGTTGTTTTTAAAAATGATTACGCTGCAATCGCCATTAGATTGTCTGAATGCAATTTCTGCAGAATCGGCAATGCGGCTCAGGTTTTCTTCGGTATGTGCACAGGTTATACGGTCAATTACAATATAGTATTTATTTTTTGGATTGTATTTTTGTTTAATTAGCTCATCAATTTCAATTACTTCTGGTTGTATATATAATTTAGAAAAACCTTGTTGTTGCAGAACATTCAGTTTTTGTTTGTAGTTATCGTTGTTTAAATCATTAAGTGGTGATAGTATAAGTGCTTTGGTATTTTCCGGAAATTCTTTCAGATAATTTATTACATCAGCCACAGTTTCACGTTTTACTTCTTTTCCTGATACCGGTGAATATGTTTTCCCGATGCGGGCAAAGAGCAACTTAAGATAATCATAAATTTCCGTTACCGTACCTACCGTAGATCGTGGGTTACGCGATATTACTTTTTGTTCAATGGCAATGGCAGGAGAGATGCCCTTAATATTATCTACATCGGGTTTGTTAAGGCGTCCCATAAATTGTCGGGCATAGGATGATAAGCTTTCAACATACCTGCGCTGACCTTCGGCATAAAGTGTATCAAAAGCTAAAGATGATTTACCCGAACCCGATAATCCGGTTATTACAACGAGTTTATTTCGGGGGATAGAAACAGATATGTTTTTTAGATTGTGTACACGCGCCCCTTCAATCAATATATGCGAGTTTATGGTTTTTTTATTTTCTAATAAGTCGGTAGCATTCATCCCATTTAAATTAACCGCAAATTAAAGCAAATGTTTTAGTTTAACCCAAAAAAGTCATTATACTTTTTTTTCGCAAGCCGGGTATCTAAGATTTTGCAATAATTTCTTGTAATTATTTGTGTTGTAAAGTAATGAAATGGTAACAAAAAATCAAATCAATCTCACTGAATATACACGCAACTTGCATTATAGTAAATGCTTTTATTGAAATAATAAACTGTTTAGGATTAATTTTGATAATATATCCAGCCTTTTATTCCTGATTTTTGTTCTATTCCGGGAATTTGTTCTTGTGCCTGTTTTTTATCGGGGTATATACCAACCGCACAATAGGTGTAGCCTTTTTCGGTTGCTATAACTTTAGTATCTAATCCTTTACCGGTGAGTTGTTTTTTAAGTTTATAGGCATTTTCCTTAATTTTGAAACTACCCAAAATGATATAATATCCTTGTGTTTTATTTAAAGTTGTTATGGTTGTTTCGGGTAAGTTATTATTTGAAACAAATGATTGACTTAGCATTTTACCCAAGGAAGTATCGTTGGTGTTATCAGGATGATTGTTGGTGTTTTTTGTAATGGTTGACATGGTATTTTCAAACATATTGAGCATTTCATTTTTTATTTCATTAATACCGGCAAGTAGCCCGGGTTCATTTGGTTTAGGATTGTTAAATACCTGTATGCTTCCTGAATAGCAGGCTACCCAAATTTCAGTTTCATCAGGACTAAGCGCAATGCCTATGGGATTTTTATGGGTATTAAAAGTTGTTTCCAGTGTAAAGCTTCGGGTGTTTACGACAGATATTTTTGCATCTCCGTAACAATTTATCAATAATTTTTGCGAATGGGGTGCAATTATCATACTGCGAGGCATTGTGCCTACCTTAATTTTATCTATGGATAAGTTTTCTAAATGAATACGGGCAATATTTTGTTCACCGTTTAAACTAACGTACAAATAGTTTTCGTCTATGCATAAATGTCTTGGGTTTTTTCCAACAGCAATAAATTGTTCGCATTCGAAATTTTGCAGATTAATTTTAGCAATATAGTTTGCACCCATTACAGCAATGTATGCAATATTACCATCTGCACTAAATGCAATGCCCCTGGGTTGCCGCCCTACTTTTACTCTTTTTATTTCTTTTTCGCTATTCAAATCAATAATACTAACATCACCACTGCTCCAGTTGCTTACCAATAATAATTTTTGATTGGGCGATATGGCTAAGTATTTTGGTACGCTGCCTACTTTTATAATATTATCAATAGTAAATGTTTGTGTATTTATTTTATATATAAAGCTTTCATCATAACCGTTGCAACAGCATGCATCGCATCCGGGTTTTGTAAAATTTTTACCCGTCATGGAATAGTTGCTTACCCAAACATATTTACCGTTTAAAGTGGCAGCAGCTTCTACAGGCGCACCTTTAACGGTTCCTTTAATGTCTTCATATCCGTAATCGGATGGTGTAATTTCGTCATTTATACTTGCAATAAGATTATATAAGCTGTCGTAAACTTGTATCGTGTGTTTATACATCATATTTTGCGTAAAATACAAACCATTGCCTGCATAAATAACTGATTTAGGTGTAAGTTCACCGGTAATATTTTTCTTCAGCACATACTTCTGGTTGTTTGTTTGTGCTTGTAATAAGTTAGTAAGCAATATCAGGGATATATAAAATATTTTAGTATTCATGTTTATCATCCGGATTAGTGGTGTTTTTATTTTAATAAATAAATACATCAGGAGGTAAATTTTTTGTAATCGGGATGGCTGCTTTTAATATGAATATTTTTTGTTTTTAAATGTTCAAGTATGTCAGTAATATTTTTTTTAGATCTAAATTTAAGTTCTATATGATAAACACATATTTTTTTCCCGTTTGTATATATAATTTCCATAAAATCTGTGTCTATATCATCGTGTTCATCAATATGTACACTGATAATATTGTTGTAAGGAATGATGCGGTTTATTCTAAAATAAATAAAATTTGAATAAATGGCTATATAATTCTCATAAAGCCCTATATTTTTTATTTGTATTAAATATGAGCATATTGAAAAAAATATAATGCATGTTGATATAAATATATATTCTTTTGAAGATTTATTGATATTTTCAAAAATTATAATTAGTAATATAAAAACGGATAATGAAGAAATAAATGTTAAAAATATATTTTTAGGGTAAATTTTAATTTGCTTTATAGGTTCAATATTAATAATTTTTATATCAGGTATTTTTAATAATTCTCTGAAATCAACGGTTCCTATTTTATCTGTTTCTAATGGATTTTGATTTAATAAGATGGTCATTTCTTTGTACAGGATAGGCAGCTCCTGACTAAATAATTGTGGTTTTTCAAAAAAATATTCAACACTTACGGCAAAAAATTCGTTGAAATTAGTTTGGGCATAATCTCTGAAAATATGGTGATTACCGCTTCTAATAATACATATTTCATTTTTGGATAAATGTATATAGCGCTGAATATAATGTTTAAAAAAATTATCAATTACATCATCAAAATGGTTGTTAAAATAAAGCGCATGTGCCATTTCGTGCAGTCCTAAATTCCTGCCGTCTTCGTTGTTTTTATAACCCTCTAAAAAATCTTGCCAGGATAAAATAATGGCGCCTCCTATATTTACTTCGCCTTTATGGTAGCGTTTGTTGATTTTTGAATAATATTCTTTAGGGTATATAATTATTTTTTTAAAATGTCCTAAGTAATAATCGTCTAAGCCAAAGGTAATTTGTATGGCACAGGCAGCTACGTATATTTTAACAGTATCATCTATAATAAAACCTTCGCGACTTATAAATATTTTTTCTTCTATAAAATTTTCAATTCTATATATAAATTCATTTCTTTTTCTATCGTTTAGTTTTAAATAATACACAAAATTAATACTCAGTAAAGTTCTTTCTATAATTTTATGTTTTTTTGAATGAGTGAATCTGTATGATTGGGGAAGTATAATCGAAGTTATATACTGATACAGAAATTCTAAAATGCCGTATAAATTATACAGAATAATGAATACGAGCGGTATCATTAGTATAATAATCAGATAATGATGTATCGAATATGCTGGCATATTTTTTAAAAAAATATTTGCTGAGCTAACCGGTAGGTATTAGCATGAGCTTCCACAATATCCGAAATTTTTTCCGAATAACCACCACCCATACTGCATACAATTGGAATTTTATGTTTTTTAGCCAGTTCTAAAACAATTTTATCGCGTTCTTTACAGCCATTAATTGAGAGTGCCAGGCGCCCTAATTTATCGCTGGCTAAAACATCAACCCCGCATTGGTAAAATATAAAATCAGGCTCGTGTAGTTCTATGCATTTATTTAAAGCCGGTACAAGTAAATCTAAGTACTGTTTATCGTTGATGCCATCAGGAAGTTCTATATCTAAATCGGATTTTTCTTTGTGTAGGGGATAGTTTTTTTCTCCATGCATACTAAAGGTAAAAACCTTATTGTTGTTTTGAAAAATTTCAGCGGTACCATTTCCTTGATGTACATCCAAATCTACGATGAGTATTCTATATGCTAAATTATTTTTTAATAAATAATTTGCGGCAATTGCATTATCATTAAGCAAACAAAATCCTTCTCCGCAATTGGTAAAGGCATGATGTGTACCACCGGCAATATTCATGGAAATTCCGTATTTTAAAGCATACAGGGCACATTGCAAGGTGCCGTTCATTATGTATAGTTCTCTGGTTACTAAATCGGTACTAAGCGGAAATCCTATTTTTCTTTCTTCCTGTTTGGTAAGAGTTAAATTTTTGAGTTTATTCAAATAATCGGCACAATGTGTATATAAAACTATTTCTTCAGTGATTATTTGCGGTTCAAATAAGTTGTTGTTGTTAATCGTTCCTTCATACAGCAGTTGTTGTGGTAGTAGTGTGTATTTCTCCATCGGAAAACGATGTCCTTCAGGTAATGGTAAATGATATTCTTTTCTCCAGGCAATTTTTAGCATCTTGTTTTTTTATGAATTTATGTAAATGCTATACTTTTTTATTTAATATGCTGAGTGGATTGAAAATATTTTTTTTGACATCTACCAGCAATTTATTATCAGATAAACTGATTGTGTGTATGCCTTTATATCTTTTATTTAAACTCTCCGGTTTAATTATCTGAATGGTTTGTTCTTTATATTGATGCGTATCAAGAGTGGTAATTTCGTTTAAAAGTATGTAACTTCCATATTGTGGAATGCAGCTTTGTGCCGGCCGAATTAATTTTTGTTGATAATTGTATAGATTGCCTGCACATCGGGCTCCCACGGGGCTTACCTTTACTGGGTTTGCTGCGTGTGCTTGATAAGTACCGGTTAATGAGTTTGAATAAAATAAAAACAACTTCTCGTTGGGACAATCGTTTTTAATGCCACAAAATATCCAAAATAATTTACCGTCATAATATAAACTCGCATCAACAGCAGGTAAATCAAGTAATATGCATACCGGGGCAACTTGATGGGTTTCTTTTATATATTCAAACAATTCTAATTTACCCGAATGGCTTTGCTCGGGTAATATATAAGTTTTACCCGTGTACTTAAAAACATAAGGATATGCAAGGTGATAATCTTTCTCGATAAGTTTATGAATTTGGCCATGTTTATTTATTATCGAAATATATCCTTTGGCATTTTTATATGAATAATTTTCAAACACATAGTTCTCATCATCTATTAAAAAACCATCGGCATAAAAACCACTCTTTTTATTACTTTTTAATATTTTTTTATTTGCAGAATAATTATTAACGGCATCAGTAATATCATCTTTTTTATCCAACAAAATAAGCTGCCATTTTTCTGTCAGGCAATAGTTGTTGAAATATAATCTTATACGATTTAAAAAAATTTTAAAAAGAAATAATAGCATTATATAATTAGTAGGAAAGCGATATATTTTTGAATCAGCAGGCGATGTTTTTACATCTGACAAATAATCCGGATTATGCTGTATTATATTTATAAGTTGCAAAGGCATATCAATGTTGCACATTAATAACTTTTGCCGGCTCTCTTTCCAGGAATGAAATATGGTTTTATATTCCCGTTTTAAAAGGATATAGCCCGCGTCTAATTTTTCGGTTAGTTTTTGAAGTACTACCGATGTGGTTTTTTCATGATTGAAAATTTCCCAAAAACCGAAAGGACCGCCTCTGTATCTTTGTTCATCTCCGTGGTGATACGACCAAATGCCCCATTTAGCAACTTGTAATATATTTCCGCGAATAATACCGAAACCAAAACGCAAAATAAAATCTAATTGATATGACTTTATTTTGGTTATATCTTCATCTCTAAAATATTCTGTATATTTTCCTTTTTTAATAATATTTACTGTCAGAATATCAGCCAAGCCTGTTATAGATGTTTTTTTTTCTGCCTCAACAGCAAATAAGCGATTGATTAGATAATTATACAGTAAATTTTTTGAAAATATTTTATGTAATAAATTTTGTTTTTTTATGTTTTTAGAGGGATTGTTAATTATCAATATACATTCGCATAAACCCGATTGCTGAAGTTTTTTAACAACTTCTAATTGCCATCGGGCAATATGGTTGTTGTTGCACATGATGCCATACTTCAGTTTATCCGATCCCATAACGCTTATATAATTCAATAAATTGTTTCAAAACAGCCTCCGTAGAAAAGTTGTTTAAGGCTATTTTCCGTATTTCTTCAGGGTTGAAATTTTCGTAATTATCTAACATATAATGAATGGCTTCTGCCAGTTTATCTGTTTTATCCGGTTCAACCAATAAACCATTGCTATTGTTTACCCATTCAGCAATTCCGCCTACATTGGTTGCAACAACCGGTAATCCGCATGCAAATGCTTCGGGTATTACCACCGGAAAATTTTCATATCGGCTGCTAACTACTAAAAAATTTGCTGATGCAATTGTTTCGGATAATTTTTTTCCTTCAAGTAATCCGGTAAATACTACATTATTGAGTGACAATTCTTGTGCTTTTTTAATCATTTGGTTAAAATCTGTTCCACTGCCAATTAAAATACATTCAAAGTCATTTCGTTGTTGATTTAATATATGTATGGCATCCAGCAACCCGCTAATATTTTTAGATTTATCTTCAAAACAAGAAACATGAACAAATGTTTTTTTTGTTTTTTTATTGTTAACATTTGCTATACGAAACAAATCCGTATCAACCACATTGTTTACAATACTGTACCTGTTTTTTAAGCCATGATTTTGCATGGCATCAGCCAGATTTTTTGTAACTGTTGTAATTTCGAGTGCATGAGAAGCTACCATCTTTGTAATAATTTTTCTTAATAAACCTTTGTAGGTACCCGGATAATTCAAATATCTTGACCAATGTTCAGTAATTACAAAGTTTAGTCCATGTTTTTTTTTCAGCAGATAGGCTATCAACCCCATGCGTGTTAGTACATGTACATGTGCTAAATCAGGCTTACCGTTTTCATCTTGTATGAGTTTATAATTATGTTGCATTACCCTGATAAACTCCAGGAATCGTAAAAGTTTTGAAAATACATTTGTTCCTTTATGCTTAGGGTAATAGATATATTCAAACAAATTGCCCGAACGCATTATTTGCATCCCGCTAAAATTATTTTTTTGTGCCGGAGCAAAATACAGTACACTAATCTTAAATTGTTTACTTAAAACATCGGCATGTTTTTTTGTAAATAAACCATACATATTGTCTTCCTTATGCGGATACCATGCAGGTAAAAATAAAATATGGGTCAATTTATTCATCTAATAACAAACGTACATAAAATTTAGTTACGCATTATTTCCTGACAATATCAATTAATAAACTACATTTGAAGTTTTATTGGACGTAAATTGAATTTAAAAGAAATATTAAATATTGATTTCCCGCTAATAATGGCACCAATGTTTTTGGTTAGCAATAAAGCCATGATAATGGCCGGTATGCAAAGTGGTATTGCAGCGGCCTTTCCCAGCCTGAATTACCGCGATACAAAAGATTTGTCAAACATACTGGACGAACTGAATGCTTGTAAAAACCAAATAAACAAGGGTACATACGGTGTGAATATCATTGTTCAGAAAACCAATGTTTATTTTAAAAAACATTTAGAAATTTGTGTTGATAAGCGAGTGCCATTTTATATTACTTCATTAGGAAACCCTGCTGAGGTAATAAGGCAGGCACACAGCTATGGGGCAAAAGTATTTTGTGATGTTACTACCATAGAACATGCACATAAATGTTATGAGTTAGGTTGCGATGGATTTATTGCAGTTGGGCAGGGTGCAGGCGGGCATGCCGGCAAAAACGCATTACAGGTATTGATACCGGCATTAAAAGCAAGGTTTGAAAATATGCCGGTAATTGCAGCAGGCGGCATCGCTACCGGAAGCGGTATATTGTCAATGCTGGTTTTAGGTGCGGCAGGAGTATCAGTAGGTACACGCTTTATAGCCAGCACTGAAGCTACAGTGAGTAACGATTATAAAAATGCTATAGTAGCTGCAGGAACAGACGATATAGTATTATCAGAAAAAATTTCCGGTACACCTTGCACTATCATTAATACTCCTTATGCAAAAAAAATAGGGTACAAGCAAAATTGGTTCGAAAAACTGCTTTCCTCCAACCCAAAAACTAAAAAATATTTTAAAATGCTGGTTCAGCTTAGAGGCATGAAAAGGCTGGAGAAATCCGTTAAACCCGGAAATTATCAAACTTTATGGTGTGCCGGTCAAAGCGTTGAACTTATTCATGAAGTTTTGCCTTGTTCCGACATTATTAAACGCATGATAGCAGAATTTGAAATAGCCAAATCAACCCTAAATAATCTATAGTCCCAAATTCAGTAGAAATTTGGAGATCTTTATAACTTTTGTAAGGAGCAAACTGAGTCGGTTTTTCGGTGTTTGTTATTTAGCTTATGGCTATATGGCAAGAATGAGATATGAGTAAGTTTAATTTAGTATATTATATTCTTTTTGAAATACAATTACTTATACACAGTATGTTTATAATGTATTTTTTACTATCTAATGCATTTTTTCTAATTTAGCAGCTTGTTAATTTATGCATAGCAAAGAAGAAATACAAGAAACCGTAAAACAGATTTTTTTAAGTTATCTGGAAAAACACGGCCATCGAAAAACCCCCGAACGATTTACCATATTAAGTGAAATTTATGATTATCCGGGGCATTTTGATATAGAATCACTTTATATAAAAATGAAAAATAAAAAATACAGAGTGAGCCGTGCCACTTTATATAATACCATCGAACTCTTACTTGCATGTGATTTGGTACGCAAACATCAATTTGGTCGTCAACAACAGGCATTTTTTGAAAAATCATATTCTCAAAAACAACACGATCACGTTATTTGTACAGACACTGGCGAAGTAATTGAATTTTGCGATCCCCGAATACAGCATATTAAATCTACCATTGAAGAGGTATTTGGGGTAGAAGTAATGCATCATTCACTTTATTTTTATGCACGCAGAAATAAAACTAAATCCCAAAAACAAGAATCATGAGTTTCAGTTATAAATCAGAGAACGTAAACGGTATCGTAAAACTGATGCTTTCCGGCAGGTTAATGGAAAAAAGCCAGGCTACCGATTTACTGAACGAAGTAGATACATACATTAAAAATAACATGAACAAATTTATAATACACTTGGGCAACATAGAATATATGAACAGTAGCGGACTAAATGTAACGGTTAATATACTTACGAAAGCCCGAAATGCCGGTGGCGAAGTAGTTGTATCAAATGTTTCAAAAAAAATTCAGGAGCTTTTTATAATTACAAAACTTAACACGCTTTTTACCATTTGCGATACAATAGAAGAAGCAGAAAAATACTTAAATAAATAGCCTATATTTATGAAAGCAGACGTATTATTAGGCCTTCAATGGGGTGATGAAGGCAAAGGTAAAATTGTTGATGTTATTACCCCGCATTACGACATCATCGGTCGTTTTCAGGGAGGACCCAATGCAGGTCATACCTTAGAATTTAACGGCATTAAACATGTGCTGCATACCATTCCTTCGGGTATCTTCAGAGAAGCAGTTGTTAATATTGTTGGCAATGGAGTAGTAATTGATCCGGTAATATTGAAAAAAGAAATTGATGCACTGGTAAAATTGGGAGTTGATGTAAAGAAAAAACTTCTTATTTCACGCAAAGCACACCTCATACTCCCTACACATCGTTTGATAGACGCTGCATCTGAAGCGGCTAAAGGCAAACAAAAAATTGGCTCTACATTAAAAGGAATAGGTCCTACCTATATGGATAAAACCGGCAGAAACGGTATTAGAGTGGGCGATATATTTTTACAGGATTTTAAAAATAAATATGCCTCGCTGGTTGATAAACACAAAAAACTCCTTGAATTTTATAACTACGATTACGACTTGTCGCAATACGAACCTGATTTTTTTGAAGGTATAGAATTGCTAAAAACACTCAGTGTAATAGACAGCGAATTGTATATTAACCAAGCGCTCAAAGAAGGGAAAAAAGTACTTGCCGAAGGAGCTCAGGGCACATTGCTCGATATAGATTTTGGTTCTTACCCCTTTGTTACTTCATCTAATACAACTACAGCCGGTGCATGTACCGGTTTGGGTATTGCTCCCAATAAAATTGGCGAGGTAATTGGCATTTTTAAAGCATACTGTACACGTGTAGGTAGTGGTCCGTTTCCTACCGAATTAAACGATGAAACAGGAGAAATATTACGCAAACAAGGCAACGAATATGGTTCTACTACCGGGCGTGCCCGCAGATGCGGCTGGATTGACCTGCCCGCTTTGCGATATGCAATTATGATTAACGGAGTTACTTCTTTAGTGATGATGAAAGCCGATGTACTTAATACATTCGAAACTATAAAAATATGCACCCATTACAATATTAACGGACACATTACAGCCAACATGCCTTACGATTTATGTATGGAACAAGTAATACCGGTTTACAGAGAAATGAAAGGCTGGAACCGTTCCCTGGAGCAAGTAAATACCGAAGATAAAATACCGGCTGAGCTAAACAATTATATATCTTACTTAGAACAAGAACTGTCAGTTCCGGTTACCATTATCTCTTTGGGTCCCGACCGTAACCAAACCATCCTCCGAAAATCAGAAATATATTCTTAATAGTAAAATGAAATAAGCATTTATGCGTTGTAATATTTATTTATCTATGCATAAATCAATATTTTTTATATTTTTTTTTCTGTTTTTTTACCTACAGCAAAGTATATATGCACAAAAAAATACTGTCTCTAAACCCACGCAATATATAGAAATTTTAAATGCCGATAAGTTGAGCTTTGACAAAAAAATAAAAGATGCTCAGCGCTTAATTGGTAATGTACGTGTAAAGCACGAAGATATGTATATTTTTTGCGACAGCGCATTATACTTTTCGGTCGAAAACAAATTATATGCTTATGGTAAATTGCACATTAAACAAGGTGATACCCTGAATATATATGCCGATTCGGCATTTTATAACGGAAACACACAAATAGCTAAACTAAGAGGAAAAATACGTTTAATCGAAAATGACTTAAAACTTGAAACAGATTCAATTGATTTTGATAAACACCAAAATATAGCTTATTATACCAATGGAGCTAAAATTTATTCGCTGAAAAATAAAAATACCCTCACCAGTATTCAAGGCAAATACTATTCTTCATCAAAACACATACAATTTAAAGATAAGGTATTGCTTAAGCACCCCGAATATGAAATGACCAGTGATACCTTGATTTACGGAATTACTAACGAAATGGCCGTGTTTATCGGACCTACGTTAATAAGAACTACTGATAATACGGTTATTTATTGCGAAGACGGATGGTACGATACAAAGTCAGACGTTTCGAGTTTTAATAAAAACACCTATATCAATAAACAGGAAATTACACTTAAAGCCGACACAATATTATATAACAGAAAGCAGGGCGTTGGTGATGCATACGGAAATATTTTTTTTACAGATACTATTAATAAAATTATATTAAACGGACAAAGAGGGTATTATAATGAAACAAGTAACTTATTTTGGATTACCCGTCAGGCAATGTTTACAAAAATACTTGAAAAAGATTCTTTATACATCAGTGCCGATACGCTTAAAGCAATTTTAGATACTGTACCTAATAAAAATAATGTTTATGCATGGCATCAGGTAAAATTATTTAAAAATGATTTACAGGGCATTTGCGATTCTTTAACTTATTGCGAGGCGGACAGCTTGTTAAAAATGTTTGGTTTACCGGTACTGTGGAGCGATGTACACCAATTAACGGCAGAATATATCCAAGCGCATACGTTTGATGGTAAAATTAAAAGTATTGATTTTATAAATAACTCCTTTATTATTTCTGAAGCAGATAGTGTTGGTTATAATCAGGTGAAAGGAAAAAATATGAAAGTAAATTTTATGGATGATAAAATAAATTCAGTATTTATTAAAGGCAACGGGCAAACAATATACTTTGTTTACGATGAAAAAAATGAAATTAAAAATTATATCGGGATGAATAAAACCGAATGTAGCGATATCAGAGTTGTTTTTGATAAAGATGAGTTGAAAGACGTTATTTTTATCAATCATCCCGAATCGGTATTTTACCCTTTAAAAGATATTAATCCAAAGGACAAATTATTAAAAGATTTTAAATGGCATAAAGATAAAAGGCCAAAAAACAAACAAGATTTGCTTATAAAATAAGTAACAAAAATTGAATTATTGCATGAATTTATACCCATTAAATTTTCTTACCGGCATATTTTACAATTAAAAATAAAATTAACACGCAAACCGGAAATATAATCAAAGAGTTAACACCCATGGCAGCAGGTATCGTTCCGGCAAATATGCTTACAGCTCCCACGGCAAGCGAATAAGGCATTTGTGTTTTAACATGATTTATATGATTACATGAACTTGCCAATGAACTTAAAATAGTAGTGTCGGAAATAGGAGAGCAATGATCGCCTAATACCGCACCTGATAACACGCAGGATACAGTGTTGTAAAAAATCATTTGTGTATCGGCTATGTTATATCCGGCAGCGGTGCATATACTCCACGAAGCAGGCAACATCAACGGATATAAAATGGCCATTGTGCCCCAGGATGTGCCTGTAGAAAATGCTACGATGGCAGCGATAATAAATGTAAATGCCGGAATAAGCCAGGGAGGCAAATTGTTATTCAGGCTTTGTGTTATAAAATCGGCAGTGTGCATATTTTCAGTTATCTGTGCCAGCGACCATGCAAGAATCAAAATTAATATGGCATTGAGCATGGTTTTAAAACCTTTTACGGCAGTTTCCATCGTTTGCTGTAGGGTCATTATACGTTGCCCAAGAGTAAGTATAATGGCAATCATAATGCCGCTTAGGCTGGCCCATAACAGCGATTTGTATGAATCGGCATTACCTATAATTACTGAAAGTTTTTGAAAAAAATTTTTATCTGCTAATAATAAATCATTTGTATTATTTTTTCCGGTAATATATAAGCCGATTAAAGTTATTGAAATAATGGTGAGTATAGGAATAACAGCATTATAGGCTTTGTGTTTTATGTTTTTGATGGGATTAAGTTCTTCCAATTCATCAGTTACTTGATTGTTGTTATCATCATGTGCAATTTGTTGTGCAGCAACTATGCCACTGTTTCTGGCATGATATTCGGCTTTATACATCGGTCCGAAATCTTTGCTTTGCCAAATAATAAAAAACATAAAAATCAAAGTAAGTATAGGATAAAAAGAATATGCCAGCGAGTTTAAAAATACTCCGTATGCGCTCATGTTTTCTACTCCGCTTTGTGCCGTAATATCGTTTATTCCTGATTGTATATATCCTAATTCTGCGCCTATCCAGGTTGTAACAAATGCTATTGCAGCAACTGGTGCTGCGGTAGAATCAACAATATAAGCCAATTTCTCTCTCGATATTTTTAATCTGTCGGTAATTGGACGCATAGTATTGCCTACAACTAAGGTATTGGCGTAATCATCAAAAAAAATGGCGATACCTAAAATATAAGTAACCAATTGCCCGTTACGTGCATTGTTTGCCCAACGGGTAATTTTATTTACAACTCCCTGCATACCTCCGTTTTTAGAAATAATAGCTACAACACCACCAATAAGCATTGAAAATACTATTACTGAAATATGATCTTTGTTATTTAGTGCATCCACAATATATATTTGTACTACATCCAATAATCCGGTAAATATTCCTGTCCACCCATTTGCATATACGCCCATGATAGCAGCTCCGCTAAAGATTCCTAAAAACAGCGCAGTTAATACTTCTTTAAATAGCAAGGCAAATACTATGGCCAACAGTGGTGGAAATATTGACATCCACAGTGGTAAAGGATTTACGGTTGTATTACCAATTACACGACCTGTACCATCCTCAATAATAAAATTTGCTTTATTTTCTAAATTAAAATCAAGTACAATATAATTTTCTTTTAATTCAGTTATATAAGGTTCATCATTTAATAAAATTTTTATTTTGCCCTCATCATATATACTTTCAGCATCAAATACCGAGTAATTGCCGGTGAGTTTAATTTTAATTTTTTGCCATTCATTTTGTATCCATAGCCCCGGTTTTTCAATATCTGCCTTTTCCGCAACATAAGGCAAAGTAATCTTTACATCATTTGCATAAATTAAAAATATGCTTAGGGTGTATATCAGTGTTAGCTGAATTTTTTTCATGTTAATGGTCTTTATATTTTTTTTCGCCTGCTCTTATCTCAATGGGAATATGATTTTCTTTTGGTGGTATCGGACAGGAATAGCCGTTGGTATATGCACAATAGGGGTTGTAGGCTAAATTAAAATCTATTACTACATATTTTGGGTTGTTTATTTCACAATCGATATATCTGCCCCCGCCATAACTTTCTTCCCCGCTTGTATTATCGGTAAAGGGCAAAAATAAATGAATCAGATTATTATTAGATTTGCCCGGATTTAAGGTTTGGTAAACCTGTAAACTGATTTTTTTATCAAACAAGGTAAAAACTATTTCGCCATAAATGCTATATTCTCGAACATTGCCCGAACTGGTATTGAATTTTTTATTTTTTTTCTTTTTGTAAGCAATTAATGTGGCTGTAACTCTGTAGTTGCTATCTACAGCAAAATATTTAAGACCGGTAAATTCTTTCCGTTCATTTGGCTTCAACGGTGATTTAACCGAATCGGAAAAAAATAAATCTTTTTCCTTGCGCATTTGTAATATTTGTTCGGTATAATTTTGCTGACTATATATATTTGCATGAAGCATATACAGCAGCAGAATTATTATATGGCACTTACAAAAAAACATATTAAAATTTCTTTAGTTCATTATAAACTTTGCTTAAGGGTAATCCCATTACATTAAAAAAACAACCTTCAATTTTTTCGATGCCTGCATAACCCATCCATTCCTGTACACCGTATGCCCCGGCTTTATCAAAAGGTTTGCATGTATCAATGTAATAAACTAATTCGGCTCGGCTTAATGAGTTAAAATATACATCGGTGGCTGAATAAAATAAAGTTTTTTTAAACTTTGTTTGAATACATACTCCGGTATAAACCGTGTGTTTATTCCCTGCTAATTCGGTAAGCATATTCAGTGCTTCGTTATTATCGGCCGGTTTGTTTAGTATTTTTCCGTTTATACTAACAATGGTGTCGGCAGTAATAATTAAGGTGTGATCGTTTAGTTCATCTTTAAACGCTTCGTTTTTCTTGTTAGCCAAATACATGGCTACATCAGCATGTTCCATAGGCGGAAAACTTTCGTCAGTATCTTTTTTCAGCACCTTAAATTTTATTCCCAGTCCTTCTAATAGTTGTTTTCTGCGCGGTGATGCAGAGCCTAAAATGATATGATAATTATTTAAATTATGCAGCATAGCTTATTATAATAAATAATATACCCCCGACCATACTTATTTTAATAAGCGTTGAGGCCAGCAAAAAATCTTTTCGTTGTTTTGCTTTATGGGTAAGTATAGCGCTGTAAATAAAGGGCAATAAAATGCTAAGGCTTGCAAATACAATAGTTTTAAGTTTAAAAGATTTTAGTAACAACAAAGTTAATACTGCAAAAAACGCAAGGAGTATTAAGTAAATAGATATTTTTTTGGTTTTTTCAACTCCCCACACCAAGGGAACAGTTTTACAGCCAATGACAGCATCGCCTTTCATATCAGCCATATCCTTTTGAATTTCTCTTATCAGTGTAGTTAAAAAGGCAAATACCATATATGTATATATTATCAGTTTATAGAGATACAAATTTAGTTCGGTAAAATATTGCATATTTTGTTCTTTTAATACATATAAATGTATCATACCCGAAAGGTAAGGAACCAGTGCTGATAAAAACGCAATACTTAAATTGCCTGTAAGAAATTGTCGCTTTAAACTTACCGAATACAACCATAAAAGTGTAGTAGTTAATAGATGGATGGATACCGGCAAAAAGGTATTGTATTTATAAGATAGATATATACCGGTTAATACGGCAATGATGTTCATAATAACATGTGCCAGCATAGCCACACGTTTTTTAATATGCTTGCCAACGATTACTTTTTCGGGTTTGTTAATACGGTCTATGCGCATATCAAAGTAATCGTTAATAATATTACCTGCTGCAGCAATAATTAAGGTAGATATAACCAAAAGAAAAAAATCTATTTCGTTTATTGTCCCGTTCAATTTAAAAAATAAATCCTGATTAAAGTTGTAAAATACATAACGCATGGCATACATTACTGCTGCAATTATCAGCAGGTTTAATGGCCTTAACAGTTTTATAAAATATATCATGTTATTTTTTTAGTTTAATTTTTCTAAACAAATTAATATAAAAATCATTATCAAAAAGTTTTGAGTCGTTGTTTGAGCTGTATGTTAGCCACGCAGCAACAGGAACCAGTATTATTGCACTAAGCCACATGCCTGTAAAGGGTGATAATACATAGCTTTTAGCCATTTTTTCTCCGGAAATGGATAAGATGTAATAAAAGATAAATAAAACTGTTGAAACCACAATAGGTGCGCCCATTCCTCCTTTGCGGATGATTGCTCCTAAAGGGGCCCCCACAAAAAACAAAACAAAGCAGGCAAAGGGGATTGTAATTTTTCTGTGCCATTCAATATCATGTCTGGCTATATTTTGTATTCTGGCTTCATATTCTTCGCGATGCCAATTAACTGTTTGCAGTATACTGCTTGCCTGATTGAGAGCTTCGTTTAAAGCATATTTTTGTTTTATGCTGTCTAATTCTCTATACCTTAAAACATCCTTTGTTTGGTTTATTACTGCGGTATCTTTATATCTGAATACCAAAAACCTGTTTTTTATTTCCTGAGAGTTTTCTTTTAATCTTTCAGCAGCTGCGTATTTAAGCGAGTCGGATATTTTTGCTAGTTGTTGCATATTAAGCATTTCGTAGTGTCCTTGATATAATTCTGCGCTGGTTCTTTGCAGGCGTAACGAACTCAAATCAAAAGTTAAGATACCTTCTTTAAAATATATTCTTTGAAAGGGTTGATTGGTGCTTTTGGCTATTCCGGGATCTAACTCCTGGTATATTTTTCCGTTGTATAGGTGTAGTTGCATATAGGATTCTTCTTCGTTGTTTTTCATACTTCCTTTTTCGGCCACAATGTCTCTTTTGTAAAAATAATTTTGTGCGCTGTTATCATAAATAAGTAAATTGTCAAAGTCAGTACCGTTGGGATATTTTTTGCCAACTCTTATACTATATCCGGGTATATCGGTATAAAACATTTTTTCTTTTAAACTCAGGGTTGGTTTTTTTTCTTGAATATCAAACAATAATGATTTGAATTTTAAATTAGCTACCGGCCAGGTATAATTGGCAAATAAAAATGCTGCTATGCTTAATAAAAATGTAAATATGATTAGCGGACGCATTATTTTTAATAAGGAGAGTCCGGCAGATTTCATGGCTGTTAGTTCACTGCTTTCTCCCAGATTTCCAAAAGTCATAATTGAAGAGAGTAATATAGCCAGCGGAAGTGCCATAGGCACTAAGTTGGCAGAGGCATACAGCAGCAATTCTGCAATTATTGAAATGCTTAATCCTTTACCCATTAAATCATCAACGTATTTCCACAAGAACTGCAAAATCAAAAATACCATGGCAATGGCAAAGGTGAGCACAAATGGCCCTATGTAGGATTGGATAATGAGTTTATGGAGTTTTTTCACTTATGTATGAATAACATACAAAGCTAAAAAAAATTATGCGCCTAATCTTTGTTTTAGTGTGTTTACCTGATTATTCCATAAAAATTTTGATTCTTCTACTTCGTCTTCATCGGCAAAGTCTGTAATCAGCAGGGCTACTTCCTGGGTAAGAGGGTCGGTTTTAATTAAAAATTCAAAGAATGTATTTTCTTCGTCTTCCCATTGAAATTTTATATGCTCGTTATTTTTTTTGCTGATAACCTTGGCTCTTTGTTCGTTTCCATCCCATCTAAAGATGAATATATCATCTTTTGCTGATACTTCATCGGCAAACCATTCGGCTAAACCGTCTGCCGTGCTCAACGAATTAAAAAGTATTTTATTGGAAGAACGGAGCATAAACTCCATTTCAAATTTCATTTTTTCGGGCATAGCGCAATTTTTATATTACGTTGCTAAATGTAGGTAATTTTACAATATAATGCAAAAGCTTTTTTTATATTATTTAAACAATTCTTTTCGGCCAATTTTGCTGCATATCGGGCATTCTTGGGCTACGTGGGCCCTGGCCGGGCAATATTTTCGGCCAAAGTAAATAATTTGCAGGTGTAGTTTATTCCAATGCGATTTATCAAATAATTTTTTTAAATCATTTTCAGTTTTTTCTACGCTTTTACCGTTCGATAACGTCCACCTCCATGCCAAACGGTGTATGTGTGTATCAACCGGAAAAGCAGGTATATTAAATGCCTGGCACATAACTACTGATGCTGTTTTATGTCCTACTCCGGGCAATTGTTCAAGCTCTTCGAACGAAGAGGGAACCGTGCCTTTGTGTTTTTCGAGCAGTATTTTTGAAAGAGTATATATAGCTTTAGATTTTGCGGGAGACAGCCCGCAGGGTTTTATTATTTCGCGGATTTCTTCAATACTTAATTTAACCATTTTTTGAGGAGTATCGGCTTTTTTAAAAAGTTGCGGAGTGATTTTGTTTACTCTTTCATCGGTGCATTGTGCTGACAGTAACACCGCAATCAATAATGTATAAGCATCTTTATGATTTAAAGGTACTGCCGGATCGGGAAATAACTCGTTGAGTTTTTGCAGTACAAATGCTGCTTTTTCTTTTTTGTTCATTAAAGAGTATTACCGGGAGCAGTGTTTATATCAGCCGAAATGATACTTTTTTTTGTGATGCATCGTTGTATGGATGCTTGCGCATTTTCTATCAGTTTATTATCAAATAAGTAGCGAATGTATTGTTTATAATATTCTATGGCCTGTTCATATTTACCTTGTGCCTCAAACATTATGGCGTATTCATTGCTGATGGTTGCTTTGTTGATGCCCGGAACTAACATGGCTTTTTCCAGAAGTGTTACAAGTTCATCATAACGGCCTAAGGTTGAAAGTAGTATGGAGTAGTTGTAATAAACGGCCGGATATTCGGGAGTAAATTGTAAAGCTGCCTTGTAGTGTTTTTCGGCCCGGTTGTAATCAGTAAATTTTGTTTCGTATATCCATCCCAAATGGTTATGGGCTCTTCCATATTCGGGCATCTCGGTAATAATTTCATTTAACAAAATAGCGGCATCAGCAATTCTGTTTTCTTTGATTAATTGATCTGCTTCAAAAAATTTTTCATCCAATCTGAAATTAACTTCGCTCATATTTTTATTTGCTTAATATTTTAAATTCAGTTCTTCTGTTTTGTTGATGGGCTTCTTCGCGTTCAGTTTTAGTTTTCATTTTCATAATTTCCGATTCGGGTATAATAGGTTTTTCTTCTCCGTAACCTTTGTATTCTAATCGGCCGGGTTTAATATTGTTGCTGATAAGATAATCTACCACGGCTTTGGCACGAGCTTCGGATAATTTCTGGTTGTAAGCATTATCTCCCTGCGAATCGGTGTGGCCTGATATTTCAATTCTAAGGGTAGGATTTTCGTTAAGTAATTTTAAGAGTCTTTCTAATTCAGCCGTAGATGCCGGTCTGAGTGTAGCTTTATCTAAATCAAAGAAGATGTTCCTGAGTACAATTGATGAGCCTACTTCAATAGGTTTTAAATCAATATTTTTTTCATATTCTTTATAACCGGAAGATTTAGGAAGATCAATATTTTCTGAGTGTGATAAAAAGCCGTCTTTCTTAACAAAGATACCGTAGTTTTTTCCTGAAGGGATTGATACCATATATTGTCCGGTTTTTGCATCGGAAGTAAAGGAGGCTACCAATTCATTTTTGTCGTTGTCTATTAACTCGATGTTTGCTTCGAGGGGTTGTAGTGTTTTTAAGTTTCTAACCAGACCTTTTAATATAGCCAGGTTGCTTGATTTTACTTCAACTTTGGGTTCTATAACTACTTCGCGAACAGGGTTTGCCAAACTTGCTATAAGGTTATCTTCAGTGTTTAGCATAGGTGGCTTTTCTGGTCCTAAAAAGGTTATTCTGTAAAGGTCTTTTTCGCCCATTCCTTCTTCTTTAAAAGAGGCGTAATATCCGTATCGGCCGTTACCGGAAACCACAAAAAATACATCATCATCAGGAGAGTTTATGGGATAACCCATATTTACGGGCTTGCTCCAGTTTCCTTGTTCGTCTCGTTTGGTGTAAAAAATATCTAATCCTCCCATGGTTTCTTGCCCGTTTGATGCAAAATACATGGTTTCACCATCGGGGTGAAAAAATACGCCTCGTTCTTCGTATTTAGTATTAATAGTTGGTCCCAGGTTTTTAGGTTCGCTCCATTTTTTCTTTTTCTCATCCCAGGTGCATACCCATATATCGCACCCCCCGTAACCGCCCGGTCTGTCTGATACAAAAAATAATTCTTTACCGTCCCACGATATGGTTGCAGAGGTTTCCCAGGTAGCCTCTCCGTTTATTACTTTATCCAGTTTTTCGGGTTTAGTCCATTCGTTATTTACCAGTTTAGAAGAGTATATGTCTCCGCGTCCTTTCCATCCATAATAAACAAAAATTTGTTTTCCATCTGGCGATAGGCCGGCAGTGGCATCGTAGTTGTCAGTATTTAATTTACTACCCATGTTTTGGGCTTTAGTCCAGTTTCCGTTTTCATCACGGTATGAGATGTAGATGTCTTCAAAGTATTTAAAGTCACCCATTTCGGGGTCTTCATCTTTTTTGCCGCCTTGCGTGTCGGGTCTACGGGCGGTAAATATTATTACTGATTCATCAGCCGAGATAAAGGGACTGTATTCCGGATATTCGGTATTAATGTTTTTCCCTAAATTATCTACCCACACACGCTCGGGTTTAGCCTGAAGTTTTTTACCGGTAGCACATTCGCCAATTTTTTTATTTACAAGTTCTATTTCTTGTACATCATTTTTTTGATTGAGAGTTTTTCTGTATAATTCGTAGTGATATACAGCTTTATCCCAATTGTATTTTAAATGATAAGCATGGCCAATCATCAAATGAATGTCTTTAGCTACGGCATTATTCAGTTCGTAGGCGGCCAAAAATTTATCGAGTGATTTAAATTTGTATAAAGTTGCCATATAGCATCTGCCCAACATATAATTCAGCAATGAGTAATTAGGGTTAAAGTCGTAGGCTTTTTCAAGAAAAGGTATGGCCATTTCATAGCGGGCTTGTCCTTTGTCGTATAACTTTTTTCCTTCCTCAAAATTTTTCCTGGCTTCTTTAAATTCATTTTTTTGGTCTTTAAAAAATTCTTTTTCGAAGGGAGTATCTTTCTTTTGAGCAGATAGGACTAAAAACAGAAAGTTGACAATGAGTGTTGTAGTTATTCTTTTCATAGCTAATTTCCCTTTGTTATTTTTTATATTTCTCGTAGTCAGAACAAAAACCATAGTTGTAGTAGGTATCAGCGCTTTCTATACCTAACTCGGCAGCTTTTAAAAAGTCGGCACAGGAATTTCCGATTTCTCTGAGCATTTCGTATGCGATAGCTCTGTTCAGGTAGGCTGCTCCATAGTTTGGATCTATTTGAATGGCTTTATTGGCATCTGCAATGGCTTCTTTCCATTTCTGCAGTTTAATATATACAGCAGCTCTGTTGTTGTAGGCAAAGGCATAATCGTTTTTCAGATTAATGGCTTCGGTAAAATCTTTAATTGCATCTTCATAGCGACCGGCATCAAATTTTGCGCTGCCCCTGTTGTTAAAGGCAATGTAGTAATCGCGCTTTAATTTTATGGCTTCGGTGTACGACTGAATTGCTCCTTCGTAATCGCCTTTGGCTTTTTTGGCTGAGCCCAGGTTGTTGTGTGCAAAAGTTAGTTTGGGATTGGCTTTGACTGCTGCTTCGTAGTCTTTGATGGCACCATCTATGTCGCCCAGCTTTTTCTTGGCGCTGGCACGATCATTATAGGCATACGAGTAATTGGGTTTTAAGTCTATCGCATTGTTATAATCGTTTACGGCTTCTTTGTATTTTTCTTGTTGAAATAGTGCTACGCCTCTGTTATAAAAATATTTTGCCTCATCGTTTTTCTTTTCGATGGCTTTTGTAAATGCTTCTTCGGCAGCAGGGTAATCTCCTTTGTCTAAACAGGCTGTGCCTTTCATAAAATAGGCTGTTTGTGAGGAATCCAGAAATTGCGCAGCTTTATCAAAATCATGTATGGCGTTATCGTATTTTTGTTGTTGCAGATATACAGAACCGCGATTAAAATAGGCTTTGCCGTATTTAGGTTCCAGATTGATGGCTTCGGTAAATTTTTCTATGGCTTCACTAAAATTTTTTGCCTCAAATGCAGTAATGCCTTCATTGTATTTTGTTTGGGCATCAGGGTTAATTTCTTCTTGTGCAAGTGCATGTAAATTTAAAGAAATGACTGAAATTATTAGAAGTATTTTTTTCATAAGTATTTCATTTTTTTTCAGACCTTAAATATAATCATTTTTTCTAAATTCAAATTTGTATTTGACATTGCTAATATAATGCTGTATTTGGGTTTATTTTTTGTCTATGATGGCTATAATTTCCTGCCGGTATGTTTTGGCATATTCTACATCATCAAGCGCTCCTGCTTTGGATATAGCTACATCAGCATAATTTAAAGCCTGGTTGTATTGCCGGTTGTATCTATAGATGTGTGATAAAATTAAATTCGTGTAGAAAGAATTTTCCAGCGCCAGCGCTTTCATACTCCATTTCAGGGCATATTCCATCACCAAGGTGTTATCAGGATATTTTTCGGCTATTTCTATTGAGCGTTCTGTAAGAGTTTGTATATTTTCCGAATGGTAGGTGTTTAACCATCTGTCGGTAGTTTTCAGGTAATTAGGTAGGTCGCCCGTTTCAAAAAAATAGTGCATATCAACTTCATCGTCCATTCCCGGGTATTCGATACCGGTTAGTTGCTTGTTTGCCTTACGCGCAATTTGTTTGTACGTTTCGGTTAATTGATAATTTTTTTCATAAATGGCTTTTTTTAAAATGAGTCCGCTGGTTTGTGTAAAATAATCATAAAATGCTTCTCGGTATTCATTTAAAAACTGTGTGATATCATTTATTATGTAATTAAACCAGGGGCTGTACGGATTTCTTCCAAAGGAGTATATCACAGCCCAGTTTTCGGATAGGATGTATTCTTGATTTTTGAGTGAGTATAAATATTTTTCGGCACGGTTAATTGCTTGTGCAGTATCGCTAAAGTAAAGTATTTGCAGGTAATTGTAAAGAGCTACCGGGTTATTGTTTTCATTGTTGCATATTTCCATGTTTTTTTTGTAATCTATAACATTTTTACCTATTTGTATAAAATTCTGCGGGGTGTATGCACCCATAGTTAGATAAAACAGTGTGCCATCAGTATTAAAATATGCTAAGGTAGGATAGGCTTGAATATTTACTTTTTTAAGCGCTTCAGATTGCTCATGTTCGGCATCAATCTTAATATTTATAAAATGGTTGTTGTAGTAATCTGCTGCCGATTTATCTGTAAAAGTGTTTTGACTCATTGATTTGCAGGGGGCACACCATACAGCATAAAAATATACAAATATTTTTTTGTTTTCTTTTTCGGCAAGTAACAGTGCATCCGACCAATTTCCTTCAAAAAAACTTATTTGTGCAGATACACTTACATTCATTATCAGGCATAATATAAGTATTTTACGCATAAAAGAATAATGTATAGAATATTTATTTTACAATATTTATGCCCGTGTAGTTAAAAGGTGTAATTTGTTTTAATTCTTTTTTTAAATCATCGCTTATATTTAAATTATCAATAAACTGATGAATGTTTTTTTGATTGATTTGGGCATGGGTACGGGTTAATTCTTTGAGTGCTTCGTAAGGTTTAGGAAAATTTTCTCTACGCAAAATAGTTTGTATTGCTTCCGCTACTACAGCCCAATTTTCTTCCAGGTCATTTTTAATGGCAGTTTCATTGAGTAAAAGTTTATCTAAACCTTTTAAGATAGCTTTCATGCTGATGAGGCTGTGCGCATAAGGTACACCTATATTGCGCAATACGGTTGAATCGGTTAAATCTCTTTGCAATCTTGATACGGGTAATTTTGCTGCAAGGTGTTCAAACAATGCGTTGGCAATGCCCAGATTACCTTCTGCATTTTCAAAATCTATCGGGTTTACTTTATGGGGCATGGCAGAAGAGCCTACTTCGCCCGGTTTAATTTTTTGTTTAAAATAGTTCATCGAAATATACGTCCAAATATCTCTGGCAAAATCCAGCAAGATGGTATTAATGCGTTTACAGGCATCAAAGAGTGCCGCCAGATTGTCGTAGTGTTCTATTTGTGTGGTAGTTTGCGAACGACTTAATCCAAGGGTTTGGTTTACAAATTTATTGGCAAAATTTATCCAGTCTATCTTGGAATATGCAACATGGTGTGCATTAAAGTTACCGGTAGCCCCGCCAAATTTTGCCGAAAAGGGTATTTGAAGCAGATGATGTTTTTGTATGCTTAATCGCTCGGCAAACACATACATTTCTTTTCCCAGGCGGGTAGGCGAGGCGGGCTGCCCGTGTGTAAATGCCAGCATCGAAACGTCTTTCCATTCCCGGGCAAGTACGGTTATCTTACTGATAATCTCTTCTAACAAGGGTATATATACATCATTTACGGCTTCTTTGAGAGAAAGAGGAATAGCCGTATTGTTTATATCCTGCGAAGTTAACCCGAAATGTATAAATTCAGCTTCGTTGATTATACCCATTGCTGCGAGGTTTTCTTTTAAAAAATATTCAACGGCTTTAACATCATGATTGGTAATATTTTCAATTTCTTTAATACGTATTACGTCCTTGTTATTAAAGTTTTGGTAAATCGCTCTTAGCGTATTAAAATGAGCCGGATTAAAATTTTTTAACTCGGGCAAGGGTAGTTCGCACAAGGCAATAAAGTATTCTATTTCAACCAGCACTCTGTATTTCATTAAGGCAGCTTCCGAAAAAAATAAAGATAAATTTTCCGTTTGTTTACGGTAACGTCCGTCTACCGGAGAAATGGCTGATAGAGTGTTTAGTTCCATGGTTTATATTTCAAAATACAAATGTAATGCTTTATAGTCAATCAAACATTTTTATTATTTTGCCCCAAAATATGAGCGAACGCATTACACTTTTTATAGATGTTATATTACCCCTGGCAGTACCTAACCTCTTTACATACCGGGTACCTTACGAGTTAAACGAAGTGATAAGCCCCGGGCAGCGCGTAGTTGTTCAATTTGGTAAAAATAAACTTTACACGGCACTTATAAAAAATATACACACTCGCGTTCCGCTTGATTATGAGGCTAAATATATTGAAGGGATATTAGATACCCGGCCCATTGTAAATGAATATCAATTTAAGTTATGGGATTGGATGGCAGATTATTACTGTTGTACACCGGGCGATGTAATGAATGCCGCACTGCCTTCTGCGTTGAAATTAGCCAGCGAAACAAAAATAATGCTTACCGAAAACTATCGCGAAATATCAGTCGAATTGAGTGATAAGGAAAATATTTTAATAGATGCATTGGAATCGAGTCATGAATTAAGCCTTAAAGAGTGTTCCGAAATATTAGCAATAATAAATGTACAGCCATACATCAAATCATTGATCGAAAAAAAAATTATTACTGTTAAAGAAGAATTGCAGTTTAAGTATAAACCTAAAACAGAAATTTATATCGGGCTTGATAATAAATTTTTAGATGAGGATATGTTTGCTGCAATGCTCAATGCGCTCGAAAAAAAAGCCCCGGCACAGGTTGATTTACTGATGGTGCTTTGGCAACAAATAAAAATGAATGATCAACAGGAAGTAAGAAAAAAAGATTTATCAAAACATATAAAAAATGTAGATAGTATATTAAAGTCGTTGGAGAAAAAATCCATTGTCTATTTGATGCATAAACGGGTTGATCGCTTGCATAATTATGACAAAGAAATTATTCCACCGGTAGAATTAAATACAGAACAAAAATTGGCCTGCGAAAAAATTTTACAATCATTTAGTAATCAAAAACCCTGTCTATTGCATGGTGTTACCGGTAGCGGAAAAACAGAGGTGTATATACAGCTTATTGAGCACACCCTTAAACAAAATAAACAAGTTCTTTATTTGTTGCCCGAAATAGCTTTAACCTCGCAAATTATAGGCCGATTACAAAAACATTTTGGCAATGATGTGGGGGTGTATCATTCGCGATTTAATGAACAAGAGCGCGCTGAAATATGGGTAAAAACCCTGCGCACCGAAAATTCTTATAAAATTATTTTAGGGGCACGCTCAGCCATTTTTTTACCCTTTCAAAATCTGGGATTAATAATAATTGATGAAGAACACGAAACAACTTATAAGCAACAAGATCCTGCCCCGCGTTATCATGCCCGGGATTGTGCGTTGGTATTAGCTTCTATTTATAAGGCCAATGTGTTGTTGGGTAGTGCAACTCCCTCTTACGAAAGTTACTATAATGCCCTAAATGGCAAATATCAGTTAGCCGAAATTAAAAACAGATATTTAGGTACATTGATGCCTCAAATATCATGCGTTGATATAAGTAAAATTAAACCCGGTGAACGTATATTTTCTGATGAATTACTGAGCGAAATAAATACAGCTTTGCAAAAAAAGGAGCAAATTATATTGTTTCAAAATCGGAGAGGTTATACCCCTTTATGGATGTGCGAAACTTGCGGATGGATTTATAAATGTACGCAATGTGATGTTAGTTTAACTTATCATAAAAATACCGGACAGTTGCATTGTCATTACTGCGGCTCAACTTATAAGCCGTTAAATAAATGCAAAGCATGCGGTAGTCATCATGTAAAAATGATTGGCTTTGGTACAGAAAAAATTGAAGAAGAATTAGCTATACTGATTCCCGAAGCAAAATGTTCGCGATTGGATTTAGACTCTACACGTAATAAACATGCTTACTACAACATATTAAATGATTTTGAAAATCAAGAAATAGATATTTTAGTAGGTACACAAATGGTTACTAAAGGACTTGATTTTAGCAATGTATCGTTGGTGGCTATATTAAATGCTGATAGTTTATTGTCATACCCCGATTTTCGTTCTTACGAACGGGCATTTCAGTTGTGTGCTCAGGTAGCAGGCCGCGCAGGAAGAAAAGATAAACAAGGGAAAGTGATTGTACAAACCCGAAACCCAAAACATTGGGTTTTGCAAAAAGTTATTGCAAATGATTATATAGGCATGTACGAAGCAGAAATTTTAGAAAGAAAAAACTTTAATTATCCGCCTTTCAGCAAATTAATACAAGTTACACTTAAACATAAAGAAAGAAATAAAGTAGCTGAAGCGGCAACAATACTATATAATAATTTAAAGTCTAAAATAGGTAAACGTATATTAGGGCCCGAAAAACCGGTAATCGAAAAAATAAGAAACGAATATTTACGCTCCTTTTTAATTAAATCCGAAAAAAATTCAAATTATAAACTAATTAAACAAGAAGTTGTTAATGAATTACATAAATTGCAGCAAATAAAAGATTTAAAACAATTAAGATTTATAATAGATGTTGACTGTAACTAAAATAATTAAATATATCTGCTTATGGCAGTTTGTTCTTACCGGTTTTTTTTCTTTTGCTCAAAATGATAAAAAACAAAAAATTCTTGAACTACTTAATGCATGGGTTGAAGTAAGGGATTTTTCCGGTTCAGTATTGGTATCAGAAAAAGATTCTGTATTGCTTAACCAGGGTTTTGGTTTTGCTGATTACGAAAAAAAAATACCCAATACCACTACAACAAAGTTTTGTCTGGCATCAGTTACTAAACAATTTACGGCAACTGCCATTATGTATTTATGTTATACAGGCAAAATACACCTGCATAGTAAACTATCCGATTGTTTACCCTGGTACAGAAAAGATATAGGCGATAAAGTTACCGTACACCAGTTGTTAACGCATACATCCGGCATACCCGGTTATACTGAATCAGAAGGTTTTATGTTGACACAAACCGATAATCAATTTGAAACCAAAGAATTTATAGAAATATTTTGTTCAAACGATTTGGAATTTATTCCCGGAACAAAAAATAAATATAATAATTCAGCTTATTATATTTTAGGAGCAATTATTGAACATCAGACCGGTAAAACTTATGCAGAATTCATGAAAGAAATTATTTTTGATAAGGCCGGTATGAGCAACAGCGGCTTTGATATTAATACCGCAACGATGCCCGCAGCCAAGGGATATACCAAAGAATTACAAGTAATCAAAGAAGCCAAAAAATTACACGGAAGCATTGCCTTTGCTGCCGGTGCATTATATGCTACCGTTGAAGATATGTATAAGTGGCATCAAATACTATATACTGAGAAAATTATTCCTAAAAAATGGATAGATACCATGTTTTATAATTACAGCCAAAATTTTGGTTATGGTTGGGTAGTTACCAATATGTGGAATAAAAAACTGATACATCATACCGGGGGCATATTTGGATATTCTACACAAATAATGCGATTTACAGATGATGATATTTGCATCATTACACTTGGTAATACCGATTATTGCATGGCTTTTGAAATAAATCAAGCTATTTCGGCTATTATGTTTAATCAACCTTATGATATACCACGTATCAAAAAATCAATCAACCTCGATGAAAATATAATCAAACAATATGCAGGAGAATATCATTTGCAAAAAAACTTTATAATATATGTAAGCAATATGGGTAACAAATTATTTATACAAGCAACCGGTCAACCACAATTTGAGTTACAGGCAGAATCAGAAACGGATTTTTTTCTTCCCGGATATCCCATTAGCATAACATTTACCAAAAATAAAAAAGGTAAAGTAAGCGGGCTTATTCTGCATCAAAACGGTGACCATACGGCTAAAAAAATCAAATAATCTATACCTTTGCCTTAGTTAAAAATAATTATATGATTCCTTTTTCACCCCCGCGAGTTGATGACAAAATTATTGAAGCCGTGAAAGAAGCTTTATTATCAGGTTGGATTACTACCGGCCCTAGAACCAAAGAATTTGAAAAAAAAATTACGAATTATTGCGGTAATAAAGCTACCATTTGTTTAAACTCTGCTACGGCCGGTCTTGAGATTATGTTGCGCTGGTTTGGTGTGGGGCCTGGCGATGAAGTAATTGTTCCTGCATATACCTATTCTGCTACAGCAAATGTATGTATGCATGTGGGGGCTAAGCCTGTATTTGTTGATACCAATGCGGAGGATTTTAATATATCTGTACAACAAATACGCGCTGCCATTAACAACAAAACCAAAGTAATTATGCCGGTTGATTTTGCCGGTTTACCATGCGATTATGACGAAATAAATAAACTGGTCAACGAACCAAATATCATCAGTTTGTTTTCGCCCCATACGGAAGAACAAAAAAAATTAGGTCGTATTTTAATTTTAAGTGATTCTGCACACTCGTTTGGAGCTGTTTATAAAGGAAAGAAAACCGGCTCGCTAACCGATGTGTCGGTATTTTCGTTTCATGCGGTTAAAAATTTAAGCACTGCCGAAGGAGGTGCGGTAGCACTCAACTTGCCCGAACCCTTCAACAATGAAGATATTTATAAGTATTTATGTATTAAAACACTGCATGGGCAAAACAAAGATGCACTGGCCAAAACACAAAAAGGTAACTGGCGCTACGATATACTAGAACCGGGCTATAAATGCAATATGACCGATATACAGGCAGCTATGGGGTTGGTTGAAATTGAAAGATACGATGATGATACTCTGATTAAACGAAAAGAAATATTTGATATCTATACCCATCGTTTAAAAACTAAAAAATGGGCTCAATTACCGGTGTATCAAACCCATCACAAAACAAGTTCGTTCCATTTATACCCACTTAGAATTTTCGGAATAAACGAAAAACAAAGAGACGAAATAATACAACTTATTTTTGGTCAGGATGTATCGGTTAATGTTCACTTTATACCCTTGGCTATGCTCAGCGCATACAAAAAACAAGGCTACGACATCAATCATTATCCTGTAACCTATGATAATTATGCCCGTGAAATTACCTTGCCTGTATATTACAACCTTACGCCCGAACAGGCTAATACAGTAATTGATGCCGTTATACATGCAGTAGAAAAAATTATACTTTGAAACGTGTTTTTGATATAACTTTTTCGCTTGTAGCTATTACCATATTATTGCCGGTATTTATAATTATATCGCTGCTCATATTATTTACCGATAAAGGCCCGATATTTTTTTTGCAATCCAGGGTAGGTAAAAACAACCGCGATTTTAAATTATATAAGTTTAGAACCATGTACCGTGATTCAGAAAAAAAAGGACAATTAACCGTAGGTATGCGCGATGCAAGAATTACCCCGGTAGGATATTATTTAAGAAAATATAAACTGGATGAATTACCCCAATTGTTTAATGTGCTGATAGGAAATATGAGTTTGGTAGGACCCCGCCCCGAAGTGAGGAAATATGTTGACTTGTATAATGCTGAGCAAAAACGCGTGCTTGATGTAAAACCCGGTATTACTGATTATGCTTCTATTGAGTATGCCAATGAAAATGAAATTTTGGGTAAGTCATCCAATCCCGAAAAAACATACATTGAGCAAATTATGCCGGCTAAACTTAAACTCAATTTGAGGTATATTCAAAATCATAATTTACTTACCGATATAAAAATTATAGTGTTAACAATAAAAAAAATTTTTTTTAGAAAATAATAAGTTACAACCGGATAATTTATCGTAATAATTTACAGTTGGCACATAATTTGTTTTTAACAAAAAAATAACAATTTAAATACCCCCATACAGCATGATAAGATACTTTCATTATTTTTTAATGGCGGCTGCTTTGGTTTCGTGTACCGCTTCAACTACCTGGCAAGTTCTGCGTCCGGCTAATATTAATAATATAGATAACATAGAGCGAGTGGCTATACTCAATCGCACCTTGTCTGATAAAGGCAGGGGAATAAACATAGCAGAAGGAGTTTTAACAGGCGAAACCATAGGAGCAGATAAGCGAGGTGCAGAAAATTGTGTTATTACACTCAGGGAGTGTCTATCTCATTCCGAAAATTATAAACATGTAAACTTAATAAACGGAGTAATGAAAGGTTCGGGCAGAAGCTACATGGCCAATCCCTTAAGCTGGAGCACTGTAGATAGCTTATGTAGCATAAATAATGCTCAGGCTTTGATTGTTTTAGAATTTTTTGATTCCAACTCGGGTATTTCTACAGTTGCTAATGGTGGTCCAATCCCACCTTCTTCAGCCGGGACAGGAAATGCCAATAACACCTTGGTAAAAACCGGTTGGCGTATTTATGTTCCCGCATCAAAAAAAATAATTGATGAGCATCACCTGGAAACCTGGACAACTTATGCCAAAAATCCTAACTATGGAGCTGCGGTAGATAATTATATCAGAAAAAACCGCGTGATAAAAGGTACCGGTGCGCGGGCAGGTGTAGAATATGGTTTTCGCATTTCAGAACAATGGGTTAATGTTGCTCACAGTTATTTTAAAGGAGGTACCCCTTCTATGAAGCAAGCATCGCGTTATGCACGTGCCGGTAATTGGCAAAGTGCAACCGAAATCTGGCAGGCAGAAGCCAACAATGCCGGTAAAAGAAAAATAAAATCGCGTGCATTGCATAATCTGGCCGTGCATTATGCCCGTATCGGAGATAATGATAATGCCATGAACTTTGCCCGGCAATCTATGGAGCTAAGACGTTATGGTAATACCATGGCATTGATAAATTACCTGAATATTAGAGCCGATGAGGAACGAAGATTGATAAAAAGACATAATAAACAATCTAACAACGATTATTTTACTGATTAATTTTTTGTCTGCTAAGCTGTATATAACCTGTTTACTTTGTATAAATATTTCAGCCTGCAGTATTTATACCGAATTTAATGTTCACAAACCCATAGAAATTAAACAGCTTAAACATGCGGATGCGATTATTATTCTTAATCGCTTTCCGGCAAAACACACATACAATATATGTAATTTTTTAAAAGAGTATCTTACCCTTTTTAATTATTATAAAACAATTAATATCATTAATAAACCCCTATCCAACAACAATCTTTCCGATAGCCTGCAAACTACCTTTACACATCATCAAATAGACAGCATTTGCCATGCCTTAAATGCACAACATATTATTTCACTCGAATATTTTAAGAATGTTAAACAACCTTTTTTTACGTTTCCTAAAAAGCAAAAAAATGAGCTATTCAGTATCGGGTGGAAAATATATTCAACACAAAAAAAAGATATAGTTTATGAATATTTTAAAATTTATAAAAGAGAAAATTATTTAAAAGATAGTTCGGAAATATTAAAATACTTAATCAGAGACAATAAAATATTTGATTCATATCAATTTGCGGCATTTGATTTAGCATACCGGATAAGTGATTTTTGGTTAAATATTTCCCAAAGTTATTACGTGGGTGGCAATAAAATGATTAGAATGGCTGCAAGATATACATACGATGACACATGGATAAAAGCAGCCGATATCTGGTTAGATTTAATTTATCATCCCAATAAGCGAATACGCAGATATGCCTTTCATAACCTTGCGGTTTACTATGCAGGTAAGGGTAATTATTTTACCGCCATCGAATTTTTAGAACAAGCACTCGCCATAAAACAACATGCTTATTCAAAAGATGTACTTAAAATCCTAAAAGAGCAATTATATATCGAAACAAAATCTGTGATGAATAGTTTTGAACAAAAATATTTAAATGAGTAATTAAATTTCTGTGTTATTTTTACCAAAATTTATTGTTTGAATATCCACCTTAAACAATTCTTTTGGGCACTATCCGGTTACTTTAAAGCAATTATTTTTATTGCTAAACACAAAATATGGCTATACTTTATACCACCAGCTATTCTATCGGGATTAATCTACTATGCGGGCACAGCCATCGAAGATATTTTACACCAATATGATATTGAACAGGTAGAAAGTTTTAATGAATTGATGTTTGAGATTTTTAAGATGTTGGGCATGTATATATTAACACTTATGGCCTTTAAAATGCGTAAATACATTGTGTTTGTGCTACTCTCGCCTTTGCTTGCTCATTTGAGCTATGTGGTTGAAAAAAAAATTACAGGGAATAATTATACAACTTCATTCTCGCAGCTCATAAAAGACATACGCAGAGGCATAAGGATAGCCATAGGAAATTTTTTGTTAGAATATTTACTTATATCTGCCTGGATTATTTTGGCATTATTTATACCCGGAATGAGTTTAGCCACACCTGTTTTCATGTTTTTGGTAGGTTGTTATTTTTACGGATTTTCTATGATTGATTATATCAACGAACGTAGAAAAATGACCATCAGTCAAAGTGTTGTATATGTGCGTAAAAATGCCGGTTTTGCCTTTGGCAACGGGTTTATTTTTACGGCATTGTTTTATCTGCCCTACCATGTTGGTATTTTATTTGCCCCTATTTTGGCCATAGTAGCCTGTGGTATAGGTATGCATTATTACTTAGACAAGAACCTTAATTCACCCGCAAATGAAAAAAATACACAGACAAATTAAAGATTTATTATATTTGTTTTGCAAGAATAAAACCATACACAATAATTTATGAAAAAAAACATACTACTATTAAGCATAATAAGTTGTTGCAACTTGTCGTTGGCAGGTATTTTTTTTCCTGATTCCAGTAAAAATATTATTGAAAAAACCCTGATACTGAAAAAAATGACAGATGCCAAAAACCTTCAGTATGCGGGTGATTACAAGGGAGCGCTATCGGCATACCGCGAAGTAATAGTGCAAGATAAAAATAATGCGGCAGCATATTACAGAGCAGCAGAGTGCTATTACGAATTACTCAATTACAATGCCTGCCTGGAATATCTAAACAAATCGCTGGAACTCGACCCCAAAGTAAACAGCGAGAGTGATTATTTAATAGGCAAGGTTAATCACCGCCTGCTTAAGTTAGACGAAGCCATTGCTGCATTTGAAAAGTTTAAAGCTGCCAATGCTTCTAACCCCGTAAAACTAAAGGATTATATGGTGGATGAATATATTGCCCAATGCAAACGCGCCAAAGAAATGGTAGCTAATCCGGTAAAGGCCAATATTACCAACATTGCCCTCATAAACTCCCGAAATTATGACTATGCAGCATTTGAAACTGCGGATGGCAAAATACTTTATTTTGGTTCGCGCAGGCCACAAAGCACCGGAGGGATAGTTTCTACTGCCGACAGCAAATATTTTGAAGATATATACTATTGTACACGCAACGAAGATGGAACTTGGAGCGAACCCAGACAGGTGGAAGGTAAATTGAATACCGATGAACATGATTTGGTTAGCCACGTTACGGCTGACGGCTCTACCATATACATCACACAAAACATATCCAGATACACCAAAAGTTCAGATATAGCAGTTGCCAAATTAAGCAAATCTACCGATAAATGGGGTATGGCAAAATTGTTACCCAAGGGTAAAAAAGCTATTAACACAAGTTTTTTTGATGGTTGCCCGACACTTACCAGCGATGAAAAAACAATTTATTTCGTTAGCGAAAGAGGAGGAGAAAAAAACGGAGCCGATATTTATAAAAGTAATAAGCTGGGAAGTAATAAATGGAGCGAGCCGATGCCGGTAACCGAATTAAATACCCCCATGCAAGAAACAACCCCTTTTATTTATAAAGACAAGTATCTTTTTTTTAGTTCGGAAGGACATGGCAGCATGGGAGGATATGATATTTATTACTCTAAATTTGAAGGCGGAGTTTGGACCGCACCCAAAAATTTAGGTTACCCGGTAAACAGCGTGAACCACGATATTTATTTTCGACTTTCGGCCGATGGTAAAAAAGGGTATCTTTCTTCAATACGCGAAGATGGTAAAGGAGAATTTGATATTTACGAAATAGATTTTAGCCAAACTGAGGCCGAATGGCTCAAAGAATAAAAATAACAATAACTCTTTCGCATCAATATCATTTTATGCCAGTTGCTTTTTGCCTATCTTTGTGCCCTAATGAGAACAGTTTATATTACCCGAAAAGAAAGTTTTAATGCCGCCCATAAATTGTGGCATGAAGCATGGAGCGAAGAAAAAAATTTTGAAGTTTTTGGTAAATGCGCCAATCCCAACTGGCACGGACATAACTATACACTTTATGTAACTGTAAAAGGTGTTCCCGACCCCGTTACCGGTTTTTGCATTGATTTAAAAAAACTCAGTAAGCTTATAAAAGAAAATGTTACTGATGTATTTGACCATAAAAACCTGAATTTAGACATCCCTTTTTTAAAAAATATTAAACCCAGTACCGAAAATCTTTGCATAGTAATTTGGGATATTTTACAGCCGCTTATAAATAACGACCATTGTAAACTCTATGCTGTTAAACTATGGGAAACTGAAAATAATTACGCAGAATACCTTGGTGAATAATGACAAAAAAAACTGACATAATTTCAGATAATAACTTAGACGGATACGAACGCCTGGAACAATACAATCCTGAAAAGATAAGCCAAATAGCCAACGCTACACGCAATATCATTTATCAAATCGGAGAAGATGCACAACGCGAAGGATTAAAAAAAACACCCGAACGTTTTGCCAAGGCCATACAGTTTCTTACACACGGTTACGATATTAATCCGGTAGAAATTATGCAATCGGCAATGTTTGCCGAAGATTACAGTCAGATGGTTATTGTTAAAGACATTGAAGTATATTCTTTGTGTGAACACCACCTCTTGCCCTTTTTTGGTAAAGCACATATAGCCTATATCCCCAACGGACATATTGTCGGTTTAAGTAAAATTCCACGCGTAGTTGATGCTTTTGCACGCAGATTGCAGGTACAAGAAAGGCTGACAAACGAAATACGCGATTGCATTCAACAAACATTAAACCCCTTGGGGGTGGCTGTAGTTATAGAAGCTCAGCATATGTGTATGCAAATGCGCGGAGTTCAAAAACAAAATTCGGTAACTACCACTTCGGCATTTACCGGTGAGTTTTTAAAAGAACCTACCCGCAAAGAGTTTATTTCGCTTATCAGCGCTAAACTAAGTTAAACTTAAAAATCAAAACCTTATGTACTCAGAGATGAATGGATTAATGCAAAACGGTGCATTTTTAATTGGTATTGTATTTATGCTTATTGGAATGGTGGTGAGTTTTACATTAAAAAGTAAATTTCAGCGCTATTCGCAAACACCCATCAGTAATGGAATGAGTGGTAAAGAAATTGCCGAAAAAATGCTGGCTGATAATGGTGTTTATGGGGTTAATGTTATTTGTGTAGAGGGAGAACTTACCGACCATTATAACCCTCAAAACAGAACCGTTAATTTAAGCTACGATGTGTATCATGGGCGCAACGCTGCTGCTGCTGCCGTGGCCGCTCACGAGTGTGGTCATGCCATACAACATGCCGAAAAATACAGTATGCTCGAAATGCGTTCGGCTTTGGTGCCCATACAAGCAGTAAGCGGTAAAATTCTGAACTTTATTTTGCTGTTAAGTATTTTTGGCGGATACGCTTTATACAAAACTATTCCGATAGATACAATTATTTACCTTTTTATTGGATGTTATGGTGTATTTACACTCTTTAGTTTTGTTACCCTGCCGGTAGAATTTGATGCCAGTCGCAGGGCATTGGCCTGGATGACTAATCGCGGTATAGTTACAAAAAGCGAACACGCCAATGCCAAAGATGCATTAACCTGGGCCGCACTTACTTATGTGGTTGCAGCCGTAGGTTCTTTGGCTACATTATTATATTATATTTCTCTTTTAAATAATCGAAGAGATTAATTATCTTTGAAACATTAATAACCAAAAAAAATATAATTATGAGTTACAATACTTTAGATTCTATGCAAGGCGAAATTGTTGCTAAATCGCGTGCACTAATTGCCAATGTTTTTTCTTATATGTTTGCTGCGCTGGCTATTTCCGGTGTGGTAGCATGGTTGTTCGGTCATAACTTAAATCTTGTTTTATTACTTATCAGTGAAACAGGATTCACGCCACTGGGATATATCGTACTTTTTGCCCCGGTAGGTTTAGCACTGCTTATGCAGATGGCATACAACAGATTGTCAATTGTTGTATTGTTGGCACTATATATTTTATATAGCGTACTAATAGGTGCTTCATTAGGGTTTATCTTTTTGGTTTATGAATTGGGTTCAATAGCTTCTGTATTTGCCATCACCGCAGGTACTTATGGTGCTATGGCTTTGTTGGGTTATTTTACTAAAACAGATTTAACTAAACTGGGAAGTATATTGTATATGGTGTTTATTGGTATATTCATTGCCTCTATAGTAAATATTTTTATGCAAAGCGAAAAACTCGACTGGATAATATCAATCATAGGCGTGTTTGTATTTACCGGATTAACAGCTTATAAAATGCAGGAAATTAAAAACTGGAGCCAGATGGCCGAATACCAGGGAGAATCAACATCTAAGCTTGCACTTATCTTCGGTTTGCAGATGTATATATTATTTATCAATCTGTTTTTAACCCTGCTTCGTTTATTCGGAGAAAGAAAATAAGTTAAGTTTCAATATATTTATCCCACATTACGCATTAGCATGCGTAATGCTCGCCTGATGGCGGATAACCCCAATCCCACACAACACTCAACACACTCAGTCCGCCTCTGGCGGAAAATTTGGATTTATTTCAAATTTCTAATGCTGAATTGGGGTTTATAATCGCAAATTGATACTAGCCTCGTGGGGTATTTAATGCAAGATACTTTTGGGGGTTAATTGAGTTTAACCCCCCGCTTTTTTAGCCTGATATCCCAGCGAGCTAAGAATATTTAATACCTTATCTCTTGCATCGCCCTGTATAAGAATTTCTCCGTCTTTAACGGCACCGCCCACACCGCATTTTTTTTTCAGTTCCTTGGCTAAACTTTCTATATCATCATTTTTACCTACAAAACCTTTTATAATAGTAAGCAGTTTTCCCCCGCCTTTGCGTTCTAGCCATATTTTTAAATTTTGTTGCTGTGGCGCCAGTGTTTCGGGTTCTTGAGCCTCATAATAACTATATTTAAAATCGGGATTGGTGGAATAAACTATATTTACCCTGTTTTTTTTGTTATTACCCATAATAATTATTGTAAATAAGTAATAAATTTTAGTTGTGAGCGATAAAGATACATTTTTTTTGGTAGCCAAAACATTGCATGGTCTGGAAGAGGTTTTAGCAGACGAATTAAGTGCATTGGGAGCTTCAGCGATTGATATACAAAAACGGGCTGTTTCGTTTACAGGTGATAAGGCATTGATTTATAAAAGCAATTTATGTTTGCGTACGGCTTTAAACGTGATGAAACATATATCTTCCTTTAATGCAGTTAACGAAAATGAATTATACCATCATTGTATGCAGGTAGAGTGGGAAAAATATTTTAACGACCAAAAAACATTTTCTATTACATATACTGTTAACTCGCCTTATTTTAAACATTCGCAATATGCTGCGTTAAAACTAAAAGATGCTATTGTTGACCGCTTTAAGAAAAAATTCAATACCCGACCCAGCGTACATAAAGCGAATCCTGACATTAAAATAAATTTACACATCAGCCACAATAAAGTAAATTTATCAATTGACACTTCGGGCGATTCGCTTTATCGCAGAGGATATAAAAAAATCAACGGACAGGCACCCCTGAGTGAAGTTCTGGCAGCAGGAATGATACTGTTGAGTAATTGGGATAAAAGTACGCCCTTTTACGACCCCATGTGCGGCAGCGGTACTTTGGCATTAGAAGCTGCATTAATAGCAGCTAATATTCCTGCAGGTATATGTCGTAAAGACTATGGTTTTATGTATCATGCCGATTTTGATAAAGAGTTATGGCAAAATATTTACACGCAAGCTGTAGATAATATGAAACATACCGCTGTTGATATATACGGTAGCGATATTCTGGAACGCAATGTAGGTATTTGTAAAGCAAATGCATTGGCATTAAAGAGATATATTCGGGTAAATTTTTACAGGCATGATTTTTTTAGCGGCAAAAGTAAGTTCTCGTTACCCGGCATAATTATTTTTAACCCGCCTTATGGTGAGCGCCTGAGCGAAGATGACCTGATAACTTTTTATAAACGTATAGGCTCAACACTTAAACATTTTTATAAAAACAATAGCGCATGGATATTGTCATCAAACATAGAGGCAGTAAAACATATCGGTTTAAAAGCCAATAAAAAAATTCAACTCATCAACGGGCAATTAGCCTGCATATATGCCTGTTTTGATATGTATGAGGGGAGCAAAAAAGTAAAAAAATAACACCTCAGCGTAAGTTATTTTATCATTTCTACCGAGCGTTTAATAAATCCGGTAAGTTCTTTTCCTTGCAGTAATCCTTTAGCGAGCAGGGCTAAATCAATAAGTTGTTTGGCTTTATTGTTTTTTACTTCATCACTTGTTTCTTTTAGTAAATCAACTACCAGTTTGTGATTGCTGTTTATTACCAAATTGTACATTTCAGGCAATACGCCATAAAAACCACTCCCTCCGATGGCTTCCTGTTCTTTCATTCTGCGCATAAATTCGGTTTGAGTAATGATAACCGGCATTTCGTTTTCGCTCATGCTCTCAAACTGAATACTATACTTTTCTTTATCAACATGGGTTTCGAAAAATTTTTTTAGAGTTTGCTGTTCGCTTTCGTTTAATTTAGAAGGTAATTTTTCATCTTTTTGTATTAATTTATCTATTGTATCAGCATCAACCCTTACAAAAGAGCTATCGGTTATTTTTTGCTCTAATTTTGAAATTAAATGCGGGGATAAAGGAGTGTTAAATAACAATACGTCATATCCTCTTTCTTTGGCAGTATCAATAAACTGGTCTTGTTGTTTTACATCCGAAGCATATAAAAATACCAGTCGCTTATTTTTATCGGTTTGTATGGGTTTTATTTTGTCGGTGTATTCATCAATGGTAAAATATTTATCGTCAGTATTTTTAAGTAAAGCAAATTTTACGGCACGCTCATAAAATTTATCATCGGTTAGCATACCGTATTCAATAAAGAGTTTTATATCATCCCATTTTTTTTCAAAATCATCGCGATTATTTTTATACATTTCATCCAGCTTTTCGGCTACTTTTTTACTGATGTAGGCAGCTATTTTTTTTACATTGCTGTCGCTTTGCAAATACGAACGTGATACATTCAGAGGGATGTCGGGCGAGTCAATAACACCTTGTAAAAGCATCATAAATTCAGGTACTACACCTTCTACCTGATCGGTTACATATACCTGATTACAATATAATTGAATTTTGTTTTTCTGAATTTCAAAGTTGTTTTTTATCTTCGGAAAATACAATATACCGGTAAGATTAAACGGATAATCTACATTGAGGTGGATATGAAACAAAGGTTCTTCGGCAAACGGATATAACTCGCGGTAAAAGTTTTTGTAATCTTCTTCTGTTAATGTAGCCGGGGCTTTTACCCATGCCGGTTGTGTAATATTTATAACCGTGTCAACTTCTTTTTCAATTTCTTTACCGTTCTCATCTTTAATTTTTTCTTTGTGGGTGCCAAATACTATTTCTACCGGTAAAAACCGGCAATATTTTTTCAAAATATTGTTCAGTCTGTTTTCATCCAAAAACTCTTCCGAATCTTCTGCAATATGCAAGATTACATCTGTACCCCGGGTGTTTTTATCGTGTTGAGTAATAGTATATTCAGGTGTTCCGTTACATTCCCATTTTACGGCAGGTTCATCTTTATAGGATTTGGTAATAATTTCTACTTTTTTTGATACCATGAAGGATGAATAAAATCCTAATCCAAAATGACCTATAATGCCTTGGGCTTTATCTTTATAAGTTTCCATAAATTCTTTAGCACCCGAAAAAGCAACCTGATTGATGTATTTTTCAACTTCGTTTTCGGTCATGCCTATACCATTATCGCTTATGGTGATAGTTTTGTTTTCTTTATTGAGCGATATACGTACCTGCATTAAGCCCGTTTCCCCTTTAAATTCGCCTATGGCGGCTAAGGTTTTAAGTTTTTGTGTGGCATCTACGGCATTGGCCACCAACTCGCGTAAAAATATTTCATGATCGGAATATAAAAACTTTTTGATGATAGGAAAGATATTCTCGGTTTGAACATTTATTTTTCCGGTTTGCATAATTGTATTTTTTCACGTAATCTATCAAAGCGTATGCCCCTGGCTGTAATACTGACAGCTTGTCTTTTTATATGAAGAAATAGCAGGGTTTTAAAAATTACTTAATTCTTTGTCTTTAGGATATTTTATAGAATAAACAAATTTAATTTTTTTACCTTCACCGGGAGCAAGAGAAATATTCCATATTAATGAGCCGTCTTCTTTCTTGTATTTGGCATCATTTTTTTCCAGTAGCTCAACTTCAATGTCTTTTTGTTTGCTTACGGGAATTTGATCTTCCAGTTCAAGATTTACAGGCGTTGATTTGGTGTTTCGGATATTAATTTCTATACCAATGGTTATTTTTTTGCTTGACCCACCTGCACGTTGGGTGTAATCCTTTATTTTTTTTCGTTCTATAAAAACAGATTTATCTCTGCCTAAGGATATGCTCAAAGTATCTTCTGTTTGTTTAGGATCAATATACGAACGCCCTATATATGAATCGGTAAAATAGGTGTTTGCCCATCCACTAATTAAATTATATTGTTCCCAGTTTATTATGCCGGCAATTAAATAGGCATTCTTGTCATATTTGGGAGCAGCATAATAACTATAATCGCTTTGTAGTTGGTTTTTTTGTATTTCAACGGTATATTCTTTTCCGTCTGATTTGATGGAGTAGGGGATGGTAATACTAAATTCGGTACTTACGGTGGTTTGATTTTCGGTTGTAAATTCTGCGCTGCTTATGGTTTTATCGGCTTTATTCTTCATTTTTTTAGTTTCTATTACAACTTCACTAAGTTCATTTTTAACATTATATAAATCATCTGCCTGGCTATAGGCCTTATCCGAGTATCTTCCTGTTTTACGTTTTTTATCATATCCTGAGGATGAGTAGCCGCTAAGCGCCCAAATTCCTAAAACAGGTTTATTGTTGTTTTTAGCAGGATTTCCGGTAGAGAGGATTAATTTTACCTGGTTCCAATCTTCTCCGCACGATTGAGTTACTTTGGCTTTATAGGTTAGCTCTATAGGCGATTTAATATCCGTAGCTTTAATATCGTATGCTGCACGCCAGTGCGCATGAGTAACCACATAACTAAAGATGATTTCTGTCTGAGTTTTAGTATTTGCATTTACGTTTAATATTATTTCTCCCTGGTTAATGTTATATGAATTTTTGAGTGAGTTTAATTGATTTTTAAGATTATTTTTTTGCAGAATTAAATCTTCTTGTTTTAGGGTTAAATCTAATATTTTTTTATTTACCTCCGTGTAACGGTTTGCATAAAATTCAATCATATCTAAGTAATTATCACCGGTAGGCGCGTTTTTTTTGCCTAAGAATACTTTGTTATCGTTATATAGATTTTTTTCTTCCATGTAGGTATTTATCATAGCTTGATTCGTTAATATTTCATTTTCGATATGTTCGAGTTTTTGAGTTAATTTTTTTATCTCGGGATTATCTTCGGTTGAGGTAAAATAGTTGTTACGATGGTTTACGGATGAAATAGTAAACGAGTTATTACCGGCTACCTGAATGCTTGACGGGATGATGTAGGGTGATAGTTTTACAAGTTTAATGATATTTGAGCCTGCCTGCAGGTTTAATTTAGCTTTGCGCGTTATTTGTGCGTTTTCTAAAAAAACCGTTACCTCCTGAATACTCGACTCGGTGCTTATTTCATTAACTTGCGCATTGCTGTTTAAAACGGAAAATATTTTTATCATCGCAATAGCAAGTATATTTAAAGTTTGTTTCATAAAAATTATAGATTGGTAATGTAATAGCTTTTAGGATATTTTACGGTATATCCAAATTTTATGAGGTAATTTGAGGAAGGAGCCAAATCAATTTTCCATTTTAGTTTTCCGGTTTCTTTGTTGTATTCTGCTTTTGATAATTCGCCCGTTTCAACCACAATTTCTTTTTGTTTACTGATGGGTATTTGATCTTCAATTTCTATGCTGATATTAGTTCGTTTGTTATTACGGATATTTATTTCAAACTCGTCATTTTTTTTGCGTGTATTACCAATCACGCTGCGGCTGCTAAGTATGTTGGTTTGTTTACGTTTTACAACAACCGATTCATCAATTCCCATAGATACCTCCAGGGTGTCGCTGGTGGTTTCGGTATCTAAAAAAGCTTTGCCTACATAAGTTCCTTTAAAATAAATATTGCTTTCGGCCGGTAATAAGTTGTATTCAAACCATCCGGTAATGCGGGCAATTAAATAAGCCTCTTCGTTTAGTTTAGGTATGGCAATGTATTTATAGCTGGCCGGAAAATCGTATTTGCCTATTTCTACTACATAATCCATAGCGTCAGCCGGTATAGAATATGGATTTTTAATTTCGTATTCAATAGTAATGGTATTGTTTAAATTGGTTGTGTTTAGATTAGTAATTAAACTACCCGAACTCATAGTTACGCCCGAAATATTACTGATGGCTTTTGTCTCAGCAGCATTATTTTCTTCATCAATTGGTTTGTTACTTTGTTTGGCCGGGGCATATTGTTGGTACATAGATTTTTGTTGTTCGTATTTGGCTTGATTGTTTCCATAATAGTAATCAACATACCAAACCGGCACATCGGGTATATTGTTTAATAAATCGGGATTTGCTGTAGAAAGAGTTATTTTAACATTTTTCCAGTCGGTGCCGGTAAATTGCTTTACGCGGGCTTTGTATGTAATGCTTATAGGACCTTCAGCTTCTGAACTTCTAATGTCGTAAAAAGGCATCCACGAGGCCAGATTTGTAACATAGGTTAGATATACAGTTGTATGAATGTTGCTCTTCGAATTAACGCTTATCAGGGCTTCTCCGTTTGCAGTATTTTGTTCAGGGTTTAATAAACTTAAAGTTTTTTTATGTAAATTAATTTCTTTCTGCAATTGTTCGTTTTTTTTATTGAGTTCAATAAGTTTCATTTCTATTTTAAGCATACGCTCCCTGTAAATATCACCAATTTCTATCAGGTTTTCGATGTCCAGATTATCATCTGCGCTTAGTTTATGATTGCTCTGAAGCATACTTTTTTCTTCGTTTAATATATTTTTTTCTGTTTCAATTTCGCGTTGTTTTCTTTGAAGTATGTTTAAACTGTCGGTTAATATTTGTATGCGTTTGCTGTTTTTATCTTCAGCTAAAAAGTTTTGCCTGAAATTGGCAGAGAGTATGGTAAACTGATTTACGCCCGTTAATTGAATGGAGGCAGGGTTTACATGAGAGGGTAAACCTTTAAATAGCAGGGTACTGTTTCCTTCGGGTATAGTTACTTTTGCCATGCGTGTTTCTTGTGCACCCTGTAAATAAACAATTACTTCGGTAACTGTTGAGTTTACTTCAATCTCTTTATACTGCCCTTGGGCAAGGCAATAAATACAACAAAATGTAGGCAAAAAAAATTTCATAACGATATTTTAAGTAAAATTAGATATAATATTAATTAAAAAAAAATATAACTTATCCAAATAGCTGCAATAATTCCGGCTATATCAGCAGCTAATCCGCAGGCTATGGTATGTCTTACTTTTTTTATGCCTACCGAGCCAAAATATACAGCAATGGTATAAAAAGTTGTTTCGGTGCTGCCTTGTATTACTGAGGCCATACGCCCTTGCAAACTATCTACGTGAAAGGTTTTCCAACATTCTATCATCATGGCTCTGGAACCGCTGCCACTTAACGGCCGCATAAGTGCAGTAGGCAAAGCATCGGCAAATTCTGTTTTCGAAGTGAATAATGCAAACACACCTCTTAATCCCTCAATTATATAATTCATGGCTCCCGAACTTCTAAACAGGGCAATGGCAACCAGCATAGCAATTAAATAAGGAATAATGCTGACAGCAGTATTAAATCCTTCGCGCGCTCCTTCTATAAAACTTTCATAAGCATTGTTGCGCTTATGCAAAGCGTAAGCAATAAAGGTGAATAATATGAGCAGAATGATAAATGAACCGGCAAACCCGGAAATTATACCCAGCCTTTTTGAAAAACACTGAGAAGCATCTGTAATTTCTGTTGCCAATGATGTACTGTCGCAATAAGAAAAATAAACTATACTGCCAACCAATAAACTAAGTAGAGAAATAACAACAAATAAGGGTATTAAAAAACCGGATTTAAATAAATTGATTTTTTGATATACGGATGTTGTAGCAATACCCGCTATGGTTGAAACAGCAGTGGCGATTAAAATGGGAATGAATATATCGGTAGGAGATTGCGAATTGCTGGCAGCCCTTAGAGCAATAATGCTGCTGGGTATTACTGTAAGACCGGAGGTGTTTAATACCAGAAACATGATTTGCGCATTACTGGCTTTGTCTTTTTCGGGGTTTAATGATTGCAATTCTTTCATGGCATTAATTCCCAGTGGGGTTGCTGCGTTATCAAGTCCTAACACATTAGCTGATAAATTCATGGCCATAGCCCCTGCTGCCGGATGCCCCTTAGGTACTTCCGGAAACAGGTACTTAAAAAAAGGCCATAACCAGCTTGAAAATACATTAACCAGTCCCGAATTTTCTGCTATTTTCATCATCCCCATCCAAAATATCATTACTCCCGATAAAGGCAAAGCAATGTCCATCACCGAAAATTTTGCCATGCTAAGCGCTTCGGCAAACATGGTTCCAAACACAGCCAAATCATTTTCGAATAATAGTTTAAATAAAGCTACTATAAAAGCTATGAGAATAAAAGCAATCCAAACGTAATTTAAAATCATGTGCTATTGCATGTATTGACGCTCACAAATATTCATAAAATTTTTAAATAATGCAGTGCCATTCTCTCCTGATGTTTCGGGATGGAATTGCACCCCGAAAAATGGTAAATATGCATGTTTCATGGCTTCGTTTCGGCATATTTTTGAAGAAGCAAGCAAGATAAATTCTTTCGGTAGGCTGATACATTCGCAATGGTCTTCGTTAAAGAGGGCGGTTTGATTAAATCCGCTGAATAAATCCTGATGATTAAATATCTCTATTTCTTGTTCGCTTCTATCTTCACTGCATCGCTTAATTTGTGCGCCATATGCTAAACCCAGCAGTTGATGACCAAAACATATTCCCAGCAGGGGTATTTTGGAAAATATCAATGGCTTTATTTGATTTATTAAGTTATCAGGGTGAGTTTCAGTTAATAAAATGGGAGCACCGCTCATTATTATTCCTGTATATGTGTTAAAATTAAGTGGTATGGTTTCATGTAAATTAATAATATCTGTATGCGCACCCAGCATGTTGACTTTTTTAGCTATTTCAGGAGTTTTTTTACTGCCGCAGTTTACAATTAAATAATTCATCGGATTAAATATAATGCAAATTAATCATAATGAATACGTTAAGAAAAACAAAAGTATTTTAATAATTAACATTGTAGGCATTAAAACTTTTTGTATAGAAATTTAAACAGCAATAAGGGCTTTTAATACCTTTGTCGGGTTTTGATGATAAAATACATTGATGCTAGAACAACTAAAAAAATTTGAAGAAAAGCGCCCGGAAATAGTTTTTGAGTGGAAGGATAGTGAAACAGATGCCGAAGGTTGGGTAGTAATTAATTCTTTAAAAGGAGGAGCAGCCGGAGGAGGTACTCGTATGCGCAAAGGTTTGGATAAAAATGAAGTGATTGCTCTGGCAAAAACCATGGAAATAAAATTCAGTATTGCCGGACCTGCAATAGGTGGTGCAAAATCAGGTATAAATTTCGATCCTGCCGATCCCCGCAAAAAAGACGTGCTTACAAGATGGTATCAGGCTGTATTGCCTCTGTTAAAGCACTATTATGGTACAGGAGGAGATTTAAATGTTGACGAAGTGCATGAGGTTATACCCATCACAGCCAAATTAGGGTTACTGCATCCTCAGGAAGGAGTTGTTTGCGGACATTTCGGAAACGATGAAACTAAACAGTTGCGTATTGATAATCTTAGAAAAGGAGTAAGTAAAGTAATCAGCGACACGTACTACAGTCCGGATATCAGTAATAAATATTTGGTAGCAGATATGATTACAGGTTTTGGCGTTTCTGAGTCGGTACGTTTGTTTTACGAATTACAAAACCATTCCTTCAAAAATAAGCGTGTTATTGTACAGGGCTGGGGTAACGTAGCTTCTGCTGCTGCATATTACGCTGCCCAATGCGGAGCCGGTATAGTTGGTATCATAGACAGAGCAGGCGGATTAATTAATGAAAATGGTTTTACCTTTGAAGAAATACGCGAACTATTTATTTCTAAAAATGGCAACGCATTAAATCATAGCGCCATGTTGCCCTTTGAAGAAGTAAATAAAAAAATATGGAGTCTTAATGCCGATGTTTTTTTACCTTGTGCCGCTTCGCGAATATTAACAATGCAGCAAATGCAGCAGTTAATAAGCAATGGATTGCAAGTAGTATCTTGCGGTGCCAATGTTCCCTTTGCCGATAAAGAAATATTTTTTGGTCCGATAGCAAAATATGTGGATGAACACATTGCATTAATTCCTGATTTTATAGCTAACTGCGGTATGGCAAGAGTTTTTGCCTATCTGATGTCTAAAACCGAACAACAACTTACCGATAAACATATATTTAATGATGTTACAAACACCATCAAAGAAGCGCTACAGCAAATACTACGTAATAACAATACAAATAAAAACATTGCAAAAACGGCATTTGAAATTTCTTTACAAAAAATAACAAACAAAAACAGTTAATTATGGACGCTACTTTATTGATGATAATAATTTTTGTTGTAGGGTATGCTTGTATAGCCTTAGAACACCCCATAAAAATTGACAAAGCAGCATCAGCTTTATTGATAGGTGTATTAACATGGACAATTTTGGTTTTTGGTGCGCAGGCTATCCTGGGGGTTGATGCAGAGGCAGCCCAACACCACATTGAACACGGAATGGAAATGACAGTTGCCGAGATAGGTCAGATTTTATTTTTCCTGTTAGGTGCCATGACTATTGTAGAATTAATTGATGCTCATGAAGGATTTGCAGTTATTACCGATAAAATTAAAACTACCAATAAAGTTAAACTATTATGGGTTATCTGTATCATTACATTTTTTATGTCGGCAGCATTAGATAATCTTACTACCTCTATTGTTATGGTATCATTGATACGTAAGCTTATTGCCGATCAGAAAGACCGATGGTTTTTTGGTGGAATGATTGTTATTGCCGCTAATGCCGGTGGCGCATGGTCGCCTATTGGCGATGTAACTACCACCATGCTATGGATAGATAAACAAATTACCGCTCAGGGAATAGTTATAAAATTAATTATCCCCAGCCTGGTGTGCTTATTTGCCCCTTTATTATTACTTTCTTTTACCATGAAAGGAAAAATTCAAAGACCACTTAGGCAAGAGGGGCTGGAGCACTATAAAAATCCAACTACGGATGCAGAAAGAAACATCATATTCTTTTTAGGAATATTAATGTTGTTGTTTGTGCCTGTTTTTAAAACAATCACACATTTACCACCCTTTATGGGAATGTTGTTAGGATTAGGAATACTATGGGTAGTAACCGAAATTATGCACAAGGCTAAAAACAAAGAAGAAAAAAATCAACTTTCGGTTGTAAGTGTCTTACGTAAAATAGATACTCCCAGCGTATTATTTTTCTTGGGAATATTATTAGCTATTTCGTCATTAAAAGAAGCACATATCTTAGAAAATTTAGCCAATGCCCTAAGAAACGGAGCATCCTCAGTTATGGCAGGTAATGAATTGGCTCAAATTCTTGGAATCAATATAATCATAGGCTTGTTATCAGCCATTGTAGATAATGTGCCCTTAGTAGCTGCAGCACAAGGTATGTATGAATTAGCACCGGCCGGGGCAACAGGCTGGGATGCTTATTTTGTACAAGACGGAACATTTTGGGAGTTTCTTGCGTATTGTGCCGGAACAGGAGGTAGTTGTTTAATTATTGGTTCTGCAGCAGGAGTAGCCGTAATGGGATTAGAGAAAATAGATTTTATCTGGTATCTGAAAAAAATGTCCTTATTATCTTTATTAGGTTATTTAGCAGGTGCCGCAGTGTTTATTTTAATGTTTTCATAAAAAAAAATAAATGTACTATGAGTGTTATTAATTTTTTCAAAATTCCTTTGTTGAGCCAAATTACAGAAGAGTCAGGCCAGACAATAAATGCTTCATCAGGTAATACCGAAGCAGCAATAAATACACTGAAAGAAGTTACCTTATGGGACATGATTGCTTCGGGAGGTTGGTATATCATGGTTCCTATGGGTATCATGTCGGTTATAATGGTTTATATTTCCATCGAGCGATTACTGGCCATACAGCGTGCCGGGAAAGGCGAACAAGGATTTCTTATGCAAATACGCTCCTATATTATAGAAGGTAAATTAGACAGTGCGCGTACGCTATGTGCTTCAACTGACACGCCCATAGCGCGTATGCTCGAAAAAGGTATATCTAAAATTGGTAAACCATTAAAAGATATTGAAGCATCTATCGAAAACATTGGTAAAATTGAAATTTACAAACTTGAAAAAGGGGTAAGTGTGCTGGCTACCATTGCAGGCGCTGCTCCTATGATTGGTTTTTTAGGAACAGTAATAGGTATGATATTCGTATTTCAGGAAATGCGCACCAGCGGAGTGGCTATAGAACAACTCTCGGGAGGTATAATGATGGCTATGGTTACTACGGTTGCGGGTTTAATTCTGGGAGTTATATCCTACATTATGTATAACTGGCTGGTTGGTAAAATACAAAAAGTGATAGCCAAAATGGAAAGTACATCTATAGAATTTTTAGACCTCTTGGATGAACCGGGAAAATAATCGGGTGTAATTAATAACACTTTGTTACTATGGATATACGTTCAAAAAATACTATCAAAGCAGAATCGGGGATGGCATCTATGACCGACCTTGTTTTTTTACTGCTCATATTTTTCGTTATTTTATCTACCTTGGTTAGTCCCGGTATTCAGGTAGATTTACCCTCTGCCAAAAATGCCGGATCGCCCAGTCCTATGCAGGTTTCTGTTGGAGTAAAGGCAGATGGCAGCCACTACGTAAACGACCAACCCACACCGGTAGAAAATGTTGAACAAAAACTACAGGAATTTATTGCCAAAGGCAATTATGGTGATAAAAAACCATCGGTAATTTTAAGAATAGATAAATCGGTGCCTACGGGTGTAACGGTTAATTTATTAGACATTTGTAAGCGTAACGATTGGAGCGCAGCCATAGCTACAAAAACTGAATAAAACAAAAATTTTAATTTACCGTATGTAGTTTTGGTTAAGATGATATAATTATGAAAAAAAATATCAAAGAACATCAAAATGAAAAAAGACGTAAGACAGGTGCGTGGATTTTTGCCGGAATATTTCATGCACTCTTGCTCTTGTTGTTTTTTTTGGTGAGTTGGACAGAACCCGACCCTTTGCCTATTGAAAAAGTAATTGAAATAGAATTTGACGAAGGCACTACAGGCAGCAGCGGAGGCAGTTCTTCGCAGTCGGCCGCCCGGCCTCAGGAGGAAACACCCCTTACGCCATCCGAAAAAGTAAATACACAAAACGAATCACCTGTTTTTACCCCAAACAACAATCAAACAAAACCTGTATCTACTAATAAACCCAATACTACAAATACAACTAATCCGGTTAATACAGAGCCTAAACCCAATACCAACGCGCTATTTGGAGGTATGACAGGCAATGGTAACGGAAACGGAGAAGGTGACGGAGATGGAGATAAAAGTGGCACCGGTTTAGGCAATAAACCCGGAAACGGTAATAACGGAGCAGGAAATTCCGGCACCGGCCTGAATTTAAGAGGGCGGAAATTATTAAATAAGCCTATACCCAATAACCCAACCAACGAACGCGGAAAAGTAGTGCTCAATATTTGGGTAAACCCCGATGGCTGGGTTACCCGCGCTAATGTGAATACGGCTCTTTCTACTACAACCAATCCTACCCTGGTAGCATTGTGTATAGAAGAAATCAAGAAAAAACAACTATGTTATGCCGATGAAAGCTTTAGCGATGAAGTGAAAGGCACTTACACATTTAATTTTGATTTTAATTAATGAACTACAGCCAAACGCTGCAGTATCTGTATTCGCAACTTCCCGCATATCACCGCGTAGGGCAACCTGCACTTAAACCCGGGTTGGGAAATATTATAAAACTTTGTGAGGCTCTACAAAACCCGCAAACCGACTTTAAATCTATTCACATAGCCGGTACGAACGGCAAAGGTTCGGTTTCGCATCTCCTTGCCTCGGTATTCATGGAAGCCGGCTATAAAGTGGGTTTATATACTTCTCCGCATCTTAAAGATTTCAGAGAAAGAATTAGAGTTAATGGTAAAAAAATAAGCAAAAACTATGTAGTAAACTTTGTGCAAAAACATAAAGAACTATTCCTTGAGGTTAAGCCCTCTTTTTTTGAAATGACGGTGGCTATGGCATTTAGTTATTTCAAAGATAAAAAAATACAAGTGGGTATCATCGAAACAGGTTTGGGAGGAAGATTAGATTCTACAAATATTATTTTGCCTGAGTTAAGCATTATCACCAACATCAGTTACGACCATGTTCATCTGTTAGGTAATACTTTAGAAAAAATAGCATCCGAAAAAGCAGGTATTATTAAACCTGATGTACCTGTTGTAATCGGAGAGATTAGTGATAAATCGGTAAGAAAAGTGTTCGAAAAATCGGCCAAAGCCAACAAGGCTGAATTGATTATCGCCTCGCAAAAAACATTCCGGCACTATTCCTCTCCGCTTTTGGGTCAGTACCAGCAAAAAAACATAGCCACGGTAATAGCATCCATCCCACCGCTTATAAAACAAGGATTTAAAATTGATAAACAATCGTTAAAAAAAGGCATCCGGAATGTAATTATCAATACAGGACTAAGAGGCAGATGGGAAATACTCAGTAAAAATCCCTATATGATATGCGATGTGGCTCATAATGCGGCAGGAATTTCTTATGTTGTTAAACAATTAAAAAGAACTCCACACAAAAAATTACATTTTGTTTTAGGTTTGGTAAACGATAAAGACATTACTGAAATATTGAGAATACTACCTTCTAAAAATACCCTGTATTATTTTACCCAGGCACAAATTTCCCGCGCATTAAATGCAAATGAACTTAAATCAGCGGCTAATCGTGCAGGATTAACAGGCAATAGTTATAGCAGCGTAAAAAAAGCCGTAAATGCTGCCAAACGAAATTACCATAAAGGAGATTTAATCTTTATAGGGGGTAGTTTTTTTATAGTAGCTGAAGCATTGTAGCATAAAAAAAAATTTGCAGGTAAATAATTTAGCTCTATATTTGCACCCCCGATTTATTACTTAATGTTCTTTAGCAAGATTTTTGGGAGCATAGCTCAGCTGGTTCAGAGCACCTGCCTTACAAGCAGGGGGTCACAGGTTCGAATCCTGTTGCTCCCACTCATTTAAACATATTTTCGGTTTACTTTATCATCCCCTAATTTTTAATAACATTCTGAATCTTGCGTATGTATGCAACGTGTGTATGTAAACAGAAGAGAATTATAATCCCAAATTAAGCATTAGGAATTTGAAATAAATCCAAATTTTCCGCCAGAGGCGGACTGAGTGTGTTGAGTGTCTTGTGGGATTTGGGTTATCCGCCATCAGGCGAGCATTACGCATGCTAATGCGTAATGTGTGATAAATTACTCAGCGTTTGGAGTACTCCTACAAAACCGCATTTTTACGTGAGAGAGATATAGGGATGGGCATAGTGGGTTAGAGAAAGATGATAAGGTAAAAGGTGCTGGGGGTAATAGTTATGATTTTGGAGTGAGGATGTGCGATCAAGAAACAAAAGTAATTTGTATTTACTGTTTTCTGCTAAGGTATATTTTACCATACTTTTTTTGTCTGGAAACAAAAGAAAGTAACAAAGAAAATTAACCTCTGGCACCAAAAATTGTACACACGCCTATGCCATGTATAGCTAATGACAATTTTGTGATTATAATTCAAATTGTTTGGGTTGAATTTTTTCGGCACAGTGAAAATGTTTTTCAGGACATGATCTGTGCCCATGTAAACCACAAGGTCTGCATTTTAAAGGCTCTTGAATTTCTATAACTTTTGAGTTGTTGCTTAACGGACCAAAACCAAAATCAGTTACGGTAGAGCAAAATATAGCTCTTACGGGTGCATTCATAGCCGAAGCTATATGCAAGGGAGCTGAATCGTTTACAAAATTCATTAAGGCATATTGCATCAAGGCGGCAGATTCTAAAATACTCAGTTTACCCGCCAAATTAATAATATTAGTGTGCGTTGCAATTTGAATTATCTCATCGCATAATTTACGGTCGTTGTTTGAACCAAGTAAATATATGATATGCTCTGTAGGCAAGGTATTTATCAACTCTGCCCATTTATGTTTGGGCCATTGTTTGGTAAACCACACACTGGCAGGCGCTATGCAATAATATTTTTGGCTCTGATATTTTTTTATGTTAGCATAATCGCTGGGTTGTGGATACAATTTAGGTTTAGCCGGCAGTTTATCAGTAAATAATTCTATGAGTTGATGGTTGCGTTCTGTTTCGTGAATATTTTTATGAATGTTGTGTTTTACTATATGTGTATATATAAAACTAAACGGGTTTTTGTTAAAACCGATTTTTAAATTAGCTCCGGATAAAAGTGTTATTAATCCTGAAGAAGCAAAACGATGCACATTGATAACCATATCAAATTGCTCTTTTCTGATTCTTAACCCTAATAATAATATTCCCCAGCCATTGTGTTTTTTTTTATCTCTTAACCAGATTTTTTCTACCAGAGGATGATTTTTATAAACTTCTTCAAATCCTTTTCTGATTAATAAATGTATAGCGCTTTGCGGATAATAGTGTTTTAATTTTTCTACCAACGAACTAATCAGGATAACATCACCTAAGAAGGCTGTTTGTATGATTAATATTTTTTTGGGAGGCTTGCTCATGTTTATACGGCTACATGATATTCTCTCAAGGCGTCATTTAATGAAGTTTTTAAATCGGTACTTTCTTTGCGCTTGCCAATTATCAAAGCACAGGGAACCTGGTATTCTCCGGCAGGAAATTTTTTGGTATAGCTGCCCGGTATAACTACCGAACGTGCCGGTACATAGCCTTTATATTCTATAGGTTCTGTATTACTCACATCAATAATTTTTGTTGATTTGGTAAGCACAACATTAGCTCCCAATACGGCTTCTTTTTCTATATGTACTCCTTCTACAACAATACATCTTGAACCGATAAAACAACCGTCTTCAACAATCACCGGAGCTGCCTGCAATGGTTCTAATACACCGCCAATACCCACACCGCCACTTAAGTGCACATCTTTACCTATTTGCGCGCAAGAACCTACCGTTGCCCAGGTATCAACCATGGTGCCGCTATCTACGTAAGCGCCAATATTTACATAGCTGGGCATCATAATTACACCCTTTGCCAAATATGCACCATAGCGGGCTACAGCGTGTGGTACAACTCTAACACCTAAATCTTTATAATTTTTTTTGAGTTTCATCTTATCGTGAAATTCAAATATACCCACTTCTATGGTTTCCATTTGCCGGATGGGAAAATACATTACAACTGCCTTTTTAACCCATTCGTTAACCTGCCATCCCGATTCGCCCGGTTGTGCAACACGCAATTTGCCTTTATCTAAATCATCAATTACCTGTTCTATGGCTTGTATTGTTTCGGTGTTGTTTAATAACTCTCTGTTTTCCCAGGCTTTTTCTATTATCTCTTTCATTGTTTTTTATTTTTATTTTTTTCAAAGATACGTATGTATATGTTTAATTATCAAATCTGTTTCTTCGGGCTTAAACCATTTTATATGCTTGTATTTATTTTTAAACCAGGTTAGTTGTCGTTTGGCATAATTGCGGCTATGTTGTTTAATTTTATTAACGGCATCAGGATAGCTTAATTTTCCGTCAAAATAGTCAAACAACTCTTTATAGCCAACGGTTTGCAGAGCCTTTAAATTTTTATATGGATACAGGCTGCGGGCTTCTTCCAACAGACCTTTACGCATCATATCATCTACTCTTGCATTTATTTTATTATATAATTCTTCGCGGGGAAGAGTTAACCCGATAAACAATGGAGTAAAATTTCTTACGGCTTTTTTATTGTTTTTTAGCGAGGAATATGGTACTCCGCTCAATAAGCAAACTTCTATGGCTCTTATTAAGCGATGCGGGTTTTGTATTTCGCCTTTTAAATAATATTCTGTATCTAATTCTTTAATTTTATCTTGTAGTGGGGCAATGCCATTTTTGCGATAGATTTGTTCGAGTTCAGACCTTATTTGTTCATCTTTTTGTGGCAACTTATCAAACCCGAAACACAAGGCATTGATGTATAAACCGGTTCCTCCGGCAAGCAGGGCAATGTTTTTTTTTTGAAAAATTTTATCACAAAGAGCAAGTGCATCCTTTGCAAACATCCCGGCATTGTATTCCTGATGCATAGAAACATGTCCGGTTAAATGATAAGGAATATCCTGTAATTCTTCTTTATCGGGTGCTGCAGTGCCTATGTGCATTTCTTTATAGCACTGTCTGGAGTCAGCCGAAATTATTTCGGTATGGAAGTATCGGGCAAGTTGCAAGGCTAACCTGGTTTTACCTACTGCTGTTGGTCCGCATATCACTGCCAGTATGTTATTTTTTTTATCCAAATAGATAATTTTTTTTATAATTCAAAATTCACTTTGTAGTTTGTTACGTTATTTCTTTCATCAGTAAGAATTATATCTAACTGATGTTTTCCTTCGGGAATTTTTTCTTCAATAAAATTTATGCTTAGTTTACCTTTTTTTACATTGTAGTGGGATAAAATCCATTTACCGTTTATATATGCTTTGTATGATTTAATACCGCTTAAATTATCGCCAATGCTAAACTCAGCTTTGGGCGTAGGCTTCATGTTTTTTCCTTCATTTATGTTTAGCGGAGTAATAAACGGGGCTACCGTATCTATCATGGCACTATACTTTCCCCATGCACGGGATTTGAATGTTATATATCCGTTTTCGCAGTAACCTCCTTCGGCATTTATTTTTCCTTTTTTATTGATATATACTGCACATACTTGGGGGTAAAGTTTTTCGCTTACGGTAGAGTCTATTTTTATTTTTATTTGAAAGTATTCCTGTACAGGGGTGTTGTAATTGTGCAGGTAATGAATAGCCGCACACATACCGGCTTGCGGAGCAATTTTTTTGTATTGAAAACAGTAGTTGTTATAGATTCCATACATTGGAATATTTACTTCAATCAATTCGGTTTTAAATTGGTTTTCTTTATTAAATTCAAAATAATTTTCGCAATCAGTATTTTTTTCGGTTAGGGTAACTTCTTCAGGTATAATTTCAAATTCGCATTTTGAGAGGTTATTATACACATCTCGCACCAGGTATTTAATTTTGTAATTTTTATTTCCGTTAACATGAATGATGCCCGCATTTTTTTTTACCGGATAAATTTCTAAGGGGTTATTTCCATCGATAAATGATTTGTGATAACTGTTTTTATTTTCGTTAAATTCAATATAATCCATGTGGCTGTTTATGTAACGATTGTATGCAAAATCTATTTTGTCCATTACTTGTTTATAATATAAAGTGTCGTTAACATACATTTCGATGCTGTATATACCGCATTTATTTTGAGTTGCATTAAATAAATCGTTTCCGTGTATGGCTAAACCAATATTGCCGTATGCTTTAATTTTTGTGTTATTTTGTAAGTTGTATTTACCCTCAGCACGGATTAACTTATACACAAGCGGATTTTTTTGCGCATTAACCCATCCGTTTTTAAGGGGATAAATTTTGATATGATATAAATCGGGGGATAAGTTATCAGAGATATTAAAACCGAATAAAAGCGGGTTTAAGGCTTTTTCGCTTTGTGTTTCGCGAATTTCAAAATGCAGATGCGGACCGCCCGAACTGCCTGTGTTACCTGAGTACGCAATAACTTCTCCTTTTCTGAAGACAAATGTTGAGTCGCTCAACGTAATATCTATTTCTTCGCTTTCGAGTTCATATTGCTTTTCTTTTACGAATTTTTCCAATCTTGAGTTGAATTTACTGAGGTGTGCATACACCGTAGTATATCCGTTGGGGTGATTAATGTATAATACTTTGCCATATCCCCAATGAGAAATTTTTATTCTTGACAATACCCCTTCGGCACAGGCGTATATTTTTAATCCTTCTACACCGTTTGTTTTTATATCCAATCCGGTATGAAAGTGATTGCTGCGCAGCTCTCCAAAACTTCCCGACAATAACAGCGGTATATCTAAAGGCGAGCGAAAATATCCTTTTGGGTAATCTTGTGCCCAAGCTACCATCAGAGGCAAACATACTATAAATAGTATAATTTTTTTTAAAATCATGTGCTAAATTAACTACGGGTAAAACTAAGTTTTAATAAGGTATGGGTGTTGCTCTACAACATTTATTATTCACACCCATTGGTGAGTTATTTAAGCAATTTCCAGTTATAAAGCCCCCATTTGGTAAAACGATATAAGAGACTTACTTTTAACACTCCGAGTCCGTAAATGGTACTTCTTTTAAAGTTAATAGAAGAGGCTTCATCAAAGTATTTGGTCGGACAAGTGATTTCGGCTATTTCAAAGCCTTTATAAAAAATCTGTGCAATCATTTCGTTGTCAAAAATAAAATCATCCGAATTATACGTAAAGTCAATTTTTCTGAGTACTTCAGCGCTGAAAGCCCGATAACCGGTGTGATATTCAGACAGCTTTTGCCCCATCCATATATTTTGGAATAAAGTTAAAAAACGGTTGGCAATATATTTATAAAGGGGCATGCCGCCTTTCAGGGCTCCCTTACCTAAGATACGCGAACCAAATACTACCGGATATACCCCGTTTGCAATAAGTGCAACCATAGAAGTAATGAGTTTAGGGGTATATTGATAATCTGGGTGCAACATTACCACCACATCTGCATTTAATTCTAAGGCTTTGGCATAACAGGTTTTTTGATTGCCTCCATAACCCTTGTTTTTTTCATGTCGGATAATATGTTTAATACCTATTTTTTTCGCTACTTCCGAAGTGTTGTCTTTACTCATGTCGTCAACCAATATTACCTCGTCAACAATATCAAAAGGTATTTCGTTGTAGGTTATTTCCAGTGTTTTTTCGGCATTATATGCCGGTAATACTACTGCTATTTTTTTGTTGTTATACATACGGCAAAATTAATATTTCCTGCCATATTTGTTTTAAATATTTTATTCTATATTAATCATTAAAGGCAAGTATAAGCCCAGCGATTTTAAAAACAGAAAAGATTATAAAAATTATTACAAAACTTAAACGACCTCTTATCGCGGAAAAAATAAATGTGTATTTTTATAGTTTAATTTTGCATAAAATATATATGAAAATAATTGCTACTTACATCATGTTGCTGGTTTGCGCAGTTGCTTATTCGCAATCGAAAACCGAAAAGTTATTATCCGCATATAAAGATGACATGAAAAATAATAGATACGAAGCGGCTCTTAAAAAAATTGATAAGCTTATGCAAACTGAAGAAGATAAATATAGTTTATTATGTGATAAAGGAATTTGTTTCTATTATTTGAAAAAATATCAGTTAGCTTTTGATAGTTACAGTGATGCAATTGCTTTTAAAAAAGACTCCTCAAGAGCTTATTATTTAAGAGGTTTGTTTTATCTCTCGGCCGAGAAAGAACAAAATGCCATACAGGATTTTTCGTATGCATTAAAATTTTCTAACGATACGATGTTTAAGCTAAGTTGCTACATTAACCGGGCTTCTGCTAAAATAAATCTTAGAAATTTTGAAAGTGCCTATAAAGATTTGATAAAAGGTTATGAACTTGATTCTAATAATTTAGGAATATTAAATAATTTAGCTCTGGTTTGCGACCATGTCGGTAAAGGCGATTTAACCCTGGTGTATTTATACAGAATAATAGAAATTGATTCTTTGAGCGAATTTGCTCTGTCGAATATTGGATTTAAATTACAACAAGATGGTAAATATATCGAATCAATACCCTATTTTACCAAATGTATTGGAATAGCTAAAAATATGGAGCAGGGAATACCATATTGCAACCGGGCATATAGTTATTTGCAATTGGGAAAAATTAACGAAGCATTATCCGATATTAGAAAATCTATTGGAATATATCCCGAAAATTCTTATGCCTATGTAGTGTTTGCCGAAATAAATATAGCCCAAAAAGATTACCGCAAAGCTTGCGATAATTTAACGATAGCTTTGCAAAAAAATTATACTAAAAAATATGGCGATAAAGCGGTACAATTAGAAAATCAATATTGTAAATAATACTAACCTGCTTCTAGAATTTCCCAATATTCATAAGCTCTTCTGATGTGAGGTATAGTAATGGAGCCTCCCACAATTAATGCAACCGAAAAAATATCAAGAACTTCAGCTTTGCTTATGTTTTGCTGATGACATTTTTCCAGATGGTATTTGATACAGTCATCGCATCGCAATACCATCGAAGCTACCAGTCCGAGCATTTCTTTTGTTTTTGTATCTAAAGCTCCGTTTGCATATGTTTGGGTATCTAAATTAAAAAATCGTTTGATAACTAAGTTGTCGTTAGCCAATAATTTTTCGTTCATCATCGAACGATAGGTATTAAATTCGTTTACCGGATTACTCATTTTTTATGATGGTTTAAGTTGTTTCTTTTCTGCACGTGAAGAAACCATTATGCTTATTTCGTAAAGCAATAAAATGGGGATGGCAACCAATATCTGACTGAAAAAGTCGGGTGGGGTAATGATGGCGGCTAAAATTAATACCACCACTACGGCATGTTTTCGGTACCTGCGTAAAAAATCAGGGCCAACAATACCCAGTTTGGTAAGTATATAAATTATAACAGGCAGCTCAAATAACAGACCTGTATAAAATGTTGTAGTAGTTATAACGCTGATATAATCTGATATAGTAAATATGTTTTTTATTTTATCAGACATGGTGTAATTGCCAAAAAACTGTACGCATAACGGAGAGATGAGAAAATATCCAAAAAATATTCCGGTAAAAAATAATACAGATGCATAAAATACGATGCCTTTAGTAGCTTGAATTTCATTGGCTTTTAATCCGGGTTTTACAAACGACCATAATTGAAACAATATAAACGGAAAAGACATTACTATACCGGCTATAATGGCAAAATATATATTGGTGCCAAACTGTCCGGTCATTTTAATGCTTTGTAATTCTAAGTTTATTTTAGAAGCACATAATATATCGTCAATACCAAGGTATTTACCCGCAGTACATAAATAACGGTAGGTAATAAAATCGGTTTCAGACATGTTTATATATATGTTTTCTATAATGGTTTCGGTATAGATAAACATAATAACAGCCAATACGATGATACATGCAGCAGATTTTACCAATCGCCAACGCAACTCATCTAAATGATCTATAAAAGACATCTCTTTATCCGATTGTATCGTATCAGGTTTGTTTTTTCTGTACATAATTTGGCAAATTTAACCTAAATTACCATTAATAAATCAACGTGTGGTAAAACGCAATAAAACAATTACTCTATCGGGGCGTAAGCTATATTTTATTGGTTAATTTGGATTTAATTTAATTTAATACTCCCCATCTGTTAAGGTATCTTGATGCCCGGATTATAATCTGACAGGAATACCATTATTTTTGAGTTCTTGTTTTAGCTGCGGGATAAGAATTTCTCCGAAATGAAAAACACCCGCTGCCAAAGCAGCATCAACATTAGCGCGGCTAAATACTTCGTTAAAATGAGCCATGTTTCCGGCACCGCCCGAGGCAATGACAGGAATATTTAATTCCGAGGCTAATTTTTGCAAGGCTTCAATCGCAAAACCGTTTTTTGTGCCGTCATGATCCATCGAAGTAAATAATATTTCGCCCGCACCTCTTTCTTGTGCTTGTTTGGCCCATTCGTATAGTTTTATATCAGTTTTTAAGCATCCTCCGTTAAGATATACGTACCACTCGTTCTGTTCTTTTTTTGCGTCTATAGCCAATACGATGCATTGGCTGCCAAAATTTTTTGCTAATTGCTCGATTAATAAAGGGTTTTTAACTGCAGCCGAATTTACCGAAACTTTATCGGCACCTGCGTCAAGCAGCATAGATACATCTTGCACACTGCTTATACCACCACCTACCGTAAATGGGAGATTTATGTTGCCGGCTATTTTTTTTACTAAAGATGTCAGTGTTTTTCTTTTTTCGTTGGTAGCCGTAATGTCTAAAAACACAAGTTCGTCAGCAAGTTGTTTGCAATAATTTACTGCCAGTTCTACCGGATCTCCGGCATCGCGCAGGTTAATAAAATTTACGCCTTTTACCGTACGTCCGTTTTGTATATCCAGGCAGGGAATAATTCTTTTGGTAAGCATTAATTTAATTGTAAGTGATAATTTTTAATATCAATAAGCGAAATTTTATGTTCGTATATGGCTTTGCCTATAATAGCTGCATATAAACCGTTTTCTTTTAATACATATATATCGTTGATACTGCTAATACCACCGCTGGCTATTAATTTTAAATTGTTTATTTCGGTCAATATTGATTTGTACAGTTCGGTAGATGGGCCTTGCAACATGCCGTCTTTGCTGATATCGGTACAAATACAATATTTCATGCCTTGTTGCATATAGTCGTTTAAAAATTCAAAAATATCTTTTTCGGTTATTTCCTGCCAGCCCGATACGGCAATTTTTTTATCATACACATCAGCTCCAATAATTATTTTTTCTTTGCCGTATTTTTTTAACCAACGGATTACTTCGTCTCTATTTTTTATAGCAATACTGCCTGCAGTTGCCTGATGAGCGCCACAATCAAAAACAATTTGCAGATCTTTTTCTGATTTTATACCACCGCCAAAATCAATTTGCAAATTCGTTATTGTTGCAATTTTTTCCAACACTTTCCAGTTTACCACATGATTAGCCTTAGCCCCATCTAAATCTACCAAATGCAAATGTTTAATACCCATATCTTCAAACATTTGGGCTACCTCTAAGGGATTTTCGTTATAAATTTTTTGGCTATGGTAATCTCCTTGGCTAAGCCTTACACATTTTCCCTCGATAATATCTATGGCCGGAATAATTATCATAACACAAAGATAGCGTTAACTGATAATTTATATGAAAACTAATTTATAAATTAGCCAAAAAAAGATTATGAAAAGAGGTACGATAACAGGTATATTGATATTTATTATACTTTTTTGCTTAATTTATTTGATTTTTACCAACGAAACATTGGTTTTTGAAGCTTTCGAAGTGCAAGCCAACACTACCGATGTGTTTACCGAAGAAGTGAAAGAAACACTTACATACAGCAATTTAATATGTGTAAGAAAAGGCACGTGTGCGTTAACGTTGATGGGTTGGCTCAATGTAACTCTATATTTTATTTTAATACCTTTTATTATCGCGTGGATTTTTGCATTTAGAATTAATCGAAAGGCCTTGCGTAAAAAACAAGCAACAAATAACCAGGATGCGGCTAATAGAAATTAACTTTACATAACCAGAGTAACTATTAGTCCTGCATCATCATTCTATAATTAACCCAAATTAAGCATTAGAAATTTGGATTAAATCCAAATTTTCCGCCAGAGGCGGACTGAGTGCTTTGGCAAAGGGGTGGGTTTGGGTTATCCGCCATCAGGCAAGCATTACGTATGCTAATACGTAATACGGGATAAAATGAACAGTACCGGGGTATCAGTCCTGTAAAGCATAGAGAAAAAAACATTGTTCTTGGGTTGCATTCCGCTACGCTCCATTACACCTAGGAACATTAAAAGAAAGTATTTTGATTTGATGTAAATGTATAATTTAGTAATTTACTAAAAATAGGGAGTTTACACATATTATTTATACGATCTTTATGCATACTAATGCGTATTTGTGATATATTATCTATAAAATAATAATTTTAAATAGGTTATTGTATCCTTCGGTATCAATAGTTTTTATGATGTAAAAATTGCTGTAGGGTAAATTAATATCTATTTGCATGCTGTTACTGTGTTGAGCATTATTTATAGTTTTAATTAATTTACCTGTTAAATCATAAATTTCTATCCAAAGAATTTTTTCAGCGTTTAATAGGTTAAGCTTTTCTGCTTGTTTAATTGGATTTGGAAAAAGTTTTAATTCATTTTTATTTTCATCCGGGTATATTGATGTTAAAGATATAAAATAACAAGACGATGTATCTATACAACCATTTTGGTTAATAATAACAGCATAATTTCCACTAATAAGCGGATTAAAATTTTGAGAAGTTGCTCCCGGAATTAAGGTAAAATTATTTGAACAATCAACCCACTGATAGCTTGCATTGCTGTTTACGGCATGCAGTGTATCTGCAATAATTACAATTGATGTATCCGGGCTAATTACATTTACATTGGTAATTACAACGCTATCGTTATTATTTATATCAGTTAATATATTAATGTAAGTACCTGAAGTATAATAGGTATTATTTCCTACAATTACACTGTCGCCAATGCACAAATCAATATTTTGCGTTGTAACATTAGAATAAAAGCCAAAGGTAAATGTTCCAAAATCATTTAAAATATTGTTGGAGGTTATATATCCATTGCCATTTCCGTTGCAAATACCATTGGCGGTTGAGAGGACATTTTCCCATGCATTGGTATTCCATCGTGCAATTGAAAGTTCGTTGCAATCGGTTATTGCACTTGCTGATGCATCTTCCCAGTATAAGCTTACTACAACGTTTGAGGAGGAATTTAATCTTTCCAAATTCCAATGTTCAATGTTGCTTATGGCAGATAATGGTGAGTTTACCGGTGTTATTTGGCTATAGGTATTATCAAAATATTCGGCTTTGAAAGAGGCGGTAGTAGTATTAGGAGCACTTATTGATAATCTTCTCCAACGCATATTTTTACCAACCGGAAATACAAATGCATCATCTCCTTTTTTAATTATTGGTCCGTTAACAAAACTATTAATATTTCCGGATGTGGCTGTGGCATTATCTTCGATAGTTATTATATGCGTATTGGAGGTGTTTAATTTTCCGTTGTTTAACTGTAGCGCACCTGTAACATTTACTGTTGTATTAAGACTCACTCCATTGCTTGAGGAATTATTTATAGTTAAATTATAAAAATTTATATTGTTACCATTAATAGTTTGATTTGCACTTCCGTTAAAAGTAACGGTATTATTATTAGTTATGAAATTTCCATTTACATTTAAGTTACCACTAATAAAAACATGAGCAGTTTGCTGATTTATTGTATTAGCAGTAGATAATTCTACTGTATGAAACTGATAGTGTCCATTGCCTTGCAGTATTGAATTTGTATTAAAGTTGGTGCTTACATTTTGTGCATAAATTACACCGGAATTATTAATAGTATGATTATTATTTAAAAATAATTGGCTGTTTTGAATTTGTATAATGCTATCCTGCGGATGGATAGATTCAATTAAATTTCCTGAATAATTAAGTTGTGCATTACCTTGTAATTTTAAATACATATTTACCGTACTAAGCGGCATATTTTGAATTAATCCGCTAATGTTAGCAGTACCCCCGTTCATAATAAATTTTGGGGTACCTGCACCCGGAGTTTCTCCAAACCACACCAAATCGCCATTTAGAGTAAGCGTACCACCATTAATAGTTACGGTAGGCTCATACACACCAAATTCATTTTCTAAAGCAATTTCGCCATTTACTGTAAGGTTACCGCCATTCATATTAAACTGACAAGAACCATTAACATTGCCATCAGCTAACGCCATCGTTTGCGCCACTGTAATATTGCCTCCGTTAAAATTAAATATTCCTCCTAAATCCATTAATAATCTTTGACCTGTTGTAACTGTTCCGTTATACATGGTAACAATACTGTATTCACCGCTAATAAAACGTTGACCAACATTTATTGTACCATTGTTTATTGTCATGGTAGCGCCTAATTCAACTATTAACCTGCCATTATTATTTACAGCTACTTCAAATACTCCTGCATTTACTATAAGTTGCGAATTGTTATCACTAACGGTAACATTGCCGTTAGTAGATAAATTCGCATTTATGGTAAGTTGTCCGCCATTTAATATTGAAACAGTACCGGGAGTAAATGAAGAATTACTTGAAATTACAGGATGATGAGCAGCCCCGGTGTAATTAGCCGGGTTAATCACTTTGGCTGTATTATTGGTAGGTGTTGACGACCAATTGGCAGGATTATTCCAATCTGTGCTAACTGCACCTGTCCAGTTTTGTGCTTGTATTAATGCAGAATTTAGAATAATTAAAATGGATAAAATTATTGATTTCATATTTCGTTATTATAATTTGCTAAATTATAAAATAACTTCCAAACTTATTTAATAATATGCCTCAGAAGAATCGTAACTGCATATTTGATATACAGATATCTTAGTTATTAAAAATAAACATGTGTCAGAAAAAATCTTAATATTTACAGGTTATGCTCTCTGAATTTTTCTTTGAATAATTATGAAGACGAACATCATTTAATTTTTATTTTTTTTTCGCTTTTTTCGGGTTTAAATAAGCCGTGCATTTCGGCATCAATAGCCCGGATGATTTGCCCTAAATCTTCTTTATTGGTGTGAAATTTATTGTTATCAACGTCAATAATCAATAGTTTTCCGCGGTCGTAAGTAGAAATCCAGGCTTCATAACGTTCATTTAATCTTTTGAGATAATCCAGCCGTATGCTTTCTTCGTATTCTCTTCCGCGCGATTGTATATGGTTAACTAAGGTGGGCACACTGGAACGCAGATAAATCAATAAATCAGGAGGGGCAATAAAAGATTCCATCAAGGTAAACAAAGAAAAATAATTTTCAAAATCGCGAGTTGTCATTAAACCCATAGAATGTAGGTTAGGGGCAAAAATAAAAGCGTCTTCGTAAATTGTACGATCCTGAATAACGTTTTTATTTTTTAATTTTATTTCCTGAATTTGTGTAAAACGAATGTTTAAAAAATATATCTGTAAGTTAAACGACCAGCGTTGCATATCTTCGTAAAAGTCGTTTATGTATGGATTTATTTCAACGTTTTCGTAGTGTGCCTCCCATTTATAATGGTTGGCAAGTAAGGTAGTTAAGGTGGTTTTTCCCGATCCGATATTTCCTGCAATTGCTATGTGCATAATCCATAGTTTTTTGCTAAAATATAAAATCTTTTACATAAACAAACGCTTGTTATTTATTTTTTTAATTTATCTGATATATTTCAAGCCCCTCGGAGGTGTGCAGGTATAATTTATTGCGTAATACAATAAAAGACAATGGGGTCGAATCTGTAGTTTTTACGGTTATTTCCTGAAATGATAAAAAATCGTAGTATAGAATTTTGTTGTTAATGGTATAGAGTATGCCATTATCTAAGGGTTGAAAATGTAAGACATTTTTTAGGGGAATGGTTTTTAGATAGGTGCCAAAGATATCGAAAACCAATATTCCGGTGGCCGGATTATTCAGATATAGCAAATCGTTATTTTCGACAATTTGTGTAGGGTTTATGCCATAACCCACAAGCATGGGTATACTGCCGGTATTTATTTGAATTTTAAAGTTTCTGTCAACTCTCAGCAGGTTTTGTTCTTCGGTATTATAGAGCCATAAATTATTATTATTTAGCGAGTGACACATCAGGGTAATAAATGGTAATCCCAGTTTATCAAGTTTAATTGCATCAGCTTGTGTACTTAGAGTGTTATCTAAAATAAGCAATTGTGCCTGTTCGCGGTAAAACAAAATAATGCGCAAAGCCTGCCATGCATCCAAATCGGTTACGGCACCTTGCAACTTAAAACTTTGGCTGAACAGCGAGTCGCCCGTGGGTGAATACTTAGTCAATACGTCTTTTTTTAGTAAATAAATATTTCCGAGGTTATCAATACTAAATTTATCGAATTTTTTAAAAATTGTTTTTTCGTGTATTATGTTCAGGCTGTCGGCATTTAATTTTGCACAACAGGTAATTATAAACAGGCAGGCAGTAATAATTTTGAACATAGCAAGAGTAAATCAAATATTAAACCATTTCATGTTAAGGTTTTAATAATGGTAATAATTCATCCAGATATTTTCGGTTGTTAGATAAACGAGGAACTTTATTTTGTCCACCCAGTTTGCCTTTTTCTTTGAGCCATTTCAGAAAAGTATCGGGTGGGGCAACGTGTATAATGGGTTTTTTTAAATTCAAATCATTTGAGCGTTTAGCTTCGTAATCGGAGTTTAAACTTTTGAGAGCGTTATCCAGCACTTCGGTAAAGAAAGATATATCCCGCGGTTGATTTTCAAATTCTATTATCCATTCATGTGCACCGACATCTTCGTGGCTCATATAAAGAGGCCCGGCAGTATAATCTTTAATGCTTGCACCGGTACGCTCGCAGGCTATAACCATGGCTTTTTCAGCGTTGTCAACTATCAGCTCTTCGCCAAAGGTATTGATGTATTGTTTGGTTCTTCCGGTTATTTTAAAACGATAGGGTAGTGTAGAGGTAAACATAATGGTATCTCCGGGTATATAACGCCACAAACCTGCATTGGTAGAAATTACCAGGGCATAGTTTTTACCAGCTTCAACTTCTTCTAGGGGAATAGTTTGAGAGTTTTCGCCTGCATATTTTTCCATTGGGATAAATTCGTAGTATATTCCATAATCTAACATCAACAACAGTTCGTTTACATCGCTTTGGTCTTGTATGCCAAAAAAGCCTTCTGAGGCATTGTATGTTTCTACATAATTCATGTCGCTTTTCTGAATAATGTTTTTAAATTGTTTGCGGTAGGGTTCAAAACTTACTCCTCCGTGCATATATAATTCAATGTTTGGCCATACTTCGGCTATGTTTTTTTTTTCGGTAATTTGCAGGATGCGTTTAAGCAGGACCAGTGTCCATGAAGGAACACCGGCAATAATATATACATCTTCGTTGAGGGTAGAGCGCGCCATTTGCTCGAGTTTTTCTTCCCAATTACTCATCAGAGCAATTTTTTTGTTGGGTGTTCTGCGCAATTCAACCCAAAAGGGCAGATTTTTTATGATGATGGCAGATAAGTCACCAAAATACGAGTCGTAGCTTAAATAGTTTATTTGCGAACTTCCGCCAACAATTAAATGTTTGCCTTTGTACAATTTTCTGTTAGGATGATTATGGTAATACAAGCAAAGCAAGTCTTTACCACCTTTGTAATGGCAATCTTCCAAAGCCTCGCGTGTAACCGGTATAAATTTACTTTTATCGTTGGTAGTGCCTGATGATTTGGCAAACCATTTTACTTCTCCCGGCCATAACACATTTTGTTCGCCTTTAACCAAACGGTCTATGTATGGTTTTACACTTTCATATTCTTGCAAAGGATTGTTTTTGACGTAGTCTTTATAATTTTTAATACTTGCAAATCCGTGTTTTTTACCCCATTCGGTTGGGGCAGCGGTACTGATTAATTTTTGAAACCATTCCCGCTGTACCTCAATAGGATACTTAGTAAACAGTTCAATTTGATGAATCCGTTTTTTAATCAACCACGAAAAAATGGAGTTAAATGGCATGGCGTAAAAATAGTTATTTTCTAAACTACTTATCAACCACCTCCGTGCCAATTAATATATTACTATTATCTTAGCCCTATGCAAGCGAGCGGACAATTAAAAAAGATGAAAACACACCCGGCTGACCCGGTAAAGTATTTCCTTGATCTGAATAATGAATCTATTTATCTGAACGATTTACTGGGTAAGTCAATAAGTCTGTTGTTTGAACAGGTGATTATATGTGTTGCCTGTGGCAAACAAATTAAAAAGGCATTTGGCCAGGGATTTTGTTATCCTTGTTTTATCAATTCGCCCGAAAACTCTGAGTGTATCGTTAAACCCGAACTTTGCAAAGCTCATTTAGGACAAGGTCGCAGCATAGAATGGGAAGAAAAAAATCATTTACAACCCCATTATGTTTACCTTGCTTTATCGAGCGATGTAAAAGTGGGTGTTACCAGAGTTTCGCAAACACCCACCCGATGGATTGATCAGGGCGCCAGCCAGGCAATAGTGATTGCTAAAACACCTTACCGGCAGTTAGCAGGTGAAATAGAGGTTTTTTTAAAAAAATATCTGCCTGATAAAACAAACTGGCAACGTATGCTTAAAAATGAAATGTCTGCTGATGTTGATTTGCTCTCAGACAAAAAAAAAGCTATTGCGCTTTTGCCGGAAGATTTGAAACAATATGTTTTTGATGAGGATGATATTTTAAAAATTCATTACCCGGTGTTAAAATACCCCTTAAAAGTAAAAAGCTTAAGTTTTGATAAGCAAAATGAAATAACAGGAAAATTATCGGGTATTAAAGGACAATATCTTATTTTTGAAACAGGCGAAGTAATAAATATTCGCAATTTTTCAGGTTACGTAATAACATTTAAAATATAATTTATGAAGAAAATATTTTATACGCTATGTATGTTTTTTCTGATTTCTTGTGCCGATAATCATACAACAGAAACAAGTCATACAAGCCCCACCGATACATTACAAGTATATACAAAAGTAAATGAAGAAGTTTTTTTTGAAAATTCCTACTTTAAAATTGTAAAAGTTAATCAAGATGAATTTGATAAAGAAACTAAATCAATACACTATTTAGATACAGCTATCCAAGATTTTAATATAATTGAGCTGGCGGCTTTAAAAAAATGCAAAGAATGTAAGCGTATTGATGGTTATACATTAAAAATAGGCAATAAAACATTTAAAAATCAAGGCGAAAATTTAAACGATACCTTAACCGTACCCGGAGATGATCTTACGAAATATTTTTTGTATGATTATGCAGACGGATTGGCATTTATAAAAGTTTTGTATTATGAATCATCGGCAAACATTGTTTATGATATTGCCAAAAATCAACAAATAGACTTGTGGGGTTATCCGGTTTATTTGCCTGCCAAAAATGCCATGTTTGTCTCGAATATGGATTTGATTGCCGGTTTTGAAATAAATGGTTTGCAGTTTGTTGCCAAAAACAAAGATAAATGGTTGTTAGTATGGGAACAGGAAACTGATTTTGGTTTGCATAAAATGTTTAAAATTAACGACAGCACAATCTATGCACATAAAATTACCATTAATTACAGCGACTCGGGAGAGATGAATGAAGAAGAAGAGCCGGTAAAAATTATTATAAAATAATTTAGAAACGTTATGAAAACATGTTTTGCTTTAGTATGTTTATTATTTTTAGCAACAGCTAATTCATGCAATACCTCAACAGAAAATAATATTACTCAAATGAATTCTCCACATCACCCTAATACACCCGAAAATATATCAGATACAGCTACCTTTGGTGCCGGTTGTTTTTGGTGTGTAGAAGCTATTTTTCAGCAAGTTAAAGGAGTTCTTAGTGTGCGTTCGGGTTATTCGGGCGGAAATACTAAAAAACCGACATATCAGGAAGTATGCTCCGGATTGACCGGGCATGCTGAAGTAGTACAGATAGTTTACAACCCCGATGAAATAAGCTATGATGCCTTATTGGAAATATTCTGGAAAACACACGACCCTACCACTCTTAACCGGCAAGGCGCAGATGTTGGTACGCAATACCGTTCGGTAATATTTTATCACAACGACAAACAAAAACAATTAGCAGAACAATACAAAGAAGAACTTAATAAATCAGGAGCCTGGGATAAACCCATTGTTACCGAAATAGTACCATTCACAGAATTTTATCCTGCCGAAGCCTATCATCAAAATTATTATAACAATAATAAAGAACAAGGATATTGTAAATACGTTATACAACCCAAGCTCGAAAAGTTTGAGAAAGTATTTAAAGATAAATATGGCAAATAATGTGTTTGCCGTAAAATAAAATCTATCAAACAAATTTTATTATTTATTAAATTTGTGGCTCGTGCTTTATATGCGCAATAAAACCATTTTTATATTAAGTATATTGCTTTTGATGATTGCAATATGTGTTAGTTTTACCGATAATTTATCGGCCACACATAAATTCCACACAGATAATGAGATAAGGGCTTTTAAAAATTTACGACAACTACCCATTGAAGAAAATACTTTTTTTGCAGCATCAGGTTTGTGTAGCGGATGCCATGGCAGCGACCCTAACGGCATAGCCATGATAGACCCATTAAACGGAGAAGATATTAATATTGCCGATGATTGGGCAGGAACCATGATGGCTAATTCGGCTCGCGACCCGTTTTGGAGAGCGAAAGTAAGCCACGAAATTTTGGTTAATCCCTCGCATCAATCCTTGTTGGAAACGAAATGTTTAAGTTGTCATGCTCCCGTAGGTCATTACAATGCCTTTTATTTGAATCAGTCTTATACACTGAATGATTTTGACTTAGACAGTGTGGGCATAGATGGCGTAAACTGCAGTTCTTGTCATCAGTTAAAAGATACTCTTATTGGTAAGCGCTTTTCTGGCGAATTATTTTATGATACCAATAAAATTATTTACGGACCTTATGCCAATCCCTTTGCCGGCCCCATGCAATCGTTTGTGGGTTATACACCGGCTAAAGGAAATCATATCAACAAGGCCGGTTTATGTGCAGGTTGCCATACCTTACTTACTGAGACAGTTGATTTGTCGGGTAACTTAACAGGTAATAAATTTGTTGAGCAGGCCACCTATCACGAATGGCTTAACTCAATATATAACGACACGGTCAGTTGTCAGTCGTGCCATATTCCCCAAATTGACCGTAATGTTATCATATCAACCAATTATACATTTTTACCTCCGCGCAGGCCATACGGTAAGCATCATTTAATTGGCGGTAATGAATTTATGCTTAAATTAATGCGCAACAACATACAAGCGCTTAACTTGGTGGCTGATGCCAAATCGTTCGACTCGGCAATTGTTAGAACTACTCGCTACTTAAGAAATCAAACATTGGATATTAATTTAAACCAGGTAAACCGAAATGCTGATACCGTTTTTTATGAATTAACTTTATTAAACAAAGCAGGTCATAAATTTCCATCGGGTTATCCCAGTCGCAGAGCGTATGTTGAATTTGTAGTGATGGATGCATCCGGTGATACACTTTTTAAGTCGGGTATATTAAATAACAACTACGAATTGATAAACCAAAATCCTACTTACGAACAACATTATAATCTGATAAACAGCGAGCAACAAGTGCAGATTTATGAAATGGTGATGGCGGATGTTAACGGCAATGTTACCACCGTATTAGAAAGGGCAAATACGGCATTAAAAGATAATCGCATACCGCCAAAAGGTTTTACCACAACCCATTATGCTTATGACACGGCAGTTATTGCAGGCAATGCTTTAAACGACCCCGATTTTAACAAGCAAGGTATGCAACAAGGAACAGGGCAAGACATCATACATTTTCACATACCGCTTTATGGTTATACCGGAAACTTAAATGTTACGGCCAGGGTATATTATCAGGCTGCTCCCCGCAGATGGATGGACGAAATGTTTTCGTACAGCTCTCCGCAAATAGACTTATTTAAAAATCTTTACAACTCGGCCGACCATACGCCCTCATTGGTTGCTGAAGTTATGATGGGCGATATGTTTACTTCGGTTAATGAACTTAATCCGGGCAATACCATTTCAATTTTTCCAAACCCTACCAGCGAATCGTTTGTAAAAATTTATAACCCACAAAACGAAAAAATAAATTCCATCGAAATTTACGATTTAAACGGAAAGCTACATCAAAAAATACAACCTATAAACCAACACATTACATTGCCCAACATTAGTGGTACCTATTTAATTGTTATTAAAACAAACACAAGATATGTAACCCGCAAAGTGGTGTATATAAAACCGTAATATTTACAACTCGTAGTTTAATACGTTATTTATAAAATACAATGTTTGCGGTGCACCCATCGGTGGATATTTGTCGTAGGTAAGATTATAAACCAGTTTATATTTTAGTTTATCTGTAATTTTAATTCTGATACCTGTTTCGTTTGATACTCTGTAATCCTCCGGGCCTAATAAATCAGGCTGATAATATGTGATTAAATTCAATCCGGTATATTTATTAAATTGATAATCAAAAGAAATGAATAAACTATAACGAATGTGTCTGTTAATTCTATTATCGGCTTCTTTTTCGTATTCGCCCATTAAAAATGTTCCTAAACTTAATACAACCGAATCTTTATTAATGGCGCAAGTACGCGCACCGGCACCGGCCAATAGCCTTAGCTTAATAAGTTGTATGGCGTTGTATTGGGTTTGCTGAAAGGCTTCGGGAACTATAAACTTATATTTTTTTAAATTGTAACTGTAGCGAAGATGCTGAAAACCATTGTTTACTAATTGCTGCCTGTTGGAACTAACATAATTCAAATCGGTCAGCAACATCCAGGTATCGTTTTGCCTGAGGTAATATAATCTGTTTCGGTTGCCCAGTTGTGTAATGTAGCGGGTGTTTTTTGTAAAATTAAAACTAACTTCCATATTGCCCGAAATCCCTTTTTTATTTTGATTATGCAGCCTTATGTTTTCTATATTTACAATTTGCCCGGAGGTAATTTGTATTAAACAAACCAAAATTGTATTAGCGAATAAATATTTCATTTCCGGCAAATGTATAGGGATATCTGTTACTCCGAAGGGTTAATTATAAACAAACAGGTTCTATCGTATAAATTTTTTAATACATCATTTCTGAGAAATTTCTTATCATTAGTTGCATAATCTCATCAGCAGATTTGTTTTTTTCGTTTCCAAATTTGCGTTAAAATATTTCTCAACAAGTTGTTTTTTAAATCGTAAATAATTGAAATACAGAAATATATATAATGTTTATAAAAATTTAGCATAAAAAGGTTGCAAAATTCTGAAAGGTTAAAGTTCTTTGTAATGATGATTTTTGACAAAGTATTTGTCAATAATTGATTAAAATATTGTCAATATAGTTTTTTGAAAAGAAAGTTTAATGACTCATCTTCATAAAGGCACGTGTGCCCCGATGTTTAGATTTAAAGATGAGTACGGCACGGAGAAGTCTTTGGGTGATTTAAAAGGAAAGAAAGTTATACTTTTCTTTTACCCTAAAGACCTCACCCCGGGCTGTACTGCACAAAACTGTAATTTAAGTGAAAACTATAAGCTTTTGACACAAAGCGGTTTTGTGATAATAGGAGTAAGTGCCGATACAGAAAAAACACATCAAAAGTTTAAAGACAAGTATAAATTGCCTTTTACTTTAATTGCAGATGTAAATTTAGATTTGATAAAAACGTATGGAGTATATGGGCCTAAACAATTTATGGGCAAAAAATATATGGGCATACACCGAACTACATTTATAATAGATGAAAATGGCATAATAGAACACATCATAGAAAAAGTTGATACAAAAAATCATACAGAACAAATACTAAAATTAATAACCCACTAAACTAATATTACCATGAGCGCAACAACTGAAACCGGCAATAAAGAAAAACTAAAAGCCCTACAGGTTACCCTAGATAAACTTGAAAAAACCTTTGGAAAAGGAAGCATCATGAAACTGGGTTCGGGAGCCGTAGAGCAGGTAGATACTATCCCCACCGGTTCTTTATCTTTAGACATTGCATTAGGTATAGGAGGTTACCCTAAAGGCAGAATAATCGAAATATTCGGTCCGGAGTCTTCGGGTAAAACCACTTTAGCCATACATGCCATAGCCGAAGTGCAAAAAAAAGGCGGTATTGCAGCCATCATTGATGCCGAACACGCCTTTGATCAGTTTTATGCTGCCAAGTTGGGGGTAGATATAGAAAACCTGCTTATTTCGCAACCCGATAATGGCGAACAGGCTTTAGAAATAGCCGATAATTTAATTCGCTCGGGCGCTATAGATTTAATTATTATTGACTCGGTAGCTGCGCTTACACCCAAAGCCGAAATTGAAGGCGAAATGGGCGACTCGCAAATGGGTTTACAGGCACGCTTAATGTCTAAAGCACTCAGAAAACTTACTTCTTCTATCAATAAGGCAAACTGTTGCTGTATATTTATCAATCAATTGCGCGAAAAAATCGGTGTGATGTTTGGCAACCCCGAAACTACTACCGGAGGTAATGCCCTTAAGTTTTACGCATCCATACGTTTAGATATTCGCAGAACCGGACAAATTAAAGAAGGCGAAAACATCAACGGTAACCGCGCCCGTGTTAAAGTAGTTAAAAACAAAGTAGCCCCACCTTTCCGCACAGCCGAGTTTGATATTATGTATGGCGAAGGAATTTCTAAAGTGGGCGAAATAATTGACCTGGGTGTTGAAAAAGAAATCATCAAAAAAAGCGGTAGTTGGTTTAGTTATGGCGATGCTAAACTAGGCCAGGGAAGAGATGCCGTAAAACAAATTTTGCTCGATAACCCCGAATTGTTTGAAGAACTGGAAGCCAAAATCAAAGCCGCCATTGAAGCACAAATTAACGGGTAATGTAATTTATTTTATAGCGAATTACCTTTGATGAGGTTTAATAAACCTAAAAGTGTCTAATTATTTTTAAGGTTTAAAAAACCTCTGTGTTACTCTGTGCACTCTGTGGTTTAAAAATTTTTCCTTAAATTTGGCTAAGCAGTTTAATGACGTGCAAAATACATATAACCAATTACTCTCCGTTTGGCGTCCTCCTACAAACCCGCAATTTTACGAGTGAGAAGTATAGGTATGGGTTCCAAGGACAGGAACACGATGATGAAATTAAGGGAGAGGGGAACAGTATAAACTTTACGTTTAGAATGTATGACCCAAGACTTGGAAGGTTCTTATCTATTGATCCATTGGTAGTGGATTATCCTTGGAATAGCCCCTATGCGTTTAGTGAAAACCGAGTTATAGATGCGATAGAATTAGAAGGACTAGAAAAGCATTTAATCAACTTTCAATTTGATTGGGATGGTAAAAACACTTCTATAGCGTGGGGTGTAGAAGGCGCCTTCACCACTTATGGATTAACAATATCAAGTTTTACAATTGAGGCAGACCATAAGAAGGGAAAAATAAATATTACTGTATCTTCTGACATTTACCTGTCCGCACAATTTTCTAAAGACCATAAGTATTATAATGAGTATAAAAAGAGCGTTGACGAAGGCAATAGTCTTAATAAAATAAGTTGGAAAAAGTTTTATAAAGGGACTAAAAAACATGAAAAATTGTATGCTCAATATTTCTTCAGCTTTTTTAAAAAGGATTATGAGGTAACTACTTCCTTCCTGGACGGAGTAGTGTTAAGAGGTACGCCTCAAGAAATAGTAAATAGCGCGTACGATATGTACATGAGTAATGCCCTGAAAGAATATGGCGTGAATAAGTATGACGATTTGACTGACGAACAGAAAACTACTTTTGATATTAATTTTGATGATTTTGTGTTGGATTTAGAAGCAAATCTTTCTACGCAAATTCTTTCGGCTGTTCAGATAGATGATATAAAAAATAGTCAGGAAAAAATTATCTCTAATCAAACAAAAGACTTTAATGAAGATAGAGCGTCAAAGTATGTAAATTCAAAAAGACCATATAGCTCTAAAGAAGCTGAGGAAATGAATAAAAATCCAGAAAAAGCAAAAAAAAGATGATACGCCTTAAGAAGATAATCTTTATATGTTTTCTGCTTTTTTCATCAAAACTGATGTATTCGCAGGTCTTGGATGGGTTTTCAATGTCATTCTCAAATGGTCTTGACTCCAATAGTTATACAACCATTATTGAAATTGACTCACAGATTGTTATTAGTTCTTCATTGTTCGATTCGGGCGACTATAAAATAAAAATAAATCTAACGCCTAAATTGTCTTCCCAACTAACACATCTGCTTTTGGAAAGCAAAGAATTGTTCGTGAACAGCGGACGGCATATGGAATATGCAAACCACACAAAGCTTATTGGTTGTAAAATACCTTACTTTAAGTATAACTATCTTGGTTTAGCTAATGAAATAAATTGTGACTTATATTTTATACTAAAAACGTTCTTTTTCAATATTCGAAATCAACATGAAGCAATTAATCTAATTTGGGAAGATTTTTTTGTTGTGGCTAACAAATAAGATTAGTATCGAAGCAAAAAATATTTGGGCACAAAGGCACACTACACAATGCACTTAAGATATTCCAAATCAAAAACGCCAAGCTATTAGCCTGGCGTTTTTGATTTTAATGCGTATAGGCTTTTTTAGCTTTGGTATCGCGTAGTACAGTATCAATTAAGAAGAACAGTTTTTCTTTGGTATCGTTATCCAGTTTTTCAATATCCTGTAAACGCTTAACGGTTTTTTTATCAAACTTGCTGTTAATGCCTTCGCCAACGAGGTAGTCGAGTGACACTTCAAACGCATCGGCAATTTTTTTGGCTGCTTCAATAGAAGGGACAGCTTCACCACGCTCATATTTGCCAATCATCTCGCTTGAAACACCGCTATTATCGGTCAAATCAGTTTGGCTAAGGTCTTTTTGCTTTCTTAAATCAGTGTTAATGCGTCCTATGTTCATATCTTAAAGTGCTTGTAAATGGCTGATAATCGTGTAATGAGTCAAAAATACGTAATTATCCCACATTACGCATGCTAATGCGTAATGTGGGGTAAAATGAGTATGAACTTTTTGACGAGGTTTTGTGGCAGGATTTTTTAATACAGGAAGAATTTCGCTTTCGAGTGAGATTGCCATAGCCGGAAAATTGAGTGGGCAATGTAAGAAATAAGCCAAGTTAAGGGATATATTTTAAGAGCTCTTGTAGTTCCTTATCGGAAATATCATCTTTTTCAGATTTATCATAGATAGAAAGTAAGTAAACAGTATTATCCGAAATAACAAAATTGGTAATTATTCTGGCACCTCCACTTTTACCTTTTGCTTTTGATTTTATAGCGAGGCGTATTTTGTAGCAGTTTTTTCCAATTAAAGTTCCTTGTTTTGGATTTTCCTTCAAATCAGCGACAAGTAGAAAAAGTTCTTTTTTAAGAGAAATATACTTTTTGATTAATCGTTTGGCTTGCCGTTCAAAAACGACAATGGACTTTACGTTATAGCTCATTAAGGAAATCTTCAGCGTTACGAGCTTTCTTTTTACCTGCCCGGATAAGTTTCATTTCCTCAACTGCTTCTTTAATTTCCTCAATCAGTATTGCTTTACTATCCGAAATAGGCTTAACTTTAACGTAGGAAAGACTTTTAAGAAGTTCCATTACGAAATCGGCCTTATTATCTTTTATATCAATTAAAACTTTCATATTACAAATATACGCAAACTCTTTTAATAAGTTGGGATTTGTGGAGTTAAAAGTTTTGAAGAATAAATGTGTAATAAACCCTTCCTTTATTGGTGGGAAAGGTTTGGGATGGGTGCCTTACCGCCAGGGATTGAGCGGATTACCCCGCAGCCAATGAAAAACCTAGGTTGGAATAATATATATGAGCGAAAGCCCGGTAACGCAATGTGGAAGTTTTTTTGTTGCGTATCTACTAAGGCCTTAGGCGGCCTATCTTCGGCAAACTCAGGGTAAAAAAACAACTACACCTATGATAGTTTGTATTTAAACTAATTTACCTATGATGCGAACGGGAACATCATAACCCCAAGCCGCAAAGACCACACAAACGCAGCGATAGACAATTTACAATACCGCTATGCCAAAGATGCCAATGGTAAAACCATACAAAACAGACTGTATCATGTAAACGATGACACCGATTATGACGCAAACGATATTGATGATATGGGGTTGTTTGAAGACGATTTAACACTGATAAACCAAAATAACAATTACTCATATTCGGAAATTGGCGAGTTGAAGCGCGATGCGCAGGAAGAAATAGAGGAAATAGTGTGGCGGGTAGATAGCAAGGTAAAAAAAGTGTTAAGAACAACCGCCAGTACGAAAAAAAATCTTATATTTGACTACGCCTGCACTGAGCGAAACGCAGTGAAGTCGAAGTGATGCTATGGGACACCGAATAGCCAAACATATATACACAAGTGCAAACGTATGGGAGAAATCTACTTA
>JBBIOU010000009.1:0-92814 GCA_037443205.1 Flavobacteriales bacterium | reverse complement strand
CAACACCTCCTCCAATAGTGGTCTGAAATGCACCAGGGGTGATGTCATAATCGGTGGATTGTGTCCGTCCCGTCACATACGCATGGCCCGAGGCATCTATGGCGATGGAATTACCCCGTTCTTGATTACTTCCTCCAAGATAGGTAGAATACACCAATCCTGTGCCTGTAGGATTGAGTTTGGTCACAAAGGCATCAACAAATCCAGTGGTCTGAAATGCACCAGGGGTGATGTCGTAATCGGTGGAATTTGTCTCTCCCGTTACATACGCATGGCCCGAGGCATCTACTGCAATGGAAAAGCAATAATCCGCATTACTTCCTCCAAGATAGGTAGAATATAACAAAGAGGTGCCTATAGAATTTAGTTTGGTAACAAAGCCATCAATACCTCCTCCATAAGTGGTCTGAAATGCACCAAAGCTGATGTCGTAATTAGTGGACCATGTCTGTCCCGCCACATACACATTGCCCGAGGCATCTATGGCGATGGATCTACCAGCATCATTATTACTTCCTCCGAGATAGGTAGAATACACTAATCCTGTGCCTGTGGGATTGAGTTTGGTGACAAAGACATCGAAAAATCCTCCTCCATAAGCGGTCTGAAATGCTCCAGGGGTGATGTCGTAATCGGTAGAATTTGTTTCTCCCGTCACATACGCATTACCCGATGCATCAACAGCGATGGAATAACTATAATCATCACTACTTCCTCCAAGATAGGTAGAATAAATGAGGGGGTCTATGATTAAATCCTGGGTTTTGTCATAGTTGGCTACTTGCACTTGCCATAGTTCGCCACGTTTAGTGAAGTGACTTGCAATGGTTTTATCTTGCTGGTATGTGTGTAAGTCTGCCATTTGTACTTCCCCAAAACGAGTGGTGTAGCATAAGGCATTGTTTTTTACATACGCATCATACTGTCCGTCTAATTTTATTTTGATTTGCTCAGGGTTGGCACCAGGGTGTACAATAAAATCATACCGTAAATACCCTCTGTCAAAATAATACCGTATATCTATACCATGATACACATCCTTTACTACAACTTCCTTATACAATCCTACATTACTGGCATGCTTACTGGGGTCATTGCCAATTAAATAATTGTAATATCCTTCTTGTTTTGTCGGCTTTCAGTAGCAGGTGCAGGATTGTGGTCTTGCAGGGTAAAGAGTACTCGGTGTCCCAGTAAAGTGCTGTTTTCTAATTCATCATGGTCAAATTTGCCTTTGAACAAGTCATTATCCTTAGTAGCATCGGGGGCTTTCTCTACCTTGTAAAAGGTGTAATTTACACCATACTTGGTAATCCAAGCATCTAAGCCACCCATGCGGCAAAGGTACAGCACATCAGGGTGCCACTGCCCTTTGTTTTCAATGAAGAAGTGTTTGTCTGTTTTGCTCAATGCTTTTTGTACATCCTGATTTACTTTTGGGTCAGATATAAAGCTCTGTGCCTGCATACTACCAAAAAGTAAACTCATTACTCCATATGCTAAAAATTTTGAAACTAAATTAAAAGTTCTCATTTATTTTATTTTAAAATGTTAATTATCTATTATTTTAATTTCTGTTCTTCGATTTTTTTGATGCGCCTGTTCTTTTTCTTCTTCAGTTCTCAGTTTCTCAATCATTTCTTCTCTAATTATAGGTTGTGTTTCACCGTATCCTTTAGCTATAATTCTGTTTGAATGGATACCTTTTTGAATAAGATAATTCACACAACTTTTAGCTCTTTCATCTGATAGCTTCAAGTTATACTCATCACTTCCTCTGCTGTCTGTATGAGCTGATAGTTCTATTTTTAATGTCGGGTTGTCGTTCATCAGTTGCACTACTTTATTTAATTCTGCCATAGACTCGTTGGTAAGATTGGCTTTATTGAACTCATAAAAGATATTGTTCAGCACTATTCTTGCACCTGTCTTTAAAGGATCGAGATATACCGTTTGATTGATTTCTTTGTATCCTGCATGCTCAGGGATATTAAAATTCTCGGAATAAAAAAGATAGCCCTTTTTCTCTACTGCCAGTGCATAGTTTTTTCCTGAAGGGAGAGAAATCATAAATTTTCCGGTTGACGCATTGCTTTTAAAGGTAGAAATAACAGATCCGGTAGTTAGGTCTGTTATTACTAATTGTGCTTCCAGTGGCTCTTTGCTATTCTTATCATACACTTCTCCCTTAAACAAGGTCAGCTTGGGGGAGTTGTCTTCTTTCTTTTTTACAAATTTGATTTCATAAATATCTTTTTCTGTGTTTTTATTTTGCTTTAAAGTAGAATAAAATGCCTTTTGTCCGCTGGCATCTATTACAAAATACACATCATCGCCCATATCGTTTAAGCCTTCAACCGGCTCGGGCACTTGCCATATACCATGAATTAAAGCCGTTTTATACACATCATATCCGCCTTTTGAGCTATGCCCACGCGAACTAAAATATAAGGTTTTCCCGTCCGGATGAATAAATGCTCCTTCTTCATCTTCAGCGGTATTAATAGCCGAGCCGGCATTGATGGCTTTATCCCAGGTGCCATCCGGTTTTTTGGTGCAATACCATATATCTAATTTACCGTAACCGCCCGGACGGTTGCTTACAAAATAAATGGTGTTGCCATCGGGAGATATGGAGGCGCTGGTTTCAAGATATTTGCTGTTAATGGGTTCGGGAAGTTTTTGAGGTTCTGACCATACATTTCCTTGCAAAATAGCTTCGTAAATATCACCGTTTCCGTATTTATCATCACGATACAGCAACATTCTTTGTCCGTCATTCGATAAACCGATAATCGAATTAAATCTTCCTAATTGATTAATAGGCTCTGGCATTAACTGTGCGGGTTTCCATTTTTTGGTTTTCGAATCTTTAACTGCCATGTAAATATTCTCAGTTTCGATGGTTTTAGTTTTATTATTTTTGGCTTTTATCTCTACCGGCCTTCGGGATGTAAAATATAATACGCTCCCATCAGCGTTAATTACAGGCCCGTAATCAGAATAAATTGAATTTATTGTAGTATCAAGAACTTCTATCTTAATTGAATATGAAATTTCTTCTTTATCATCAATCAGGATGGACTTATTGGAATAAGATAGCAATGTTTTTGCATGGGTATTTTCGGGGATGTTCTGGTTTTGTAAGCTGTTTGGATAGGTATAATCTACAATAGTTTTATTGACTCTGTCCGGATTTTGTTTTAAATTAATTGTTGCTCTTGTTGTTTCATTTTCTTGTTCAGGCAAACTATTAAAGCTTGTTTTTGGTTTTTCTGTAGATGTGGCAGGAAACTTAGTTCGGGCGCTTGTTTGGTGTTGTATGTCTGAATGGGTTTGTAACTTTTCGGAAATTTGTGGTTTCAGGAACAGGTAAATACTTGTAACTATGCCAATAATCAAAAGGCCAGCGTAAATTCTTAAAAGCAATTTGCGAGCCCGCTTTTCTTTGTATTTTTTTTGCAACAGCAGCCAACTTTCTCCTAACTGCTCCGGCACAAATTTTTCAAGCGATTGCTTAAATAATTTGTCTATTTCATGTAACTTATCTCCGGCAGGATTCATAATATTTTTATTTTAATTTAAAAATGTTTTGTTCATTGTTGTTTTGTGCCCAATAGCTTTTTATCTTGACTTGCAGCATCTTACGGGCATTGTTTAAATGCCATTTAGAAGTACCCTCGCTGATACCCATTTTTGTGGCAATGTCTTTATGTGTTAAACCATCAATAGCAAACAGGTTAAACACCGTGCGGCTTGCAGGAGGTAATTCCTGTAACATATTTAAAATGATTTGCTGAGGAATATCTTTTTGTATTACTGAATCATCATTGGTTGTATCGGATAATTGATAGAATTCTCTTTCCTTTTCTTCTATAAATAATTTTTTTCGTTTTAATTCTTTTTTTAATTTGTTAATACAAATGTTTACGGCAATTCTTCTATACCAGCCTTCTATAGGGCCTTCAGCTTTATATTGATGAATTTTTTCAAATACAGTAATAAAAACATCGTTCATGCACTCTACAGCATCTTCTTCATTAAAAAAATAACGGTAACATACACCCAGTATTTGTTTATGATGTTGCTCATAAAACAACTTTTGCGCCTCTTTATTTTTGTTCTTTAGCGCTTCTATTAATTTGGTTTTATCTATAAACAAATGTTTGGTATGCATTTATCTAAAAGGAAAATATCATTTACTATAGTAAGACATTAAAATTTTAAATGGTTGGGTAAAATTTAAAAAAAAGCCAGGAATGATGTTAATAAATTAACTATTCAGGTTCATAACATTCATTTTTTAACCCAAATACAACTCATTGCAAGTCTCCGGACAAGCGTAGCTAATAACTAATTTGATTAAAATGATTCTGCTACTACAAAATAGAAATAGCCACCTTCTTTGCCATAACCATAATCAAACCTGATATTAAGTCGTTCGGCCGGGTTTACTACCAAGCGTAAACCGCTTCCCACAGAATATTTCAGTGCACTTAAGCGCAAATCAGCTGTTTTATTAAACACATCCCCTACTCCGGCAAACACAACCATCCCAAATCGCCAAAACAGCGGAAAACGATACTCCAACTGTGTAGCCATAAAGTTTTTATCTCTGAATCTGTTTTTCGGATAACCTCTTAAAATATCATCATCGCCCAAGGTAGATAAATCTAAAAACGGAACATTACCTGAGCTGAAACGTATTTTGGTTTGAGTGGCAAGAATATGTTTTCTTTTTATCTGCCAATATTGTTGATACCTGATATTTACAGCAAAAAAGGAAAAAGTACTGCCAATCAGTTTATCATAAAAATAAGTAGAAACTTCGGCAAATTTACCCCGGTATGCATTAATTACATTGTCTCTGTTATCGAACACGGCTACCAATCCCAAAGCCGAACCTATACCTCCCTGATAACCCGGTACCGAACCTGTTTCAAGTTGTTTACCGGGCGTATATTCAAAATTATATTCATATTCAAAATGATAATCAAGACCTGCAAATAGTCCCTGATTAATTTTTTTCATAAATAAATTTTTTACGCTAATAAGATTATACGCATATTTTTCTTCGTTTTGTTTTAAGCTTTGGTTACCGATGCCGTAAAATTTATCGGGAAAATTTCTGAAGCGCAATTCGCCTTTTAACAAATAATTTTCGTTACGTGTAAAAATGTTCCACTCTTTCCACACATCTAATTGTTTATTTTGCGTATAATCGGCTAAAAACTTTACGTATGAGATGCGTGTTTCTGTTTCATCCGGGTATTTGGGTTGTATTTTAAAATAATACACTCCTGCACCGCCAAATGCCCAGCGTGTATCGGGGGTATAATATAACAGGGGGATAGCAAATATTCCGTTTTTTTCGGTAGATACAGTATCGCTGAGCGGTGCAAAACCTAAAAATTTTTTTTTCTGAGCTTTGACAAAAAGAGGAGTTAATAGGGTTGATAAAATGAAAACAACTAATATAAGCGTGCGTGTTTTCATTTAAAACAATATTCTTAATATTTACTTAACGAGTTTTTTATACCGCAAGCGTTTGGGTGTAATATCGCCCAGTCGTTTTCTTTTGTTTTCTTCATATTCTGAAAACGAGCCTTCAAACCAATACACCTGCGAGTCGCCTTCAAATGCAAGGATATGGGTACACACCCTGTCTAAAAACCAGCGGTCGTGCGAAATGATGACGGCACAGCCGGCAAAATTTTCCAGGGCTTCTTCCAATGCCCGAAGTGTATTTACATCCAGGTCGTTGGTGGGTTCATCCAGCAGTAATACATTGGCTCCCCCTTTTAAAGTCATGGCCAGGTGTAAACGATTGCGCTCACCGCCCGATAATACGCTTAGTTTTTTATTTTGGTCGGCACCCGCAAAATTAAAGCGCGACAGATAGGCCCGCGAGTTGATTAATCGTCCACCTACCTCCATATTTTCGTTGCCTCCTGATACAACTTCGTAAACGGTTTTATTGGGATCGAGTTCTTTATGGGTTTGGTCAACATAAGCAATTTGTACGGTTTCACCGATAATAAACTCACCGCTATCGGGTTTTTCCTCTCCCATAATCATTTTAAAAATAGTGGTTTTACCTGCACCATTAGGCCCGATAATACCTACTATGCCGGCCGGAGGTAATTTAAAATTCAGATTATCATACAGTAATTTATCACCAAAAGATTTAGACACATTGATAGCCTGAATAACTTCACTTCCTAAACGCGGACCATTGGGTATAAATATTTCCAGTTTTTCTTCTTTTTGTTTTACATCCTCATTGAGCATTTTTTCGTAATTCTGCAAGCGCGCTTTTTGTTTGGCCTGACGCCCCTTTGCTCCCTGACGCACCCATTCCAACTCGCGCATTAAAAATTTCTGGCGTTTGCTTTCTGTTTTTTCTTCTTGTTGCAGGCGGTTGCGTTTTTGATCTAACCACGAAGAGTAATTTCCTTTCCAGGGTATACCTTCTCCCCTATCCAATTCTAATATCCAGCCGGCAATGTTATCTAAAAAATAGCGGTCGTGTGTAACGGCAATAACGGTTCCTTTGTATTGTTGCAGGTGCTGTTCCAGCCAGTGAACGCTTTCGGCATCCAGGTGGTTAGTAGGTTCATCCAGCAACAGTATATCCGGGTTTTTAAGTAATAACCGGCACAGGGCTACTCTTCTGCGCTCTCCCCCCGAAAGATGTTTTACGGGTGTATCGGCATCAGGGCAACGTAGGGCGTCCATAGCACGTTCCAGTTTATTGTCAATTTCCCATGCATCGCAGGCATCAATTTTATCCTGCAGATGTGCCTGACGCGCCAAGAGTTTATCCATTTTATCTGCGTCTTCATAATTTTCGGGCAAGCCCATGTCTTCATTTATTTTATTGTATTCGTTAAGTATATCCATAATTTCCTGAACGCCTTCCTGCACGATTTCTTTTACGGTTTTATGCTCATCTAATAATGGTTCCTGAGGAAGGTATCCTACACTGTATCCGGGAGAAAATACCACTTCTCCCTGATAGTTTTTCTCTTCACCGGCTATGATGCGCAATACGGTTGACTTACCTGCACCATTCATCCCTAAAATTCCTATTTTGGCACCATAAAAAAATGAAAGGTAAATGTCTTTTAATATTTGTTTTCCTTGCGGTGTATGTTTACTAACATTCACCATAGAAAATATTACTTTTTTATCATCACTCATAGGGCTATAATTTTTACAAAGCTAATTAAAAAACATCGTTATTTTTTATCTTAAATTTATCAATGCCCCGAAATTCGTAATATAATGTAAGGACGAGTGTATGAAGTCGGTGTTTAAGTTTATCAACACACTGTTTGCATCAGGCTTGCATTACCCAATTTAACCCAAAATTGTCGTTAACCACGCATGGCTTACGCGTTCTTATGTAGGCGGCACTTAGGCGAGGGTAAATTTTCTTTTTTCGAACAGGCGAATGTTTTTATTGCTTTTTTCTATTATCTTTAAGACAAATGAAAGTAAGTTAAAATAACCAGAATGATAATATAAATGTGTTATACACATTTTAAACACAATGCGCACTAAGAAACACAGAGTTTTTTATGCGCATGAGGCAGATAGAAAGCAGGCTTATACAAAGCGTGAGTAAAAACATTAGCAAATGCAGCCGTAACCTATTTGTGATTGTTAGTGTAACCATACTTAATTCGAGGTAATTTGTTCATAAATAATATAAAATAGACCGGTTATCAACAACTCTACACATAGCCCATCAGTTATATTTGCACTCCGGTAATCAATTATACATATCAATATGCCCAAAGACACCAGCATCCGCTCGGTATTGATTATCGGTAGCGGACCCATCATCATCGGACAAGCATGCGAGTTCGATTATTCAGGCTCACAGGCAGCGCGCTCGCTAAGAGAAGAAGGTATTGAAGTTACACTTATTAACTCTAATCCTGCTACGATTATGACTGATAAAGTGGTGGCCGACCATGTGTATTTAAAACCTCTAGAACCTGAATCTATTGAATATATACTTCAACAACATAAAATTGATTGTGTATTGCCTACCATGGGCGGACAAACAGCGCTCAATTTATGCATCAAATGCGATGAATTAGGATTGTGGCAAAAATACAACGTACGCATCATAGGGGTTGATATAAATGCAATAGAAATAACCGAAAACCGCGAAAAATTTCGCAACTTAATGGATAGCATTGGCGTAGGCTCTGCTCCCTCTGCCATTGCCCGCTCCTTTTTAGAAGGTAAAGAAATAGCCCAGCGCATGGGTTTTCCATTGGTTATACGCCCTTCCTTTACCTTGGGCGGCACGGGAGCTTCATTTGTACATAAAGCCGAAGACTTTGACAAATTGCTTACCCGTGGCTTACATGCTTCGCCCATACACGAAGTATTGATAGACAAAGCCGTGCTTGGATGGAAAGAATTTGAGCTGGAGTTGCTGCGCGATAGCAATGATAATATTGCCATCATTTGTTCGATTGAAAACTTTGACCCTATGGGTATCCATACGGGTGATTCGATTACGGTTGCACCGGCCATGACCTTGAGCGACACTACCTATCAAAAAATGCGCAGTATGGCTATTAAAATGATGCGCTCCATCGGAAACTTTGCCGGTGGTTGCAACGTGCAGTTTGCAGTTAGCCCCGATAACAACGAAGATATCATAGCTATAGAAATTAATCCACGTGTATCGCGCTCATCAGCTCTTGCCTCTAAGGCCACCGGCTATCCCATTGCTAAAATCGCAGCTAAACTGGCCATTGGCTATCAACTGGATGAATTATTTAATCAAATTACCCAAAGCACTTCGGCTTATTTTGAACCCACCTTAGATTATGTGATAGTAAAAATACCCCGCTGGAATTTTGATAAATTTATTGGTGCTGAAAGAGAGTTGGGCTTACAAATGAAATCGGTAGGCGAAGTAATGGGCATTGGCCGCTCCTTTCAGGAAGCTCTGCAAAAAGCCTGTCAATCCTTAGAAATAAGAAGAAACGGACTGGGAGCTGACGGCAAAGAACTTACCAACCAGGAACAAATTCTGCAGAGCCTTGAACATCCAAGCTGGAACAGATTGTTTCATATATACGATGCGATTAAATTAGGAATCCCTTTTAAAACCATCAAAGAAAAAACAAAAATAGATGAATGGTTTTTACGTCAGATAGAAGAACTCATCGCCCTGGAACGCGAAATAGAAAAATACAACATAGATACCATACCCGAAAGCCTGCTGTTTGAAGCCAAGCAAAAAGGTTATGCCGACAGACAAATTGCGCACCTGCTGCGTTGTTTAGAAAGTGCTGTTTTTAATAAACGACAACAATATAACATCAGGCGGGTATATAAACTGGTTGACACCTGCGCTGCAGAATTTGAAGCCAAAACCCCTTACTACTACTCTACCTTTGAACAAGAAAACGAATCGAAAGTAAGTAACAGAAAAAAAATTATTGTGTTAGGATCAGGTCCTAACCGCATTGGGCAAGGAATAGAGTTTGACTATAGCTGCGTACACGGTGTTTTAGCCGCAAAAGAATGCGGCTACGAAACCATTATGATAAACTGCAACCCCGAAACAGTTTCGACCGATTTTGATACGGCTGATAAACTGTATTTTGAACCGGTATTTTGGGAACATATCTATGAAATTATTTTACACGAAAAACCCGAAGGGGTTATTGTACAACTGGGCGGACAAACCGCACTTAAATTAGCCGAAAAACTAAACCGGTACGGCATTAAAATTATTGGTACAACTTTCGAAAGTTTAGATTTAGCCGAAGACCGTGGAAGTTTTTCAACCCTGCTAAAAGACAACAATATCCCCTATCCAAAATTCGGAGTGGTTGAAAGCGCAGAACAAGCCATAGAATTATCCAAGGAACTGGGATTTCCTTTGCTGGTAAGACCAAGTTATGTGCTGGGCGGACAAAAAATGAAAATTGTTATCAACGAACAGGAACTTGAAAAACACGTGGTAGATATTTTACGCGATATGCCCGAAAATAAAATTCTCCTGGACCATTTTCTTTCAGGAGCTATAGAAGCCGAAGCAGATGCCATTTGTGACGGTCAAGATGTATATATCATCGGCATCATGCAACACATAGAACCGGCCGGTATTCACAGTGGCGACTCGTATGCGGTTTTACCGCCTTATAATTTAGGCGATTTAGTGATGCAACAAATAGAAGATCACACCAAAAAAATAGCACTGGCACTAAATACCGTGGGACTTATTAATATACAATTTGCCATTAAAAACGAAATTGTTTATGTAATTGAAGCTAATCCGCGAGCCAGTCGTACCGTTCCGTTTATTGCCAAAGCCTATGACGAGCCTTATGTAAACTACGCTACCCAGGTAATGCTGGGGCATAAAAAAATTAAAGACTTTAAATTCAGTCCGCGTAAAAAAGGATATGCCATCAAAATACCTGTATTTTCATTTGACAAATTTCCGAATGTAAATAAAGAATTAGGACCGGAAATGAAATCAACCGGAGAGGCTATTTATTTTATTGATGACCTGAAAGATCCATTTTTCCGAAAGGTTTATAGCGAACGCAATTTATATTTAAGCCGTTAAGTAATCCACAAATAACATAATCCCCAAAAAGTATGATGACTTTTTTGGGTTTAAACCGATTATAATGAGTGTTACTGATTCATCATTTCTTCCATTTGCTTGCGTTTCTTTTTCTCACGTGCTTTTTTGGGGTCCTCATAAAAGAAATAGCGAATATCTAAAGTAACATAGCTGCCTCTTAATTTTAAAGGCACAGTATGCATCCTGCCCGTAGGTGGTTGATAGCTGGCTGTTGTATTGGCAATGTGTTTAAGCGGCCATAATAAAGTACCTCCTAAGTAAAAAAAGCCCCATTTGCGTGTTCTGTATTCAAAGCCTACATTAGCCGTTAATCCCGGAATAAACCAACGTGTATTAAGATAGGATATTTGCCTGAAACGATCATTGTTTCCGTATGATTGAACATCGCTGGCAAATGCCATTAAAGAAATACCAAATGCATTATTCATATATATTTTTTCGGTAAGACGAACGTATATGAGCAACTGATTTGGGATTTCGTAACCTAATATGCCAAAACGACTATTGTCGCTTAGTGCAGCCGATGATTCCTCAAAATTCATCCGATAATAGCGCTGAACCCGGTTTAATCCTATTTCATAAGCAATAGTTTTGGTAATGCCAAAGCGCAGCACCATACCAAATGAATTACTGAGCACGGGTTTGGCACTCACAAAAAAGGTGCTGTCAGTTCCGCTCACTTCACCGGCTCCTAAAAACTCATTTGGAAAAACCGGCTTATATTGTATTCCAAAATATATCATTCTGTCTTTTTCATCTTGCGCCATTAGCATTGTTATGAAAAACAATAATATATATACAGTAAGTATTTTTTTCACGGCTTAAAAACAGCTATTTATGTTCTATTTGTATTTATTAAAAACGACATTATTACAATTTTAGTTCTGATACCTTTTTAGAGGTAATAAATTATATGCCAATGATACAAATTGCCGGTTGAATGGCTTGTTGTATTGGGTAGCGGTCTTAATATGTTTGGAAGCCGGCAAAAAACGTTTAACAATAGTTTTTGTAAAGCTCAGGTTTAGTAAAGTTTTTATCGGGCCTGTATTTTTGTAAAACTTATCTGAATTATTGGTATTAATTATTTTGCCAGTAAATATAAACACAAAGTAAAACGCTTTAATCGGCAGGTAAAATTAATAAAAACTATTTTTTAGCGTTATTTTTAGGAATAGTTTTACGTTTATTAAATCCATAAGGACAATGTTTACAGCCGTTTTGGCAACAATACCCTCTTTTTAATAAATATTTTTCGGTAAAGATAATATAACCATCGGGGCTGTAATAGTAATCGTCCGGTTCGAGTTCTTTTTTAAAGTCAGACATTTTTTAACTACCACATTGTAGTGTAACTGCGTATTAAACAATGTTTAATTGATTAATAAAATGGTCTTTTATCTATTATATTAGCTTTATCACGCATAGCTCTGTATGCCTCTCCGCTAACTCCCGTTTTGGCTTTATTTTGCAGGTTGTCTTTGTTGGTTGAGTAATCGTCTTTAGGTTCGGGTTCTACAACATCTTGCAGTTGCAATACATAAACCCCCAAACGACCTTTAATCGGTTTGGTAAGCGCCCCTTTGTGTTTCGAACTCAACGAAAACACCGTACCTATTACTTCCGGTTCATCTCCTCCACCGCCTAATATGGATGTACTTGCAAATGATAATCCGCTTTCCATCACAGGCGCTTCTATATTTTTAGAAAGGTCATCGAGGGTTGAAAAATTTTGCATTTTTTCTATCAGCATTTTAGCTTTTTTCTCGTTACGTGCCGGTATTTCCATGATGGCTCTTACGTCTTCAAATGCCGGTATGCCTTTTTCTTTAATCGTTTTTACATGGGCAATAATTAGTTTTTCGTTGAGGGTAAAAATATCTGATACATCATTTTTTTGTGCGCTGTATAACCATCTTACAACTTCTTTAGAGTCGGGCATACCGTTTAGTGTTTTGCTGCTATTGTAGACTTCGTTTTCAAAAACGTTTAAGTTAAATTTTTTAGCTGTTTCTTCAAATTTACTGCCATCAGGTATGGCATTGTAAAATTCGGTAGCTTTTTCACGGGCAAGGTCAATAGTGCTTTGCAGGGGTTTAATTTTATAATCAACTGTGGCGGTTTTTATTCTTTTTACATCGCGTTTATCGGTAACTTCTATAATATGAATTCCAAACTGTGTTTCAACGGTAGTAACCTGGTTTATTTTTCCGTTAAAAGTTGCTTCTTCAAATTCTTTAACCATCATTCCTTTACTATACCAACCCAGGTCTCCTCCTTTATCTTTTGTGCCATCGGTGCCAAATTTGGCAGCCATTTCTTCGAAGTTATTTTTTCTTTTAATAACATTTACAACGCTGTCAACCTGTTTTTTTACTTTCGCTTTGTCGGTGCCTTCGGTTCTCCAGAGGATGTGTCGGGCTTTAACTTCCGGTTCAAATTTTATATCGCGAATTTTTATTATCTTAAAATATTCAAATTGTTTAAAAGGACCCACCACATCACCTTTTTGAGCTTGTTGTATAAGGCTGTCTGCTTCGGGTGTAAATTCGTTAGGATTAATCCAGTTATCCATAAAGTTTTTTGATTCGGCATGTTCCATAACAAAAGCCGAATCGTTATCGCTGTTTTTAAATGGTTCTACGAGATTTTGGATGTACGATTTTGCATATTCAATATCTGCTTGTGTTGGTATGATTGAAAATTCCACATATTCAATTACCCGCGAACCCATTTGTTCGTATTGTTTGCGTTTTTTGTGTTTTTCGTAGTATGCTTTAAGCTCTTCCTCGTTAAGTGTTATGGTAGAATCGGGAATCTCAGAATATTTTTTTAAAACATATCGCACGTTGTATCTTCTGGAGCTTTCTAAGTAATCGTTTTTCGCTTCAAAATTTGTGGTATGAACACCTTTGGTGAGCATGGTTAAGTATTTGTTCCACTTGCGATCTTTTTTCAGGTCATTTTCAAATTGAATCCATTGCTGGCGAGCTTCGGGATTTGGACTTTGTTCCAGGCGGGTCAGGTAATTTTTAACTGAATCTACCGAAAAATTACCCATCATATCCTGGAAAATAGGCACCTGCTTTACATAAGAGTGGATATTGGTTCCATATACCATATCATTCAGCTCGTCAACACTAACCGATAAGGGAACATTCGAAAAGATTTTGTCCATCATTTGTTCCATAATCATTTGGTTCCATACCTGTTCTCTTACCTGGTCGCGCATATTGTCGTCCATTTCCATCCCTGCTTGCTGGTATTGCTGTTTTTGGCGTTCAATCGCTTCCTGTACTCTTTTTTCGTATGTTGTTGCACTGATATTTTTTCCGTATATTTCGCCTACGGTATCTTCTGCGCCTCTGCCTGTACCGCGGTTAGTAAGCCAATCGCCAACAATGAACAGGGCTAAAGAGATACCTACAACAGCTACAACTAAAACTGAGTTATCGCGAATTTTACCAATGATTGCCATAAATTTTTAGAATTTTAGGGTTGCGAAGGTACATTTTTTTTAGATAGGAATTTACATGAGCGTATATTATTCCTATAAAAAACACTGTAATTAATTAAATGATTTATTTTTGGATGGTTTCTACCGAATTATCAAAACAGAGATAATACTCATCACTTTTAAGAGAAACTAAACTTGCTTCTTTGCCAAAGCCTTTAACTCTGGCCTGTCCGTATTTATCATAAATTTCGTAGTGAGTATCTTTGCTGAAACTTATTTTATCTTGTTCTTTGATATGTTTAAAACTAACTTTTTCTATTTCGGTAACCATTTCTACGGAAGGAGAGTGAACCACTTTACCTAAGTTGCCTCTTTGGGTAACTCTAAATTTGTTAACCCCCGAAGTTAGTATCAACTGGTAACGATAGGTGTGTTTTTCGGGTGTACCGATGCCTTGCACCTCGCCTACTTTTATCCATTTGTTCCACTTGTATTGTTCAACAATATAAGGTAATTCTCCGCTTTCATTTTGAGTAGTCCACTCTAATAAACCGCTATTGCTCACTTTAATATCAATGGTTTCGAACGTTGGCATGGGTTTTAATACGGTAGGATTAAGTACTTTGGGGGCACAACCGTCTTTGTGGAAAATTTGAATAATAACCGGATCGCCAGTTTTTATGCCTAATACGGCAAGATCTATTTCGAAAGCACTTGAGTTTACTTCATCGGTGGTAATCATCCCGTTTACACGTATTTCGTAGGCGCAAAAACCTACCCCTGAGCCGGCTACGGCATTCGATACATAAACATTTTTATTTTGATATTGTCCTTCTAAAGTAAGTACTTCAGAAAATGTGTTAAGGCTTATAAGTGTAAATGCGAAAAATATCAGCGCTTTATTCATTTTTAATTTAATGGTACATTTATTTAAAAATCAAAATTATATAAAAACTGTTTATTAGCAAAAATTAGGCTAAAATTGTTTGAATAATTTAACATTTTAGTAAACTCAAAAATGAATTATATATAATTAAAAGACAGAATTTTAATACCTAATCGGACAGGATTTAGACATACAGTTAACTGATTAGACCATAAATTGACTTAGATACTAAACTTAGATACTAACTGATAGGGGGTAAATTATACAATAATGTTGCTATTGCCTGAAATGATATTAATTTAGAACAAATATAAATTAGTGTATATGACAATTTCATGACAATTACACCAAGTTTATATATGAACTTTGCATAAGTAAAAAGGAGTGAAACGTGAAGCAGTTAAAAGCTATTGCCATTACCCACAAAAAAGCTACCCTAGAAGAAATCGGGTTATTTCATATAGAAGATAATCAACTGCAAGAACGATTAAAAGCCTTAAAAAACAACGCGCGATTAGAAGAGCTAATGTACCTTTCAACCTGTAACAGGGTTGAATTTTACTTTGTGTATAATGAGCCTGACAGCGAAGAAGATTTTTTGATTGATTTTTTACATGCTTTTAATCCGGGCTGGGGCGAAACGCAATTACACAAATCCTTCAAATTACTCGAATTTTATGAAGGAGAAGAAGCTATCAGACACCTGTTTAACGTAGCTTCATCATTAGATTCGATGGTAGTTGGCGAGCGTGAGATAATTACTCAGGTACGCAACGCTTACGATAAATGTCTGGCTATGGGATTAACCGGAGACAGCATCAGGCTGATGATTAAAAAAACGGTAGAAGCTGCCAAAGAAATATATACCCGAACCGATATAGCTTCTAAGCCTGTATCAGTAGTATCTTTAGCCTACCGAAAACTGCGCGAATCAAGCATACACGAAAACTCACGTATCATTTTTATTGGTGCCGGTCAAACCAATACCGCAATGGCCCGCTTTTTGAAAAAAAACGGGTTTAAAAATTTTGTGGTTTTTAACCGCTCGGTTGCCAACGGTTTGGCATTAGCGGCTGAATTAAAATGCGAACTTAAAGACTTAAAAGACATTAAAAATTATCATCAGGGATTTGATGTAATTATTAGCTGTACCGCTTCTACTGAGCCAATCATTAATCAAGAAATATACGAGCGATTATTAGCCGGTGAACAAAATCAAAAAATTGTGGTTGACCTTGCCATACCCTATGATTTTGACAAAGAAATTTGCAAAAAACATGCTGTAAAAATTATTGATATTAACTCACTGAAAGCAGAAGCCGAAGCCAATATGCGCGAAAGAGAAAAAGAACTTACCCGCTGCAACGAATTAATAAACAAACTGCTTGTTGAGTTTAAAGAAATATACAGAATCAGACAGGTTGAAAGAGCTATGAGTGAAGTGCCTCAAAAAATAAAAGAAATAAAAGATACCGCTCTTTACACGGTTTTTGCAAAAGACATTGAAAAATTGAATAACGAAGGAAAAGAAATATTAGAAAAAGTGGTTTCTTATTTAGAAAAAAAATACATCAGTGTGCCCATGAAAATGGCTAAACAAATACTGCTCGAAAAACAAACATTTCAAAATTCAGAAAAATCAGATTTGGTTAAGTAAATACCGAACCCGGTTAGTTTATATGTGATAACAATATATTCTATCCATAACAATCAAAACATTAGCCATTCACCAATTCGTTGTATTTATCTACATATACTTTGTTTTTCTTATTCAAATCTTCATCATCCGTTTTTACATCCGAAAAATACTGATAGCCTAGGTTGATAACATTTTTTGCATTGGCCAAATCTTTGTTATTTTTAAGATAGGTAGCATACTCCACCAAAGCAAAGCGCAAAAAGTCTTTATCACATTCGTACCAATCGTTAAAATTTTGAATTTTTTTAACCCCCTCTATGCCTTGATTCACATTTTTAACGGCTTCGGGCTTGTTTTTTAATTCGAACTCGCAAACTCCTTTAATTATCCAAACGCTGGGGTTTTCTTCATCAAAAATTACTACTTTCTTCATAATGGCTAAAGCCTTTTTATAATCTTTTTTCTCTATCCAATTTTGAGTTTGCTCAAAATAATGTGTTTTCATTTCCGAGAAAAATTCTTTGGTTGCCTGGTCGCTCCTGTATGTTCCGTTTTTATCTTTTTTCTTAAATGTAGCGGCATATTTTAAAGCCTCAGCTTCCGATTTTTTATATTGTTCTTTTTCTCTTAATTTTTCATCTTGCGATATTTTAAATAATCCTTTGGCCAAATACAAATAAGGTAAGGGGTCGTTTTTTGATTTGTCTTTTTCAGTATATCGGTAAGCTTTATCAACGAGTTTTTCATATTTTTTATCCACCCATAAATTCATTAAATCTGCATATTCCTGTGCTTTTAATGTTTCGAAAACAAATAAGGATAAAACACTCAAAACAATCAATTTTTTCATAACAGTATTTTTTTATTCAATTTGGTAACAAATATAATGCCTTAAACAATTATCCTTATATTTTTAATTGTAAAATAATTAACAAAATGCTTAAAATTAACTTATTTTTGCAGCGTCATGAGTGATATAAAATATCTTTCGCCCGGAATAAGTTATTATAAAAAAGAATCAGAAACCACCTTAATTATATTACCTAGACTAACTACCAAACAGGAAGCATTACTTACAGCCTGGTTATTTTGCTGGACAATTTGCGGTGTATTTTTTATCTGGCAGTTATTTGGCAATTATAGTAAAGAACAAAAATTATACTTTGTTATCTTAATTAGTTTTTGGGCCTATTATGAATACAGAATAGGCTATACATGGTTGTGGAAAAAATACGGCATGGAATTATTTAAGTTCGACAATGAAGCCATGTACTATAAACGTTCATTAAAAAAATATGGTAAAGTTTATAAATATTATTACGAAAACATCAACAACTTTAAAGCTGATGAAATTAAGCCACAAACTTTTAGTTCGGTGTTAGAAAACTCATTTTGGGTAATTGGTGGCGAAAAATTGTCGTTCAATTACTTGTCTGACAGGATAAGAGTTGGTATTCAGTTAAAAAGTGATGAAATAGCTTTAACCGAACGATTTATTAAAAACGAGATTAAAGAACGTAAAAAACTATCTGTATAAATAGATTTATTTAACCTGTTTTTTGTTTTTCTCTTCTGCCTTTAGTAGTTTTCCGCTTGAGGCATATTTTAACTGATACTTTAAACTGCCCGATTCTACTTTTAATTTATATTCTTTTTCTTTGCTGTCGTTACGGCTTACTTCTTTAATTTTCGATATGCTTCCTTGGGCATATTTGCTTTTTAAATAGCTCTCTGTAATTGCTTTAGGTAATTCTTGTTCGTTAATCTCTTTTTCGGTTTTTATCCATTTTCCGTTTTGGGCGTAAGTTACTTCGGTATTATAGTTTTCGTTGATGCAATCTACTACATAAATTTTTTTATCTTTTTTATATTCCCATTTCAGGTTTTTTGCATTAGCAAACTTGGTTTTATGAGTATTGATAACTGCTGCCGGCACATCTTTTTCTTTAATTATTTGTGCATATAACGCTTTATTGATTGTTAAAAAAATGCTCAGGGCAGATATAATTAAATAAATACTATTTTTTTGCATGACCTTATGTTAATTAAAAATTAGCTCTAAGTTAAACATTTTAATCCAAAATCAAGCCAAATTTATTTAAACCCGAAAAAAGTCGTTAGATTTTTTTGCAGATAAGCCTGAAGGAGGTTTAAGACTTTTATAATGAATTTCTTATATACCCAAAATACTGCTTACATACATACGCGCTTGCATCAGCCTGCGAAATATTCGATGGCTGATGACAATTTTAGGATTAATTTACAACGACATAACCATATCGGTCAATGCAAGTTCAGAAGTATTCCAGGCTATGGTATAGTTATCAATGCCATTTTCTTCTAAAACCCGGGCTGTAGATTTGCCTATTACAATAAAATGTTTCGGATAATCTACAGGTTTGATATTTCTGATGTACAACAATGCATTTGTAGGACTGGTTAATACTGCAACATCGGTTTTAATGAGTTGTATATCTTCATTAGGCAGGGTATCATAAACAATTAAATCTATAAGCTTTTTTTGCGATGTAAATTGTTTTTGTATGGTTCTGAAACTTGCCGTACTTTGCGGAAACAACACGCTGCATTCACCGGCAATTATTGCAAATTCTTTACCTATTTCTTCGGTATCGTTAGACCGGCCAGTAAAATCCGGTTTAATACCTAGTTTTTTTAATGCTTCTGCCGTTGCTCCTCCAATAGAACCTATTTTGGTTTTTTTATTTACTAGCGGTTGTTGAGCATAAAAATATTTTACACAATTTTTTGACGAAAAGAAAATCCAATCGGTATAAGGAATGTTTTGTGAAAAAGGTATAGCTTCGTAACGTGTTAAAGAATTGCCGCTTATTAAACAACCATATTCGCCTAATGACCTGAAAAAATATTTACTGTCTTTTTCTTTACGACTAATGAATACTGACAATTTTTGATGGTTTAATAATTTGTAACAGGCTTGCTCGGCAATCTTTTCGGGAAATGTGCCGGTGATATAAATCCTTTTGGGCAGATTATTTTCAGCAGATAAAAAGGATGCCCAAAGCATGTAAATTCCATCTTTAAATACACAATACGCTCCCATAGGTAAACGACAGCCGCCTTGCAGCATATTTAAAATCTTTCTTTCTGCATAAATACAATTTTGTATATCCCGATCATTTAATATCTGTAATGCTTTTATTAAATCAGCGCTATCTGTTCTTGTTTGCAGAGCCAACACACCTTGTGCAGGGGCCGGTATAAATTCTTTAGGGCTTAACTCAAGCGTTTCAAACTCTTGCAGATTAATTTGTAAACGTTCTATACCTGCTTTTGCAAGCATAATGGCATCGTATTTTTTTTCGCGTAATTTTTGTATGCGTGTGGGTACATTTCCTCTTAAATCTTCAATTATCACATCGTTACGAATAGCCCTGAATTGAGCTTTTCTACGTACCGATGAAGTTCCTAATACGGCATTTTTCTTTAAACAATATGGTTCCTTAATATCATAGCTTTCTTTGTTGATAATTAACACATCGCAGGGATTAGCACGTTGTGTAACTGCAGCTATTGTTAAACCTTCGGGTAAACTGGTTTCTAAATCTTTATGTGAATGTACCGCCAGATCAATTTCTTTATTCAGCAGCGCTTGTTCGAGTTCTTTGGTAAAAAAACCCTTACCTTCCATCTTGTCAAAACTCAGATGTTGTATAATATCACCTTGTGTTTTAATAATTTTTAATTCAACCTGATAACCTTGTTTTAATAATGCTTTTTTTATGTGATTTGCCTGCCACAATGCCAAATCGCTGCCTCGCGTTCCAATAATAATTTTATCCATGGTACAAATTTTTATCAGGTTGTGATATGCGCACAAAAGTGTAAAAAAATCTGACTTATAACCCAAATTACGAGTTAAAAAATGAGTTATTGAAAAAGCGCTTCTAATAATTGTGATAAGTTACCATGAAACAATGAGCATTAATATTGTCAAATTTATTGGTTTAACCACAAAACATGCAGAGCAAGAATGAGCGTGTTTAAAATTTGAATAATTATTATAACCCCAAAAAGTCATTACACTTTTTTCACGGCAAGCCGGGCGTCTAAGATTTTGTAATACTCTCCCCCTTTGGGGGAGATGGAGGGGGGTGTATTAACCCAAATGCCGCCCACATAATACACAATTGTATCAGCCCGAGGCTGATAACAATTTTGGGTTTAATTAAGCAGATGTAATTTTATAGCAAAAATTAATACTTTGTTTTTGCAGATTGTTTTTTAGTATTATTCTTGTTTACTTCTTTGGATTTATTATTGTTTAATTGTTTGTTATTATTAATATCGGTCTTGTTATTAGAATTACTTTGCTTTTGTGGTTCTTTACCCGGATTTGTTTGAACTGATTTATTTACCCAATACTTTTCTTCGGCTTCCTTTGTTTTGTATAAAATTTTTAAATCATCACTTTCTTTACCTACAGCACCGGTTATTTCGGCTTTAATCACTTCAAAGTTATTGTTTAACAAAACATAATGTCTGAAATATACCGTTAAACCGTTATTAACTTTAATATTTGCCCAAAAATCTATTTCATAATCATTTTTGTTTTCAGGGTTATTTCCTAGTTGGGTATGAACTTTATTTAGTGAGTCTATTTTTTGGTCAATAGATTTAATATTGTTTTCAAATTCAGTTTTTGATTTATTCAGTTTTCCTTTATTGTATTCATCTGTCATTTCGGCTTTGTATTCAGTTAAGTCGGCTATCTGATTTTCTATTTTATATTGTTCGCGGGTGGGTAATTTTTTATATTTCTCGAATCTGGCACCCTCATAATATTCAAAGGTTAAACTTGCCCAGTTAATAACGGCTCTTTCAACTTGTATCTGTTCTGCAGATTTATTTTGTGCATATATTATATTATTAAATAATATTAAAATGAGAGCTATGTTTTTTTTCATAATATCATTAATTATTTCTTTTGCTGAAAATAGTTGTCCCATGGTTTTTCTACAGGAATCATGCCGGCAACCATAAACCATGGGTCTAATTCAAAATAAAAACATTGCAAAGAATCTATACCGGACGAATTTTTTGCTCTGAATTGATGAAACAAACTGTATCCCATTAATGAATCATTTTCGCCAGTGGTAAGCGTATTTAACTGGCTGAATTCTTCTGATTTATAATCGGGATAGTCGTATGGTAAATGTTTCATATAATAACGCACTGCTGCTCTGGCACAAAAACCCAAATCAAAAGCTGACACTCTTTTGATAGCCATCGTTACCAGTAAATTAATTTTAAACTGGTAATTTTTATCGGTAATGTCTTCTATTTCACTTAAACGCTGATTAAAATAATTATATATCTTATTGCTTTCTTCAATTTTTTTAGAGTTATCGCCCATCAGCGGATACTGCTGCATATAATAATACACCCAGTCATACTCTTCAGTATCTAATTCTGCATCCATTTTTACAGTTACGTCTTTTATTATAAAGTTTCCGCTTAAGGTAAACATTGTTTCGTAGACAACATATACATCCCTGCTTTTTTTTATGCTGTATATATGGCTTATTTTATAATTATATCTGGCATTTTTTTGCTCGATGTATTTTTCTTGCGCTTTAATAAGTGTATCTAAAGCAAATAATTCGTCTTTTCGTGTAGTATCTCCGTCTAAGTATTTTTTAGCCTCGAGCAGCTTCAGTAGTCTTAAATAAGGTTCTGAATCTAATACCTGAATATTCGAAAAAATGTATGGTCTGTATTCATCATTATCTTTATAAACAGACTCTAAATAATTACTTATAACATTTTCGGCTTTTTCCTGATGAGAAATCGGGTAGTTTTGCGCATAAATACTATGACAAAATAAGCAAAAAAACCAACCTAGTGTATATATAATTTTTGTACCTTTCAGCATTTTAGTGCAATTTTATCAATAAGTATGCAAAAACAAAAAAACAAATGAAAAAACATTTACTTTTTTACATTTTTTATACAATTATCCCCCTTATTAGCCTTTTTGGGCAGCAAAGCTATGAAATAGCTGTTTACCTTGATAAGGTAGTAGATGACCGGGTAAAAGTTGAAGTAATTGTTCCGCAAATAAATCATAAAAAAGTTGAATATATTATGCCTGCAGTAATTCCGGGATCTTATTCCGTAAAAGATTACGGAAGATTTATTGTTGATTTTAAGGCATTTACAAAATCGGGCAAAAAATTAAAAGTAAAAAAAACATCTCTTAATGTGTTTACTATCGAAAAAGCCGAACAGCTTTATAAAATTGAATATTGGGTAGATGATACCTGGGATGCGGGGGCTGATAATTATATTTTTCAACCGGGCGGAACCAACATACAACAAAACAAAAATTTTGTTATCAACCATCAAGGATTTTATGGATATTTAGAAGGCTATAAAAATTTACCTTATTCAATTACATATTATAAGCCTCCCGGATTTTACAGCACTACAGCCCTGAAAACCGAAAGAAATGATGAAAAGGATATAGTTTTTGCCGAAAACTATGTAAAGTTAGTTGATAATCCGGTTATGATTTGTAAAGCCGATACCCTCTCTTTTAAAATATCTAATATGCGGGTTTTTATATCAGTATACTCAGTTAATAATGTAGTTCAATCATCATTGGTAAAGCAAGCCATAGAACCTATATCCCGTGCATTGGAAAATTTTTTTACTACGCTTCCGGTAAATGAATATTATTTTATTATGTATTTTCCTAAATATTCCTACAGCGAAATCACTTCCTATGGAGGTTTTGGAGCTTTAGAACATTCATATTGTTCTTTTTATTTTTTACCTGAATCAGATAATGAGGAAAGATTAATAAGCATGATTAGAGATGTAGCCGCACATGAATTTCTGCATATACTTACCCCGTTAAACATTCACAGCGAAGAAATTGAAAATTTTGATTTCCGACATCCGAAAATGTCTCAGCATTTGTGGATGTATGAAGGTGTTACCGAATACTTTTCGCATTTGGTACAGGTAAAAAGTAAACTGATAGAGCCGGAAGATTTTTTTATGGAAATGAGCAACAAAATAAACCGTGCTGCTGCATACAAAGACGTATCGTTTACACAAATGAGTAAAAACATATTAAATAAGGTATACAACGAAATGTACAGTAACGTATATCAAAAAGGCGCATTAATAGGATTTTTGCTCGATATAAAACTACATGAAATAAGCTCGGGTAAAACAGGATTAAGAGAATTGATGTTGGAAATGGCTCAATTATACGGACCCTCAAAACCTTTTAAAGACGACAGCCTGTTTAACATAATTGCAAAAATTGCCGGACAAGATGTTTTACCCTTTATAAATGATTACATTATTGGTGATAAACCCCTGCCATATAAAGAATACTTAAACAAAATAGGCTTAAATTATTATGAGGAAATTGTGAAAGATGAATATTACTTTGCCGAAACAAAGTTTATAACTCTAGGTAATGGCGATATAGCTGTATTAATAAATAAAAACGCTGATAATTATACCGGATTAACCACTGGCGACATAATACAAAAAATAAATAATCAGGAAATAAACAGCACAAGCAAAGAGCCTTTAAAGGCATTAAGCGAACCACTTACAGACCAAGAGCTTACTATACACATTAAAAGAAAAAACCAGCCGCTTACCCTTACCTGTAAGCCTGTTGTAAAAAAAGCAAACTACACACATTATATAGAGCGCAAGCCCGATGCCACACAACAACAAATCAATTTATTAAATGTTATGTTACAACTTTAAATATTAATCTATCAAATGAATAAATCAGGTAATCGGGTAAAGTTACTTTTTTTATTGCTCTTTATTTATGTATTTGCCCAATTTTCGTGGTGGGCGGTATTAATCATTAAGCTGAACAATATTATTTATGCAAATAACGACATATTATCTCATAAAATATGGATGATAGCAGGCGAAGCTGCTGTATTTGCCCTGTTACTTACAGCAGGATTTTATCTGACGTACAGATTTTACAAAAAGGAAATTGAGTTAACCAAGCATCAACGCAATTTTATGCAAGCCGTAACACATGAAATAAAAACCCCTGTAACTGCCGTTAAATTATTGTTACAAACATTACAAAAACACAACTTAAACCCCGATAAACAAGCACTGATTATTAATAAAGCCATACATGAAACTGACCGATTGCAACAATTAACCGAAAATGTGTTGGCCGTAACCGGATTTGACGAAAATAAAATAAACGCAAATCTGCAATTGCAAAATCTAAGTGTCTTATTAACAACACTGCTTAAAGATTTAAAACAAAGTATAGGGCAAAATCATATAACCCTAACAAATATTGCCGATAATTTATATTGCAAATTCGATACCTACGGACTTCAAACCATTATTACCAATTTGTATGATAACGCCATAAAATATTCGCCTGTAAATTCTGAAATCCGTATTACTGCTTTGCAAGAAAACCAAACCATAAAAATTGAAATTACCGACCATGCGCCTCCTATCCCTGCAAATATGAAACATAAAATATTTGAAAAATTTTTTCGCCTGGGAAACGAAGAAACAAGAATCGCCAGAGGCACCGGGTTAGGCTTGTACATTGTTAAACATTGGGTACGCATCATGCGTGCATCCATCGAAGTAATGCCTCAAAAAACAGGTAATACTTTTGTATTAATATTCTATGTCTGAAAATATTAAGTTGCACGGTACATAGTGCCCTTAAACTGCCCGACTTATGTAGTTTATTCTATGTACCGGCAACTTATATTGTATAAATCTCATTGTTTTTACGGAACAAGACAAGTTTTATTAAATCAAAATTTTTAAAAAATATACAAGTCAAAAAGGCATATTTTAAACACTACACCGGCAAAAATGTCTTTATTATCAAGCGTTTTACTGACAAAAAAACGGCTATTTCTATACATCTTTAAGCTGGTTAAAAATTTGATGAAAAGAAAATAAATACAAACAAATATGGACTTTAATAAATTCACATTAAAATCGCAGGAAGCTGTGCAACAGGCACAGCAATTAGCTTTGGAAAAACAACACCAGGCTATCGAGGTAGGGCATATCCTAAAAGGTATTTTCAATGTAGATGAAAATGTTACTCCCTATATTTTAAAAAAACTAAATGTAAACACCCCCATTGTTATTCAAGCATTAGATAAAATTATTTCTGGATACCCCAAAGTATCTGGCGGACAACAACACTTATCTGCCAATGCCAATACAGCCCTTCAAAAAGCATTATTATACCTGAAAGAACTTGGTGATGAATTTGTAGCCATCGAACATTTATTGCTCGGAATTACAGCTACCAACGACAGTGCTTCGCAATTATTAAAAGACAGCGGAGTTAACGAAAAAGAACTGATAGCCGCCATCAAAGATTTACGCAAAGGAGCTAAAGTAACATCGGCAACTCAGGAAGAGACTTATAATGCTCTAAATAAATATGCTAAAAATCTAAACGAATTAGCCCGCAACGGCAAACTGGATCCGGTAATTGGCCGGGATGACGAAATAAGAAGAGTATTACAAATACTTAGTCGCAGAACCAAAAACAACCCAATCCTTATTGGCGAGCCGGGTGTAGGAAAAACTGCTATTGCCGAAGGATTAGCTCATAGAATAATTAACGGTGATGTACCCGAAAATTTAAAAACCAAAGTAATTTACTCCTTAGATATGGGCGCCCTGATTGCCGGTGCCAAATACAAAGGTGAATTTGAGGAACGATTAAAATCGGTAGTAAAAGAAGTTATTGCCGCAAACGGTGAGATAATTTTGTTTATAGATGAAATACATACCTTGGTAGGAGCAGGTGCCGGTGAAGGCGCCATGGATGCAGCAAATATTTTAAAACCTGCTCTGGCAAGAGGCGAATTAAGAGCCATTGGAGCAACCACACTGAACGAATATCAAAAATATTTTGAAAAAGATAAAGCGCTCGAAAGACGATTTCAAAAAGTACTGGTTGATGAACCTGATGCAGAAGATGCCATCTCAATTTTAAGAGGCATAAAAGAAAAATATGAAACACATCATCAGGTCATTATCCGGGATGAAGCAGTAATTGCAGCCGTAGAACTTTCTCAACGATACATAACCGATAGATTTCTGCCCGACAAAGCTATTGACCTGATAGATGAAGCCGCATCTAAGTTGCGCATGGAAATAAACTCCAAACCCGAAGAACTGGATGAATTAGACAGAAAAATCATGCAACTGGAAATAGAACGCGAAGCTATAAAAAGAGAGAACGACCATCACAAACTACAGCAACTCAACAAAGAACTATCCGAATTAAATGAACACCGCAATCAATTGATGGCAAAATGGAAAGCCGAAAAAAATATTGTTGATGAAATACAAAACATCAAAACGCAAATTGAACAATTAAAATTTGAAGCCGAACAAGCCGAACGCAACGGAGATTACGGCAAAGTAGCTGAAATTCGCTACGGCAAGTTACAAGAGGCAACGGCACGCTTAAATGAACAACGGCAACAGCTTAACGAAATTCAAAAAAACTCTAAAATGATTAAAGAAGAAGTTACTGCCGAAGAAATTGCTGAAGTAGTAGCTAAGTGGACAGGCATACCTGTAAGCCGTATGATTGAAAGTGAAAAAGAAAAACTATTGAGGCTGGAGCAAGAACTCCATAAACGGGTAATTGGTCAGCATGAAGCTATTGCCGCTGTTGCTGATGCCGTAAGACGTAGCCGTGCAGGATTGCAAGACGAAAAACGACCAATAGGTTCATTTATATTTTTAGGCACTACCGGTGTAGGTAAAACTGAATTAGCCAAAGCATTAAGCGAATTTTTATTCAATGATGAAAACGCCATGACACGCATAGATATGAGCGAGTATCAGGAAAGACATAGTGTATCACGATTGGTAGGAGCTCCTCCGGGCTATGTAGGTTATGATGAAAGTGGCCAATTAACCGAAGCGGTACGCAGAAAACCTTACAGCGTTGTGCTCCTCGATGAAATTGAAAAAGCTCATCCGGATGTATTTAATATTTTGCTGCAAGTGCTTGACGATGGCCGCCTTACTGATAACAAAGGAAGATTGGTAAATTTTAAAAATACCATTATCATTATGACCTCCAATATTGGTTCGCATATTATTCAGGAAAATTTTGAAAAAGTAAACCCTAAAAACGTTGATGAGCTAACCGAAAAAACCAAAGATGAAGTTTTTGATTTGCTTAAAAAAACCATTCGTCCTGAGTTTTTAAATCGCATAGATGAAATCATTATGTTTAAACCACTCAACGAGCAAGAAGTTCGCGATATAGTTTGGCTGCAGTTAAAACAATTAGCCAGTAAATTAATCGCCAACGATATAAAATTGCATATAACCAAAGAAGCAGTTAATTTAATTAGCTCAGAGGGTTTTGATCCTCAATTTGGTGCACGACCCATTAAACGCATCATACAAAAACAAGTCCTTAACGAACTATCTAAACAATTGCTGTCCGGTAAAATAGATAGGCAAAATGTGATAGTGATGGATGCCATTGATAAAAAAATTGTTTTCAGAAAACCTATTAAACAAGAAGAAGAAGTAGAAGTTGCTTTTAATGATTAAAACCAAAACCCCAATTATACATTAGTTAATGTATAATTGGGGTTAATAAGAAATCATGAAATTTTAACTATTTCTTATTAGACTTTTTCAGCTTATTCGCTTCGGCAATTAATTTATCATTTAAACGCATGTAATCGCTGTTTTTAGCTCCTTCGGCTTTATCATGCGATTCTTTAGCTGTAGCTATTGCACCATCAAAATCTTTTGACCTGAGCTGTATTTTGGCTTTTAAGTGTAAAATCCAATATGCATTGGGGTTAGCTTTAACAGCCTCATTTACCCATTCCAATGCCTTTGCCATATCTTTATTGTTTTCGTAATAATAATTAGCTGCCTGATAGTATGGCTTCTTCTCTCCTTTCATGGCTTCGTCAATCTGCGCCATAATTTTTGCATCTATATCGGCATTGATGGTTATTTGCACCAGGGTTTTATCCCATATTAATTGTAAATAACAGGAGTTTGGTTTGATATTGTCTATATTTATTGTAAAGTTTTCTACGCTTTGGGATAAAGACTTTGGTTTTACTTTAACTCTAACCACATCATTTTCTTGTTTGTAATCGGCTGCATTGGTAACTGTTGTGTCTTTACTGATGATTACTTCCCAGAACGATTTACCGGGAATAGTTAATAATCCGTATTTTCCTTTGGTAATTTTAATGTTGTTTATAATTACTTCATCCGAAAAATAAATGGTGGTAGCGGCATTTGCTCCAGTTCTCCAGATTTTATCGTAGGGTACTAATTCGCCAAATATTTTTCTACCTTTAACTGCAGGTCTTGAATAGCTTATTTCTATTTTACCGGTGGCAAATTGCTGGGTTTCTACTTGCAAAGGACTTGGGGGCGGAATAGTTAGCTGACTAAAAGATGCCTTAGGTAATAAGTGTGTAGCAATTACAATAATTAAAACATTAATTTTTTTCATCGTTTTATTTTTTGCTAAGTTAAATATATATTATCTGAATACTGTTTTATTGAAACGATTTTAACCAAATTTATGATTAAAAAACATATTTTAAGAGTGAGATTAAGAGAATATAAAACATATTATGACTTTGTGAGATTTTTTGTTATAACAAAATAAATTACAATAAGTTTCAATAAAATTTAAAACACCCGGCTTTGCGGTAAAAAACCTGATGACTTTTTGTGAAAAAGTACCCGAGGCGGGAATCGAACCCGCACGGACGTTTACGGTCCACAGGATTTTAAGTCCTGCGTGTCTACCAGTTCCACCACCCGGGCAAATGAATTGTAAGAACGTTAAAAAAAAACCTCTCCAGCCAGAGAGGATATTAGAGCGGAAAACGAGACTCGAACTCGCGACCCCGACCTTGGCAAGGTCGTGCTCTACCAACTGAGCTATTTCCGCATTGGTGTTGCAAAAGTAATAATTTTTATAAAAATGCAAATATTTTTTACCCGCCTATTAATTTTTTAATTTCATTCAGTTTCATAAGGGCTTCAACAGGGGTAAGAGTATTTATATCAGTTTTTAAAATTTCTTCTTTGATTTGTTGTAACACTGGGTCATCCAGTTGAAAAAAACTTAGTTGCAGGGTGTCTTCGGTTGTTTTCTTTGTGTGTGTAATATTTTCGGGTTTACCGGTATTTCTGTTGCTTTCAAGTTGCGCAAGTATTTGGTTGGCTCTTTCTAACACCTTTACGGGCATTCCGGCCATTTTAGCTACATGGATACCAAAGCTATGTCGGCTGCCACCCTGCTCCAACTTACGCATAAAAATAATTTTATGATTTAATTCTTTTACCGACACATTAAAATTTTTTATCCTGTTAAACAGGGCTGCCATGTCATTTAGTTCGTGGTAATGCGTAGCAAAAAGAGTTTTAGGACGTGCTTTGTTATTTTCGTGTAAATATTCGGCAATAGCCCATGCTATGCTTATGCCGTCATAAGTACTTGTGCCTCTGCCTATCTCGTCTAACAATACCAAGCTGCGGTTAGTAATGTTATGAAGTATGCTGGCTGTTTCATTCATTTCTACCATAAAGGTAGATTCTCCTGAAGAAATATTGTCGGAGGCACCCACGCGGGTAAATACTTTATCAATGAGTCCTAATTCGGCAAACTGTGCCGGCACAAAACTGCCCATCTGTGCCATCAATACAATTAAAGCTGTTTGCCTCAACAAAGCCGATTTACCCGACATGTTAGGACCTGTAATCATAATAATTTGTTGTTTATCGTTATCTAAATACAAATCATTTGCAACATATTGCTCTTCGGGCGGCAGTGCTTTTTCTATAACGGGATGTCGCCCGTTTTTAATTTGTATGGTGTATGAGTCATTGAGTTGCGGGCGTGTATAAGCATTTTGCAAAGCTGCTGTTGCAAATGACAATAAACAATCTATCTGAGCTATGATGTATGCATTATGCTGGATTGGTTGTATATATTCGCTTAGTGCAAATACCAACTCATTATAGAGTTGTGTTTCGAGCATTAAAATTTTTTCTTCAGCTCCCAGTATTTTTGTTTCGTATGCTTTTAATTCTTCGGTTATATAACGCTCGGCATTGGCAAGAGTTTGCTTTCTTATCCAGTCGGCAGGTACTTTATTTTTGTGGGTATTGGTTACCTCTAAATAGTAGCCAAACACGTTGTTAAATGCTATTTTTAAAGACGGAATACCGGTTCGTTCGGATTCGCGGGTTTGAATTTGTAATAAATAATCTTTACCTGAATAGGAAAGGTTTCGTAAATCATCCAGTTCATTGTTTACGCCTGATTTAATTGTTGTTCCTTTGCCTATGGCCACCGGGGCTTCGGGGTTTAATTCTTTATCAATTTTTTCGCTTATTACCGTGCAGGGATTAAGTTGATCGGAAAATATTTTAAGTGCCTGAATCCGGCTGTTGCTGCATATCTCTTTTAATTGAGGGATAATTTTAAGTGCGCGATTAAGTTGTGTCATTTCGCGCGGAGAAATACGACCCACAGCAACTTTAGAAATGAGTCTTTCTAAATCTCCGGTTTGTTCGTATATTGATTTCAGTTGTTCTCTGATATTTTCATTTTTCGTAAAAAAATCAACCACATCCAATCGTTGATTGATAGACTGAATATCCAGTAATGGCATCAGCATCCAGCGTTTCAGCAAACGCGATCCCATGGGAGTAATGGTAAAATCAAGTACCTCAAGTAAAGTTTTGGCATTGGGATGTGCCGGGTGTATCAATTCTAAATTACGGATGGTAAATTTATCTAACCATACATACTTGTCTTCGTCTATCCGGGCTAATGAAGTAATGTGTGCAGTTTTGTCGTGTTGAGTAGCTTCCAGATAATGCAGGGCGGCTCCGGCTGCCACTATAGCTTCGGGCATATCTTCAATACCAAAGCCTTTTAATGATTTTGTTTGAAAATGGCTTAGTAATTTTTCGTTTCCATAATCATGAGTAAATACCCAATCATCTAATTTATAGGTATAAAAATGGCTGCCGAATATTTCATTAAACTTTTTATTTTCGTTGCGTTTATAGAGTACTTCTCCGGGTTTAAAACTTTGCAGTAGTTTATCTATATATTCGTTTTTTCCCTGCGTTGCAAAAAATTCTCCGGTAGAAACATCTAAAAATGAAATACCGGTATATTTTTCGCCAAAATGTATAGCTGAAAGAAAATTGTTTGACTTATTTTCGAGTACTTTTTCGTTGTAAGTTACTCCGGGCGTAACAAGTTCGGTAACTCCTCTTTTCACAATGCCTTTTGCCAGCTTAGGGTCTTCCAGTTGGTCGCAAATGGCAACTCTATAGCCTGCCCTAACCAGTTTAGGCAAATACATATCTAAAGCATGATGAGGAAAACCGGCTAAATTCATTTCACCGGCTGCACCATTGTTTCTTTTGGTAAGAACTATTCCCAGGGTTTTGGCAGTTTTTACGGCATCATCACCAAAGGTTTCGTAAAAATCGCCCACACGAAACAACAACAAAGCATCCGGATATTTGCTTTTGATGGCGTTGTATTGTTTCATTAACGGAGTTTCTTTTTCTGCTCCGGCTGATTTTATTACTGTACGGTTTTTTGCCAATTTTAATAAAAATTTCAGTGTGCTAAAATATTTTAAGTGTTTAAAATAATGTTTTTTTGTACCCTATTGTTTATTAAATGTTATGAACAGAAAACTACAATTACAGGAACTGGGAAGATTAAAACCCGAAGAGTATAAGCAAATTGAAAAAAACAAATTGGTGATTGTGCTGGATAATATACGCAGTCATCATAACGTAGGTAGTATTTTCAGAACTGCCGATGCTTTCAAAATAGAGAAAATCATGCTGTGCGGTTATACACCTTTGCCTCCCCATCGCGATATACATAAAACAGCCTTAGGAGCTACCGAAACAGTGAACTGGCAGCACCATCAACAAACCCTGAGCGCCCTGAATGAACTACGTAAACAAGGTTATACCCTTTATGCTATAGAACAGACCGAAAAAAAAATCTTTCTGAATAATTTTAAGCCTGTCGGAAATAAAATGGCCGTTGTTTTTGGCAATGAAGTGGGCGGAATAGATCAGGATGTGATTGATAACTGCGATGCTGTGATAGAAATACCACAATATGGCACCAAACACTCGCTTAATATTTCGGTTTGTGCCGGTATTGTTATGTGGCACTTAACCCACTAATTCAATACCAATAATGGGATATTGCTATGCAGGCTTAATTTTTTACTTATGCTGCGATGAAACAGCCTTTCAAAAAAACCGTAATGATGTGGTATTACGGCTAACACATCGGTTTGATGTGTTGCTGCATATTGGTTTATTCCTTCTTCTGCGTCATAATTATCTGTTACAACAAAATCATGATCAACATCCCGAAGCAAGGCATTGAGTTTAACACCTTCGATAGCCTTTGCTATTGCAGGCTTCTCCTCTGCATGCGTATTTACGTATAAAATATTTACCCTTGCCGAAAATGCTTTCGCTAAAACAATTAATGCATTTAATTTTTCAGAATATTGGGTATGCAAATCAGAAGCTAAAACTATGTTTTTTATATCAAAATCAATAGCTTTTTCGGGTACAACCAGAATGGGTTTTTTAACTTTTGCCAAGGCATTAGAAGTAATGCTGCCAAGTAGTTTAGAGGCAAGTGATCCGGCACCCTTGGTACCCATAATTACTAAATCAACTCCTTGCGTATCAGCAACCGAGGCTATTATTTCGGCAGCCGGGCCATATTCACTAACAATGTGAATACTTATATTCTTGTCTTTGCCCGATTGCTTAAGTTTATGAAGTAATTTATTAAGGTCTTCATAAGAGCGTTCTTTGAGTACATCTGATATGTCTATCATCACATTTGTTCCGGTGTAGGGCATGCTATATGCATTTAATATAATTATTTCAGCATTTAGTACGGTTGCTATTTTTATAGCCGCCTCTAATGCATTTTCTGCACACTCGGAAAAATCGGTTGGTACAAGAATTTTTTTTATTTGCATCTTTCTTTTTAGTATTAACGTGATTTGTTTGTTTGTTTACTATCTATCAAGGCAAAGCCGATATATACTCCGGCCAATGTAAGTAAAAACATCAATATGTGGGTTACATTGCTGTGTTGACCGATTTCGGTATAAATCATCCTTGCCGGTACTAAAAGTACGAAAATTAAAATTAATATGCCTGCTATTTTCTTCATAATTGATAGGTTTTTAGTTTATGAAGTCAAAATTCAGGCTATTGAGATAATTTTATATTGATTGATGTCAAGGCAAAAAATGATAATTATCAGTTTAACCCAAAATATACATCAAATAATACAAAAAGGAAAAAGTAGTTGTAATCATTCCTAAAAATTATAATTTAGTATTAGAAATTCGATAATGTTCAATTTGACTCGCCAGATGCGGACAGAATGTGTTATCTGATACGTTCAACTATCATTTTATTACCAAGTTGTTTATAAACCCAATCATTATTAAATATTTGTTTTAAATAGCGATTATATAAACTTAAACGTTGCGTTGTCATGGTGGCATTTTCATCCGATTTGGGTTCACCGGTAAATTCTACCAGTCTTAGGTTTGGATGTTCTGCCATATAATTTTTTACAATTTTTACTATGGTTGCCATTACTCTATATACTTCGCCCCGATTGGTAACCGAATATTCTTCACCGTTAAATTCATCATTTAGCACGCCAAATGCAACAGTAGCGTGTAATAAGTTGTCTTTTTTCCGGGCAAAGCGCACTTCATATTCAAGCCCCGAATCGGTGGTAAATAAGTATACACTGCCCGAACTTATGGCAGGAGGTATAATTTTATATGGCTCGATGTTATTATTCATCAAATTTTACAGCATAAATATAGTATTTTTGGAAGTGCAAAAAATATAAAAACAAGCAAATGACAAAATTTGGGAAGTGGATTGGTGGCGGACTTGGCTGGGTATTATCAGCGGGCAGTCCGATAGGCGCAATTCTTGGTTTTGCGCTCGGAACGCTTATTGATGCGGCTGGCGAAAACATTAATACCGAACGCAAAGAAAAAGGTCGTCCCAGATATAACACTCAGCCCGGTGATTTTACGGCTGTTTTGCTGGTGCTTATGGCTGCTGTAATGAAGGCCGATGGCAAAGTACTTAAATCTGAATTGAATTATGTAAAAAGCTTTCTGGCAAAGCATTATGATGAATATCGTTCAAAAGAAATGCTGCAATTTTTAAAACATGCCATAGATAATGATTTTAATATTGCCCATGTATGTACGCAGGTAAGAAGGCACATGGATTTATCTTCGAAGCTGCAACTGATGCACTTGTTGTTTGAGCTTGCCCTGGCTGATGGAAATATAGACATGAGCGAATTACGTACATTAAAAACCATTGCAGAATACAGCGGCATCAGCCAACGCGATTATGACTCTATAAAAGCCATGTTTATTAAAGACACCTCCAGTGCCTATAAAATACTTGAAATTGATGCGAACGCTACGGATGAAGAGGTAAAAAGGGCTTATCGCAGAATGGCTGTTAAACATCATCCGGATAAGGTAGCTCATCTGGGCGAAGAAGTACAAAAAGACGCTAAAGAAAAGTTTCAAAAAATACAGCAGGCTTATGAAAGTATCAAAAAACAAAGAGGCATAAAATAACCTGCTTAATCCGGTGTAAAATAAAATACCCCCTGTGTATTACAGAGGGTATTTACAAATGGCTGTAATTATTATTTACTTACATAGAGTTTTTGAGTGTAAACTCCTTCATCAAATGAAATATTTATTAAGTAAATACCTTCTGATAAGTTATCTGCGGGTATTGAGGTATTAAAATTAGTAAGTGGTGCAGAAAGTACTTCCTGGCCGGCTAAATTCAATACAGTAACTTTACCGTTGTGCAAATTGTTTATTCCTAATACCTGAATATTAATGTTGTTATTTGCAAAATTCAAGGCTACAACATCGCTAAGTTGTTTATCCTCTATTCCGGCTGTCGCACCGGCATTAATAGGTTGATTAGGTGCGGTGTTGTATGCGTAGTCATAAATAGTCATTGTGCTGGCATTATTAGGCACGCTGATTCTTGCCCAACCATAGTGCGTGTTGGTACCGATACTAAATTTAAACCCTATAAAGCGCTGGTTATTGTTGCTAAAATTACCAATATTTTGTGGAATCGGACCAAAGCCTAAATCTACGGTACCCGAAAATCTAATTAAACCGGGTATTCCCGAAGAAGAGGCGGTAGCTGTCATAAATGCACCTGCCGGAGAAATTAAATCATTTGCATTAAGAGCTGTAATATATGGAACAGCGAAGGTTGTACCTTGTTGTGCCATAACTTCATTAGCTCCTTCGGTAAAAAGCCCTGCTGCATTACCTACCACATTAATATTGCTGCTGCTTGTGTTAATTGCCTGAACACCCAAAGTAAAATCATTAACCATATCGTTGTTCAGATCGAGTGAATATGTGTTACCTAAATTTAATACCACATCAGGTGTAAGGTCTGTATATTGTATCTGCGCTTCGGCTGTAATTCCGGCAACGGCACTTCCCGCTAAAAGTGTGTAATTTTTTAAGCGGCTTTTTGTTTTTGAGTTAATGTTTTTCATAGGCTTAAATTTGTTCAATATTACAAAAAAATATCTAATTGCGCTTTGTACTACCCAACTAATTATTTTACGGATTATCCGGTAAAATCATTTGTGCACGGTTCAGTTCTGTTTCAAGCAAAGATTCTATTTTTTCCAATTCTTCTTCTGTGTTGATTATCAGGTTTTTATAATCTATAAAAACCAAATCTATATTAGGTTTGTTAAAAACCCATTCTTCTAAATTTTCTTCCTGTTGCCGGTTAAGTATTAAATTTTGCATAGAAAAGCCTCTATCAGGCATATTTTTTAAGGCAGCCTGAATTTTAGACAGCTCTATTTTATCTCTATTGATATAGATTAGTTTATAATTAAAATTATCAGGCAGTTTAAAAAGGTAATTGGCTTCTACTTTAATTACTTTGCCACAGGCCTGTTGTATCCAATCCCATGTACCTTCTTTATCGTACACTTTGCTGTAAGAAAATTCTCCGAAATAAGGATGTTTAAAATCATCGTGCCATACTTCATAACCGGCCTGGTTTAATATTTTCACAAGCAATGAGGCATTGCTTCCTATTAACCCGCTAACCACAATAATGCTTTGTTTAATTTTAGATTCTATTGCCTCCCGATGAATTTTATATTTTGCATCATCCGGCAAATAATGTTTATATATTTCCATTAACCTTTTTCTGGCTTTTAGGTTGTTGGGTAATTGGCTGCATACGGTTTCATAAGCAACTGCGGCATCGTTGTATGCTTCTATTTGCATTAAAGTTTCTGCCAACTGAAAATGCGCTGCCGGAAAAAATTTTTTTAATTCTATCGCATCCAAAAAAGTATTGATAGCTTGTTCGTATTGTGCTGTTTTATAATATACCATGCCTTTACCGTAGAGGGCAAATACATTTTCGGGATGTAAATGCAGCGATTCATTAAAATGATTTAAAGCTGCAGTATAATTTCTTATCAAAATATAATGTAAACCTAATTGAAAATGAATTTCAGGCGCTTTGGAAGAAGTTTCTAAACTTTTTAAAAAGCTGGCTATTGCTTTTCGGGGTTGATGCATACCACTGTATATTTTGCCCTGCAAATAATTAATAAATCCCTGTGATTTATATTCTGATTTAATCAGTTTATCTAACTGCTCCTGAGCTTTTTTAAATATTTTTTTATTGATTAAAGTTTGTATATATGCAATTCTGTATCTATGAATATCAGGTCTTATATTTTCGCATAAATCGTTCAACAATACCAGGGCTTCGTCTAATTTACCGGCATCAACATAGCTTCGTGCCAGGTAAAATTTGGTTTCGGTAACTGATGCATCCATACGTTTTTTTACATCTTCACCGGCTTGTTCAATATAGCCCAGTTCGGTCAATTGCGCCATGGCTTCATAATTGGCAATTACATCTACTCTTTTATTTTCGGGGTGTTGGGCGCTTTCTCCTTGATTATTATTTTCCCATGATTCGATATATTTTACCGGTGCAGGGTTAACAAAGGCTTCTGTTAATACTTTTCCTTCCATGTCTTTAGCTACGGGCAAATCAAACCAATGCAATAAGGTAGGCAATACATCCAGTAAAGTAGCTCCAAATATTTTTTCGTTTTTTTTAATTCCTTCGCCTGCAAAGCAAAATATGCCAAAAGGAGCATGTTCGTTAATGGGACCGGCAGGTTCATTAGGTAAATACTTAGGACGCATGTCTCCCGAATGAAAGCCATGGTCAGAAAGAATCATGACGGCACAATCTTTACCGGCTAATTGCAGTTTTCTTTCCAACATCATATCCTGAAAAATATAGGCCCCGTCAACTACATTTTTATATATTTGAAACATTTCATCTTTGATACCCTCTTTTTTAGGTGCTCTGAATTTCATCCCTACATGCGAGAGGTGGTCTATCAAATCGTAATACACTGCCGTAATATCCCATTCGGTATTTTCCATCAACCATGTGGCTGCCGCATGAAAACTACTGTTGTGGGTAATAATCTTTGCAATTTGTCCCAGGCGCGGGTCGGTTTTTTGATCTACTTTATGCATATCCGGCACAAAGGGCAGTATATGTGCATAGGTTAATTCAGCCCGGTGGATGCGTAGTTCGGCCAGGATATCTTTGTTTTTATCATTTGAAATAGTTCCTTCTGTCATGGGCCAATCATCCTGTAGATTATTGGCGGTTTCATAAGGATAAAAATTTGACACCATACAGCCATTGATAGGTTCGGCAGGATGGCTGGGCCACCACCCTACTACATTCATTTTATATCCTTGTTGATTAAGTATATTCCAAAATGCTTTCACTTTTCGGGAAGTAGAATGTACCGGACGTACATCGGTATTCTCTTCATTGGGTTCAATAAAACCTAATATTCCGTGTTCAAAAGGTCGTTTGCCGGTTGCTATGGTTGTCCATAACATGGGCGATACCGGAGGGTCTAAGGTAGCTATATAACCGCTAACGCCTCTTTGTATAACGCTTTTCAGGGCGGGCATCATACCTTTAGCCATCAGTTGATTGATAATAACCCAATCTGCAGCATCCCAGCCTATCAACAGTAATTTTTTCTTTTTACTCATGGTGTGTTTACTGTTTTATTTCGATGCAAACCGGGTTGTATGGCTTTTATGCCGTTTTGCATAATCAGTTCATTATTCAAAAATTCTGAAAGTTTGTTAAGTATTGGCAAACTGTTGTATATAATGTCATTATGGTTTATAAAGATAACTTCTATATTTTTTTGGTGAAGCAGCCAGGTTTTAATGCTTTCTATTTGTTTTAAAAATGTATGTTTTAAGGTTTCGGTATTTGTTGCATCTACGCATTTACCCAGCATTTTTTGCTGAGATGCTATTACTTCACGGATCTCTCTTTCCATAAAAATAATTTTATACTGATGCGTTTGAGGCAAATATTTTAGCAGTTGAGCAATTATTTTAACGGCTTTATTTTCTGCCTGATATATCCAGCTGACATCGCTTGCTATTTTTTTTACCGGCTCAAATTCAAAATAACCTTGCGGATTATTATCATCAGGTTTTCTATAGTTATCGGTTAATATCTCTATACCTGAGCGATATAAAATATTCATCATCATAGATGTTCCTGAGCGGGGTAAACCGGATACAACTATTATTGTTTTATCATTCACGCCCGGCCGATTGTTTGGAGTTGTGTGAATTGTTTTGATTAACGAACGATTTTTTAACTTCCCTCCATGCCTGCAATCCCTTATAACCTAATGCCAACAGGCCTAAGGAACCTTCGGGTTGTATAATATAAGGCTTACCGTTTACTGTAAAATGATATTTATCTGTGTTATTATTTTCTGCCATAGCTTATTTTTATGGTGCTTCTTTAGCTGCATAATCAGACCACTCACTCATTCCCGAACCACCGATAGCGGCAATTCTAAAATAGTATTTATTACCGCTAATTAAATTTTTGATGATAAACCGCGCCCGGGTAGAACCTTCAATAATACGCCATGAATGGCTGTTTTCGGGGGTTTCGGTAATTTGTATTAAATATGCCTTTGCACCATAAACAGGCTTGCTTTTTACCAATAATTCCCCCTGATTACCGGTAAGTCTAACCCTACATTGAGTTGGGGCTGCAAGTTTGCCAATGGGTTCGTTTCTGCCTTTTAGTTCAAGCCCGGTACTTTTTATTATCTCGGCATTACCCTTAGCATGGTACTCTATATAATTTGCGATATTTATCAACATTTCATCTAATTGCTTTTCGCGTTGCTTGTAAACTTGCTTTACTTCTTTATTGCCCGATAAAAATTCTTTATATGCCGATATCATGTTATTTGCCATTACAACAGCCGGTACTAAAGGCGGATGAGGCGGTGGAAAATACAAGTTATTATCTAATTTTTTAGCTAATAGCTGGGCTAATTTTAATTTTTCTTCCGGAGTCTTTTTTTTTAAGCCCAAATTTACTTTAGCCCTTCTTTCCATTATTAAGATAAAAAAATACTATATGGTTTTAGGCCGTAATGTTATGAATTTTATTTTAAGTAGCCAAATTTTTATCAAAATCTGTACAGATATTGTTAGAATTTCTAATACTGAACCATGCTTTATTGTGCCCATCCTCCAATCCCCCAATGGGATGCAGTATTTAAGTCCCTCTCTAATAGAGGAGAGTGTTATAAATGCTTGGTTAAGGACAATTGAGTGAGGTTTCTTTTGATTTACCGGACTCTTTCGATTACACGCTAAAAACAGATAACTTTGTATAAACACAACTATAAAATTGTGGCAAAAAAAAATTAGCACTTGTTTTGTTGTAAAAAAAGTTATACATTTGCACTCCCAAAAATTAAAGGGAATAATAAAATGGCCCGTTCGTCTAGGGGTTAGGACATCAGATTTTCATTCTGGTAACAGGGGTTCGATTCCCCTACGGGCTACTAAAAAAAGACAAAATAATTAAACATGGCTAATCATAAATCGTCTATAAAGCGAATACGCTCTACAGAAGCAAAAAAAGAGCACAACAGGTATTACCACAAAACTGCGCGTAATGCCGTTAAAAAGCTGCGCAATACCACTGATAAAAAACAAGCACAAGAGATGCTTTCTAAAGTATTTGCCATGTTAGATAAACTTGCCAAAAAAAATATCATACACCGCAACAAAGCAGCTAACCTTAAATCAAGTTTAAGTTTGCACGTTAATAAACTTTCATAATTAATACATTGTTTTTGATTTTTGCAAAGCCCTTTCTGAATATTCGGAAAGGGTTTTGTAATTTTATGCCATGGCTTTAAACAAGCAACGAATCAGCATAAAAAACTGGGCCGAAGACGACAGACCCCGTGAAAAACTGCTATTAAAGGGTAAAAATTCGTTATCGGATGCAGAGTTGATAGCTATTTTAATAGGCAGTGGAAATAACGAAGAATCGGCTGTTGAATTATCAAAAAGAATATTACAAGCCTGTTCCAATAACCTGAATAAACTTGCCAAGTTAAGCGTAAATGACTTGCAGCAATTTAAAGGTATTGGCGAAGCCAAGGCCATAAGCATAGTAGCCGCCATGGAATTGGCACGTAGAAGAAAAGATGAAAAAATAAGCGAAGATTACGCTATAAAATCAAGCAACGATGCTTATCAGATACTTCAATCCTTTTTGAGCGATTTACCGCACGAAGAGTTCTGGATGTTGAACCTGAGCCGAAATAACAAGGTAAAATCTAAATTTCTTATTAGTCGCGGAGGTATTAGCGGAACAGTAGTAGATACGCGTATTATTTTTAAACAAGCAATACAAGAATTAGCTTCGGGTATAATTTTAGCACACAATCATCCTTCGGGCAATATACAACCCAGTGAACAAGATTTTAAAATTACCGAAAAAATTAAAAAAGCCGGAGAATTATTAGATATAAAACTTATTGACCATATTATTATAGGAGATAAAAATTACTACAGTTTTGTGGATGAAGGAAAATTATAATCACTATACTATTATCCAACCTATGACTTTTAACTAAACGCATTTTGCCCCGGCTCCCTCATTTTATCACCAGCAATCAGAAAGATTATTAATGCCAAAATTGTTATTAGCTACGTATGACATGGGCGGGTGTGTTTATGTATGAGGCATTGGGGGATTATTTTCTTTATTTGAACAAGCAGATGTTCTGTTTACTTTTTTGTGTAAGTTTCTCTAAAAAGTCATTACACTTTTTTCGCATCATTGCGGGTATCTAAATTTTTTAAAATTAACCGTTTGTTGATAATATAAGACAAATAATTTTCAGGTAGATGCCATTGTATTAGTAGGCCAGCAATTCCTTTATAGCTGCGGCAACTTTTTCGGCATTGGGCAACATTGCCTGTTCTAATATACTACTTAAAGGTATAGCGGGTAAATCTACCGCGCCTATTACTTTTACGGGTGCATCCAAATATTCAAAACAATATTCTTGTATGCGACCAGCCAGGGCTTGTGCAAATGAATTAGGCTTGGGTTCTTCAGTTAATACGATGCATTTTCCGTGTTTTTTTACAACAGAAAATACTGTTTCTTCGTCAAGTGGTACGAGGGTTCTTAAATCAACGATTTCAATTTTTCCGGCAAATTGTTTGGCTGCATTTTTAGCCCAATATACTCCCATGCCGTAGGTAATAATGGTAAGTGTTACTCCATTTTGCAGAGCGTATTTATCAACTTCTGTTACCAAACGAGCTTTACCAAAAGGGATAATATAATCTTCATCGGGTTCAATGGTTCGGGCATCTTCGGTACCTTTAATTTTACTCCAGTATAAACCTTTATGCTCAAGCATCACAACCGGATTGGGGTCGTAATAAGCGGCTTTCATCAATCCTTTTAAATCGGCACCTGTACTTGGGTAGGCTACTTTTATACCTTTGATATTGCATACTACCGATTCGACACTGGATGAATGATAAGGCCCTCCACTGCCGTAGGCACCTATGGGCACACGCAAAATCATACTTACCGGCCATTTTCCGTTACTCAGGTAATACGAGCGCGAAACCTCGGTAAATAACTGGTTTAAACCCGGCCATATATAATCGGCAAACTGTACTTCTACTATCGGTTTTAAACCTACGGCACTCATACCCACTGTACTGCCAACAATAAATGCTTCCTGAATGGGAGTATTAAATACGCGTTCATCACCAAACTGTTGAGCCAGGGTTGCTGCTTCTCTAAAAACTCCGCCCAGTCTTCTGCCTACATCTTGTCCGTAAAGCAAACATTCTTTGTGTTTACTCATCAATTCGCGAATTGCAAACAAGGCCGAATCTACCATTACGGTGGGTTGTTTACCGGCCGGTGCCCGGTTGCCTTTTTCTTCTTTTACAGGTGTCTCAGCAAAAATATGGTTATAAATATCTTCGGGTTTTGGATCTTCGCTGGCCAGGGCTTTTTTATATTCGGCTTCAACTTTTAATTCGGCCAGTAGTTCTATTTCTTTAATTTCGTTTTCGCTGATACCGTTTTCCAAAAGTTGTTTTCTGAACAAAGGATATGGGTCTCTTTTTGATTGTTCTTCGAGATCTTCGCGGTACCATTCTTTTCGGACGCCTGATGTGTGATGATTGAGTAAGGGCACTTTGGCATGAATCATAAATGGCCTGCGCTCTTTACGTATTATTTGAATTACTTCTTTGATGCAATGGTATGATTCATAAAAATCGCTGCCGTTGATTCTACGTACTTCCAAACCTTTAAATCCCTTGGCATACTCCCATGCCTCTTGTGCTCTAATTTCCCGGGCATGAGCAGAAATATCCCATTCGTTATCTTGTATTAAATACAGGATGGGAAGTTGTTTTAATACGGCCATTTGAAAAGCTTCGGCCACCTCGCCTTCAGTAATAGAAGCATCTCCCAATGAGCAAACGGCAATGGGGTTATCACCTTTGTAATCATCGGCAATACCAATTTGTTCTTTGTATTTTAAACCCATTGCAACACCGGTGGTGGGTATTGCCTGCATACCTGTTGCTGATGACTGCATAGGTATTTTAGGCATATCATCGCGTTTTAAACTCGGATGAGCATAATAATGTCTGCCCCCTGAAAACGGGTCCTCTCTTTTACCTAAAAGTTGCAACATCAATTCATAGGGCTGCATACCAATCGCTAACAAAATACTGTCATCGCGATAATAGGCAGAGAGATAATCCTGCGGTTTAAGTTGCATGCCCAGAGCTATTTGCACGGCTTCGTGTCCGCGCGATGTAGCATGTACATATTTTGCGGTAACATCTTTATTTTTTTCGTACAACTCGGCCATGCACTTGGCTGTACACATCAATTCAAATGCATGAAGTTGTGTTTTTTTATCCGGGTAAATCTTAATTTTTTCGTTCACTGTTGCTGTCATTTATAACCTGAAAATTATTTGGCAATTTAGTAATAATTTAAAATAAAATGCTGAATTTTTAGATGAACCCAAAAAGTCATTCGATTTTTTCTCGGCAAGTCTGGTTTCTGTGATATTGTAAGAATTTTATTGAAATATTTATTGTTTTTTAAAGTAAGAAATTTTAACCCGCATTAAGCATTAGCATGCGTAATGCTCGCCTGATGGCGGATAACCCAAATCCCAGCCCTTTGCCAAAGCACTCAGCATTAGAAATTTGGGTTTAACAAAATCTAAAAAAGAATTTACCCAAATGCTGCCCTCAATCACATTTCATAGATTAACCAAGTTATGCGTAACTAATGCAAGTTAGAGTTAATAATGTACATTTATACTTACCGTATCGTATGCCGGTGTATATAGGTTGTATGAAAATATTGAATCTACAGCATTGCGTGTAAGTTTGCATGCAATAGTATTTGTGCGGTTACCGATATTAGAAAAAAATATACCGGTATCAATATTTTGACCTGTTAATACAGTTGCATTTACTCCAAAGCCAGCTGCAATTTCAATTTTATCATTAGCATCAAAGGGATTTATATTTTTTGCATTTACTTTAATGTATGCGGGAGGCGACAAGTAAACGGTTACTTCATTTTTTTGATTCGGTGTAAGGTAGCTGAAAAATTCGTAGAAATAAGGTGTTTTCTGAGCTACTATATAATATCTGTATGCATCTTCGTGTTTAAATTTAATATCAAAAGCAGCATTTGAATCGGTAGTTTGTTGTGTTACTATAATCATATTATAAATAGAGGGATTGTGCTTAGGGGTTTTAACTACACTAACCATAGCACCCGGTATTTTTAAAAAGGTCAGTTTATCAACTACTGTTCCCGTAACTGCTGTTTCATTTTTTTTCAACCTGTCTTTATTGCAGGCAAACAAAAAAAACAACATCAACATAAAGTGAATAAATTGCTTCATAAAACAGGTATTAAATAAATATTTTTCCGGGATTGAGAATATTATTAGGGTCAAACAATTTTTTTATATTTTTCATTAAATTTATTTGTACCTCATTAAAAGCAATATCCAGATAAGGTTTTTGAACATAACCAATACCATGTTCTCCGCTTATGGTCCCTCCCAATTTAACGGTTAGTTCGAATATCTCGCGAATGCCGAGAGGTAATGTATCATTCCATTCCGGGTCGGACAAATTATTTTTTATAATATTAACATGCAAATTGCCGTCACCCGCATGGCCATAACAAACGCTGTGAAAGCCATACTTATTACCAATCTCTTTCACTCCTTGCAACAATCGGGGCAGTTCATATCTTGGCACTACGGTATCTTCTTCTTTATAAATAGAATTTGATTTTACGGCTTCTGCCACTCTTCTGCGCATTTTCCATAGGGTTTGTTTTTGCTCTTCGGTATCGGCAAACAATATTTCATCACATTCATATTGCTGCAATACCTGCTCAACTTGTTGCGCTTCTTTAAACAAATTATCTAAATCATTACCATCTAATTCTATCAGCAGGTGAGCCTGAATATTATCTTTAACCATGATATTAATTCCAGATACATATTTCATTACCCAATCAATGGCATTGCGTTCCATAAACTCGAGGGCTGAAGGTGTAATCCCGGCTCTGAATATTGCCGAAACTGCTTCGCAGGCTTTTGTTGCACTAAAAAAAGGGACTAACATTAATACGTTGTGAGCAGGATAAGGTATAAGTTTTAATACGGCTTTGGTAATTACTGCCAGTGTACCTTCGCTGCCAACTATCAGTTGAGTTAAATTATATCCGGTAGCATTTTTTAAGGTATTGGCTCCTGTCCAGATGATTTCACCGGTGGGCAATACAACTTCAAGATTTAATACATAATCTTTGGTAACCCCGTATTTCACGGCTCTTGGTCCACCTGCATTTTCGGCTATGTTGCCACCGATATAACAGGAACCTCGGCTGGAAGGATCGGGAGGATAAAATAATTTTTTTTCAATTACGGTATCTTGCAAAACCTGGGTAATAACAGCCGGCTCAACTATTGCCTGCAAATTTTTTTCGTCAATATGAATAATCTTATTTAATTTTTCGGTAGATAATGCAATGCCTTTATAGACGGGTAATGCTCCACCGCTTAAACCGGTGCGTGCACCCATAGGAGTTACCGGTATCAAATGTTTGTTGCAAAATTTAAGCAGTTCAGAAATTTGTTTGGTATTATCAGGTTTAACTACCACATCCGGCAAAAACTTTAAGTCTTCTGTTTCATCGTGGCTGTAGGCATGTCTTTGCTCTTCGGAGGTAAATACTCCGTCCGGAATAATTTTATTCAGTTCATAAATCCATGTGGGCTTAAAATCAGGCATCCGTTGTTTTATTTACTGCTATTTTTTCAACAATAAAAATCAGCAAAAATCCTGCAACTGCCGTAATCAGGGCAAGAAGTATTTCTGAAATATCGGCAGGTAAAACATTTTTTTCGAGTATAGGTATAATTTTTCCTTTTGAATCGGTAAATGTTTGCAAGGTTTCTTTCCATGGCCAAATTTTATTGAGCGAACCCACTAAAAAACCCGTAAGCAGAGCAATAGTAAATACCTGAAATTTATTGAGCAAAAATGATAATAATCTGGAAAATGAAAGCAATCCGATTATACAACCTGATGCAAATACTGCAATTACCATTATTTTAAATTCTTTAACCGATGTAAGAATATAATTATATGTACCCATGAGCACCAAAATAAAACTGCCCGATATACCGGGTAAAATCATGGCGCAAATTGCTACACATCCGCAAATAAAGATATACCAGGTTTGGGTATTTTCTATGGCTATGCCGGTGCGGGTTATTAGCCAGGCTATGCTTGTTCCAAGTAACAAAAAGACAAGAACCGAAATGCTCCAATATTTTATTTGTTTAGCAACGTAAATAATACTGGCTGCAATTAAACCGAAAAAAAATGCCCAAACATATACCGGATAATTATCCAACAAATAAGTTATTAATTTGGATAATGTAAAAATGGCGGTAATAATTCCTAACAAAAGAACTAATAAAAAATTTGCATTGATGTGTTTCCAAAATGCCAAAAGACCATTTTTAAATAACACTTTAAAAGCCTTTAGATTGATGGAGTTAATTGAATTTAACAACTCATCGTATATACCCGAAATAAAAGCAATTGTACCACCCGAAACACCGGGCACCACATCTGCCGCTCCCATAGCTATGCCTTTTAGATATAGTTTAATGCGATTATTCATTGGTTTATAGAAAAAGTTTAATATTTAGGCAGGGAGCTATCAACTTCATCCGCCCAGGCAAGTATTCCACCTTTAAGATTATACAAATTGGTGAAGCCAAACTGGGTTTCGAGACTGCTTATTACTGCTGCAGAGCGTTTACCGCTACGGCAATGAATAATAACGGGGATGTCTTTACTGATTTTATCAATATTATTCAGCACATCGCCCATGGGTATTAGTTCAGCGCCAATGCTGCATATTTCTGCTTCGTAGGGTTCGCGCACGTCTATCACCTGTATGTTTTCTTTAGCATCTAATTTTGCTTTTAATTCGCGGGGTGTAATTTCTTTCATTGAAAATAATGTGTTTATGATTTCTTTTTATCGGGATATTTTATTTTTTGGGCTACTTCAGCAGGTAAAAAGGTAAAAAAAGTATCTCCTCTTAAACCTAATCTTAAACATTCTAAAGCTACGATTTCGTTGGGTGATATATTCCCTAAATTTACATTAGCTCCAAAATGTTTGATAAACCATACCTGTTGTTCTTTTTTTGGAGCTTCCCACATGATGTCTTCGGGTTTTATTTTGGCTGTAATTTTATTAATCAGCAATGTATGTGCATGCCCGCTGGGGCGAAAAATTCCTACCGTACCGCTTTCTCTTCCTTCGGCAATTACTTTCCATGCTCCTGCTTCAATTTCTTTACGCATCATTCTTATCCATTTACCCGGACTAATGATGATGCCCGCTTCTTTAGAACCTACTTCCGAAAGCACCGTAAAATCTTTGGATAATTTTTGGATGTATTTACATTTTTCGTCATGATTTAAAACAATGGAGCCATCCGAAATTTCTACATATTCAAGTTTGTACTTCGAAATAAGTTTTCGGTAATCATCAAATTTATTTCTGGCAATAAAGGCTTCGAACAAGGTGCCACCAAAGTAAGGGTTGATTTTGGCTTGTTTGTATAATTTAATTTTTTCTTCGAGGTTGGCTGTAACCATGGCCGTACCAAATCCAAATTTTACCAAATCGGTAAATTCGGCTGAACTTTGAATAAAGGCTTCTGTTTCGATTAGCGACAGTCCTTTATCCATCATCATGTTTATACCGCTTTTACGGGGTTTTGCAATGCGTTCGGGTATATGTGGCAGTGTAAAATTCATTTCTTTTTATAAATTTCTATTAATTGCATTATTTCGTTGTTATAAACTATTTCGGGTAAATAGTCTATCATTTTAATATGGGCTTTATAATCTTTTTGTAGCGCATTTTCTATGTATAATAATGCTGTTTTAAGTTTGCCGTTTAAGTAATAATATACTCCCAGCCGGTAAAGCAAATCGGCTTCAAAGTTGTAATATTCAAGATTGTTTTCTAATTCTTCAATGGCTGTATCTGCACTGTAATTTTCAAACAAAAAGTTGGTATAATCTAAAAAAAGTTCTGTATTGTGTTCATCAATAGAAAGAGCATTTTTAAAAGCCATGTTCGCCTGTTCGATGAGTCCTGCTTTTTCTAAAATTTCAGCATATATATAGTAATAATCTGCATTGGAAGCTTCTATTTGCAATGCTTTGTGCATATATTCTATAGCCATATTTATTTTATCTAAATTTCCGGCAGCTACGGCAAGGCCAACCCAGGCTTCGGCCATATCCGGTGCCATATCGGTGGCTTTTAAAAAATGCTTGTAGGCTTCGGACGGGTAGTTCATTTTTTCGTAACACTCGCCCATATAGCAATAGGTAATGGCCTGTGGTTCTTCATAATTAAATGTTTGCAGGTAACATTCAATAGCTTGCTGATATTGTTCGATATGTACCAGTGCATTGGCTTTATTGAAGTAGGCCGAAGAAAAATATTCGTTTATGGCTATGCAATAATCGTAGGCTTGTATAGCTTTTTCGTATAATGATTTGCGAACAAACATATTGCCTAAGTTATACCATGCCGTAAATGAATAGGGATTATTGTCTATAAATTCGCTAAAGAATTTAATGCCCGATTCCTGGCTATTACTCATTTCGTAACAATAGGCCAGTTCGTAGAGTGCTGCTTCGTTTTCGCGATTAATCTGAAGTGCTTTATGCAAACATTCAATGGCTTTATTCCACTCTTTTAAATTTTCGTATTCAAATGCAAGGTCAACATATAAATCATCTGCTTCTTCTTCTCCTGCAATATGGATGGCTTTTTTTAAGGCTCTGATGGCTTCTTTGTAGTTGCGCTGCTGGCTGTATATGCCTGCTTTTAAAATGTAGCCATCTTCATTACCGGGGTCTAAATGTTCTATACGCATTAATATTTCAAGCGCTTTATTTAATTTTCCTGATGAAGCGTGTATCTCTGCTTTTCTTAATAGTATGGGTACTGCGTCAGGGTGTTGCGAAACAGCTACAGTTATTGCTTTTAATGCTTTTTTTATATCGTTTTGATACAGGTAGTTATCTATGATGCTTTCAAATACTTCTACATCAAAAAAATAGTTTTCATTGTTGTTTATCATCTGCTCAAACCTTTTCAGGTGCAGGGTAACTTCTTCATCTTCGTCAAAAAACTCGTCTTCATTCCAACCTTGGCTTTCGCTCATATTTGATATGATATTTTAAATAACAAAGTTATAAATATAATGGCAGTATGTGGAAACCTTTAAAGTATTTTTTAACAATTGTTTATCAATACTTTACCGATAAGCCGTTATTGTTTTACCAATTTTAGTACCCTTGTATTTTGTGAAGATTTGCAGAATAGATAATACAGGCCTTTTGATAAGGGCGGATTAGTGTCGTATATGGTAAGCAAATTATTTTTGTTTGGGGTTAATGGATGTGTTTTACTCCAGATAATTCTTCCGGCATAATCATATAAAATAAATTCAATTTGTGTTTCTTCACCGGCCAGTAATTCGATGTTAAATCTGTCTGTAAATGGATTGGGAAAAATATTTATCAGATTAAAATCGTAATAGTTTGTATTTAATCCGCTAAGTATGCGATGAGCCTTGTAAAAATCGGGAATACCATAACCAATTAAGGTATCGGGATGGTTATACTGCGAAGCCGATTGTTTGATGGCCTCAATAATTTGCAGATTGGTTTTATCAGGATGAGCTTGCCACAAGCTGGCGGCCATGCCGGCCAATATGGGTGAAGAAAATGAAGTGCCGTTGCCTGTGGCAATGTTTCCACCCGGCCATATAAATACGGCATTATTACCTTGTGCAGCTACATCGGGTTTTATTCTGCCATCGCTGGTAGGGCCTTTAGAACTGAAAGCGGCATACACCCCATGTTGATTAACAGCCCCAACACTTAGAATGCTATCAGCATCGGCCGGTGCGCTGATATAAAACCACGGACTATTACCCTGGTTACCGGCACTGGTTACACACAATATTCCTTTGCTTGCGGCAATGGTTGAGGCAATGCTGATGCGCGCTGTTTTTCCGTTCATATCGGCATAGGTATGATTTTGTGTGCTATCGTCAAAAGTTGTATAACCCAATGAGGTATTAATAATATCTGCGCCTGCACTGTCGGCAAATTCGGCTGCGGCAACCCAATTATCTTCTTCAATTATATATTCTACAGGTGCATCTTCTGTAACAAATAACATGTATGAAGCATCGGGCGCTGTACCTATGTATTGCCCGGGTAGTTTAGCTGCCATGGTTGATAATACTAATGTTCCGTGCGAGCTGGGATTATTAAATACATCTGTTTCGAGGTCAACAAAATCGTAATAACAGAGCAATCTGTTTTCTTGCAGCATATTTGCAAAACATTGCATATTAAGTACATCAGGGTATCCTGAATCCATTTGGGCAATTATCATTCCTTTACCGGTATATCCCAATTTATGTAATGATATTCCGTTCAGCATATTTATCTGGTTGCATGCCTGACCATATTCGTTACAAAAATCTGATTGTATTTGTAATTGCTCTTTAGGAGTATTAAAAAATAATTCTTTGGTATTACGCAGGTGTTGGTTGGTTGTTTGCACACTTCTTACCGAACTTACAAAAGGTAATTGCGATATTAATTGCAATGCATTGCTATCGGTAGTTTGTATGGTAATGGCATTAAACCATTTTGATTTTAATTTAAGCGTTACATTTCCGGTAGATAATACAGCATTGATATATGCCGGATTAACCGGCAGGTCGTTTTCTTTAAGCGTTATCTGTTGTTTTTGCCTGCGTTCTATGGCCCGGAGCGAAAGGTATTGTTGCGGATTGTTTAAACTATACGGTGAATTATTTTTATCGGTAAAAAATACCAGGTAGCAATCAGGGCGTGTTTGTGCATACAAAGTATTGTAACCAAATAAACATAGAATGATTTTTAGTAAGTATTTATTATTAACATGAGCAAACATAGTTCAAATATATTATATTTATCCCACATTACGCATGCTAATGCGTAATGTTCGCCTGATGGCGGATAACCCAAATCCCACACGATACTCAACACACTCAGTCCGCCTCTGTCGGAAAATTTGGATTTATTTCAAATTTCTAATGCTGAATTTGGGTTTATAATACTAATCATATTAATTATAATAGAGGTTTATGTTGATTTTTTGGTTATCCATTGTGGTAATAAAAACGAACCGATAAATAAATAAGGGTAATAACTGATAAGTCGCCACATAACTGCTAAAATAGCTGCTAAACCAAAGGGTAATAAATCTGCTAAAAAGCCTGAAAAAGCAATTTCGGCAATGCCGCTGCCACCGGGCGTAGGGCTTACCAGCATTATAACCCACATGGTTAATTGCCGGGCAAATACCATTAATTGATTAGCCACCGGTGCAAATGCTTGGATGATGAAATTTATCACTAAAAATCTTCCTGTCCACGAAAATGCTGTTGCTCCGAATACTTTTAACCAGTACAAAATATTTTTTCCTTTTAATTCATTGGAAGTAGTAATGATATCGTTTCCGGTTTTTTCGGCTTGTGCTGTGTATCTTTTTAAGAAGGGTAATTTACATATCCATAGCATTATTTTTTTAAAGCCTAATGGAAAAATAAATATAGCTGTAAACAACAAAACGGTTATCAGACAAATGATGGCAAAGCCTATCCAAAATATACCTTGTGCATTGAATTTCATACCTAAAAATTCTTGTGAAAATGCTTGTGGAAAAAATGTATCGGTACCTGCAAAAATGATTACTGCGGGCACTATAATTACATAAAATAATTCATCCATCAGAGCCGTAATTAATACCAGTGCAGTGGCTCTGCCAATTTTAACTCCTTCTTTATTTAAAATAAACATGGCTATAGCCGCACCTCCTACTACACCCGGTGTTAGTGCCGAAGCAAATTCCCACAACATGATTACTCTGAATGATTGTCTCCAGCTTAATTGTTTATCAGTTAATAATCTTATTCTTATAATATACCCTAAATCCCGTACAATCATCATCAGTATTGCTAAAGTTATAAACAGAAGGATATTACTGTTCCAGTTGATGTTTTTTAGTGTATCGCGGGTTGTTATTTTTATAAAATCACCTTGGTCAGCAGTAACAAAATCTTTTTCATTTGTAAAATCAATTTGTTTATTGTTGTTATAATCTATCCATACAAAATTTCCTTTACCTTTTTCAACCTGCTGAAATTTTACATCTTTAAGTGCGTAATAAAATAAAACTAGTGTTACAGCCAATCCTAGTGCAATGGGTAAATATATTTTTAAGGGATTGATTTTAATTTTTTCCTCGTTCATTAAATAAACTGTTAACTTTGGTGTTAAAATAAAAAAATTGGGTGCAAGATGAAAAAAATTTATCACTTATCGGGTTGTTCTACCTGTCAAAAAATAATAAAAAATCTAAATCCCGGAAAGGATGTTACTATGCAGGATATTAAGACCGAAAAAATAAGCCCCGAACAGTTAGATTATATGGCCACACTTGCCGGCAGCTATGAGGCATTATTCAGTAAAATAGCCATAAAATAGAGGCAATTGGGTTTAAACAAGCAAAAGCTTAGCGAAAGCGACTACAGAAAATATATTTTAGAAGAATATACCTTTTTAAAACGTCCGGTTATTATCGTTAATGATAAAATATTTATCGGCAACAGTAAAAAAACAATTGCAGAAGTTGCAAAATATATCCATAACTAATTGTTAAGGAAAACCAACTCGCAACGTCTGTTTTCTTTGTGCAGATATTCGTCACATTCTTTGTCGGTTTTACAGTTTACCGATGGTTTAGAGTCGCCATAAAATTGCACCTGCACCCTGTGCGATGGGATGTTGTGTTTTAATAAATATTTTTTAACTGCCTCGGCTCTTAGACGGGATAAATTAAGGTTATATTGCTCGGTACCTCTGGAATCGGCATGACCGGCCACCAGCAGTCTTAAATTGGGGTTATTTTTCATATCCAGCGCTATAAGGTCTAAATCTTTATGATAAGTATTATTAAACTGGTGTTTATTAAAATCAAAATATATTTTAATGGATTGTTTGTTGGTAATAAGTTTAACATTATCATCCAGTTGTTTTTCGCTAAGTTCAAAATATTGTTCTTTTAATTTCCGGTATATAAATCTGCCTTTAGAGTCGCTCTCGAGCAAACTCAAAGGTTTGGCCAATCTGCTGATTATATTAAGGTAAATAGACTTGCTGTAGTTGGGGTCATTTTCATCAATCTGAAAGATGTATTTATCTAGTAATGGCAAACCTCTTACTCTAAAATAACCATTCTCGTTGCTGACTGATTCGGTTATCTTGTTGCCTTTATCGTCTAATACATAAAACTTCATCCCGGCCACATTTTTATCTGAATTTTTATAATTAAAATAGCCTGCTATAGTAACCGATTTTTTATTCATTACCAGTGTATCATCGTTAACTTCGAGCAAACGAAGCATATTGTAATATTGGCTGTTTAATTTTCTGTAAACAAAATTGCCTTGTTTATTACGCTTAAATTCGGCCGTAACATTATTGGCATTATTATAAATAAGTAATACTACATCATCATCGCTATTACCTTCTAATTTCAACAGGTATTGAGTTTGCAACGAAAGTTCCTTAAAAGTAAAGTTGCCATATTTATCGGTTTTGGTTGTTTGAATAATATTGCCTTTGTCATCTAAAAGCAGTACCTGCTGTTCGGCCGGATATAATTGCGGTAATTTTTCATAGATAAACTGCCCGCTTAAGGTAGCCTTATTCATTACAATATCTTCGGCTTCAATGAGTGATAAAACTGTAAAGTAGTCGGCATTTAGTTTTTTATATGTAAAGTATCCTTGTTTGTCGTTGGTTAGTCTAACTAATTCATTCTTATTTTGGTCGTAAAACGCAAGTATATAATCATCGTTTGCATTTAACAACTTCAGGTAATAATTTTTATTTGCATCTAAATGTCTGAAAACAAAATTTCCGTTACTATCGGTAACATTTTGCGATATAATATTTCCCTCGTCATCCAGCAATAAAAAATCCAATCCCGAGGCAATAGTATTAAGTTTTTTGTAGGTAAAATTACCTATTAAATCTTTTGAAATAACAGTAACTTTTTCAATTGTCTTAAAATAAAATATGTCATCCGAACCATTTCTGTTTGAAGAAAAAAAACCGGTTTGATTATCCGGCAGAAAACAAATTCCAAAATCATCATAAGGTGTATTAATGGTATTACCTAAGTTTATTGCTGCTGAAAAAGCATTGTTATTTAATTCAGAACGGTAAAAATCAAGGTTTCCGTATGATTGCGGCCGATTGGATGAAAAATAAAGATGATTCTGATAAATTGCCGGAAAAACTTCATTGTAAGGAGTATTAATATTTTCTCCGCAATTAACCGGTAAAGACCATGTGCCATCTTCTTTTCTTTCACAGTAAAAAATATCTGTTCCGCCCATTGTGCCGGGCATATTACTTGCAAAGTATAAATATTTCCCGTTTTCAGAGAATGCCGGATGAGCATATATGTATTCATCCGAAACAAATGATAGTTTTTGGGGCTGTTTCCATTTGTTGTTTACTTTTTTCATGGAATACAAGGCCGGATAATTGGTTTTTCCTCTTATTTTGTTTACACGTGTAAAAATTATTTCATCTCCTGCAGCTGATATAATTAATGGCCCGGTATGATTGATATACACGAGTTTTTCGTCAAATATTTTCGCCTCTGAAAATTCTGTACTATCTGTAATATTATCACCGGGAAGTGATTTATACATATTAAGTATTTTTCTTTTTTTCCATTTTTTCTCTCCCCATGTATTATAATCGTATTCACGGTCGGAAACAAAAAGCAGGTTATTCTGATACAGAACCGGACAAAACTCATTATTCTTATCAGAATTTATACCTTTTATTTCTTTTACCTGATAATGTGTTTCTTTAACTGTGTTAAATAAAAAAAATGAATTGCCTGTTTGTGCTAATAAAATAATTGCCGGATAAAAATAAAGTATCTTAAACAACCAAAATTTCTTCATCTGATTTACTATAGATAACGTGGCGAAACTGACTTAGTTTTTAATAAATTAAAATCGTAACCAATCATAATCTCATGGCTTAAACCCGAGTAAGAACGAAGCCTGTTAAGGCTGATATCGGCTGAGTAACCTACCCTGAGAGATTCTTTTATGATAAACTCTGTTAAAAATACTATGCTACGAGATGAACGGAATGAAATACCGGCCTGAAAACTTTTATTGTATAATGCACTAAAGTTTATATCGGCATTAATCGGTAAATTACCTACTTTTCTAAGCATAAGCGAGGGTTTTAAAATCCATTTATCGTTTGCTTTATGTGCATAGCCTGTCATAATAAAAATATGTCTGCGAAGATAAAAATTTGTGTTTTCGGGTGCATTTAAATAATCTATTTTAGGTTTATTAATATGCGTAATGGATGCTCCGAAATAAAATTTATCGGTATAATAGTAGGTACCGGCATCAAATGAAGGTGCAGTAGTTTGTGCGTTTCTGGTACCAATAAATTGGTCGTTTTGATTTTCGTAAACCAGGGCATTCCAATTTAACTCAGCGCTGTAAATACCGCCTCTTAACCCCAATGCTAATTTACCTTTATTTGTTTTGATATGATAAGCGTAACTCAAATATCCCCCATTGTTTTTAGAAGGACCAATTTTATCTACAAACATCTGTAAACCCAAAGCCATTTTTTGTTTTGAAAAAGGGGCTTGTATAGAAAATGTTGAGGTTTGCGGTGCACCGTTAATATTTACCCATTGGCTGCGGCTTACCAATACTGAGCTTATCATACCACGACTACCCGCATAAGCCGGATTAATTACAAACTGATTAAACATATACTGCGAATACAGGGCATCTTGTTGTGCCCGGGCAATGCCTGTATAAAAAACAAAATATGTTATGACATAAAATTTATGCATCATGGCTTATCTGGTTATTTGTACCCATCCTGTTATAGATTTATTGACTTCGATAAATTCTATTAAATAAAAATAAGTACCTGAAGGTAATATTTCTCCTTTATAACTTCCATCCCATACTACGTTCCGGTTATCGTAATTATTAAAATTTAATAATTTGTTTCCCCAACGGTTAAATATTGTTACCCTGTTAAGCGGGTAAAAATATGCACCGTCTATTATCCATACATCATTTATTCCGTCACCATTGGGACTAAAAGCATTGTATGTACTGGTTAATCCGCAATCGGGTGAATTATTGATTTCAACATATATGCTATCGGTAATTATACACGTTGAATTTCCGCTCAAATAAGGAATATTTACATTATAAAAATAACTATTGCTGGCAGCAGCGGTAATAAGCGGAGTAAATGATGCTAAATCAGAAATTTCGGCAGCAGACGACCATTGTATAGTAGAACCGGGAGCAGACACACCCACATTTATTTGCACCGGCAGGTCTGAACAACCATAATAAGGACTTCCGTCTTGAACTAATTGTTCGTTGATTAACAAAATAGAAACAGTTGAGGGATTGCTGTGGCAATTATTTAATTCCTGAGTAACGTAATAGGTTACCCATCCCGGTATCATGGTGGTATAAGGATTGCCGGTATATATTAAATTGGTTAATGTACTGTCTGTATACCAGTACACTGTATAATTGGCATTGGCAGTTACGGGTTGAGCTGTTAAGCAAAATTCGTAAATTGAAGGATTAAATATAGGCGGAAGAGGTTGTGCTACTCCCTGATTAATGGTAGCTGACTGATTAACATTACAGTTATTATTATCGGTAACATAAAAGGTATAAACACCGGGAGATAAATTAGCATACTGCGTTATTGTATTATAATTTACACCATCTTGCGAAAACTGGTAAGGCGATGTACCTCCTGAAGCTGAAAGAATTACCGAGCCATCATTAAATCCCAAACAAGTTTCGTTATTAACCGATAAATTTAAAGTAAGTGCCTGGGGTTGATTGATTATAATTGTATCTATCATTGCACAACCCGCACTTTCCTGTATATGTAAATAATATGTTCCTGCCCCCAGGAGATTGTGATAATAGTTGTTACCCGTAAAGCTTGTTCCTATCTGCACATTACCAACATCATATAAGCTGAAAATATAGGGCTGAACACCACCTGACGGTGATACATTGATTGCTCCGGTTATATCATTAAAGCAAAGTGGTTCGGTAACTGTAACATTGGGTACTATATTTACTAAACTTACCTGTGTATTGAGCGAAAACTCGGAAGTAGCCATTACACCCGAAGAAATTTGTTTGCTGGCAGTTGCCGTTACATAACTACCCGTAGGTACATAAGGCAGGGTTATATCAAAATTATATATCCCTGTAATTCCAGTAGTAAATATATAAGTGTATAAGAATTTACCTGCTTCACCGTGTTGAGATGGATCAGGAGGAGATGAACTTAGAAAAAAATCTAATCTATAACCAATACCGGCATCTATGTACAACATACCAGATGCATTGGTAGTATTACCGCAGTTTTTTACCTGAATAAGCGGATAGTTTTGCAAACCATTCGGTCCTGTATCGGTATCATCGGTATCATTAGGATTGGGATTGGGCGTATTATTGTTATCAAGTGAAATACCTAAAAGGCCGTTATTTTCAATTCTAAATGGTTTGATATCTACACCATCGGATGTACCTCTAATGTATATTCCATGAGCATTGTTATTAGCAACAATAAGCGAGTCGGTATGCGAGCCGATATTTATAGCGTAAGAACCGTTTTCTACCAATATTCCATGCTCAATGTTTCCAAAGCTGCTGCCATTGTTACTAATACCTATATATGAATTTAGAATTGAACTGTAATCAACATTATTAAAATGAATTCCCTGTTGAGTATTGCCGGATATAATGTTTCTGTTATCGGTTGTTAAGCCGATATTTAAAAAATAAGAATTTTCTGCATAAACACCTGAATTACCGTTAGCTAAAACTGCGGTTTGAGATGTATTTAATCCTATTATATTACCTGATAAACTAATGTAATTTGAGGAAGAAATATTTACACCATTTTCATCATTACCCGAAATTAAATTATTCTTAATCAAAGTATTGCCATTTAGTTTGTTTTGAATAAAAATACCATCATCCTCATTTGCTAAAGCAGCATTGCCAAAATAATTTGTACCAATATAATTGTTAGATATTGATAAAAAACTTTGATTGTTAAAATTACTGATTTCTATACCATGGTTATCATTTCCTGAAATAAGGTTTCTTCCTGCCAAAGTATTTACACCCACATATACACTATCTGAATTATTGCGTATTATAACACCTGTTTTGTTAGGCAAGGCATTAAGGCCCAAACGATCGGTACCGATAAAATTTCCCAAAACAAATACATTTGATGAATTAATAATATCAATACCTGCTTCGTCATTTCCCGAAATCAAATTACCAGAAAACCATCTGTAATCTCCGGGTAAATTAATATATGAACTATTTATAATTTTAACACCGATATTACAGGGTGCCGGGTTGTTTCCCGCTAAATCAGTACCGATAAAATTATTTGTGATAACTGCCTGATGAGAAGAAGAAAAATATATTCCGGCACTGTCGCAATCCTGGATCACGTTTTTCGAGTGGAGTGCTAATCCGCCTATCAGAGTGTTTTCGGTATATTGTGCATGAATCCCAAAATTACAGTTGAATATTTGACTACCAAATAAATGAAAATAATCAGCATTATTTATAGTAAATGCCGAGTTAGTACTCGAAATTTTTACTCCGCTAACACTGCATGAATCATTTATTATATTTAAGCCGGTTGAAGAAAAACTTGTAAAATTTATCGTTATGGGTAAAATAAAAGGGGTTGTTGTGCTGATGGCGGTTCCCGGTCCCCAGATAGCTGAACCGGGCTGTGTATATCCGTCAATTATCACATGATTTTTATTAATATTTACTATACTATTATATGAAAAAGTACCCGGTGAAGGTATATCAAAATCCACGTAATATGGAGATAGTAATGTTGTTAGATTGATGGCATTTATTCTGTTTAAAAAATCGTTTGTTATCATATTTGTTACGGTAAATGGTGTGTATTCGCAGGCTCCTGCATCGGGTTTTTTCTGTGCTGTACCTCCATGCAACACCCTGGGTGCTCTGCGGCAGTCGGTTGCAGGAATTTCAGGACCAAAAGTCCCTGCATCTATGGCCGTACTGTTATTTTGTAAGGTAAAATATTCCAAACCATAACCATCTGTTAATATATTGCTTCTTAAGTTGATAGTTGCATTAAAAATATCGGATGTAGTTACACCTAAAAATGAACCGGGGGAAGTGAAACTATAAACATTGCCACCATTATTATTCCATGTTGAGGCTGCATTATTCAGAGCCGATGGTGATATACCTGTAAAAATATTATTTTGTATGGTTACTGCATTTCCTTGATTATTGATGTGTGCACCTGAAGATGCCGTGTTATTATGAAAGGTATTGTGTATAAATTTTACCTGATCATAATTACTAACAGCTCCGCCTTGGAAGGCACTATTATTATAAAAAGTACAATTAATAAATTCGGCTAAGCCCGGATTATTATTTAATACAGCTCCCCCTGCACCGGTTGAAATTACACTGTTGGAAATAAACGAAACGTTGGTACAATGCAGGGCACCGGAATTAATTATTCCTCTGGCAGTAAATTGCTTGATGTTTACATTCTTAATGTATAAATTATTTCCCGATTGTACACTTAGGCCGGTTAGATTAGACACATTGTTTAGATTAACTATACCCAATTGCTCAATTTTTACGGATGACGTAATATCTAAAAGGGTACTACCTGAAAAAACTGAAGCAGCAGCAATGGTGGTATGCACCGGATAAAATCCGTATATAGTTACATTTTTATTGATATTAAGCGTATTGTTTAAATAAATGGTTCCTTTAACACTTATAAACAATGTATCACCATTATTGGCAGTATTGTTAAGTTCGTAGCGTAAAGTACCATTGGCATTATTATCATTTAGGTTGTTTATAATTATAACATTTGCTTGCGTATTGTGTAGAATACAGTAAAAAACAAAGAATAATATTTTATTCAGACTAAAGCGCATAAAGTACTAATTTACAGCTAAATTAAGCCAAATATATCAAAATTATTATTTAGTTGCCGATAATTTTATAAACGTAAAGAAACGTTGTATAAAGGTATAATTATATGGCACAGATACCGATATACATTTTATGATTATGCCTTAACTTTAAGTATATGTTTCAATTTTTTTGCCAGGTCAATCGCTTTATCAAGGTGAGGGTTGCAAATGGTAACGTGCCCCATTTTTCTGTATGGTTTGGTTATTTTTTTACCGTATAAATGTACATGAGCACCTTTGGTTTTAAGCACTTGCTCCAGACCCTCATATTTTGCAAATCCTTGATAACCGGGTTCACCTAATACATTAAACATGACAGCCGGCATAATCATATCGGTATTACCCAGGGGCAAATTTAATATCGCTCTTAAGTGTTGTTCGAACTGTGATGTAAAATTTGCTTCGATGGTATGATGGCCGCTGTTGTGCGGGCGTGGGGCTATTTCATTTACCAGTACTTTATCATCATGGGTAACAAACATTTCTACCGCCAATAATCCGGTAATTTTTAATTTTTCGGCTATATTGTATGCAATTTGCTGTGCTTTTTTTTCGGTTTCTGCACCTATTGCTGAGGGTGAATATAAAAATTCCACTAAATTAGCTTCAGGACTAAATTCGCAATCAACCACCGGAAAAGTTTTTATTTCTCCGCTGCTGTTACGGGCAACAATCACCGAAATTTCTTTTTTAAAATTTACGTATTTTTCGAGTACCGAGGGTGCATCAAATGCGTCAATTAAGTCGTTTTCCGATTCTATTTTACAAACTCCTTTACCATCATAACCTCCTTTTCTTAATTTTTGAAAAAAAGGAAATTCGTTGCTGTAATTATTTATTTCTGCTTTGCAGTTGATTAAGTAAAAGTCAGGGCTTGGGATGTTATTATTTTTGTAAAACTCTTTTTGCAATCCTTTATCTTGTATCAGTTGCAAAATTGCCGGTTGCGGAAAAATCTGAATACCTTCATTTTCGAGTTGCAGCAATGCTTCAGTATTTACATGTTCAATTTCAATGGTTAATACATCTTGTTGTTTACCGAAATTGTAAACTGTATCAAAATCTGTAATGCTACCATTTACAAATTCATTGCAAATATTTTTACAAGGTGCATCTTTATCGGGTTCAAGTACATTAACCTGTAAATTATAATTTATAGCTTGCTGGATAAGCATTTTTCCTAACTGTCCGCCTCCTAAGATTCCTAAACTGAAATTTTCTTCACCAAATTTTTTTATCATGATACAAAGGTATTTTATTTATGCATAATAAAAAGCCCATCGTTATTGACGGGCTTTTGTGTGTTACCTCACATTTGTTTTAACCCAAATACCACCTACATACATACGCGTATTGTCATTAACCACGCCATGCGTGGCTGATGACAATGTTGGGTTTAATTAGCTAAAATCTCAAATTCTGTACGTCTGTTTTGTTGTCTTCCTTCGGCCGAATTATTGGTGGCAATGGGTTTAGAAGATCCATAACCTTTGGCGCTTAATCTATCTTTGGCAATACCTTTTCCAACTAAATAGTTCACTACGGATGCAGCTCTGTCTTCGGATAATTTTTGGTTAAAACTTTCTCCCCCAACGTTATCGGTATGTCCGCTAATTTCTACTTTTAACTTAGGCACATCTTTCAGGAGTTTTACCAGGCGATCTAACTCGGTATTAGATTCGGAAGTAAGCGTAGCGCTTCCGGTGGCAAAGAAAATATTGCGTAATTGTATTTTACTGCCTACAGCAATGTTTTTTAATTCAATTTCTTTATCTACCAGGTTATAATCAGCATATTGGGGGATGTCAAAATTTTCGGAATGAAACAGATATCCTTCTGCTTTTACGGCAATGCCGTAGTTTTTACCTGAATTGAGCGAGAGCAAAAACTTACCGGTAGCACTGTTGGTAGTAAATGTATTGATTATTTTACCGGTAGCATTATCAGTAATTTCAATAATTGCTTCTACGGGTTTTTTGGTAATGGCATCAATGGTTCTGCCTTTAAATACGGTGAGGCTTTTTTTCTGCACTTCAACCGAAGCTTCGAGTGTATTATCAGCTATAGGGTTTGATATACTGGCTAGTAAAAGATCTTCTGTATCAACCAGCATTTGTTTGGGCGGGCCCCAAAAAGTTACTTTCCACAAATCCAATCCTCCTTTTCCGCCCGGGCGGTTAGAGGCTATAATGGCGTGTTTACCGTTAGCCGTAAGGCTAAAGAAAAAATCATCATAAGGTGTATTGATGGGGTATCCCATATTAACGGGAGTGGTCCATTGTCCTTGTTTTTTGTACGAAACAAAAATATCGTATCCGCCCATGCTGTTGTGTCCTTGCGAGCTGATATACATTGTTTCTCCGTCAGGATGCAGGTAAATTGAGCCTTCGTTAAAGCGGGAGTTGATAACATTACCCACCGACATGGGTGTTCCGTATTGGCGTTTGGCTCTATCCATAACACCACTGAAATAAATATCGGTGCCTGATTGCGAAGTTCCTGTTTGTCTGTCGCTGATGAAGTATATTTTTACATCATCAAAATCATAAGAGGCATAGGTTTGGTTATCTGTGTTATTGATGTTTTTAGAAAAATTGGCAGGTGAAGTCCACGAAGCGCCTTTTAAAAAGCTTTCAAATATATCGTAATTTCCGTTTTCGTCTTTAAAAAGCAGCAGTTTTGTTCCATCATAAGATATCATACTGGTAATATCATCTTTATCGGTACAAAGGCTCTCCAATCTTTTTGGAGTGGTCCATTTACCTTTGTCGTATTCGGCATAATATACATCGGCATCGTATATACCGTGTTCTTTAGGGATATGTGCATTAGGTCTTCGCGAACTGAATATTAAAACTTCACCATCTGTAGAAAGGCAAGGGCTAAAATCATCTGCATCAGAATTTAATTCGCCTAAATTATCTATCCAAACCCGCTCGGGTTTTGCACTGAAACTTTTTCCGTGTTTACATTCTTCAATATATTTAGGCAGAAATTTTTCGTACACTTCGGCTTTTTTACTATCTTTAAATTTTCCAAAGTATTTCAGTGCCTGGTCCCAGTCGCCATCCAGATGATACACCATGCCTAAAAACAAATCGAGTTTTTTATCAACGGAAGGGTCTAATTTTTCTGCTTTCAGCAGGTGTTCTTTAGCTTTATATTTTTGATTGGTGTAGAGATAGCAATTAGCCAAATTAAAATTTAATTCAGCATTATTAGGGTTGAGTTGTTGGGCTTTTAAAAAATAAAAAATGGCTGCCTCAAAAAAGTCTCCGGGATCTTTGGTTTCCAGAATCAGTTCATTTCCTTTTTTCATTAATTCTTCGCCTTTTTTTATGGCTTCTTTGGCTTTTTTAAGTTCTTCTTTTTTATCCTTAAAGTTCGATTCTTTAAATTCAACGTTTTGGGCGTATAATTTTAAAGTAGCTGCCGCAAAAAGTATCAAGGTATATAGAATGTTTCTCATTGGTGTAGTTTTTATTAATTAATTATTCATTGCAATTGCTTACAAAATATTTTTTTCCCAGGTCGGCACCTAACTCTCTGCCTTTTTGCCAATCGGCACAAGCACCGCTGGCATCGCGGTTCATTTCTTTGGCCGAACCTCTGTTAACGTATGCATTGGCATAATTCGCATCCAGTTGTATAGCTTTATTAAAATCATCGAGTGCGCCTTTATAATCTTCTTTTTTCATTTTACAACTTCCGCGGTTGTTGTATGCAGGTGCATAATTGGGGTTAATTTCGATACATTTGCTGAAGTCTTTCATGGCATCATCGTATTTACCCTGTTCATAAAGTACGGTGCCGCGATTGTTGTATGCCAAATGATATTTGGGGTCAATACTTAGTGCGCGGTTATATGCATCTATGGCTCCCTGATAATCTTTAGCTTTCTTTTTAGCAGTGCCCAGGTTGTTTAATACAAAGGTTAATTTAGCATTGTATTTTAAAGCAGCATCATAATCGGCTATGGCTTCTTTATATTTCTCCATCATTCGGTAAGAACTACCTCTGTCGTTCAGTGCATTTACAAAATCAGGTTTAATTTTAATGGCTTCGGTAAATTGTTTAATGGCTCTTTCGTAATCTTTCATCATAAAATATACGGTACCTAAATTATAATAAACGATTTCGTTTTTAGGAGAAAGTTTTACGGCTTTAAGCAAATCGAGTTCGGCATTTTTCAAATCGCCTTTTAATTGATATGCTCTGGAACGCTGGGTATAAGCGCGACCGTTATTTTCATCTAATGCAATAAGTTTAGTAAAACTTTCTATGGCTACATCAAATTTTTTTATTTCAATTTCTGCTAGTCCTTTATTAAACCAGGCTTGCTTAAACTCGGGCGATATAGACAATGCTTTATTGTATGCTGCAACTGCATCAGCATATCTGGATTGGGCAAAAAGCGAATTGCCCTGGTTATAGGCTTCCTGAAATTCGGCTGTCATGGCCGCAGCAGCATTAACTGCATCTATCGAATCTTTGTATTTGCGTTCTTTTTCCGTAAGCTGGTCTATTTGCGCTACAAGTCTGCTTACGATAAAAAAACTTACAAGCATTAAAAAACGTTTTTTCATAAATTATAAATATTTAGGTATTTACTGTTTGGTTTAAAAATAGTAAACCAATGCTATTACACGTATTAATAGTTTTCAACAAAATGTTAAAAAATATATTATCTATTGTAATTAATTAAATATCTGTTGTTTATCCGATAGGGAATTGGTATGCCTCTTTATGACCTAATTTCGACAATAAGCGCAGATGAGAGGTTAATGCACTGAAGAATGAACGATTGTATAAATAAGGAATACCAAATTCCCGGGCCGTTTGCTGTACGATGGGGGCAATTTTGGGATAATGGATATGACACACCCGTTGAAATAAATGATGCTCTATTTGATAATTTAAACCGCCCACAAAAAAAGTAATAAACGGATTTTTTGCGGAAAAATCGGCAGTGGTATTTAATTGATGTATAGCCCATTCGTTCTCTATATTACCTTTGTCGTCAGGCATAGGAAAAGAAGTGTTTTCTACTACATGCGCCAACTGAAAAACTAAACTCAGCAATAAGCCGGCAATTAAATGCAAAAGCAAAAATCCTAAAATAATTTTCCACCAAGCCATATTTAAAAAAAGTATTGGTATTACTAATATGTAAGAATAATAAAATATTTTCCATATCAACATATGAAGTAATTGTTTTTTTTGTTTGGTCTTATTGGCTTTGTTATATCCTTCTCTTAAATATCGGTGGTATTGTGCGTAGTCTTTAAAAGTAACCCAATATAATGTCATTAAAGAATAAAAAAAGAATACGTACAAGGGTTGAAATTTTTGCATTTTGTTATGTTTGCCATTCGGAGAAAAGCGCATACCGAATTTTATGTCAATATCTTCATCGTAATCTTGTATATTAGTGTAGGTATGATGTAATACATTGTGTTGGGTTTTCCAATTATTGGCATCGGCACCAACCAGGTTTAATGATAAACCGAGTATTTTATTTACCTTGTTACTTGAAGAATATGCCCCATGGTTAGCATCGTGCATTACACTCATTCCTATACCGGCAAGGCCTAATCCCATCATTGCCCAACACAGCCAAAATGCCCATTCGGGAATGGAATTTGATAGAATAAAGGCATAGGGAACAAAATATAAACAAAACATAAAAATTGTTTTGAATATCATTTTACCGTTAGCATGTTGGGAAATATTATTTTCTTTAAAATAATTATCTACTCTTTGTTTTAATACTGTATAGAACCGGGTTTTATCAGCATTAACGAACTTAATTTGCTGTTTCATTAATTGTAATCTTGTGGATGTAAAGGTAGTGATTTATAGATTGGCAAATGTTAAATTTATCCCTCATTACGCATTAGCATGCGTAATGCTCGCCTGATGGCGGATAAGCCAAATCGCACCCCTTTGCCAAAGCACTCAGTATTAGAAATTTAACGAAGTTCAAATTTCTAATGCTGAATTTTGGTTTAAACTAAAATTGTCTTTAGCACACATGACTAGACTAATGCTAGTATGTATGTATCTAAATATTAATCCGAATAAGCAATAAGAAGTTTTGATATTTTAGTGGTTACAGCAAAGTATTTATCCGGTTTGTTATCAATAAAAAAGATTAGCTTTATGAAATTGATTGAGTAATAACGTGGGCTTTCTTTTTGGATAAAGCTTCTTCAATAAACTGAAAGGTAGATAAAATTTCGGGGTTACCATTAATTACAGCCACATCGTGTTCGTAATGTGCAGATGGTTTGTTGTCTGCCGTTATTATGGTCCATCCGTCAGGCAATTGTTTGATATTTTTTGTTCCCATGTTTATCATGGGTTCTATGGCTATAACCAAACCGTCTTTAATTTTGGGCCCGTAGCCTTTTCTGCCATAGTTTGGCACTTCGGGGCCTTCATGTAAATTTTTGCCTATTCCATGTCCTATTAATTCTCTAACAACCCCGTAACCGTTTTTTTCGGCATGTTGCTGAATGGCAAAACTAATGTCTCCTATTCTATTTCCGGCTTTGCATTGTTCAATTCCTAAATACAAGCAATCTATGGTTGCCTGCAACAATTTTAATGTTTCGGGATGTACATTACCAATAGCAAATGTATATGCATGATCGCCATGAAATCCGTTTTTATAAACACCACAATCAACCGAAACAATATCGCCATCTTTAAACGGTCTGTTGTTGGGTATTCCATGCACAACAGTTTCATTTACCGAAATGCAAAGTGTGTTAGGATAGGTATTATTATATCCCAAAAAAGACGGAATACCACCGTTATCGCGTATAAATTCTTCAGCCAATTTATCTATTTGCAGAGGAGTAATTCCTTCTTCAATTTTTTCTGCAATCACTCCAAGTGTTCGGGACACCAATAATGCGCTTTCGCGCATAAGTTCTATTTCTTCGGCTGATTTTAATATGATATCTCCCATTTTATAAGAATGTTGCTTTGATAATTTCCAAATGCTCATTTAATTCGTATAATTTGGGTTGTCCGGTTGGTATTTCAACTTGCAATATTTGTTCGGGAGTTAATTTTTCCAACTGCATGATGAGGGCACGTAAACTATTGCCATGTGCTGCTATTATAATATTTTTTCCTTGTCTGAGTAAGGGAAATATTTCTTGCTCAACATAAGGCATAACTCTGTTTACGGTATCTTTCAGGCTTTCACCGTTAGGTGGGGCAACATCATAGCTTCTGCGCCAGATATGCACTTGTTCATCACCATATTTTGCAGCAGTTTCTGCTTTATTGGCTCCTTGCAGGTCGCCATAATGTCTTTCGTTGAGTGCTTTATTTTCTATGACCGGTATATCTTCCTGATGCAGATGTTTTAAAATTATATGTAAGGTGCGTTTGGCTCGTTTTAAAGCTGATGTAAATGCGGCATCAAATTTTATATCAGATATTTTTTTGGCAGCTGCGATGGCTTCTGCTTCTCCTTTTTCGGTAATATCCACATCAACCCAGCCGGTAAATCTGTTTTCTAAATTCCAGGCAGATTGTCCGTGTCTAACAATAACTAATTTACTCATGAGTGATTATTTAATTTTTTTTACAAAGTTATAAAGCAATCGCACGCCCACGCCTGTTGCTCCTTTTTGCTGATAACCTTTGGCTCCTTCTTTGATAAATGCCGGGCCGGCAATATCTAAGTGTATCCATGGGTAATCGGTAAAATGTTTTAAAAACTTACCGGCCGTACTGGCTCCGCCTACCGCACCACCAATATTTTTTAAATCTGCTATTTCTGATTTTAGCAATTCATCAAATTCTTTCCAAAAAGGAAATTCTATGCAGCGTTCATAAACTTCTTCGCCCGATTCCATTAACTGTTGAATGGTTTTTTTATCGGCTGTTCCCATCAAACCTATACCATAATGACCGGTAACTGCTGCGGCTGCTCCGGTAAGTGTAGCTAAATCAATCACCAGTTTGGGATGGTATTTTTTTGCATAGCTGAGAGCATCTGCTAAAATTAATCTTCCTTCTGCATCGGTATTTTGTATTTCTACGGTTGTACCGTCATACATGGTTATGATGTCATCCTGCACCAGTGCATTATGTCCTATTCGATTATCGGTTGCAGGTATCAAACCAATAACGTGTGCATTTAACTTATTTGCTGCAATGGCACAAAACGCACCTATTACAGCAGCAGCGCCAGCCATATCGCATTTCATGGTACTCATAAATCCGCTAATCTTCAGATTATAGCCTCCCGTATCGTAAACCACTCCTTTTCCAACAAGTATCAACGGATTTTTATTTTTAGCTGTTTTAGGTTTGTATTCCAAAATATTGAATGTAGGAGGATCATCACTGCCTCTGTTTACGCCCAGTAGGCCACCCATTTTAAGTTTTTGTATTTCGTTTTTATGTAATACTTTAACGCTAAAACCATAAGTTTTTCCGAGTTTTTGAATGGCTGATGATAAGGCAATGGCATTGAGTGTTATTACCGGCTCATTCACTAAATCGCGGGCTATATTTTGCGCTGCGGTTACATGTTTTAATTCTTGCAACTTATCGGCAGAGATGCTACCCTTTTCTATATATAGCTTTTTTGCAACTGATTTATTTTTTTTATATTTATCAAATCGGTATGATGATATAAGCATACCTTCCAGTAAAGCGTAGATCTCTTTTTCATTCAAATCGTTTAAGCCGGTTAAAGTGCAGGCAGTAGATTTGTCTTTGCATAAGGTTTTATATATTATAGAACCAAACACCCTGGCATTATCTAACTTAGCAGAGTATTCGGTTTCGGTATTGATATAAATAAAAGCATTAATTTTTTGCTTATCTTTATACAGAGTTAAAACTTCCTGCTTATTTTCTTTCAGAAATTCTGATGCTTCTTGTTTGAATAAGTCACTAAAATTATGTTTATTCAGACTATCTTTTTTAGCAATGATTATATACAGCGTATGGCTTGCTTTGGAATTTCCGATAAATTCGATATTTAACGACATGAGTTGTTTATTTTTTGCAAAGGTAATGGAAATAGGTTAATTTTATATTCTTACACCAATCAACAATATATCATCTACTTGTTCAAGGTTTCCTTTCCAAACATCGAAAGTATTTTTAAGATAGTTATACTGTTCTTGAAGAGTAAGATGTTGTATGGAAAGCAGTTTTTCTTTTAACTGAGCATATTTGAATTTTTTGCCGTTATTACCGCCAAATTGATCGGCATATCCATCAGAAAAAATGTAAAAAGTATCATTCTTTTGTATATTTATTTTGTGTGTTGTGTAATTATAAGGTTTACCATCTGTCACCTCTCCGATAGGAATTTTATCGGGTTTAATTTCAAAGAGTTCATTATTTCTAATATAATAAAGGGGGTTGTATGCGCCCGAAAACTCCAGTATGTTAGTATCTTTATCATAACAACAGATAGCTATATCCATTCCGTCCCGGATGCTGTTTTGCTGATTTTTCTTTTGTAAATTTTGTTCCACTCCCAAACTTAGTTGTTCTAAAATTTTACCTGATTCATACACTCCGCTATTAATTATTTGATTAAGTAAATTGCTTCCTACCAAACTAACAAATGCTCCGGGCACGCCATGTCCGGTACAATCTACCGCTGCAAAATATGTGCGGTTGTTTTTTTGTGTAAACCAATAAAAATCACCGCTTACGATATCTTTGGGCATATATAAAACCATACATTCTTTAAACAAACTGTCAATATATTCTTGTGCGGGTAATATTGCATTTTGTATGCGTTTAGCATAATTTATGCTATCGGTAATATCTTTATTTTTTTCTTCAACCAGTGTTTTTTGAAATTCAATTTCTTCTTTTTGTTTAAGTATTTCTGCCGTGCGTTCTTGAACAATTTGTTCCAACTGTATTTTAGAACGCTTTAAGCGATAAACTGATAGTTGTATGGCTCCATATACAAAAGCTATAAAAAACAAAGTATAACCAATATAAGCATACATTGTTCTGTACCAGGGTGGCTTAACGGTAAAAGTATAAACTGCTTCCCGGCTTTCTATGTCGTAGCTGTTTTTAGAAATAACATGAAGCGTATAATTCCCTTCCGGCAGGTTGGTGTAGATAGCTTTTGATTCATTAGTCCAGTTATTCCAATCGCTGTCGTAACCTTCCAGATACCATTTGTATTTATTATTATTTTCGTTTTCAAAACAAACGGATGAAAATTCAAAAATTAATGAATTATACTTATAGGGTAAAACAGGTTTTAACGAATCGGGTTGGAGCAATTGTGCGTTTGGATAATTTCCAAAAAACAGAACAGAATCTTTGGCTACCACAACTTTACTTATGAGTGTGTAAAAGGGCGTAGAATAATTTTTATATATTTTTTCGTTGTGTATAAATATACCCTCGGATCCGCCAAATAAGGTTATATCGGAAGTTAATGGATAAATAACATTGATTAAATTATCGGAAAAGCGATTAAATATGCTTTGCTGTATGGTTATTTTGTTGTTATTTTCTATAATAACTCTGCAGGTTTCCTTTAAATTATCATTGGCATTAAAAAACCAATAATCATTGTTCCTGCCTTTGGTAAATAAATAAACCTGCCTGCTGCCATCGGCATGTTTCTTACCGAATTTTGTTTCCGGTAAAAAAATTTCTTTTTCGTAATCCCATTTAAATAAGCCGTGTAGAGTACCTGTGTAAACATCATCGCCATCTTTAAAAACCATGTTATAATAATTGCTGGTGATGCCTTTTGCAGAATCAATCCATTCTACGGCATAGGAATTGTTTTTTATGATTTGATGAATGTTGTTGGTATGAAATTTTACCCTGGCCAATCCTTCAAATTGAATTCCCAACCATACATCGCCATTTTTATCTTCAACAATCGTGCGTATTGTACCTTGTGTACTTGTTAATACTCCATAATCTACCCAATGATTATATTGATATTCAATAATAGCTAAGCCATTGGCTGTACCAACATATATCCTGTTTTTATGCTGTGAACTATTTAGTGAATAAGTGTAATGGGTTGAAATTTGTTTAGCTTCATCACCATCTATTACATATACTCCGGTATTGTTTCCGGCCAGTAATTTCTCATTATCGTTTATAATTATACTATGCAGCGCCCAGGTTTCAGAGTTAATTCCTTTTACAGGTTTGAACTGTTTAATACAAGCCAGTACATCCTCTTTGGTATTGATGGTAATACCGGCCTGATTATTTTTTACAAATAAGCCGGTGGTTGTAGCCACATATATTTTGTTTTCAGATACTTTTATTGATTGCACAATACCCGATAATCCTGATTGATCGTTGTACAAACTTTGGGGTGAACCGGTTTCTATTCTTGTTATTCCATTATCAAGAGCCAGCCAAATATTATTTTGATTGTCTTTATAAATATAATACACGTTTTCGGCTTGCAATCCGTTTTGTTTATTAATAATATTTAGCACCTCACCTTGTTTATTGATAATAACTATTCCGCCACCCAATGTTCCTAAAACATAAGTACTGTCATTTAACACTACCGAACAATAAATACCGAAGTTTTCCAGGTAATTGTATGCTGGAGTATTAAATCGTTCTGAAATATTACCTTTATCATTTTTAGGGTTAAACAAAATGATACCTTTATAGTATGTAGAAATTAAATATTTGTCATCCAAAGGCAATATACAGTAAATTTTATCATCGCTGAAAAAATCGCCATGTTTTATTAATTCAAGTTTTCCTTTGGTAATTTTTTTTAAACCAATACCTCTGTCAATAACCCACAATTCGTTATTTACAGTGTAGGATAAGTGAAATGTATTCTGCGGCTTGTACGTATTAATCTTTCCGTCTTTGTATTCGAATATGGCTTCAAACGACTGAAAATATACCGCTTCATTAATAATATGTATGCGCCATACATCTGTAAAAGTTCTGTCTTTTTCATCTAATAAATCAACCAGCGATACATATTGCATATCTCCTCTACGATCGCAATCTAAGTAACCTATCTCGCCTACTCCTCCGACATAAATAATATTATTTTTATCTATTCCTATAGATCTTATTCTTGATTGATTACTGTTTGCATATTGCCTCCAATGTTTACCATTATACTCTAAAACACCGTTTGCATTGCCGAAATACATTACTCCCCTTTTATCCTGAACAATTGCCCAATTATCAGTACCCGAATTATAGTCTTTGGGATTGTAATTTTTTATATATGGTATGCTCCAATCCTGAGCATAAATACCGGAAATGCAATATAAATAAATGAAAAATATATAACCGAAACGCATATTTTGCAGCGCAAGTTAATAAATTAACCTGTAAAAACGCTGCTCTAAGCTATAACAATACGTATAAGAACTAATAATTATTTCAGGTTATTTAACGGGATATAACCAACCTGTGTATTTCCTGGTGGTTAGCCGCAATAATGTCTATAAAATAATAACCGCATGATAGTTTGGAAATATCAATTTGTTTGTTCAATATGCCTGCATTTGTATTTAAACTGATGCTTTGTATAACCCTGCCAAATACATCTTTTACTGATATAATGACATTAGCCTGATTTTTCAGTTCTGCACTCACGTTGATAAACTCTGAAGCCGGATTAGGATATACCCGGAAATGCACATCAAAGTTTAAAATATTATTTAGTGCGCTGCTGGTATCTATCAGCGGATCTCCAAATATACGCGCTGTACCACCATTACCAACAATATAACCTCTGTTGGGAGCTTGCGCCCGTTCAAAAATATAATCAGGATTATTAGCTTGCAAGATAGATCGCTGTTCGGTACCGTAAAAAACTATATTGTTTAAGTTATTTGGCACACCTATACCGTTTCTAACCCAGGTTAAGCCTTCATCCATAGACTGATAAATAATACCGTTGGTTCCTACGGCCCAGGCAGAGTCAACATTCATTTCAACTGATTTAAACCAGGTATAAGAAGCCGGAAGTACCGGGGACCAGGTAAGTCCTCCATCGGTGCTTCGGATAATTCTTCCGTACTGACCTGCCGCAATACCTGTGTAATTGGCATTAAAAGTAACAGCATTTAAATGTGAATTATAAGGAGAAGTGATTACAGTCCATGTGCCATTACCCATTGGTGAACGAAGGATAGTTCCATTATCACCCACTGCTACCACATCATCATCCGAAAAAGCAATGCTATTTAAATGATGTAAAACAGGGGTAGTCTCTTGTGTCCAGTTTGTTCCATCGTATTTAAAAATTGTACCGTTTTCGCCTACTACATAACCATTACCGGAGGTTTTAAATGCCGAGCCTTTTAAATTTTCCATAGTACCGATATTTACAGCCGTCCAGGTTACTCCGCCATTGGTTGAATAGGAAACCATACCCGAATCTGAAGTAACTATCCAATAACCGGGAACTATGGATACACTGGTTAATTTTGTCGTCAGTCCGGTAGGGGTATTTTGCCACGTTAGACCACTGTCGAGCGTGATAAGACAATTTCCGTTATCCATACCTATACATCCTTTTACACCGTCTAAAAATCTAACGGAAAGAAAATCCCCGCTTCCTGCAGTATTGATAATATTGTTGTTAAATAAATCTTCAACAAAGATATGCATAGGTTTTTCTACCTTTTTGCTGCAGGAAGCATTACTGGTGGTTAATGCAATTGTATAATAACCTCTGTTTGTATAGATATAGGATGGATTTTGCGAACTTGATGTTGCTCCGTTTCCAAAACTCCAGTTATATGTTGTAATGCCTGTGGTATTACCGGTAAATGTAAAATCTACTTGCCCGTCAGGTAAATATTTATGCTGAGATGAAACGGTAAAATCTGCATCAGGAACCGATATACTTATATCCTGTCCGTTATCTGCCGTGTTGGATGGATTATCATCTGAAACAACACGAATTCTATAACCATTCCCCGGAGGTATGTTATCAGGTATTTGAACATCAATGGTGCCGGATAAGAAATCGCTGTTTAATGCGCCTATTAAAATAGGATTAGCAAAACTTCCGTTGACATCAGATAATTGTACATGAAAAAGATTTGCAAAATTAAATGTTCCTGTTGCGTTATAGTTAATAGTAAATTGCGAACCGGGACACAGCGTTAGCGGACCGCTGTAAACTACATTCAAAGTATTGGTAATAGGCGAAAGATCAGTTATTTGCAAAGGATAATCACTAATATAATAGTTGATGGGGTTATTAACATCGGTAATTTTAATATATACGTTCACAGATGGAGTATTAGGTATTTGCCAGTAATAACTTTTTGATGAAACATTGCTGGCAATAGGCAGCCAGGGGCCGGTATTCCCCGATGTGCTATACTCAATATTTACAGCATTTACTCCTGCCTTATTCCAGGTGATTAACTTATATGAACCAACAAACCAGTTTTCAAAATAACTCGGGTATGTAATTTCTACATAGGGATAAACATATACATCAAAATCACCTGATTCCTGTGCAAACCATGGTGATCCTACCGGCATGATACGCACTTTGGTTGTTGTATTATTGGTAATTTCGTCAGTATCCCAGTAATAAAATCCCTGGGCGGCAGGAACATTAGTGGCTAATGCTTCCCAGTATATTCCCCCTCTCTGCGAAATATTGTTACCCGAACCATTATCAACTAATAAGGGCGAGCTCACCTCTCTTTCAATGTCAACGAATGAAATCACAGGATCAGCTTCCCAGGTAATAAGTACACCTTCGGATGCGTGATATTCTCCATCTTTAACGGGTGTGTGTAAACTGATATTTGGTGTAGTGTTGATTATTGAAAAAGTAGCGGCCGAGGTGGTTGATGCAGGCCCATAAGTTGAATTACCACTTATACGAAACAAACAATTTGTAGAGGGTGTAGCAGGCATAGTAACGGTAACATAATCCATATTTATAAAGTTACTCATCATTACTGACCACGTATTACCTCCATCCAACGATATCTCTATGCTGTCTATGTATGATATATCGCCATAGGTAAGCCATTCTAAAGTGGCATTTTGATTGACAGTGAATATTTCACCTCCATTGGGAGTAATAAGTTCAAAGTACGGATAAACAATTTCAAAAACAGCATCGCTCACATCGTTGGTGGCCGGATTACCTGTTTCGCTTATTCTGATTAAACATTGTGACGAAGGTAATACAGGCACTGTCCAAATATAATTTTGAGTTAGGTTGTAATGATTGGTAACTATATTGTTCCAGGTAGACCCGTTATCGGTGGAATAATCAATGTCAACATAATTTATACCTTCTGATGTCCATTGTAAAAAATAGGCTTCATTAACAACCAGTTTTTCACCTCCGTTTGGAAAATTTACATTTATATAAGGAACAAATTCTGCCAAAGCTATTAAAAAATTACCCGAACCGGGACCGTTTTTCCATACCCTGACATAGGCCGTACTACCGGGAGTTAATCCCATATACACAATTCTACCCATATTATCAGTACTACCGGCACCGTTGCCTGAACAAATTAATTCTGTTAGTGTGCTACAATTTGCACCCGTATATAATGAGATAGCTCCATCAGTAAAATTTACATCCTGGGTTCTGATTTCTATATTACCATTGGCCGGAACCGTAAAACTAAACCATACATCGTTAGGGTAAGGTATATTAGCATCGCAAGTAACAATATCACTTCCGCTGTTTGTTGAACCTATTAACGTATGGGTTGTATAATTAAAGGTTGCCGTTGGTCCTACCGGCAAAGAAAATGCAGAACACACATCGTCATTTGCCGGAGGCGGAGGAGGTAAAACACAACTTATGTTTGCCGACCAGCCCGGTTCAGTTATAGAGAAATCCGAAGTAAACTCAAACGTAAGTTCTCCGTTGGCTGACGTTGAAATAACGGTACCCGGTGAATTATTGCCGGTAAATACCCCTATCACCGGATAGGTATTATCAGGCCCATCATATATAGTTAAAAAATCATACCCCGCTTCGATGGCAAATGATGTAAAATCAACTCTTATTTTATGACCTGCTGTAGCCGGTGTAAAGGTTTTTATAAAATTTTCATTATTCTGATACCCCATACTTGAACCGCCTGCGTCATAGAATATTCCCGAACAGGTTGTTACCGCTGTGTTATTCATTAAATATACCTGAGCATAACTAACAAAATGAAAAATTAGTATGCTTAAACAAATAAGTATATGTTTTTTCATAATATATATTTAGAACAAATATGATTAAAAAAAGAACAACTATTTAAGTTTTATTTTAAAAATAATAAACGGCTGACGAAAAACGTGTAAATAATGTAAAATATTTAACTCGTTAATTATTTTCTAACTCAAATGTCAGGTTGGCTGTATTGATTAATGGTTCAGATTCGGATAGGGGTTGAGTTTTTACCTTACCCCCGGCTGATTCTTTAGTAGTATTTTCGTTATTTTTTTTAGAATTTTTTAGGGCTGTAAGTGTTATAAAAGTCTCTAAACCATTAGGCTCTAACTTAAGTTCTTTAAAAGCCATTCCCAATAGGATGGCCGACCTTGCATCATTTAATAAAAAACCTACCGTAAACTCTTCATTGCCTTTTGCCGGAGTTACTATAAATTCAATTTTGTTTTCTAAACAAAAGTCGAAAAGCAGGCTTAAATTTTTCTTTTTTACATTAACCGAAATGGTATCTTCTTTAAAAGTGCTCATACGTTAATTTTTTTATAAAAATATTACCTTGTAACAAATCAGTAAATTGTTTTTCAACAGTAAAGCCTTAAATGTTGGTAACTTTCTTGATAAACTAATAACTAATGTAAGTATTAAATAAAGTTAAAGTATTGAAATTTATGCGCTGAAATTTATCGGGAATGAGAAGAACCATTTTATACTTTATAATTGCGAGTGTATTTGCATGCAATCGTGTAAATGAGCAAAAAATAAATACTGAAGGTAAAAAAGTATTCAGATATAACGAATCGGCAGGAATCTCATTTTTAGATCCGGCCTATGCCACGCGTTTTGAAGATTGCTGGGCGATGAGCCAACTGTATAACGGTCTGGTACAGTTTGACGAACAATTAAATGTAGTGCCTTGTATAGCAAAGCATTGGGAAATAAATAATGATCAAACAGAATATACCTTTTATCTGAGAAACGATGTGTATTTTCACGATCATAAGATTTTCGAATCAGGTAAAGGACGCAAAGTAACTGCGCAGGATTTTGTAAATAGTTTTTTCCGTATTACCGACCCCGAGATAGCCTCACCAGGCAGCTATATTTTTCAAAATGTAGATTACTCGCCCCGATCAAAAAATAAAGGTTTTGTGGCTATAAACGATACTATCCTGAAAATTTATTTAAAACAACCACAACATCAATTTTTAGAACAATTAAGCTTACCCTTTTGCTACGTTATTCCTATTGAGATAGCTGATTATTACGGAAGCGATTTTAGCTCTAATCCTGTAGGCACCGGACCTTTTAAATTCAAAACCTGGAAAAAAGACGTAAAACTGATAATGGTAAAAAATGAAAATTATTTTGAAAAAGATAATACCGGTAATTCCCTACCCTATATTGATGCCATATCTATATCATTTATCCGCGATAAGCACATGGAATACAAAGAATTTTTAAAAGGTAAATTTGAATTTATGTCGGGCCTTGATGACAGCTACCGGGACATGCTGTTAAACAATGACGGCACTTTAAAAAGCAACTACAAAGAGCAAATACGCTTATTACGTACACCTTGGCTAAAAACCGATTATTTAGGTATATTGATAGACGAAGAAAAAGAAATAGTTCAAAACAGTCCTTTAAAAAATAAACTCATCCGCAGAGCTATTAACTACTCTATTAACCGCAGGGAACTGGTTAATCTGCTTCGCAACGGTATTGGCGAACCTGCCGAATATGGATTTATACCGGTAGGTATGCCCGGATTTAAATATACACGTGTAGAAGGTTTCAGCTATAATATCGAAAAAGCCAAAACCTTGATATTTGAAACCGGATTGAAAAAAGAGGATTTACCCGAAATCACATTGGTAACTACTACCGAATATAAAAACCTTTGCGAATATCTGAAACAAAACATTGATGAAATAGGACTTAAATGTAAAATTGAAGTGGTAGTACCTTCCGTACAAAAACAAATGGTTTCTTCATACGCTGCAAATTTTTTCCGCAAATCATGGACAGCCGATTATCCTGATGCAATTAATTTTTTACAATTATTTTATTCCAAAAATTTTTCGCCCAATGGCCCCAATTATACACATTATAAAAACCCGCTTTACGATGCTTATTTTGAAGAAGCGCTTAAGGAAAAAGAAGAAGATAAAAGATACCTTCTATATCATAAAATGGAAGAATTATTGCTTGAAGATGCACCGGTTGTACCTTTGTTTTATGATGAAGCCATAAAATTTGTTCAGCACTATGTAGATGGATTAGAAATAAATGCTATGAATCAGCTTAATCTAAAAAAAGTACGTATAGTAAAATAAATGTGCGGTATAAATGGCATATTCGGTTTAGAAAACTTAACTGGTTCAGCAAACGATATCATTAAAAAGATGAACGATGCCTTGGCACACAGAGGCCCGGATGCTACAGGAATTGCTCTTTGCGATAATTTAATTTTAGGACACAGAAGACTCTCTATCATTGACCTTAGTCCCGAAAGCAACCAACCGATGATTGGTTTAAACAATCAATACACCATTGTATATAATGGTGAATTATATAATTATAACGACTTAAAAGCACAACTAAAAGATTATCCCTTTAAAACAAAATCTGATACCGAAGTTATACTTGCTGCTTATCATAAATGGGGCTATGATTGCGTAAATCATTTTAACGGTATGTGGGCATTTGCACTTTGGGATAACAACCGTAAAGAACTCTTTATCTCCAGAGACCGACTGGGGATTAAACCGCTTTATTATTATAAAAACGACCGCAATGTAATTTTCTCATCAGAAATAAGAGCCTTGCTGGCATCAGGTTTAGTACCCCGAAAACTAAATACAAACGCACTGTTTGATTATTTCAGCTATCAAACCATTCACGCCCCGGAAACCATCATAAAAGATGTATTTATGTTGATGCCCGGACACAACATGATCATCAGTGATACTGAAACAAAAATATATTGCTATTGGAACATCGCTGAAAATTATCATTCACAAGCTCACAACCACGACTATAATCAAGCTAAAAAAAATGTATATGAATTATTGTACAAAGCCGTTGAGAGAAGACTGGTATCTGATGTGTCTTTTGGCGCTTTTTTATCGGGAGGGATTGATTCTACCGCCATTGTAGCACTCATGTCGCAAGCTTCATCATCGCAGGTATCAACATTCAGTGTTATTTTTCATGAATCTGATTTTAGCGAAGCGCATTATGCCAAACTAGTAGCCCAAAAATATAAAACCGCACACCATGAAATATTATTAAATCCCAACGATTTACTCAATCTCTTACCCTATACCCTGAAAGCCATGGATTTTCCCTCGGCAGATGGCCCTAATACCTATCTGGTTTCAAAAGCTGTTAAAGATGCAGGTATTTCAATGGCTCTATCAGGTTTAGGTGGTGATGAATTGTTTGCCGGTTATCCTGTCTTCAACCGTATGAAAAATTTACAATCTCTGCAATGGTTGCAATATTTTCCATACTCATTAAGAAAAATCACTTCCCATATTTATAAAACCATTAACCCCTCCATTAAAGCCGATAAACTATCCGAATTTTTATGTGCGGAATATTTCCGCATCTCTGATATATATCCGCTTAGTCGTAAAATATTTACAGACTCTACTATTTGCCAAATTCTGAAATACAAAAAAACACCACCTAACCGCGTTAAAAAAATTGTTTCGCAATTGCTGGAACAAGGCACACCGGGTTCAAAACTACAGGATATTGCCCAAACAAGTATATGCGAAATAAGCACCTACATGCAAAATGTATTACTCAGAGATACCGACCAAATGAGCATGGCTCATGCACTTGAAGTGAGAGTACCTTTTTTAGATTACTTATTGGTTGAATATGTACTTGCTCTACCCGATGAGTATAAAACAGGAAAAACCAATAAAAAATTATTAACCGAAAGCCTTGGAGACTTTATGCCAAACGAAATAATTAACAGAGAAAAAATGGGCTTTACTTTGCCCTGGGAAAAATGGATGAGAAACGAACTAATGAATTTTTGTAATCAAAAAATTTCAGCGTTATCTCAAAGAACTTTTGTTGACTCAAACGAAATTACCGGCCTTTGGCGTCAATACCTTGCGGGTAATAAAAAAATTAACTGGTCAAGAATTTGGGGCTTAATTGTTTTAGAAAACTGGTTAACACAACACAACATTGAACAATAAACGCAAAATACTTATATTTATTGACTGGTTTTTACCCGGCTATAAAGCAGGCGGACCTGTGCGCTCGTGTGCAAACATGATTGAGGCATTGACTGATGAATACGATTTTTATGTGTTTACCCGCAATACCGATTATACCGAAAATAATCCTTACCCTTTACCTGCCAACACATGGATACAACAAAACGGATTTAAAGCTTATTATGCCGGGCCGGATAACCTGAAATGGAAAACTTATCAAAACATTATGCAACAAAATGTTTATGACGCTGTATATATTAACGGCATCTATTCCAAATGGTTTTCCATATACCCTGTTAAAGCTGCCAAAAAATATTTGCCCAATTCAAAAATAATTGCAGCAAGCAGAGGCATGTTGGCTCCAAGTGCTATTCAGGTAAAATACTTTAAGAAAAAAATATTTTTAACCTGGGCCAATGTTTCGGGTTTATATAAAAACATTGTTTTTCATGCTACCAATGAAACAGAAAAAAAACAAATAGAGAAAAATATAAAACATTACCAAAATATTGTTGTTGCCGATAATTTTCCGCCTGTCATAAAATCAACTCAAAAGAGCATCAAACAATCCGATAAATTAAAATTAATTTGTATTGCACGCATAGCACCCGAAAAAAATCAGTTATATGCATTATCAATCTTAAAAAATTGTAAAACCAATATTGAATATAATCTTTACGGACCGATATATGATGAAGCCTATTGGAACGAATGTATAAAACAAATAAACTCTATGCCTGCTCATATCAAAGTACATTATCATGGAAGTATAGAACCCAACCGGATTATGGATATATTGTGCGAACATGATTTTTTATTTATGCCCACCCGTGGCGAAAATTACGGACACATCATTGCAGAATCATTATCGCTGGGAATACCTGTGATTTTAAGCACAAATACCCCATGGAAAAATCTGCAACAACATGGTGCAGGATACGATATTGATTTAAATAATCAGCAAGAATTTATTGAAATAATTGACAGACTGTCGCGCTTAAACCACAATGAGTATATGCAAATCAGTAATCAGGCAAAGCAATATTTTGCAAACAAATATAATAGAACTGTTTTGATAAACGAATACAAAAAAATGTTCGGGTAATTTAGCAGAAAACTAATCGCTTATTAAACACTCTTACGATTACATCTTTTTTAAACTCATCAAAATAGAAAAGGTGCGGTCTATATCTCTGTTTCTTACTACGATGGTAAATTCATTGCTGGTAGAAATAACTTCGCTGATGTTTATGCCTTCCCAGGCAATACGCTTTAAAATATAATAATAAATACCCGAAATTTCGGTGTTTTCTACCGGCAATTTCATGGTAATAGATGCTAAATCATCACTTTCTGAAAGTAGATTTTCGTTTTTAAATTCTTTCTTTACAAAGTCAACAAGCGTATTACTCAAAATAATGGTAGTTTCATATACCCCTTGCGAAAAAGTACAAAATAATTCTTTTTTATTAGCAATATGCTTTAATAATTCTGCCTGATGATGAATAAGTGTATCGGAATTTTCAAAGGTAAAATCGCTTAAATTAGAACGTACAATTACATCGCCCAACGAATGCATAAAATTTTGAATGCGGATATTAATTTTATAATAATTGCTGGGCGCCATTCTGTTTATGGCCATAATAATTGCTCCGTCTTTCACTTCTTTTTTCAATCTTTCAGATACCTCAGGTCGTATCTTACGGGCTAATGATGACACATTTATCAAACCCTCCGACAACGCCTCTTCCAAAAACGGTGATTTACGAATTATATCTTCGACAATTTCGGGTATAGTAGTCATGTTAAATTTTATAACTTGAAGTTAAATCTTAGTGTAAAAATAATCCATATATTATTAAAATCCAAATCTTAACTTAATTTTGTTGCAAAATTATATAAAATGAACTCACTCCGCTATCTCAAAGGCTCAATAACAGCAATTGTTACTCCTTTCGACAACAATGGTGCAATAGACTACGAATCCTATAAAGCCTTGCTCGACATACAATTAAAAAATGGCACAAGCGGAATAGTGGTTGCCGGTACTACCGGAGAAAGCGCAGCCTTATCAGAAGAAGAATATGCTGCCCTGATACGATTTACCGTGCAACATATCAATGGTGAAATTCCGGTTATTGTTGGAGCAGGCAGTAATGTTACCGCTCGTGCCATCAGACACAGTTATGTTGCTAAACGCGAAGGTGCTGATGCCTTATTGATATTAAACCCCTATTACAATAAACCTACCGAAGAAGGCATATTTAAACACTACAAAGCCATTGCCGACAGCACCGAACTGCCTATTATTCTTTACAATGTACCCGGACGTACAGGCTACAATATGAAAGCTTCTTTAACACTGCGCTTAGCTAACGAAATAGAAAATATCATCGGAATTAAAGAAGCATCGGGCAACATCAATCAAATCATGGAAATTATTGATCAACGCCCGGAAGATTTTAAAGTATTTTCGGGTGATGATGCGCTAACACTTGCCGTTTTAGCTGCAGGAGGAGACGGTTGTATTTCTGTTGTAAGTAATCAGGTACCTTTGCAATTCAGCAGAATGATAAACGCTGCCCTGGCCGGTGATTTTACCTTAGCACGAAAAATTCATTACGAACTTTTAAATCTGATGAATCTGAATTTTGTGGAAAGCAATCCTATTCCGGTTAAAACAACCTTGCACATGATGGGATTAATAAAAAATAATTTTCGCATGCCCATGCTTCCCATGGAAAATGAAATACACCTCAAATTATTAAAAGCTGAACTCGAAAAACTAAATTTAATAAAGAAACCGCAAAGCCACAGTTTAGCTATTTAATTTCAACATAATTATTTATTATCATTATGAAAGTATTAAAGTTTGGAGGTACCTCTGTGGGTAATCCTCTGCGCATGAAACAAGTTGCCGATATTATCGCCAATGAACACAAACCTTTGGTTGTGCTATCAGCCGTTGCCGGTACTACCAATAAGTTGGTTGATATAGCCTGGAACTATAACGAAGGAAAAAAACAACAAGCTATTACGCTGTGCAACGAACTTCGGCAAAGTTATGAGCCATTTATCAGCGAGCTATACAATACATCCGAAAAATACAACCAGGCACAAAAAATAATCAACTCACACTTTGACTTTATAAGCAACATTGCCGAAAAAGGTTTTGGCCTAAAACAATACAAAGAAATCCTGGCACAAGGCGAACTTATTTCTACACAATTGTTCTACCTTTTTATGCTCGAACAAGGTAAAAATACCGTGTTATTAAATGCGCTCGACTTTATGCGTATAGACGAAGACGGAGAACCGGTAATGAAATACATTGAAGAAAAATTAAACGAACTGATTAACAAACACCGGGATGCCGATTACCTGATTACACAAGGATTTATTTGCCGTAATCCCATGGGCGAAATAGACAATTTAAAAAGAGGCGGCAGCGACTACACAGCTTCCCTTTGTGGTGCTGCCATAAACAGCCCCGAAGTGCAAATATGGACCGATATAGACGGTATGCACAACAATGACCCGCGCATTGTAAAAAATACCTTTCCTGTTCGCGAACTTTCTTTTGATGAAGCCGCTGAATTAGCCTACTTTGGAGCTAAAATTTTACACCCCAGCACCATCAACCCCGCCCGCAGCAAAGGTATTCCTGTGAGATTAAAAAATACAATGCAACCCGATGCCCCCGGCACACTCATATCCGAAAAATCTAACGGTAACTCTATTACGGCTATTGCAGCTAAAGACAATATCATTGCCATAAAAATCAAATCAAGCCGCATGCTTATGGCCTATGGATTTTTACGCAGTGTATTCGAAGTGTTTGAGCAATATAAAACCCCCATTGATGTTATTACCACTTCCGAAGTAGCCGTATCGGTTACCATTGATAACGATAAACACCTCAACGAAATTATTGAAGATTTAAAAAAATACGCATCCGTTGAAGTAGAAAAAAACCAAACCATTATTTGTATTGTAGGCGATTTGCTACAAGACAAACCCGGATATGCCGCTAAAATTTTTCAAAGCCTGGTAAACATTCCGGTAAGAATGGTTTCGTACGGTGGAAGTAAAAATAACATTACCGTATTGGTAGCTGCCAAACACAAAGAAGAAGCACTCAATGCGCTCAACGAAGGATTATTCTCATCACAACTAACCCATGCTTGATAAACATACTTACCAACAATTAATACAATTCCCAACTCCCTTTTATTGGTATGATATGGCGCTGCTTAAAAAAACCATTGATACCATTAAAACCGAAGCCGGTAAATATAACTTTCATATACACTATGCTTTAAAAGCTAATTGTAATATAGAAATAATAAAACCCATTTGTGCAGCCGGTTTTGGGGCTGACTGCGTAAGCGGCAACGAAGTTAAATTTGCACTGCAAAATAATTTTGAAGCACAGCAAATAGTATTTGCAGGTGTTGGCAAAAATGATGATGAAATCAACTATGCATTAGAAAATAATATTTTTTGCTTTAATTGCGAATCACTCGAAGAAATTGAAATAATCAATCAATTAGCAAGTAAACTTAATAAAGTTGCCACTATTGCACTAAGGATAAACCCTAACGTAAATGCCAATACACATAAGTACATTACTACCGGATTGGAAGAAAATAAATTTGGTATCAGTATTTCTCAACTGCCTGCCGTATGCGACACATTAATTAATCTTAAATATATACATCTTGCCGGACTGCATTTTCATATAGGCTCGCAAATTACCGATTTAAGTTCATTTAAAACCTTGTGTAACCGAGTAAACGAAATGCAAAGATGGTTTAACCAACGTGGCATTGAACTAAAAATAATTAATGTAGGCGGTGGTTTGGGAATAGATTACCATCAACCCGATGAAAAACCCATAGCCGAATTTAGTGAATACTTTAAACTGTTTAATAAATTTTTAGAACTGCAACCTACACAACAAGTACATTTTGAACTCGGAAGATCGGTAGTGGCTCAATGCGGAAATTTAATAACCCGAGTGCTCTATGTTAAAAAAGGCCTAAACACTAATTTTGCTATTTGTGATGCAGGTATGACAGAACTTATACGGCCTGCATTATACCAATCGTATCACAAGATACAAAATTTAAGCGCCTTACACCGTGGCGAAAATCATTTGGATAATTATGATGTGGTAGGGCCTGTTTGCGAAAGCAGCGATTATTTTGGTAAACGAATAGAATTGCCTAAAACAATGCGCGGTGATATTTTAGCTATTCGCAGTGCCGGTGCCTATGGCGAAGTAATGGCCTCAAACTACAATCTGCGCGATAAAGTTAAATCTTATTTCAGCTCAAGCAACTTAGTAATGAGTTAGCCAACTATTTTATTAATCCCAAATTTATTAAACTCTTCTTCAGACATATAACTAATATGGGTTAATATCTAAATTGCTTTAGTATATCCCCAAAAAATCATTAGACTTTTTTCGCGGCAAGCCGGGTGTATTGCTCTCTCCCTTTGGAGAAGATGGAGGGGGTGTATTAACCCAAATGCTACCCGCATACATACTCACTTGCATCAGCCTACGAAAAATTCGATGGCTGATGACAATTTTGTGTTTATTAATTCCATAACAAAGAACAATCTTAATTCAGTCAAAAAATAAACATCATTTGGCAGATTACTAAATTCAGGTTATCTTCATGCCGAAATAAATTGCAATGATTCCTGTTCATAATTTTGCCAATCAAAACTCATTGGTTTCAGTTTTTATAAATGAACTAAGAGACATAAACATACAAAAAGACAGTATGCGTTTCAGGAGAAACGTAGAGCGAATCGGAGAAATAATTGCCTATGAAATAAGCAAACAATTAGAATTTACAGCCATCGAAACAGAAACTCCCCTGGGTATAGCTTCCGGAAAAATAATAAGCGAACAACCTGTATTGGCAACTATCCTCAGAGCCGGATTACCTTTGCATCAGGGTATGCTAAATTTTTTTGACCGGGCTGAAAATGCATTTATATCAGCATACAGAAAACACAACAAAAATGACACGTTCGAAATAGAAATTGAGTATCTCTCTTCTCCTACAATTCAGAACAAAACCCTGATACTTACTGACCCTATGCTGGCAACAGGTAGTTCGATGGTTTTAGCTTATAGAGCCATGCTGAACAGAGGTATACCTAAACACACCCATATTGTTTCGGTAATTGCCAGCACCGAAGGCATTAATTATATTAAAAGAAATATGCCGGCTAATACCAGCATTTGGGTGGGTGCCATTGACGAAGAACTTACTGCGCAGGCATATATTGTGCCCGGTTTGGGCGATGCAGGAGATTTAGCTTATGGTGCTAAAATATAATATATGTGGCCTAAAATCATATCGGTTCTCCTATTGGCATCAACAAAATTTTTATTTGCCCCTACCCTGTCGCTAAAACTTGGCTTTAATTTTTGGGAAACCATTCTTTTGTTATGTGCGGGTGGTATAAGCGGTGTAACGTTTTTTTATTTTTTGGGCACTCTTATTGGCAATTGGATAGAACGCATAAAAAGTATAAACCGCGCAAAAAAAGTTGCTCTGGGAAAACCAATTAAATTAAAAAGAAAAATTACACCTTTTAAAAGAAAGGTTGTAAAAATTAAAAATAAATTTGGTTTAGCAGGCATTGCCATTGTTACACCCTGCATCATCAGCATTCCCATCGGCAGTGTTTTGGCTTCAAGGTTTTTTAATAATCATATAAAAACTTTGAGCGCTATATATTTATCTGTTGTAGCATGGGCTTTTATACTTACTCTTTTTAATGATTCCATTATGTCGTTTTTAAATACTGTATTTTAATCTATATAACTTGAAAGCATACAAAACCATATTTTTTGATTTAGACCACACCCTTTGGGATTTTGAAAAAAATTCTGCAGAAGCATTACACGAAATTTTTTGTACCTATAAATTACAACAATACGATATAGAATTTAACTCATTTATTACTAAATACAAAGCTATAAATCAACATTACTGGAATTTATACCGCAACAATAAAATTACTAAAGAGGAACTTCGTACCGGCAGGTTTATTGATACTTTAACAGCATTGAACATCAATCCTTCGGGTATTGCCGGCAATTTAGCCGATGACTATATTCGTTTAAGCCCGGTAAAAACCAATCTGCTGCCCGGCAGTTTAGAAACACTAAATTATTTAAAAAACAAGGCTTACAAACTGGCAATTATAACCAATGGCTTTGATGAAGTACAATACACCAAATTAAAATCTTGCAACCTCCATCATTTTTTTGATGCTGTTATTACTTCAGAAAGAGCAGGAGTAAGAAAACCCCACGAAAAAATTTTTCATTATGCCTTAAACCAAACACAATCAAAAAATACGGAATGTATAATGATAGGCGATGATATAGAATCGGATATGTTAGGTTCAAAAAAACTAAATATTGATCAGGTGTTTTTTAACCCGCAGCAAATAAAGCACAGCCATAAATTTACCTACGAAATTAAACTGCTTGAAGAAGTGAAAAAATTTTTGTAATTTATAAGTATGAAATAATTACATTAAAAAGATTAGGCATGGTAAAATTTTCTCTGATTTCGAATGTTTTTTCTTTTTTCTTGTCAGGCAAGTCTGCCTGTACTTCCTTGTCCTGTTTAACTTCGGTATTATCTTCCATTGCCTTTTCCTGATATTTTTCTACTTTATATTGATGGTTATTAAGGCTTTCAATGGTTTCTTTCAACTTGTCTGCTGTTACAAGAGTATTATCAAATTTTACCTGTACGTTATTGGTATCTTTTTCACTGTCAAAATCAATTTCTACCGAAGCAACTCCTTCTAAACTCATGAGTGCTTGATTAACAGCCGATACACAATTTACTTCGCAAACCATACCGCTTACCTCAATGTTTGCCATAAAATTGGGCTTTACATTCTTATTTATGTTAACCACCTCCGCGTTATGTTTGCTGCTATGATCAGTACACGATACGGCAAAGAAAAAGATACATAAATAAATATTTATATAATTCCATTTTTTCATAGTTCAGTTATATTAACAATGTTTAAAAATTAATGCGATACAAATTTACTTAGAAATGATTTACAGAATAAAATATTTTTGCAGCTTATTCTTGTTAAAAATTGCAAAGCCAACAGCCAAAATATTGCCTTATTTAATCTTAGCGCTACTGGCATTTACTTGGGGCAGTTCGTTTATTTTAATGAATTTAGGCATGAAAGATGGGGCAGGTAACAAGGTTTTCAGCGCCCTGGAAGTAGCCACGTTAAGAATATCCATAGCCTTTGTTGTGTTGCTACCCTTTGCAGTTTATCACCTAAAAAAAATCCCTATAAACAAGTTTTTACCTGTATTTTGCGTAGGATTATTTGGTAATGGTATTCCGGCCTATCTATTTACAATTGCCGAAACCAAAATCAGCACTTCATTAGCCGGCATGCTCAACTCTGCCACCCCCCTGTTTGCAGTATTAATAGCGGCAGGTATTTATAAAGAGCCGGTTTCAAAAAAAAATTATATTGGCTTGCTACTTGGATTTACAGGCGCTGCCGGTTTAATGCTAGCTGGCGAAAAAAACTTACAAGGCAACCTTCCTTATGCTGCTTTAGTATTATTGGCTACAGTATGTTACGCGATTAGTGTCAATATCATAAGGCAATATCTAAAAAACATAAATGCTGTTGCCATTACGTCTGTAGCCTTTTTGTTTATTGGCATACCGGGTATTGTGGTTTTATACAGCACCTCGTTTACAAAAACCCTTGCCCTGAACCCTTCGGGCATTGTTTCATTTGGGTATATATGCATCCTTGCCATCGCAGGTACGGCCTTAGCCGTAATATTATTTAATTATTTAGTAAGCATGATTGGTGCTATGCGTGCTTCTTCGGTAACCTACCTCATCCCCATCACAGCAATTTTTTGGGGATTAATATTTAACGAGCCTATACATTACAGTAAATATTTTTTTATTGGCATTATTATACTTGGAGTTTGGCTTATTAATCAAACAAAATAACATAAAATATCTGATTAACGAATGCTATAATTGACCCCCGACTAACAGATATCAATTTATCCCACATTACGCATTAGTATGCGTAATGTTCGCCTGATGGCGGATAACCCAAATCCCACACGACACTCAACACACTCAGTCCGCCTCTGACGGAAAATTTGAAATAAAATACCCAATGCTGAATTTGGGTTAAAAGCGCGTAAGCCTGACGCAAATGCGGGCGTGCGCATAGCGTGAATAAAAACTTTAGCAAATGTTGTAAACAATATTACCTTTCTTTCTTGTTTCACGCATTCCGCTTCGTAAATTACATTCCATGAAAATAGGCCGGGTTATATAACAAATTACCAACTTGACAAATAAGCCCGATAGCTATCGGGGCAAAAAATCGCCTGTTCTGCTATGCTGGGTGGAAGGTGGAGGGGTTTAAGAGCAAAATCCTAATTATGGAAAACTTTTTTGGATTAAAGGGGCAGGAAAGGCGAAAAAGAAAAGCCCCGACTTATTTTTTTAAAATTTACAACTATGGTTTTTCAATTCAGAATACCGACCTTCAATTAAATGTTTTTTTAGTTCTTCGGGCGATAATATCCCCTGCTTTATTACAAGACTTACAGGATAATTAAATTTACCGCTAATACTGTCCTTTACTAACACTATACAGTGTTCGTGCTTCCCTCTCCCCCCGTGTTCATAGTAAAGCACATTGAGTTTATCTGTTTTGATAAAAAAAATCAACCTACGGCTTGGTAACAAAGGATTATTGACAACATCAGTTGAGCGATATTTTTTACCCGGATTTGCCAACCTTATTTTACCACTGTTTGCCTGTTTAATTTTTTGCTTTATGAAACAAGGTATAGCACTCTTTTTATAATATACCTTTTCATTTATAAAATCCTTTTTGCTAAACATATAATCCTGTTCTTGTCCCTTTACTACTCCTAAAAACGATAATAATAGTAACATTAAAATATTCCGCATAGCTATATCCTCACCTTTTGCTTTTCTTCTTCTGTTGGCGGTCTTGTGTCCCATCCATCAGGCTGGGTAGAATTAGGGGAATCGCTTTTGTATGGCCAACCCCTATGATTAAACCTTTCTGTTTCTCCTAATTTTCTTGCTGCTGGATTTTCATAGTCGGTCGTTGTTTTTCTCTCCTCTTTCGTGTCATATTCAGGGTCTGGTGTATAGCTATCTTCTCTGAACTCTTTTCTTTTAAAAAGATGCCTAAATGCGTGTCCAAACTCGTGGAACAACCCTAATGCTGGTGTTTGTTGTCCAGTAACCTTTCCTTCATTGTCATAAATCTGTAAGGCTGACCTTGGATCCCATCTCACTGTTTTAGTTAAAGGATTATAATAATCATTGTGTTCCGTTTTGGCTTGTTTTACTTTTATTTTGGTTTTTGTTCCTACCAAATCATCAATAATACCCTTTTCGTCCCCACCTCTTGTGTATTCTATGGCTTTAAACGCATCCTTGACAAATTGATTTGCTCCTGGTGACGCAGCACTTCCTGGAGTATATTCATATTTCATTCTTCTCATTCCCAAAAAGCCATACCGTTCACCGTAAATAATTATCCTTTCTCCATCGGGGTCGGTTGCTAATATTGGATTATTTCCTGCATAAGAATAAGGGCTTAGGTCAGGATATTCATAAGCTCTTTTATCCATTTTAGGCGTTCTTCCTAACCTAACATCAAGTTCCCTGAAAAATGTAGTGTAGTGATTTCTAGAGCCGCTAATCTCGTCTGTCTTTTCAGAACCTTGATACCCAAACCTATACCCCACACCCGTAAAATTGCGGTTTTGTAGGAGGACGCCAAACGGAGAGTAATTGGTTATATATGTTTTGCTCGTCATTAAACTGTTTAGCCAAATTTAAAGAAAATTTTTTTAACCACAGAGAGCACAGAGTAACACAGAGGTTTTTAAAGCGCGTAAGCCTGACGCAAATGCGGGCGTGTGCATGGCGTGAATAAAAACTTTAGCAAATGCAGATGTAATGCATTTGCGTTAAGAAGTTTTTAGAGTGCGCTGAAGCTTATTTGCGTCTTGAACTTTTCTTTGTTACTTTCTTTTGTTTCTAAGACAAAAGAAAGTAAAATAAAAACAATCAATGTACTGTAATAACGTATCTATTACTTTTCTTTCTTGACAAAGAAAAGTAACAAAAGAAGTCAAGGCTGATTTTCATTCCATATAATTTACTCGCAGCATTGCGACCCAAAGAGTGATTTCCTTGCTGCACG